>DHHB01000080.1 GCA_002403075.1 bacterium UBP1_UBA4783 | reverse complement strand
AACCTTTTCGATTCCGCGCGACGCCTCGCCGGGGATCTATACGATGTTTCTCAGAATGGCCGAGCGCCCGCAGTATCCGAACTACGCGCTCTCGGACATCCTCACGGACGACGATTTCTACCGCGGCGCCGCGGTGGGCCGGATCGAGATCGAATAGGAAAGGCGAAACGGATTGGCCTCACTCACGAAGCGCGCCGTCATCCTCATCGCCTGCCGGGTGATGAACTATGGCGTGCTCATCCTCTCCCCCATCTTTCTCGTCCGCATCTTCGACATGCGATCCTACGGGCAGTACCGGGAGTTCGTCATTTACGCGATGCTCCTCTCCGGGCTCATCGGATTCGGCGTGAACACAAACCTTCTCTACTTCATCCCGAAGCATCCGGGGAAGGAGCGGCAGAGCGTCACGAACACCACGCTGCTCATCCTGATCGCTTCCTTCATCGGGATCGCCGCGATCCTGCTTCTCCGCGACGTCGTAAGGAACCGCACGAGCTACGACTTCGTCGGTCCGCTCGTCGCGTATATATTCTTCTTCATCAACCTCGATTTCTACGAGCACTACTGGCTCGGTAAAAAGCGGACCGATTACGTTCTCTACTACTCGACGGCGCGGATCGCCGTTCGCACGCTCGCCGTCATCGTCGTGGCCTACGTGACGCGCGACGTCTCGTGCGTTCTGTGGGCGATGATCGCGGTCGAGGCGTGCAAGTGTATTCTCATGCTTATTCTCTTTCGGCGCTCGTTCGCCCGCGGGATCAACGTCCCGCTCCTGCGCGAGCAGCTTCGGTTCATCGTACCACTCGGATCAGCGGCCGTTATTACGCTCATCAACGGCCAGCTCGCGAACTTCACGATCTCGATCAAGATGGGGGTCGAGCGGCTCGCCCTCTACTCGGTCGGGAGCCATCAGATCCCCGTTATCAACATCGTCCGCTCGAGTGTCATGGACGTTCTCTTCCCCGAAATGACCCAAACCGACGACGCGGGGCGGCTCAACCTCTGGCGCCGGGCGAACGTCATGTTCTGCTTTCTCATCTTTCCCGTCTATGTCGTATTCTTCATCTTCGCGCGCACGTTCATCGAGATCCTCTTCACCGCACGGTACCTCGAAGCAGTGCCGCTATTCCGGATCTATCTCTCCATTATTCTGCTGCAATGCTTCGAGATGGGAACGCCGCTTCGCGCGATAAACCGCAACGCATATTTCATCGTCGGAAGCATGATTACGCTCGCCGTCAATATCGGCTTCATCCTCGCGTTTTTCGGCGCATTCGGATTTCTCACGCCGGGGTTCGCGTACATCCTCGGCGAGGCCTCCGCAATACTCTATATCGGCTGGATGATTCTCAGACTCTATCGCCTCGAGTTCCGCGCGCTCTTCTTCTGGCGGAAGATTATTCGCATCGTCGCGGCGTGCGCGATACCAATGCCGGTGCTTTTCGCCGGGCAACTCGTGCGCGTCGGAGCAATCGTCGAAGCCGTTGTCCCGGCAATCGCCTACCTCGCGATCTATTTCGTGGTCATCCGCGCGTTCCGGATGGAAGAGGTGGAGCTTCTCGTGGGGAAGGTGCGGAAGCTTCTTCGCCGGTAGCGCCTGAAGGCCGCGGTTCAGCGCGGCGAGGGGCGTCGTTCCGCGGGAACGAGCATGTGCCGCACCGCCGTCGCGCTGGTCCCCTCGACCGCGCAGGCGGCCGCATAGAGCGGCTCGGGAACGCAATCGAACAACGTGCAGCGCCCCAACCATTCATCGTAGAAATCGATGATCCCCGATCCCAGCGCCTTGCCGCACGCCTCCACGCGAGTCCAGCAATCGTAGAACGCATCGTTTCTACCCTCATCGGGCGTCGCGGACACAATCGCGCGCATCCGCTCGGGCAGCGCGGCCGCGACGAGCCTATCGTCGACGGGCGCGGCGTCGCGGTATTCGACGTCGACCCCCACCTCGCGATCGAGCGAGAGCGCATAGAGCGCGACGTCCCGTGAAGTGCTCATGTTGAACCGGAGTCGTTCGGCGCCGTGCGCCGCTGCGAGGCGCGGCTTCCCGCGCGGCGTCCGTTCGAACGCGATCTCCCGCGGCTCAATAGCGAGACAGCTTCCGAGCAGTGCGCGAAGATATCCATGCGCTGCGACGAAACGGTTCTTGTCAGCGACGAACGCGAACCGCGCCGCGCGCGCCCGCTCCTCCGAGGAAAGCGTTTCGGCGAACGATTCGAGATCGCCTCCGCAGGAGGCCAGCCGGGCGCGGAATACGTGCACTTCGCCGCAATGAACAACGACCGGCCCGTTCGCGGGGGACCATTCCGGCCATCGCTCGATCATCCGTTTCCCTTCTTCATGACGTCCGCGCGCGGGCCTTTTCGAGGGCTCCGCGCAGCCTGCCGGCGAGCACGCTTACGTTCGGCTCGACGAGAATGTCCCGGTGCGTCGCGGGCACCATCTCGACCTCGATCCCTTCGGATGTGAACTTGCCCCAGAAGGATCGCGGATCCCGATTCGATTCGGCCGTTGCCTGAAAAAAGGTGATGAGGCCCGGATACACTTGCGGCGCATACCGGAGCTCCGCGCGTCCGTTGAGCCACGGGACGTACCGGTTGATGTAGAAGTCCCGCATGAACGACGGCACCGGGCGGCCGAGTCGGAAGGCCATTGTGCTCGCAATATCCGCTAGCCGAAGCTTCGTCTTCAGGAGGCGGTACCCCGCGTGCGTCGAGAGATATGAAAGTTTCTCGCGGAGACCGCCGTGCATCAGGCTGCTCACGTGTTTTCCCACCTTTTCGCCGGACGTAGGCGGCCTTTGCGGCGCCCAGTAGCTGTCGAGAACCGCGAGCAACCCGACCTCCTCCCCCGCGGCGCGAAGCTGGTTCGCGATCTCGAGCGCGATGTAGGCGCCGAGGCAGCGGCCGCCGATATAATAGGGTCCCCTCGGCTGCACGGTCTTCATCTCTTCGATGTACCGGGCGGCCATATCTTCGACGCGCCGAAGCGGCGGACGCCGGCCGTCGAGTCCGATCGTCTGGAGTCCGTAGAACGGCTGATCCTGACCGAGGCTGTCCGAAAGCTCCCGGTAGAAGAAGACGCCGCCGCCGTATGCGTGGACGAAGAAGAGCGGCGGCTTCCCGCCGCGCGGCTGTATGGGAACGAGGGCGCCCTCGACGGGCGCCGCCCCTTCGACGCGGACCCTCTGAGCGAGCTCCGCGATCGTCGGAGACTGGAAGATCGCGGCGAGCGGCATGGCGGTCCCGAAGACCCGCGTTATCTCGGAGAAAAGACGCACCGCGAGCAGCGAATGCCCGCCGAGGTCGAAGAAATTGTCGGTGACGCCGATTGGCGCGATGCCCATGACCTTCTCCCAGATTTGCGCGAGCTTCATTTCGATCTCATTCCGTGGAGCGGTGAAGGAGCGGCTTTCGTCCCGCGACATCTCAGGTTCGGGGAGCGCGGCGCGATCGAGCTTGCCGTTCGGAGTGAGGGGGAACGCATCGAGCATGATGAAGGCCGGGGGGATCATGTAATCGGGGAGCTTT
>DHHB01000076.1:11570-13561 GCA_002403075.1 bacterium UBP1_UBA4783 | reverse complement strand
TTCGGCGGCCGAGGCGCCGGCGGCTCCCGTGGCCTACGTTCGAAGCAGCAGACGCAACCCCTACCTCAACAGGGTGATGATACGGAATCCCGAGGATTTCTTCGGGCGCAAGAAAGAAGTGACGAGGATCTACTCGCGCCTCGATGCGCCGCATCCGCAGTCGATCGCGGTCGTCGGCGAGCGCCGGATGGGGAAATCTTCGCTCCTGAACTACATCTACCACCGCAAGAACCGAAAACAGTTCATGCAGAATTATCACAGCGCGATATTCGCCTATATGGATTTCCAAAGAAGTCCCGATATCACGGTGCCGAAGTTCATCGACATACTCTTCAGCATGTTCGAGTTGGAGCAGAAAAAGGAATTGCCCGCCGTTGGGGGCGAGAAGAATCTCGATCATTTGCGGGATGCGATCGAGGCGCTGAGCGCCCAGAACAAGCGGGTCATCATCCTCATGGACGAGTTCGAGATGATAACGAACAACGAGAAGTTCGACATGCAGTTCTTCTCGTTTCTCCGTTTTCTCGCCAATAATTTCAAAGTGGCTTACGTCACCTCCTCCGCAAAGGATCTCCAGCAGCTCTGCCATACGAAGGACATCGCGGACTCGCCGTTTTTCAACATCTTTTCGAACCTGCCGCTTCGCCCCTTCGGCCACGACGAGGCGTTCGAGCTGATCAGCGTGCCGTCGCAGCGCGAGGGGATCATGCTTGCGCCGTACGCGAAGCAGATAATCGATCTGTCGGGATACTTCCCGCTCTACCTCCAGATCGCGTGTTCGAACGTATTCGAGTGGTTGCTCGAGAATCGGGGGTTGGAGCCGGAATGGCCGGAGATCAGGAAATCGTACAGGGAAGAAGTCCAGCCCCATTACAACTTCGTGTGGGAGAAGATGGATGAGGCGTCGAAAGACGTGATTTCCCGGGCGGCCAAGGGAAGCGGCCTCGGCAACAAGGACAAGCATATCGCAGAGGAGTTGTCGCGGAGGGGCTACCTTCGTGATGAGAATGGGAAATTCATTATGTGCTCGTCGGCGTTTAAGGATTTCGTTCTTGAGCCGACGCAGAAGGCCGCGGACAAGAAAACGCTTTTCGCATTTCAGTGGGGCAAGGCGAGGAAAAGGTCGAATTGAGTACAGTGAGGGCAGACATCCTGATCAGAACATGCACTTCCGTACGCAGGGTTCTCCCCGCAATAGGCGCGGCGCTCGTTGCCATGACGATTCTGATATCCCCGGGCCGGGCGGAGGCGGCGATCTTCACCTCTGAACCCGTCTGGAAATCCATGGACACCTATATCGGCGAGGCCGTCACGCTCGGCGATGTCGACGGTGACGGCGATCTCGATCTCGTGTGCGGCGGATCCTGGTTAGGCGCTTCGTGGTACAGGAATGAAGAGGGCTTCATCAACGACGGATGGCTCGTTTTCTCCACGATGCCCGCATGGTTCGGCGTAACGGGGGATGTTTGCAGCGTCGCTGTGGGAGATATCGACGGCGACGGCGATCTCGATCTCGTCTGCGCAAGCGACGGCAGCCCATGGATTTTTCTGAACGGGGGCGAGAATTATTCGAATATTCCAGCGTGGTCCGGCCCCAATAACAATACGAAGGGCGTGGCGCTCGGCGATGTCGACGGCGACGGTGATCTCGATCTCGTGTGCGGAAACGCCGGCGAGAGCAGCGCTCTCTATATGAACGAGGGGGGCGTGTTCTCGAGCAGCCCGGCATGGTCGAGCCCGTTGCAGAACACCAGAAGTGTTGCCCTCGGCGATATCGACGGCGACGGTGATCTCGATCTCGTGTGCGGAAACGCCGGCGAGAGCAGCGCTCTCTATGTGAACGAGGGGGGCGTGTTCTCGAGCAGCCCGGCATGGTCGAGCCCGATACAAAATACCGAGGGCGTTGCCATGGGAGACGTTGATCATGACGGTGATCTCGACCTCGTCTGCGGAAACCAGTTCGCCGCTTCAACGCTTTTTCTAAACGAGGA
>DHHB01000076.1:5590-11430 GCA_002403075.1 bacterium UBP1_UBA4783 | reverse complement strand
ATGCCTTGGGTGTTGCGCTAGGGGATATCGATGGCGACGGAGACCTCGACCTTGTGTGCGGCAACTACTTCGGAAGCACCACCTTGTTCCTGAATGAGAATGGCACTTTCTCAACTATCCCTGCGTGGTCCGGCCTGGAGCAATCGACGACGAGCATTGCATTGGGAGATGTCGACGGGGATGAGGACCTGGATCTCGTCTGCGGGCGCTATGGCGAGAGCAGCGTGCTCTATCGCAATGAGGGGGGCGTTTTTTCGACCGCTCCCGTATGGTCGAGCCCGGCGCAAGAAACATATGGTGTGGCCTTGGGAGATGTCGATGGTGACGGCGACCTCGATCTCCTCTGCGCGAATGGCGCGTATCCTGGGCGGGCAAGTGGACTTTTTATGAATCAGGGCGGCGTATTTTCAACCGTGCCGGCCTGGACGAGCCCGAGCATGGATGTTCAATGCGGCGTTTTTGGAGATATAGACAATGATGGGGATCTCGATATCGTGCTCGGAGGCTATAATGCGGGTATCGTTTTCTATTTGAATAATGGCGGCGTTTTCTCCCGTTCTCCCACGGTATGGCCCTCGAGCTATGTCACAAGCATTGCCCTGGGAGATCTAGATGGCGACGGAGATCAGGATCTCGTCTGCGGAAGCTCAGGCTCTGTGCTCTATGGCGTTGGGAGCACCACCGCATATTTGAACGAAGAGGGCTCTTACTCCGCAACACCCTTCTGGACGAGCCCCGAGCAGCCCACGACCAGCGTTGCTCTGGGGGACGTCGATGGGGATGGGGATCTGGATCTTATCTGTGGAAACAATGGACAGGGAAGCACGCTCTTTATGAATGAAAGGGGGGTCTTCTCGGCTGCTCCGGCATGGTCCAGCTCGTTACGATACACGAAGAGCGTCGCCTTGGGAGATGTGGATAACGACGGGGATATCGACCTCATCGTCGGCGGCGCCGATTACATGCTATCAGCTCTCTATCTTGGAGCAGGCAACCCGGTTTTTCGAGGGAACACCTCAACGCCAATCAACCATCTCCCGAACAACAGCGCCCTTCTGCAGGATGTACAGGTATGGCCGGCAGACAAGAATTTGTATCGAGTGAGAGTGAAAGCGGTCGATGTCGAATCGGATCCCCTTTGGATTGCCGTAAAATACAATTTTGAGGGCCAATGGGCTGCTGGGTGGCATCGCGCGGATATTGTCGGATATGTTCGGAATGTCGGTCCTCTCGCGACATCTCCGACGGGGATTGATTATGAATTTGATTGGGACCTCTCGGAGGTGCCGCTCGATCAAAGAAACGCTTTCTTGCGATTGCGGGCAATCTCGAATCCCCGGCGAACGGGGTTCATCCAGCATGTCGCTTCCTATCAGAAGCGACTGGGCCCGCTCGATGTCCATCATCCACAGGCAACCGTTTCGACTGCATGGCTCTCTTTTCCTACCGTAACGGTAGGCGACACCGTTTCACTGGACATTGAAATTGCGAATACCGGGAATGAGCGCCTGAACATTACACGAATAGATTTGCCATCGAACGAAATGAGGATTGATCAAGATGCTCCGATGCCTCTGGAACCGGGGCAACGAGTCGATATCACCGTGTTCTGTGAGCCGCGGCTGCAAACGGCTATCGGCGGCATCATGACGATCGAAAGCAACGATCCGTTCAATGCTCTGTGGAGGATTTGGACCGTGACGGATATCCGGGCGCTGCAAACAAGCACCGAACTGCTCTCCACGGCCCCCGAGCTGCCGCTTGGTCAAGCAGTAACGGTCGTTTCCACGCCACTTCCGCAAGTTCGAATCGAGCGCGGCTGGGTTTTTTATCGATCCGGCAACAGTTCAGCAGCATTTCAGGACAGCGTACAGCTATCGAAGTATAAGGACAATTACATAGCGACGATCCCTGACCACGCCGTTACGGAAGGCGGTCTGCAATACTATATCAGAGTGGAGAACAGCGGTGTCTTTGCCACCGATCCCCCAGGCGCGCCGGATGATTCGGTCTTCTCGCGCGCGGTTGCCGCTCCGCAGAGCATCATGTCGGCGCCGCAGCCGAACGCGGGGGCCGACTTCCTCGAGGCAAGGGACGTCAAGGTTCAGGTGTCTCTGCCCATCGGTGCGGAGTTCGTCGAGGGCACGCTCCACCATCGTCGCGGGGGGGAATCGGTGTGCCGGTCGTCTCCTCTCGAGGCCGGCAATCCGCTGCCCTTTGCCGTTATCCCGGACAGCCTCGTCGGCCCGCGGGGGCTCGAGTACTGGGTCGAAGTGCAAACGCTCACGAGGACGCTGACGGATCCGGCGCACACGCCCGATCGATCGCCCCACGCCATCCGGATATCGGTGTCCGATCTCGTCGAGGAGAGACAGTACCCGGAGCGGTCGTATCGGATGGTCTCGGTGCCGCTCGATTTCGGGCCGGAGTTCACGGGGACTCTCGAGGCGCTGCTCTCGGATCAGGCGGCCTTCGGGCCGTACGATCCGGTGAAGTGGCGCGCGTATCGCTATCTTCCGGCCGCGAAGTCGTACGCCGAGCTGTCGGAGGCGGCGAGGCAGGAGTTCGTTCCGAAGCCCGGGAAGGCGTTCTGGCTGATATCGGCGAGCAAGAACCGGATCGGCACCGCCCCGGTGCGGGGGCTCTCCACGGCGACGGACAGCGCCTATGCGCTTGTGCTCGAGCCGGGGTGGAACATGGTCGGTAATCCTTTCAACTTCCCCGTTGCGTGGGATTCGATCACGGTCGACGGGATAAAGATGGCGGATGCGGAATCGACGACGGTGCAACCGCCGGTGGGATGGGTGATCAACAAGGGCTATCGGATGGATGAGCAGATTCTCGAGCCGTTCGGCGGATATTGGGTAAAGAACCTGAGCGACGCGAGCGTGGTATTGCGGATTCCCGCGAGGGAGGCCGTGCCCGCGGCAGAGATGAAGGACTCTCTCGCGGTAGCGGTCTCCTCTGGAGCGAGCGCTACGCATTCCGACTGGCGATTCGAAGTTCGGGCGGTGAGCTGCGGTGTCGAAGACTCCGGCAATCACGCCGGGATGAGCGAGGGCGCCGTGCGCGGTTGGGATCGGCACGACCGCTCGGAACCTCCGATGAGTCCGGGGAGAGCGATTTCCCTTTATTTCCCTCATCGCGCGTGGGAAACGCATCGGGGTGATTATGCCGTCGATATCCGCGGGGGGTATGAAGCCGTGCCGCCGGCCGAGCTCGGATTCGTTCAGGCGAACGAGGAGCTTTGGGGTCACGTCTGGCGCTTCGACGTGGCGAAGAACTTCGAAGAGGCGGGGATCACTGACGAGGTGACGCTCGAGATCAGGGGGATCGACGGGGCGCCCGCTGAGGCGAGCATCTATCTCCTCGACAAGCATCTCGGCAGATGCATCGATGTGCGCGAGGAGCGGAGCTATATGTTCTATTCGGGGCGGCGGGAGGCCGTTTCCGAGGATAACGCTCGATTCGCGCTCGTCGTCGGGAGCGCCGAGTTCGCGGAGAGCGGCAAGGGCGAGCTGCCGAATCCTCCCGAGCGCACCGTTCTCCACCAGAACTACCCCAATCCCTTCAACCCGTCGACGATCATTCGTTACGATCTCGCTCGGGCGGATGTCATCCGATTGGCCGTCTATGACGCGAGCGGCGCATTGGTGCGGGTGCTGTTCGATGGAGGCCGGCCGGCTGGTCGTTATGAAGCGGTATGGGACGGCAGGAATGAGAACGGCCGCCCCGTTTCGACGGGCATTTACTTCACCCGCCTGCGTACCCGCGCGGGGGTCAACGAGACACGCAAGATGCTCCTCGTTCGATGATCCAGCGGCCTCGCAAGCATCATCGTGCGACGCGTATCGCGACCGTTCCGCCGGCCGGCGCGTCCGGCTGCACGTCCGCCGCGTACTGGATGCGGCTCGGATCGCCGAGGATGAGCGGCTCGATCGCGCCGCCGATGCGTTTCGCGAGCGCGTCCGCCTCCTTGTAGGAGCGCGCCGTCACGGCGACGCGAATGACTCCGTCGGTACGGCCCGCCTGATTGATCCTGCTCGCGGCGTCGAGGAGGAGCGGCGGCGGGATAGCCTCGTCGCCGCGGCGGCCCGATGGCGCTTCGGCGAGACCCTCGCCCGAGAAGAGGAGAACGAGCTCCTTCGCGGTGTCGAGCTCGTAGGAGGGGAGCGAGAATCCCTTGCCGACGAAGTTGCGCTTGTTCCCCGCGCGGTCGTACGCCTCGACGACGTACGAGTAGGTGAGACCCGGGGGCATGGCGTTCCCGTCAGTCGCGCGGCCGTTCCAGCCGAGCTCCTTCGGCGGGGATCCCTTTCCCTCGAACTCCGCGATCTTTCGGCTCCTCGAATCGGCGATCGTGAGCCGCCACCGCTCGACGTCGGTGAGCGCGGGGTGAAACCGGACGATGTCGCCCGTCGCGAAAGATTCGAGCCACGGGCGCGCGAGGTAGGGCGATCGCTCCATGGCGGAGAGGGCGACGAGCGGAGAGAGAAAGTCTATGTTGCACCGGCCGAGGACGGCGTTGGTGCTCTCCCAGTCGAGGCCGGGTGCCGTGAGAGGATCGAGATCGAGCGAGAGCGACGGGCGCTCGAACTCGATGCGGACTCTATCCTCGCCTTCGATCGTGAGGCTCTTGAAGACGGTGCCTTCCTCGCTCCCCTTGAGCACCATCGAGCTGTCGGCGGTCTTTCCCGCGGTGGCCGCCTTTCTCTCCTCCGCCGACGCCGGGGAGCCTGAGGACGAACAGAGGACGACGGCGGCGATTCCTATCGCCGCGATGAACCGTATATACTCGGCACGCATGATTCCACGCTCCATCCCGTCGGGCGGCGGTCAGCCCGCCAGCCGATAGTTGAACGTAATCGATCCCCACTGCTCGCCGGTTTCGCCGCCGCGGAGCGGCTCGAAACGCCACGCGACGAGCGCATCGATGGCGTTTGTGTCGAAGTCTCCGAAACCGGATGTTTTTTCGATGAAAATGTTTTCCTTCACGGCGCCGCTGGGCAGCACGATGAAGTACAGGGTCAACGTCGCCTCCACGCCCTCGCTCTTCGCCCATTCGGGGTACACCGGTTTGCGGTACGAGACGAGCATGCGGTCGGCGACCGGGCCGACGAGCGTCGCCCCGTCGATGATGCGCCGCGCGGAAGAGTCGGTCTTCTCGATCTTCGCCGAAGCGACGGCCTTCTCCGGGATCGAGCTCAGGGCCGCGGGTCTCGCCCGGCGCGGCTCGCTTCGCGCCAAATTGACGGGAGCCGTGGACGAGCCCTCGCGGCGCGTGAGCGCGACGGCATCGCGCGCGTTCGATCCCTCGTTCGGGACGCTCGCGAGTGACGGCCGCCCGAGCACCTTCGGCGCCGCGACCTCCGCGATCGAGGCGTGCGCGGTCGCCGTGCGCTCCAGCGCGACGAGCTTGCGCCTCAGCACGTCTTCGGTCGCCTCCCGGTCCTGCGGGCGAGGGGCGAAGTCGCTCTCGCTCGTTTTACGCACGAAGTGCTCGGGGTTCGGGGCGGGCGCGGACGGCACCGTCCTCTCGAGCGTCGGGCGCATCTTCACCGTGATCGCCGGCACCGGCATCGGGATCGTCACGGGGTCTATCCAGGCGATCTCGGTGAGCACCGGCGGCGGAGGCACGATCGTATGGCGCAGGGCGAGGAGCAGGAAGAACAGGGCGTGAACGCCGAGGCTCACGAGCGTCACTTTCCTCGTCCTCGCCTGTATCGCCGCTAGTTCGTACGTCAAGGCGTATGCGTTCATGGATTCCCCCGTCATTTGCTCTGGAGCGTCGCCACGGCGAGCCGGTTTCCTCCCGCGGCCCGCGCCGTACCGAGCGTCTC
>DHHB01000076.1:0-5581 GCA_002403075.1 bacterium UBP1_UBA4783 | reverse complement strand
GGCCTTCGCGATCACTGCGCGAAGGGTCGCGGCGAAGAGCTCCGGCCGCACGACGTTTTCGTTGATCGCGAGCTCGCCGTTCTTGCCGAGCGTGATGCTCACGTTGAACTCGTTCTCGGCCCCGCGCGTCAGCGCCGTCGGAAGATCGACCTCGACGTCCGGGACGCAGAGCATCGGCGCGGTCATGAGCAGGATGATGACGAGCGTGAGCGAGACGTCGATGATCGGCGTCACGTTTATCCTGGCCGTCGCGGGAATGCCGCTCTCGATGATCCGTTTCATGTTACCTCCCGAGCACGGCGATCTCCGCCGCTCCGCAGAGCTTCGCCTGATCGAGAACGTTGACGAAGGCGCCGTGCGAAACGGCGTCGCCGCATTCGACCACGACGCGCCGCTGGACCTTGTTCTCGAGGAGAGGCGCGAGCGCGCTCCCGAGCTCGGCCCGGGCGACGAGGCGGCGATTGATGAGCACGCTGTCCTCCGAGACGACGTTGAGCTCGATGCGCTCTTCCTTTTCCTCGCGGGCGGAGGCGCGGGCGCTCGCGAGCGCCTTGCGCACCGCGATGCTCGACTCGAAGGCGAGCGGCGTGAGCAGGAGCAGTATCACAACGAGCGTGAGCGAGACGTCGATGAGGGGCGTCATGTTGACCTCGTGAATGCCCTGCGTCGGCTGTGATTTCGATGCGCGTGCCATACCACGCACCTCATTCCGAGCGGACGGTTTCGAGCTCGTCCGCGACGCGCTCGACCGCGCTTCGCTCGATGCGCTGCCGGCGCTCGCCGGCGTCGCGGGCCTCCCGAACGGCCGAACGGTGCTCGGGCGCGCCGGCGAGGGCGGCGCGGACGCTCCGCGCGTCGTTCTCGGCGACGGTGAGCATCACGTTCATGCGCCGGGCGAGGTTGTTGTACAGCATGAGCGCCGGCACGGCGATGATGAGACCGACGGCGGTCGTGAGAAGCGCCTCGGCGACGCCCGCCGCGACGATGGACGGAGCGGCGGAGCCGGTCGTCGACATGTCGTGGAACGCCCGCATGATCCCCCAGACGGTTCCGAGCAGTCCCACGAGCGGCGCCACGGCGGCCATCGTCCCGAGGAACCCGAGGTTGCGCTCGAGGAGGAGCCGCTGCTCGCTGAGGGCGATCTGGAGCTGCTCTTCCGCTTTCTCGCCGTCGACGTATTCGCCTTCGACGATCTGCGCGCTCACGGCGCCCATCGGATGGGCGCAGGAGGAGAGGATGCGGGCCGCCTCGCGGAGGTCGCCGCTCCGGATCCTGCGCAGCGCCTGATCGAGCGCCTGATCCGGCCGTCCCTGCCGCCGCCAGTAGTAGTAGACGCGCTCGAGCGCGACGCCGAGCGTGAGGACGCTGAGCCCCACGAGCACCCAGAGTATCGCGCTCGTGCGCAGCGCCTCGATGAAGTTGAAGTTGCTTGCCATGTTCGCTCTCCTTGTCGTTGCGTGCGTTCGCTTACTTCGATTTCGCCTTGAGCTGCGAGGCCCGCTCGCGCGCGGCCAGCACCAGCTCTTCGTCCTTCGAATTCTCTATGAGATCCCGGTAGGCCGCGAGCGCCTTGCCCGTCTCCCCCTTGTCCTCGTAGAGCGCCGCGCAGCGCGCGACGGCCAGCAGCCGGAACGCGTCGTCCTTGTCCGGCGAGCCGATCGCCCTGCGGTACGCTTTGATCGCCCCGTCCGCGTCGCCGCCCTGCTCCGCGCAGAGACCGGCGCGATAGTTGAGCTCGACGGCGAGCTCGTCCGCGGGCTTGGCCTCGAGCGCGGCGGAGAACTCCGCGAGCGCCTTCTCGGTCCGGCCCGCCTTGTCGTGTATGTCGCCGAGCTGATAGGCGATCTCCGCGGCGCGTTCGTCGCTCGACGAATACCGCTCGCGGTAGAGCTCGAGCGTCCGGCGCGCCTCTTCGGCGTCGCCGAGCATCCGCCGGCAGATGGCGAGGTTAAAGAGGGCCGCCGAGGCGATCTCCTGCGGCGCGTCGGCGTCGATCACGCCGGTGAAGTCGACGGCCGCCTGCATGTACGATTCCTCCTCGAAGCGGATCGATCCGAGGCGGAAGCTCACGGTCGGGCGGAACTCGCTCTCGGGGAAAAAGCTCAGGAACTGCTCGTAGGCGAGGAGCGCCTCGCGCGAGGAGCCCGCCTGCCGATACGAATCCGCCATGAGGTAGTGCGCGCGGTCCGCGACCGAACAGCCGGGGAACTGGCTCACGACGCGGCGGAACTCCTCGGCGGCCTCGTTCCAGCGCTTGGCCTTGTAGCTCCGCATGGCGATCTCGAACTGCGCGTCCGCGGCGAACGAGCTCGACGGGTAGCGCTCGACGAGACGGGCGAGCACGTCGCTGCCGTCGGCCCGCTGGCCGAGCCGGTAGAGCGCGAGCTCGATCCCGCGCTCGGCGTCCTTGACCATGGGGCTCGCGGGGAAGCGCGAGACGAACTCCGAGTAGCGGCCGAGCGCCTCTTCGTCGTTTCCGGCGTTGTACTCGCACTGCGCGATGCGCAGGCATCCCATAGCCGCCGCGCTGCTCGTCGCGAACCGCTCGAGGAGCGTCCGGTAGCAGCGCTTGGCGTCGTCGTAGGCCTCGGCGCGGAAGTAGAGGTCTCCCGCCCGCGCGAGAGCGCGCTCGGAGAGAGCTGATGTCGTGTCGCTCCTGACGAGCGATTCCCAACGGTCGACGGCGTCGCCGTTCTGGTCGAGGCGCTGGTAGCAGAGGCCCGCCTGATAGAGCGCCTGCAGCCGCTTCGGATGATCGCGGAAGCGCCGCAGGAACTCGTCGTACGTCTCGGCGGCCTCGCGGTATTCCTTCCTGTTGAAAAGAATGTTGGCCTTGTTGAAGAAGGCGGAGCTCAGGTTGGCCTCGTCGCCGCGGGACGCGTAACGGGCGAGCATCCGCTCCTCGGTCTCGATCGCGAGCGCGTCCTGGCCCTGCTGCGCGTAGGTCCACGCGAGCAGCCTATTCGCCGGAATCGCGACCGCGTTGTCCGGAAATTCGTCGATGAGCCGCTTCAGCATGCCTTCGGCCTCTTTGTGGCGGGCCTGCGCCGCGAGCGCGTCCGCGTCGATGAGGATCGCGTACGCGCGCCACGGCGACCTGCTCGGCGGCATCTTTTGCAACATGAGATGGGGCACTCCCGAGAGCTGCCCGAGGTTGCCCGCCTTGTGGTACGAAAGCTCGAGCAGGCACAGCGCCGCTTCGACGAGCTCTTGATGATCTTTCGAAGCGAACACGATGGCGCCGCTGCTGTCGCTTCGCGCGTAGCGGTCGAGAACGAGCTGGAAATACGGCGCCGCCACGAGGGGACGCCGCTGGCCGAGGAGCCCGACGCCGGCGAGGTACGCCGCGGCGGGGGACTCGGGCGCGAGCGGGTATCCCGCCACGACCGCCTGATAAGTGCTCGTGGCCTCGGCGCCACGGCCGAGCGCGTCGAGGCAGCGACCGACCCGGTACTGGGCGCGCGCCGCGAGCGAGTGCTCGAAGTAATCCGAGAGCACCCGGTTGAACTCTCTGATCGCCGGCTCGTAGGACTCCTCGGCGAAGAGGGCCTCGCCGAGAAAATACTGCGCCCGCGCCGCGACGTCCGTGCGGGCGTGCCGCCCGGCGACCTCGCGGAGGAGCGCGGCGCCCTGTTCGGCGTCGCCGTCGAGGTAGATCGCCATCGCGCGGCGAAGCTCGGCCTCGGCCTTGATGTCGGGCCGCGAGGCCTTCTCGATCACGCGGCCCATCTCCTCGGCGGCGCTTCGATACGCGCCGCTCGCTAGAAAGATGTTCGCCTTCGCGAGCATGGCCGGATCGCGAAGGTTCGAATGCTGATACCGTTCGGCGGTCTCCTGAAACTTTGCGGCCGCCTTGAGGGACTGCCCCTGCGCCTCGTAGAGGAGGGCGCGCAGGTACGTCGCCGCGGGGCCGTGCGGAGCCGCCTCGAGGATCGCGACCGCCTCCGCGTGGCGCTCTTCGAGATATGCGACGGTCGAGCGGGCGAGAACGACCCGCGCGTCCTTTTCCATCCAGCGCGAACGCGAGACGAGCGTCTCGAGGAGACGGGCCGCCTCGGGCGTCGCGCCGCGGCGAAGGGCGTTCCACGCGCGAGCGAGCTGGGCCTCGCCCATGAGCGGGCTCTGCGGATATTTCTTTTCCCACTCCCGCCACGCCTTGGCCGCGTCGTTGTCGCGTCCCGCCGCCTCGAGCGACATGATCTCGGCGAGCGAGGCGTCGTCGGCGAACGGTCCGCGCTCGCCGCGTTTCGCGGCGTTGCGGAACTCCTCCGCCGAGCGATCGTAGCTCCCGAGGGCGTGGTAGATCTCTCCCGAGAGGAAATGAAGCGCCTCGCGCCTCTCCTTCGGGACGTCCGAGCGCAGAAGCTCGGCGAGCGAGGCGGCCGCTTCCTCGGCGGCGCCCCGACGCGCGGGAACCGGCAGGCGCCGGGCCTGCTCGAGGGCGAGACCGATATCCGGGAGGGCGGCCGGCCGCGCCGCGGCGGTCTCGGATTTCGCCCCTTCCGCCCGCGCGGAGTGGGGAAGGCCCGCGAGCGCCGACGCGGCGACGGCGGAGGCGGCGAGCGCCGCCGCGATCGCCCGGCGGGCGCCTCGCCCGATGAACCGTATTTCACGTATGTTCGTCATTCGAATCACTCCCCGCGCGATCGCGTCAGTACTGTTCGCTGACGACGACCGGCACGTCGCCCTGCGGCCCTGAGGTCATGATCTCGACGGTGCGCTCGCGTCCCTGTGTCAAACGGCCTTCCGCGTCGACGACGACGAGCTGATACCGGTAGGCGCCGTCGGCGAGCGAGAGCCCGTTCTCGTCCTTGCCGTCCCACATGATGTGCGCGGGGGGCGATCCCTTGCCGCTGAACCGGCGCACCTCCTGATTCGATTTGTCGACGATGGAGAGGTTCCACGTCGCCGCGTCCGCCTTGGTCCTCGCCGTGAGGTTGAACTTCGTCACGGACTGCGTGCCGAGCGGCGAGAAGACCGGCGGCGTCGCCTGCGAGCTCGCGAAGAATCCGCCGAAGCGGTAGGAGATGCCGACGCGGTGCGTGAGACCGAGCACCTGATCGGACATTCCGTAGTCGAACCGCATGTCGGGGGTGATGGCGAAGCTCACGCCTCCCGAGACGTACGAGTCGTAGTACCCCACGCGGAGCCCCATGATGGGATGAGCCCAAAACTCGCTTCCCGCGTGGATGCGCGTCTCGTAGCCGGCGCGGTGGTCGATCTCCGTGGAGAACAGGGCCCGCCCCGAGAGGAAGCGGACCGAGAAGCCGCCGCGAAATTCCACCGGATAGTCCTCGGCGGTCTCGCGCAGCGTGAGGCTCGGTCCCCCGACGTTGAGGAGCGAGGCGCCGATGACGACCGATGGTAGAACGTTCGCGAGAATGCCGATATCCCCGCCGGCGCCCGACGCCTGAAACTCGTCGATGCTCTGGCGGATGATCTTGAAGTTCGCTCCGATCGCGACGCTCCGCGTGACGCTCTTCGAGGCGGAGAGGATGTAGGCCGTCTCCCCCTCGCGGAACGTGCCGAGCGGATCGTTGAGCTCGTTCGTGCGCTGGAACTCCCCCGAGCCGAACGACAC
>DHHB01000082.1 GCA_002403075.1 bacterium UBP1_UBA4783 | reverse complement strand
CCCTTGAACTTCAGAACGTAGTACTTTTCCCCCTCCGGAACGCGCACGACCGAGCCGTCCGGTCGCGTGAGAGAGAACGCGTACTTGACCCGGGATCCGATGCCGCGGATCGGAAGATACATGCTGTACTGCTTGTTCCCGATGGGAACGAGTCCGCGCTTCTGCACCGACGGATCGTCCGGCGTGACGTAATGGAGCATGATCCTGCTCCCGGAAGGCGCCTCGAGCCGCACCTTGAGGTACGGCTGGCCGGGCCCGATATGCTCCGTCACCGTCCGAAACGAGAGCACGACGTCGCCGTCCTCCACGTGAACGTCGCGAGGCTTGCCCGACGTGAGGCGCCGCGCCGCGCCGAGAAGGACGAGCGTGCAGAGAAGGGCGATTATGATTCTCCTTGCCACGATTCACCCCCGCTGTATATACACAAGTAACCGTTATTCTAACGGATGAAGCGATGATTGGCAAGGACGCCATGCGAACCCGCCCCATGATCCGCGAGATCGTCGTCGCCGCGGGTGGGGCGCGCCCCGTGCGCGCCGATCTGCGGACCGCCGCTCCGGGCGTGAGCCGCCCGCTCGTCGTCGTCTGCCACGGTTTTCTGGGGTACAAGGGGTGGGGGTTTTTCCCGTACCTCTCCGATCGCCTCGCCGCCGCCGGATTCCACGTTCTCACGATGAGCTTCTCCCACTGCGGCGTCGACGAGGCGACGGGACGGATCGCCGATCCGGAGGCGTTCGCGCGCAACAGGGTCTCTCTCGAGATCGAGGATCTTCGCCGCGTCGCGCGTTTCGTCCGCGGCGGGGGCCTCGGGCCCGGCGCGGCCGACGGCGGCGTCTGGGGCGTCGTCGGGCACAGCCGGGGCGGCGCCGTGGCGCTCCTCGCGCTTCCCGGTCTCCCCGAGGCGCGCTCGCTCGTCACGTGGTCGGCGCCGTCGCGCCTCGACCGGTACACGGCGCGGCGAAAGGCCGCGTGGCGGCGCGAGGGGGCGCTCGTCTTCGCCGATCCCCGCTCGGAGGCGCCGCTCCGTCTCGACTACGCGTACTTCGAGGAGATCGACCGCCGCCGCGCGGAGCTCGATCTCCTCGCCGCGGCGGCCCGCCTCGGCGCCGCGCACCTCATGGTGCACGGCGAACGGGACGGCGCGGTGACGCTCGCCGAGGCGCGCGAGCTCGCCGCGGTCCCGCGCGCCGCCCCGGCCCGCCTCGAGACGCTGCGGGGGGCGGGCCACACGATGAACGTGCGGCACCCGATGGAGCGGCCCTCGCCCTCCCTCGAGCGGGCGGTCGCCCTGACCGAATCGTGGCTGCGAATGACCCTCGCCGGAGAAAGGACGGATGCACGGTGAGCAGGAGAACATATACGATCGCGGCGGTCGTCGCCGTCGCTGCCGTGCTCGCCGCCGCGCTGCTCCTCGGGGCGCGCGACGCGATCGCGGAGCGCATGTTCATGCGCTCCGGACGGCAGCTCGAGGCCGCCCTCGGCCCCGATCTGCAGAAGAAGTACGGAAACGACCTTCAGTACACCCTGAAAACCTTTTGGAAGTTCTACGACCGGGGTCTCGTCGGGCGCAACGACCTCAACGACGTGATGGACAAGATGAAAACGCTCCGCGGCCGCGATTCGATCGCGGAGATGGAGATATTCGATTTCATCGGATACGTGAGCCGGCTCTACACCGAGGCGATGAACCGCTCTCAGAGCGAGACGTTTCCCGAGTGAAGGATGAACCGCGTCGTGAGCACCCGCTCGACGTCGCGGAAGTTCTCGAAGGCGACGTGTTCGATGCTCCGCTCGCGGCAGTGGTCGAGCAGCTCCCCCTTCGCGAACACGAGATCCGCGTGCTCCGCGGGACAGCGGTCGCTGTACCCGTTCCCCACGTAGACGACGGCGAAGCCGGCGCGCCGGAGCTCCTCGAGGTGCGAGCGCTTGCAGTTGCCGCACCTCGTGCAATTCATCTTGTCGTAATGGGGGAACTCGACGGCGGCGAGCCGCGGTCCGTCGCAGACGAGGCGGTTCGCCCGGACGTCGAGATGCCCGAGCCCGGACCGCGCGAGAAGCCGGTCGATGTAGTAATCGAGCCCGTCGCTCGCGATGAGCAGCTCGCATCCGCGCCGCTCGCCGAAATCGACGAAATCGTTGAAATACGGATCGAGCCCCTCGCCGTCGACGAAGCCGTCGAGGTCGTCCCGGTCGGCCCGGACGAGCGAGAGCTCCTTCTCGAGGCATTCCCTCGAGCTGATGAGGCCGAGGCGCCACTCGTCGAGCAGCGCGAGCCACTCGCGCCGCCGCGGGACGAACGCGCCGAAGAAGTGGTGTCCGACGTCGCGTCTCGAGACGGTGCCGTCGAAATCGCTTATGATCGCGACCTTCCTCAACGCTTCGCGGCCTCCGCGGTCTTCAGGTGTTCCCGTTCCTTCGCGCGCTCCTGCACGTAGGCGAACATCCGGTCGAGCGTCGGGGCCGCGCGGAACATCTCGAGGATCTTCTGGACCTCTTCGTCGTGGGGAAGGGTCGCGAGATAGGCGCCCTTCGTCCCCATGCGCCGCCGGAAGACCTCCCGCCTGATCGCGAGCTTCGCGTACTCCGTGTTTTCCGGCGTCCAGAGCGAATCGGGGGCCGCGAACTTGTGCTCGGCGATGTAGCTCTTGAAGGCGCCGAGGATTTCGTCCGTCGCCTCGAACCGGTCGTTCGTCTCGTGAGACGAGGCGTAGTTGATCGCGAAATTGAAGAAGAGGTTGCGAAGCTCGAGATCCCTCTGGAACGGCGTGAACCGTTGCGGCTCGATCTCCCAGTCGGGGGTGATGCCGCCGCCGCCGTACACGACGCGGCCGGCCGCGGTCTTGTATTCGCGGCGATCCTCCGTCTCGGCGTCCGTCTCCTCCGCTGGCCGTTCCGCGGCCGGCGCCGGGGTCTCGCCGTCGAGCGCGATCGTCCCCTCGTCGTCCTCCGACGAGCGGTTCGAGTGGATGCAGCGCCCGCTCGGCGTGAAGTATTTGGCCGTCGTGAGCTTGAGGGCGTCGCGTCCGACCATGAACACGGTCTGCACCGAGCCCTTGCCGTAGCTCGTCTGCCCGACGATGAGCGCCCGGTCCCAGTCCTGAAGGGCGCCCGCCACGATCTCGGACGCGGACGCGCTGAACCCGTTCACGAGGATGACGACCGGATACCCGTCGTGCACCTTCGTCGACCGCGAGTAGTACTTCGCGTTGTGGCTCGGAATGCGCGATTCCGTGTAGACGATGAGCCTGTCCTTCTCGAGGAAGATCTCCGACACCTCGCGCGCCGATTCGAGGAGACCGCCCGGATTGCTCCGGAGGTCGATGATGAGCCCCTTGATCTTCTCCCGCTCGAGAGCGCGCATCGCGTCGTCGAGCTCGCGGGCGGTCCGCTCGCCGAATCGCGCGACGCGTATGTAGCCGACGTCTCCGAGCTTCGTCGAATAGCTGATGCTCGGCACGCGGATGATCTCGCGCGTGATCGAGAACCGCAGGGAATCGGGAAGCCCCTCGCGGGCGATGGTGATGCTGACCTGCGTCCCCTCGCGGCCGCGCAGCTTCGAGACGGCGTCCTCGGTCTTGTACCCCTTCGTGGAGACGCCCTCGATCTCGACGATCTTGTCCCCGCCCTGTATCCCGTGGCGGTAGGCGGGCGTGTCGTCGAGGATCGAAACGACGGTCGGAAAGCCGTCGGCCGTGCCGACGGTGAATCCGAGCCCGCCGAACTCTCCGCGCGTGTCGATCATGAGGTTTTCGTAGTCGTAGCTGTCCATGTAGACGGAATGCTCGTCGAGGGTGTTGAGCATCCCGTCGATGGCGGCCTTGATGAGCTTGTCGGAGTCGATCTCGTCGGCGTAGTAGTTGAGAACCTTGTCGAGCACCGCCCCGAACCGTTCGATGTTCTTGTAGACGGTCTCCCGCTGCCGCTCCTCGCGGTCGCCCGCCATGACGAAGATCGAGGCGACGGCGAGAAGGCAGAGGACCGATATTCCGACGATCGCTTTTCCGTTCAAACGCACGATGCAACCTCCGTGGGTCAGGCGGCGATACGAGGGCCGCACGGGCGGTTCCCCGCCTCTCGAGCCATCAAAAAAGAGGCCAACGGGCTGGATTCCGGTGGGCTTATTCCCGCCCGCCGGTAATATAACATTCCGCCGGGGGGAAACAAAATCTTATCCGGCCGCTATATAAGTGATACGGAGAAGAGGCGTTCGAGGTTCCCGAGAACGGCGGAAACGACGTCCTCGAGCGGCCTCGATGCGACGACGACGACGACGCGGGAGCGGTTGCGGCGGGCGAGCCGCAGGTACCCCTCGCGCACCCGTTCGTGAAACGCGAGGTCCTCCCGCTCGAGGCGGTCCCTGCGGGCTACGCCGTCGCGTTCGCGCCGGAGCGGTCCGCGGGCGAGCCCTTCCACAACCGGCACGTCGAGGAGGAACGTTCTATCGGGGACGGCGCCCTCCGCCGCCACCCGGTTCAGCCGCTCGACGAACCGCTCCCCGAGCCCGCGGGCGAACCCCTGATACGCGACCGAGGCGTCGATGTACCGGTCGCAGAGAACGGTCCGCCCGTCGGCGAGCGCCGGCCGGATGACCTCGGAGACGAGCTGGGAGCGCGCGGAGAGGTACAGCATGAGCTCCGTGAGCGGCGCTATCTCCCGCCGTTCCGGATCGAGGAGCAGCTCCCGTATCCTCTCGGAGACCGCCGTGCCGCCCGGTTCGCGCACGAGGACGGCGTTCACGCCGGCGCGCTCGAGAGCGAGGAGCGCCTCGCGGGAGACCGCGGACTTTCCGCAGCCCTCGATCCCCTCGAACGTGACGAGACGTGGTTTCATAGTGATCCTCCGGGCGCCGCTCTCCTGCGCGCCGCGCCTCATCGGGGAAGCCCCCGCCCGGCCGTCAGCCGGCGAACGTGGGCGATCCGCTGCACGGAGGTCGCCGCGGTGAGAACGGCGAGCGCGAGGATCGCCGCGTCGAGCACGACTCCTCCCGCGAGAAGCCCTGCGGCGAGGATGCCGACGCGCTCCGGCCGCTCGATGAGGCCGATTCGGCATTCGAGGCCGAGCCCCTCGGCCCGCGCCCGCGTATAGCTCGTGAGGAACGACCCGGCGAGAGCGGCGAGGAGAAGAGCGATCCGGGGATCCGGCGTCGTCCCGCCCGAGGCGAGCGCTTCGATACGGAAGAGCGGCCCCGCGCCCGCTCCGGCGAAGTGAACGACGAGCGCCCCGAAGAACGCGATCTCCGTGACGCGGTCTATCGTCGAATCGATGAAGGCGCCGAACGCGCTCTCCCTCCCCATTCGGCGGGCGAGGGAGCCGTCGAGAACGTCGCAGAGGCCTCCGGCGAGAAGCACGACGGCTCCCGTCCTCATGCGGCCGCGGGCGACGAAGACGGCGCCCGCGAGGCTCACGAGAAGCCCCGCGACGGTGACGGCGAACGGCGTCGCCCCCGCGCGCTCGAGCGCCGCCGCAAGCGGATCGAGCAGTCTCCGCATCGCGTTTTTCACGGTAGCCTTGTCCGCCATGACCTCCCGCGCCTTTCCCGCCGCGCCGTCGCGGCAGTATGCGCCGCCGCCGGGGCGGCTGTCAACCGCCCGCGCCCGCGTTTCCGTCCGCCGTCTTGCGCCGCCTTCCCGCTCCGCGGACGAGGATGACGATCTCGCCGCGCACGGGGGACGAGCCGAATCGCTCGCGCAGGCCGGCCGCCGTGCCGCGGGCGACCTCCTCGTGCAGCTTCGTGAGCTCGCGCGCGACGACGACCTCGCGCTCGCCGAGCCCGTCGGCGAGGGCGTCGAGCGTCGAGAGCAGCCGGTGCGGGCTCTCGAAGAAGATCGAGGTGTAGGGATTATCCGCCGCCTCCCCGATCGCGCGGGCCCGTTCGCCCGGCTTTCGCGGCATGTAGCCGAAGAAGGTGAACCGGTCGGGCGGCAGACCCGAGAGGACGAGGGCCGCCGTCACGGCGCTCGGTCCGGGTATGCAGGTGATCTCGATCCGCTCCTCGATGAGCTTTCGCACGATGTAGTACCCCGGATCGGAGATGAGCGGCGTTCCCGCGTCCGCGACGAGCGCGAACCGCTTTCCCTCGGCGAGCTCGCGCAGGATGAGCGGCGTCACTCGCTCCTTGTTGTGATCGTGGTACGGCCGCATCGGCGTCGCGATCCCGTACCGGTCGAGCAGCACGCGCGCCGTGCGCGTATCCTCGGCGAGGATCGCGTCGACCGACCCCAGGATCTCGACGGCTCGCGCCGGAAGGTCGCCGAGGTTTCCGATCGGCGTGCTCACGAGATAGAATTGATGGATTCTCATACGCGGCGGTCTTTCCCGCGGGCGGGCCCCGGAAGTCAGCCGGCGAGAACGCGCGGCAGCACGCGGTCGAGCCGTTCCATGTCCTCGTCGTGTATGTCGAGATGGGTCACCATTCGGGTGTAGCGGCCGCCGAACGGGAGCGCGAGGATCCCTTCCCGGCGAAGCGCGGCGTCGACGGCCGCCGCATCCGGCGCACCCTCGACGGCCTCGAATATGACGATGTTCGTTTCGACCGGAAACGTGAGGCGGAAGCGGTGCGACGCCTCGATCATCCGGCCGATGCGCGCGGCCCGCTCGTGATCCTCGGCGAGACGCGCGACGTTGTGATCGAGGGCGTAGAGACATGCGGCCGCGAGAATCCCCGCCTGCCGCATGCCGCCGCCGAGGCGCTTGCGCCAGACGCGGGCCCGGTCGATCGTCGCCGCGTCCGAAACGAGGATCGAACCGACCGGCGCGCCGAGCCCTTTCGAGAAACACATCGATATCGAATCGGCGAGCGCGCCGTAGCGTTCGAACGGTATGCCGGTCTTCACCGAGGCGTTCGCGAGACGCGCGCCGTCCATGTGGACGCGCAGCCGCCGCTCGCGCGCGAACCGGGAGACCGCCTCGAGCTCGTCGATCGGATAGATCCGCCCGCCCGCGCGGTTGTGCGTGTTCTCGACCGCGACGAGGGCCGTGCGGGGATGATGGATGTTGGCCGGTCTCACCGCCGAGGGGAGGTCGGCGAGCGGCAGGAGGCCCGCCGGACCGTCCATCGGATAGAGCTGCAGTCCGCCGACGGCGGAGGCGCCGGCGACCTCGTAATTGAATATATGGCAGCGGCGGTCGAGTATGACCTCGTCGCCGGGGCTCGTTTGCGAGAGGAGCGCGAGCGTGTTCGCCATCGTGCCGCTCGGCACGTACACGGCCGCGTCCTTTTCCAGGAGACGCGCCATGCGCTCCTCGAGCCGCTTGACCGTGGGGTCGTCGCCGAGGACGTCGTCCCCCACCTCGGCCCGCGAGATCGCCTCGCGCATCCCCGAGGAGGGGCGCGTGACCGTGTCGCTTCTCAGATCGATGATCCGTTCATCCATAGTCGTGCGCGGCGATGGAAGGGCCGCGAAAAAATCCGCCGCTCCTCGACGGAGCCCGCGGGACGGCGGATCGATAACCGGTTGTGGATATGCGCGAACCGAGCGTCAGGACTGAGCGACGAGCTCCTTGAGCTCCCGCGACACCTTGAAAACGGGCACCTTGCGGTCGGGAACGGGCACCGCGTCGCCGGTTCTCGGATTTCTCGCCATCCGGGACTTGCGGGCCTTTACCTTGAACGTGCCGAAGCCTCGGATTTCATAGTGCTTTCCCTCGGCGAGACCCTTCGCGATGCAATCGAGAAACTTGTCGACCGCCTCGGCGACCTCTTTCTTCGTCAACCCTGTTTTGCTGGAAATGTTCTCAACGATCTCCGCCTTCGTCATCTGGCACCCTCCTTGAAATAATTCAGGGTTGTGAGTCCCTCCAGTGCGCGGTGTTTTCTTGTGCAACTATATAATAGTTTTTAATTTAGGGCAAGATGCTTGTCAAGTTTTTTTCTGGGCCGAAGGCCCCGCCGCGGATCGGCCGGCGGAAGCTCTCAGAACCCTCGATCGCGCGCTGCGAGCGGCAGATGCGCCTCTTTTCGAAGAACCCCGCCGCGGGGCGGCCGTCGCGGGCCGTCTCCGACGTGCAGCCGCGCACGGCGGCCATGCAAAAGCGCTAAACGAATCCTCGCCGACCATACGCCCCCGGGGAACGATGGGAAATTATGGGAATCGATCCGCGTCGAACGAAAAAAGACGCGCGCCGGAAACGCGTTGAGCCTCATCGCGTTGAGAGCCATCGCACTCGCCGGGGATCGCCGTTTGGTATGGGCCTTGCTTTTCCGGGATGCGCTGCGAGATGGTCGCCGCCTTCACGAACCCGACCCTGCATCGTACTGTCTCGCAGCATTTTTTATTTTCTATCGCAATCCCAAACACCCGTGACACTGAGGAATCACGCGCACGTCGTCGAGATACGTCGAGGCGAGGGCGTGGCACTCGAGAAGCCGCTCCCCCGTCACGGCGCCGCGGCCCGCCGCGGGAGTCGCGGGCTGCACGACGACCGTCGTGGCACGGTCGTACGCCGAGACGATCCGCGCCGCCGCCGCGAGCTCGTCCATGACGAACCCCTCGGCGACGACGATCTTGCAGAAGAGCCGCGCCCCCTCGAAGAGGGGAAGCACGCTCCGGTAGGCGTCGAGCGAGACCCCCGGACAGAGCGACGGGAGCTTGATATCGAGGGAGACGAAGTCGAGGCCGCCCGCGACCGCCCGCGCGCCCTCGACGGAGAGGCCGGCGGTCTCGAGGTACACGGGGATCCCCGCCGCCCGGAACCGCGCGACGAGCGCGGTCGCGAACTCCGGCTGATCGAGCGGCTCGCCTCCCGTGAGGCTCACCGAATGAAATCCGGGAACGTTCGCGAGGGCGCGGACGAAAGACGATATCTCGTCGGCGGACACCGGATTCGGAACTCGTCTCGGCTCGCCGAGCGCGCGGAGCGCGCATTCGCGCGTCCGCTCCCGGGCCTCCTCCGTGTCGCAGTAGCGGCACCGCGCCGAGCATCCCGCGAAGCGCACGAAGGCCTGCAGCACGCCGACGTACGGGCCTTCTCCCTGTATCGACCGGAAGACTTCGGAGACGTATCCTTCCTCGCCGCCGGTCACGGAACGGCCCTCACCTTTCGAAGCGCCCGCTCGATCGCTTCGCATTCGGCCGCGTAGCGATCGAGCACCTCCCGCGCGAAGGCTGCCGCGTCGACGCCGAGCTCGACGAGACCGATCGCGGGCACGGGAGCACCGAGCGGATCGACGTTCACGCCGAAATGGAAAACCGCGGAGACGGGGGTCGCGGTGCAGATCGCCACGCTCAGCTTCCGCTCGCCGACGAAGAGGTCGTCGCCGCGGCGATCGACGCGCGCGGCGGACGCCCTGTCCTCGAGCGCCTCCCGGGCGATCGAGACGAACAGGCGGAGCCTCGCGTTCGCCTCGCGCAGGCCGCATTGAAAATGCTCGCCGATGAAATGGAGCATCCGTTCGGCGACGATCTCGCTGCCCCCCTCCGCGTCCTCGAGATCGACGAGCCTCTCGCCCCGGACGGCGCAGGCTCCCACGAAGGCGACGACGCCGTCCCATTCGATCCGGCCGCGCTCGCGCACGAAATGGCTGCGAAGCTCGGCCCCCGTGTAGTCGAGCGGCAGGGGCAGAAACGCCGTTTCGACGATCCGCCGGAACCCGGAAGTCATGCCGGCTCCTTTCCGAATCTCACGAGCCGCGCGGCGGCGGTGCCCCGCACGGCGCGACGCAGACGAAGACAGGATTCGCACGATCCGCACATCGACCGCCCGCCGCGATAGCAGCTCCAGATAAGGCGCCACGGCACGCCGAGCTCGATCCCCGCGAGCGCGATCTCGCGCTTCGTGAGACGGATCGTCGGGCTCGCCGCGCGCACCCGCGCGCGGAGCCCCAGCTCGAGCGCGCCGTTCGTTCGGCGCAGAAACGCCTCCGAGTTGTCGGGGAACGCGCGCGCCTCTTCCCTGTTGAACCCGGCGATCACCGTGCCGCAGCCCCGTTCCGCGGCGAACAGCGCGGCGACGGCGATGAGAATGCCGTTGCGGTTCTCCACCCAAACATCGCGCGGGGCGGGGTCTCCGAGCCGGGAGCGCCGCCATGACGGGGGCGCGCCCTTCCCCGCGACGAGGCGCGAGCTCGACTCCCGGGCGATCCAGGGGAGCGCCACGCGCAGAAAGGCGCAGCCGTACCGCGAGGCGATCCGCCTCGCCGCCGACGCCTCGCGGCGGGCGGCGTGCTGGCCGTAATCGACGAAGAGGGCGGCGACGGGACGCGGTCCGCGCGAGGCGGCCATGGCGAGCGCCACGGTGGAATCGAGCCCTCCCGACAGGAGAACGAGCGCGTCGCCGGCGGATGAGCGGTCAGTCCTCACGGTAGCGCACCATGTCCGTCGGGGATTCCCACAGCTCGACTTCGCGGAGCGCGCCGGCGAGCGGGATCTCCGAGCGGCACAGCCTGTAGATCTCCGCCGCGATGTTCTCGGAGGTCGGATTGACCAGGTCGAAGGGAGCGACCTCGTTCAGGTGGCGATGGTCGAACCGCGGCAGGATCACGCGCTCGAGCGCTGAACGCAGCTCGCGATAGTCGACCGTGAGCCCCTCGTCGTCGAGCCGGTCGAACTCGTAGCAGACGCGCACGATCCAGTTGTGCCCGTGCACACGGGCACAGTCACCCCGATACGCGCGGAGCGCGTGCGAGGCGGAGAAGGATATCTCGGTCGCGATCAGGTATCGTCCCGCCATGGTTCGCCCTCCGAAGCGCCGCCGCGGCATGGCGGCACGGGTGCCCGGTCGTCGCAAATTGCAACGGCATCATGGGCTTACGCCGCCCCTGCGAGAATACTTTACATCTAACCCCCCGAAATTTCAACGATTAAAGAAGCTCGGGGCGCGCCGGCCGAATGGTACGTTATTCGCAGAGCTCGGGCGTAACCTCAACCCAAGCCGGAGTCGTTATGGCGAAGATCAGCGAAGTGGTTTCGGGATCCATCTTTCTCACGCAGGAGAAGGCACAGAAAAGGATAGTGCAGGACCGCGAGCGGGGCGACCTCGCCAAGGCGCGCCAGCACGCGCTCGAGGCGCTCGAAAAATGGCCGGGCGACTACGATCTCGCGATGGAGGCGATTCAGGCCTCCCTCGACCTCTCGGACTATCCGCAGGCGGCGAACCTCCTCAAGAACGCGCACCGGCGCCACGGCTCCCGGCGCGACGACATCATGGATTACGCGCGGAGCGCGTTCGCCCACTCGAAGAGCACGCTTATCGGCGCCTTTCTCGTGGACGCGCATCTGCGAAGCCGCGACCTCGAGGCGATCGCCGATCTCGTGAACACGGCGCCCGAATCCTTTTCGAGCGAGCTCGTGAAACGGTGCGAAACGCGGGCGCGCAATCTCGCCGACGAGGGTCAGGAACAGTCCGCGCTCTACGGCGAGAACGCCCTTCTCCTCGGGATCCTCTATCGCGAAACGAAGCAGTACGAGAAATCCGCGGAGATGCTGTGCGCGGCATTCGAGACCCTCTCCGGCGATGAGCGCCCCATCGGAGAGGCGCTCGTCCGGCTCGACGCCGAGCTGCCGGGAAGCGCCGCGGTCAAGTTCTCCCTCGGACTCGCGTCGCTTCGCCTCGGACATCCGGACAAGGCCGAGGCGCGCTTTTTCCAGTGCATGGAACGGCCGGCCGCCCCGGTCGACCGGATACTCGCGGCGATCGAGGGCGTTCTTCCCTCCCTCCCGAACGGCAGGCTCCTCGCGGGCGAAGCGCTCGTCCGCGCGGAACGCGTCGACGAGGGGACGTCCGCGCTGCGCGAATACCTGGACACCGAGCCTCCGGCGGCCGGCGGCGATCCTCCCGCCGACCGGCTCGAACGCTGCCGCCGGACGGTTTCGCGGCTCACCATCCTGCCGGCGGATCTCTTCTCGCTCGGCGGGGTCGCCTTCGCATACGCCGAAGCCGCCGCGTCCCTCGGCCGCATGAAGGACGCGGTCGGGGCGCTCGAGGAATCGCTCGAGCGCGATCCCGCCCGCGCGGAGGCGATCGTCGCGTGGCTCGAGCGGATCGAATCGACGGCGCCGAGCGCCCCGGGAGAAACGCTGCTCGCGCGACTCTACGCGAAGGGAGGGCGCGTCGATGACGCCGTGCGCGCCGCGCGGCTCGCCGCGGACGCGGACGCGACCGCGATCCCCGGCATCGTCGAGGCCGTCTCGGCGCTCGTCGCGCCGCCGCGCGAGCGCGATCCGAAGCTCGTCATGCTGCTCGCCGAGCTGCGCGCGCGCCTCGGGGACCGCGAAAGCGCCGAGGAGGCGCTCGGACTTCTCCGCAGGACCGGCGGACTCCCGGAGGACGAGCTTTTGCGGCTCGCCGGAGAGATCATGAACCGGTGCGGCGTCACGCTCCCCGGCGTCGTCGCCGCGGTCGACATCGCGCTCCGCAGCGGGAATATCGGGGAGGCGCTTCCGCACGTCGCCGCGTTCTGCCGCGAGAACCGGGAGGATCACGAGTCGCTCGCCGCCGAGCTCCGCGATCTCGCCGCTGACGACGACGGGCGCTGGCGTCTCGTCGCCGACCTGCTCGACGCTATGGCCGCCGACGAGGAGCTTTCTCAGCCGCTCAGGATCGTTCGCGCCACCGGCCACCTCTATCGCGGCGAGATCGAACGGGCGGTGTTCGAGTTCGACCAGCTCATGATGTTCGACGAGGGGCTCCGCCGGAGCCTCATCGACATATACGGACGCGCCGCCGCGCGCCTCGGCGGCAGCGCGATGCTGCACCTCGCTCTTTATCACCTCCATCTCGATATGGAATCGTTCGTCGAGGCGGCGCGGCATCTCGGCCGCACCCTCGAGCTCGATCCCGGCCAGATACGCGACATCATGCAGCGCTTCGACAAGCTCGTCGAGCGCGATCCGGGAAACGCGGCGATCTGGGACGCGATGCTCTCGACGGCGCTCTCGATGCGCCGCGCCGGCCTCGCGAAGGAGATCCTGAAGCGCGCTCTCGCGTCCCTGCCGCCGCAGGCGGCCGCTGGGCTCCATCTCCACGGCGCGCGCATCGCCTCGGCGGAAGGGGCGTTCGAAGAGGCGCTCCGCTGCCTCGAGGCCGCCCTCGGGGCCGACCGGCCCGACGCCCGAGGAATCGAAAGCGAGCTCCGCGCGATCGTCGAGCGGGATCCGCGCGAACCGCGCTCGCACCTCCTGCTCGGCCGGTCGCTCGCCGTGCTCGGGCGCGAACGCGAGGCCGTCGATTCGTTCAGGCGATGCCTCGATCTCTCCACGGACCACAGCGGTCCCGTGAAGCGCACGCTCGAATTGATCCTGCCGCTCGCCGTGGAGCCGTGGAGAATCGCGGCGTTCCTCGGCGAGATCCTCTGGCTCGAGGGACGCCGCGCGGAGGCGCTCCGCCTCTTCGCGTCCGCCGAGAGCGGCTCCGTCGAATCGCTCGCCGACCTGTCCGCGTCGCTCGAGCGGGCGAGATCGACCTCGCCCGGAGACGCGGATCTCGGACTTCTCCACGCGCGCATACTCGCGCGCCAAGAGCGGTACGCGGAGACTGCGGCGCTCCTCGCCTCGCTGCTCCAGCGCGACGCGGGCGCCGGCCCGGCCGTGAAGGACGTCCTCCAGGGCATCGTCGCCGACTCTCCGTCCCAGATCGACGCGAACGCGATGCTCGCCCGGATGCATCTCGACGCCGGCGATCCGGCCCGCTCGCGCGAGGCCCTCTCGCGTCTCCTCGCCGACGAAACCGGCGATCCGGCGGCGCTCGCGGCGGTCGTCGAGCCGTTCCTCGCCGCGCACGGCGAGGACGGCGGCTTTCTTCTCCGCTACGGCGCGCTCATGGCGCGCGCCGGGGAGGACGAGAAAGCCCTCGCGCGCCTTCGCGCGTCGCTCGAACGAGACGCCTCGCTCGCGGGGGAGATCGTCGCCGTGCTCGACCGGCGCCCGTGGCCGGACGGCCTCGCCGCGGCGAAATCGCTTCTCGCCGCCGACTGCCTCGTCGCCGCCGGCCGGTTCGACGAGGCGTTCGCCGCTATCGGCGCCGTCGCCGATCCCGGCGCCGCCCTCGTGGACGATATCGTTCCGCGCCTCGCCGCGCTCGCCGGCCGCGCGCCGCGACGGGAGCATTTCTCGCTCGGCGCGCAGCGTCTCGCGGCGGCGGGCCGGATCGACGAGGCGGAGCGCTTCATCGAGCGCGGCAGAAACGTTCTCGGCGGACCCGACTCGCTCGATCTCGCGATCGAGCTCGCCGAGATCCTGCGCGGGGAGGGACGCTCCGAACGCGCCTCCCGCATATTCGACGAGGCGCTCGCCGCGGCGCCGGACCGGGCTGCCGTCTACGAGCGCATCGAACGATCGTATCTCGCGTGGGGGGACCGCGCGATCGCCTCTCTCTCCTCCCGCGCGGCCGAACCGGGAAAGTCCGCGGACGGCGTCGAGCTTCTCGTCGAGCTGCTCCTCGAGCGGGGCAGAGGCGCCGAGGCGCTCGAGGCGATCACGAACGCCGCGCCGCCGAGAACCGAGCGTGCGATGCTCCTCGGCCGGGTCTACCTCGCCATGGATCGCCCGTTCCTCGCGTGCGCCGCCCTCGCGGGCGCGGCCGGGGACGACGCGATCTCTCCCGGGGCGAAACGGGCCGCGCTCTACCTCGAGGGAACCGCGCGCGAGCGCGCGGGGGACAGCGGCCGCGCCGCGGCGATATTCGCGGCGGCCGCGGCTCTCGACGGAACGGACGACAGTCGCGAGCGCGCGACGCGCAACTACGCCGCGTTCCTCGCCGAATCGTGCGGGGAGCCGGCATACACGATCGAAAAAACGGAATCGATTTGAACGACACGCAAAGGAGAACGATCATGAAGATCTGCCCGCTCGTCACGCAGACATGCATGCTCGAGGACGCGAACGTTCTCGTTCGCGAGCTCGACGACGTCGAGCCCCCCCGCGAGGGTCCGGCGCCGGAAGCGACGAAGGATCTGCTCTTCATCAATCCGGAGTCGAAGCCGCCCGACGAGACGCCGCTCGACGAAGCCGCCGAATCCGGAACGGCCGTGCGTTTCATCGCCAAGGCCTACCGCGGGCGCGTCGAGTGTCTCGGAGATCTCTGCCGGTTCCACGACGACGCGGCGAACGAGTGTCGCCTCGACCGCGTCCTGTCGGAACGGCCGCAGGCGCAGGACGGGTCCGCGGATACGATCCGCGACCTGTTCGCGGAGCTTGAAACGAAGCACGCCGCGCGCCTCGAGGAGCTCTCGACGGGCGTCTCGCGCGGATTCGAGGAGCTGCGAGAGCTCGTTCGTTCGACGGCCGGGGAGCGGGACACGGCGATCGAGGCCCTTTCCCTCACGCTCGACGCGCGGAGCGAGGAGATCGAGAGGAAGATCGAATCGAGCGCGGAGAGCGTCGCCGCGTTCCGCGGAGAGATCGCCTCGTGGAAGGACGCCATATCGACGAACGCCTCGGGGCTCGAGACGGGCCTCGCCGAGAACCGGCGGCTCGTCGACGAGCTGACCCGCAGCCACGAGGGGGTCATGCAGGTCGTCGAGAACCAGAAGCGGAGCATCGAGGAGGAGAGCCGCAAGCGCCGAACCGCGGAAGCGCGGCGGCACAACAACGCCGGCGTCATGGCGTACCACAACGGCCAGTACGAAAAGGCTCTCGAGCTGTTCCGCAAGGCGGTCGAGATCGAACCGGCGATGACCGAGGCGTACAACAACCTCGGCCTCGCCTACACGGAGACGAACGACGCGAAACGGGCGACCGAGGCCTTCCGGAAGGCGATCGAAATCGAACCGGAGCTCGCGGCCGCGTACAACAACCTCGGCTACGTATTCTACCGTCTCGGCTCGTACGACGAAGCGATCGAGATGTACAACGAGGCGATCGGCCGGAGCGCGAACAACTCCTCCGCCTACACGAACCTCGGCAACGCCTACTACAAGATGAAGCGGATCGAGGACGCGATCGGCGCCTGGAAACGGGCCCTCGAGATCGATCCGGCGAACGAGAAGGCGAAGCGCAACCTCAAGCGCTTTCACGCAGAGGTGAAGTAGCGCCCGCCGGCTGGGAGACCGCACGATGGTTCGGCTGCAAATTCCATACGGATCGGTCCTGCTCGAGCCGCGCGATCTCGACCCGGAGGATTTCGACGCACTCTGCCGCGGGCAGCTCGCGGCGAGCCGCGCGGCGCCGGTCGTGATCGAGGTCTCGAGCGGGGACATCCAGTATTTCCTGTTCCTCAACGAGGGACAGATCTACTGGGCCGGGGCTCACGACGGCGACCGGGTGCGCGCCGTGCCGTTGCGCGAGTTCTTCTCGCGCCTGCGACGCATGCAGTTCCCGCAGATCGTCGCGTACCGCACGGACCTCGCCCTCTTCCATTCGCTCCTCGTATGGGGACAGAAGAAACCCGAGCTGCGCGTCGCTTCGACGCTCGTCGATCTCGACGAGCTCCTCGACCGCACGGAAACGGACCGCGCGAGCGCCGTCCTCACCGCGCGCGACCGCGCGGACCTCATCGTGCTCCGCTGCCAGGCCGGCGCCCCCGTCTTCTGCCGCCGCGGCCGCTTCGAGGCGGCCGGACGCGCGGCCGCCCGCGAGGATTTTCTCGTCGCCGTCTACACGATTTCGGCGAAGCATCCGCTCGAGCTCTGCCTCTTCACCGACCTCTCCGTCACCCACGCGGAGGACGTGCGGGCGGTCCCCGCCGGCTACGCGGGATCGATCGCGTCGTTCTTCCTGAGCCAGCCGCCCAGGCTCGTCGTGCGGCTCAAGGGAAGACCGCTGCGGACGTACCCGTTCTCCGGGCAGGAAGTCACCATCGGACGCCTTCCCGACAACGACGTCGTGATCGACAATCTGAGCGTCTCCCGCTCGCACGCCGCCGTCGCCGCGAGCGGCGACGGATACGTCGTGAGGGATCTCGCGAGCAGGAACGGCACGATGCTGAACGGGGCCCCCGTCACCTCGGCCCGCCTCGCGGACGGAGACGTCATATCGGTCGGCAAGTACGACATCCTGTTTCAAATTCCGACGCTCGAGGGCGCATCCGCCGGCGAGCTCGACCAGACGATCGTCGTTCCGCAGTTCCGCGCGGCCGGGCCTCCCCGTCCCGGATCGGGCGCCGGAGAGGATCCGCCGCCCGATCCGCGGCTTTTCCGGAAAACGGCGCAAGAGGAGTACCCGCTCGCGAAGGAACGGACCGTGATCGGGCGGGCGAGAGACGCGGATATACGCGTCGGCGGGCTCTTCGCCCCGCGCGTGCGGATCGAGATCGTGCGGGCGGGAGACGACTGGGTGCTCATGAGGCGCGGAGGCGCCCGCGTGAGGGTGAACGGCGAGGAAACCGACGAGAAGATCCTCGAGCGCGACGATCTCATCGCGATCGGCGCCGAAGAGTTCGTCTTCAAGGAATAGCCATGAGATACCTCGTATTCTCGGACGTGCACGGAAACGTCGAGGCCCTCGAGCGGGTCCTCGAGGAGGCGGAACGGCTCCGCCCGGACGTCGTCGTCTCGCTCGGCGACGTCGTCGGGTACGGAGCCAATCCGAACGAGTGCGTCGCGCTCGTGCAGGAGCGGGCCGCCATCCGGATCGCCGGCAACCACGACGCCGCGGCGGCCGGGCTCATCGACACCGACGCGTTCGGCGAGGCGGCCGAGCGGGCGATCCTGTGGACATGCCGCGCGATCGATCTGTCGAGCCTCGAGCTCCTCGGAGAGTACGACACGATCCGCCGCCACGGCGATTGCGTTTTCGCGCACGCCTCGCCGACGGCGCCGATGGGCTGGGAATACGTCTATACGCTCAACCAGGCGAACGCGATCCTCGGGGGAACGACGGAACGTTTCGTCTTCATCGGACATACCCACGTGCCCGGCATCATCGAGCGCGACGACGCGCGGGGGTCGCGCGTCCTGCGTTCTCCGTTCGCCGCGGTCGCTCCCGGATCGCGATATCTCGTCAACGTGGGAAGCGTCGGACAGCCGCGGGACGGCGTCGCCGCGGCGAGCTTCGCTCTGCTCGACGAGCACAAGGGCACCATCGTCATCAGGCGCATCCCGTACGACGTCCGGGGCGCGCAGGAAAAGATACGGAGCGCGGGCCTGCCGGAATCGCTCGCGGCGCGGCTCGCGACGGCGCGATGAATAAGATCGACGAAACGTACCGGATCGAACGCGCGCTCGCGACGGGCGGCACGGCCGCGCTCTTCAAGGCCGTGCAGGTCTCCCTCGACCGACCCGTCGTCGTCAAGCGTCTGCACGCCCACCTCGCCGCCGAGCCCGGCTTCGCCGAGCGGTTCGCGACCGAGGCGAAGGCCGCAGCGCGGCTCGACCACGCGAACATCGTGCGCATCATCGATTTCGGACGAGACGACGACGGCCACTACATCGTCATGGAGTACGTCGACGGGCCGAGTCTCAAGGAGGTTCTTGCCGCGAGACCGGTCCTCGGAGACGATCTCGCGCTGCTCGTCGCCCGCGAGATCTGCCTCGGGCTCGACCACGCCCACCGGCGCGGCGTCGTCCATCGCGACATCAAGCCCGCGAACGTCATGATCGGACGCGACGGACGGGTCGTCATAACGGACTTCGGCCTCGCGAAGCTCCACCGTCCCGAAGCGCAGCAAACGCTGGCCTCCACGCTGCTCGGCACGCCGCTCTACATGTCTCCCGAGCAGGCGGCCGGCGAGGCGATCGACGGCCGGAGCGATCTGTTCTCTCTCGGCACGATCTGCTACGAAGCGCTCACCGGCGCGCAGCCCTTTTTCGGAGAGACCTACGCGGCGGTGATACGGAAGATACTGAACGGCGTCTCGGCGGGGCCGAAACGCCTGAGAGGAGACGTGCGCCCCGATACGGACGCCGTCGTTATGAGGGCGCTCGAGCTCGATCCGGCGAAGCGCTTCCGGGACGCCGCCGAGATGGCCTCCGCGATCGAGGCCGCGCTCGATCCCGAGACGATCGCCTCCGCCCGCGCGCGGCTGCGCCTTCTCGCGTGCGGAGAGGACGCCGCCCCGCGCCGCGTCCTGCGCCGCCCCGGAAAGCGCCGCGCGAGCTCCCCCGTCCGCGCGGCGGCGATCGCCGCGGGAGCCGCCGCAGTGCTCGGCCTCGCCGCCGTGCACACGGGCTTCCTCGGCGCGCTGCCGCAATCGATCCGCGCGGGCTTCCCCGATCCGGCTCAGCCTCGACGCGAGGCGATCCCGGCCTCGATCGGCGAGCCGCTGCCCGGCGTCACGATGACGCCGATAGGCGAGACGGTCCCGGTCGAGACCGCGGCCGGCGCGGTCATCGAGGCCGGAACGCCGCGAGGGACGTACGCGGCCGATTCCCTCATGGATATCGGGACCGGCTCCGCGGCGGACGCTTCGGCCCTTTCCGGCGTTTCAGCCGATTCCGCGGACGGCGCCGCGCGCGACGTCGAGCGCGACGCCGACCGCGGCGTGGACATCCCGTTTCCCGTCGCGGCCCCCTCCGGCGGAAAACCGGCGGCCGCGGCGCCGCTCCCCGCTGATGCGCGCCCCTCGCGCGAGGCGCCCCCGCCGCGCGCGCAAACGGGATTCCTCGACGTCTCGGTAGAACCCGCCGCCTCGATCATCGTCGACGGCGAACCGCAGACCGCGACCGGAAGGATATCGATGCTCGAGCTGCCGGCCGGACCGCACGAGATCGTCGTCCGGCGGGATGGATACCGCGATTACGTGGAGACGGTGCGCGTCGCCGCAGGCGAGCTCTCGCGCCGCCGCATCGTGCTCGCCGAGATCGTCGGATCGCTCGTCGTGAAATCCGAGCGCGGCGCCCGCCTCTTCGTCGACGGCGCGTACCGGGGCGAGCTCCCGCTCGCTCAGCCCGTCCCTCTCGCGCCCGGTCCGCACCGCGTGGAGCTGAAAAAGCCGGGATACCGTTCGTGGTCCGCCGGCGTGAACGTGCCCGACGGAGAGCCGCTCACGCTCGCCATCCGCCTCGTTCCCCTATCGGAGAGCCAGTAAGCGCTCGACCGCCTCGAGAACCTCGCCGGCTTCGACTGACTCGACCCTTCCGTCCCGGGCGCGCACGGCGACGACCGTGTCGTTCGGGGGCTTCCAGCGGCGCGGATCCGTCGGCCCGAACACGGCGACGCATCGCGCCCCCGCGGCGCCGGCGACGTGCATGACCCCGGTATCGTTGCAGAGGACGCATGACGCGAGCTTCATGAGGCTCGCGAGGAATCCGATGCCGGGCGACGAGACGACCGCCGGACGTACCCTGCACGAGCGGAGAAAGGCGTCGACGGCGGGGCCGTCGACCGGGCCGCGCACGGCGATCGCTCCCGCGCCGCGGCGATCGTGAAGCGCCGAGACGACCTCGGCGAAACGCTCGGGAGGCCAGATATTCCCACGCTTGCCCGCGCCCGGATGCACAACGACGAACGGCGTCCCGTCGCCGACGGACGCCGCGACGAATCGAACGGCGTCCCGCTCCTCCTCCGCCGTCGGAACGACGATCGATCGAAGGTCGTCCTCCCGGACGCCGATCGGTGCGAGCGGATAGAGGTTGTGCCGGCTTTCGTGCATCGCGGCGAGCTCCTCCGGCGGAGGGAGCGGCAACTCGAGATGATAGAACCTCTCGGAAAGATCGTGCCCGAACGGCCGGCTCGTCGACCCGAGACGGACGCGCGCGCCGCTCGCCGCGGCGAGCAGCATGCTCGTGATCGAGAAGGACACGGTGTTGAGCACGATGACCGCGTCGAAGCGCCGGCTGCGAAGGCCCGCGACGAACGCCGGGAGCGCGAACGGGTTCCACCGGTTTCGCCGTTTCGCGTACGTCAGCACCTCGTCGATATACGGGATCCGCGCCGCGGCCGCCGCGTTGACGGGAGCGGCGACGAGCGATATCCGCGCCCCGGGGAAACGGCGGCGAAGACCCCGGAACGCCGGCACGGCGAGCAGCATATCCCCCATCTGGTTGTGCTGGCGGATGACGAGAAGGCGCGATATCTCGATCCTTTCGAGCTCCGCGGGGGTGATCCGGCGTCGGTCGAGAAAAAGCGCGGCGCACCGGGCGAAACGGCGTTTGAGCGCCCGTTCGATCCGCTTCCTCATGGGGACCCCCGAAATATTTTTTTATTTTTATGGAACTTCATCCCCGCCTCACGCGTATCAATAATCAGAATGCGGATGTTTTGCCCCCATCCCATAGTCCCTTCTTGCGGATGGCGGCCCTCCCCGGGCCGCCATTTATATTTTCCCGCCGCACTCCCGCCGGGAGCCGGCGCCTCGGGAACGAGCGGCCGCCGCGGGGCCGGCGGGCGTCCGCCTCACCGGTCCGGAACCGTCTCCAGCATGCGAAGATAGCTCTCGTACCTCTCGCGCGAGAGGTCGCCGGAGGCGACGGCATCCTTGATCGCGCAGTCCGGCTCATGGCTGTGGGTGCAGGCGGCGAACCGGCATTCCCCGCGAAACGGGGCGAAATCCCTGAAGAGAGACGGCAGAACGGCCTTCGAAACGCCCCAGACGCCGAACTCCCTCACGCCGGGGGTGTCGCCGAGATACCCCCCGCCGCGGAGGCGATGGAGCTCGAAATGGCTCGTCGTGTGCTTTCCCTTGCCCGTTTTCGCGCTCACCTCCCCGACCGCGAGCTCGAGGCCCGGCTGGACGCGCGAGATGAGCGACGTCTTTCCCGCCCCGGACGGTCCGGCGAGAACGGAGAGACGGCCCGCGAGCAGAGCCGCGAGCTCGTCGACGCCCTCGCCCGTCACGGCGCTCGAGAGGATCAGGCGGTAACCCATTCCGCGGTAGGGATGAAGGGTTCGGTCGAGCGCGGCCCGGTCCTCCGCGATATCGACCTTGTTGACGCATATCACGGGCTCGATGCCGCCGCGTTCGGCCGCGACGAGCATCCGGTCGAGCATGCGCTCGTTCAGCCGCGGTTCCCGGACGGCGAAAACGAGAACGGCGAAATCCATGTTGGCGCATATGACGCGGTAGCCGAACCTCTGCGACGGGTCCACGCGGGCGAACAGCGACCGGCGCGGCAGAATGTCCTTCACGAAGCCGCCCGCGCCGCCGCGCTCTCTCGTGAAACGGATCCTGTCTCCGACGACGGGCAGGACCTCGCCCGGAGATTCCGAGAGACGCGTCCTGCCGCGAAGCGCGCAGCGCACTTCCTCCCCGCCGCTCTCGGCGACGAAATCCGCGCCTCGGATGCGGACGACGAGACCCTCGACGATTTCTTCAGCCGTCATGGCAACCGTTTTCTCCGCCGTTCGTTGCGTTCGACCGTGCACGCCGGAAGATAGCAAAAAATATGTTGTCGCCGAACGATAAAATTGCTATACATGCGTGCGAGGCGGGTGATATATTGGGGCGCATATGGAAGCTTCCAAGCTGATTTCGTTCTTCGAAGAGGATCTTTGCATATTTCATCTCCGGTCGCGCAAGAAGATCAGCGCGCTCACGGAGATGGTACATCACCTCGCTCTCCAGAAACGCATCTCGGACGAACGGTTCATCCTCGACATGTTGAAGAACCGCGAGAACCTCGGCAGCACGGGGCTCGGAAACGGCGTCGCGTTTCCCCACGGCCGCTCCCTCGCCATCAAGCAGCTTACGGTGTTGTTCGCGCGCTCCTCGTCGGGAGTCGATTTCGAGGCGCTCGACGGCAAGCCGACGAACGTCTTCTTCCTCATACTCGCGCCGTCGGACAAGGGATCTGAAACCTATCTCGCGATCCTCAGCGAGCTCATCGGGCTCATCCAGAAACCGGCGAAGCTCAGGGCGCTCAACGAGGCCGCCGATTTCTCGACGCTCGTCGGCATCTTCGAAGGGAAAGACGATTGAAAGACGAGCACCGGCTCCTCATCGCGCTCCAGGACCTCGACATCATGATCAAGGAGGTCAAGGACAAGGCCACGTCGAAGGAGCTCGAGGGTCTCGGATTCAAGCTCACCGGACTGTCGGTCCTCCTCGACGCGCGCGCGAAGCTCGCCTCCTCGGTTCCGAAGGCGCTCCTCAACCGCTACGAAAAGCTCGCCGAGCATTACACGGTGGCCATTCTGCCCGTCTCCGGCAGCCGGTGCCTCGGCTGTTTCGTGAAGCTTCCGACGTCGTTCTTCTCGTCGGCGAACCGCGTCGAGCTCCAGACCTGCGAGAGCTGCGGGCGCCTGCTCTATATCCCCTGATCCCCCGCCGCCCCATTTTTCTCTTGCAATCACCTTGCCGTATGCGGTAAAGTAATTTTACCCGGTCAAATTCCTTAACGGTTGCGCCGATATGAACAACGAAAAGGCTCGAATCCCGCTCGATTCTCGCTATATCGTCCGCACGACGCTCGGTGAATTTCCGCCGTGGCACGGATGCTCCGTCAGCGACAGCCTGAGCGAGAAGGAGTATTTCTTCTTCTCTCTCGAAATCCCCGCGAACCTTTCCGTTTCGATCGACGATCTACGGATGCGGGATCGCCTGTTCACGCGGCACGGCGCGATCGCGTCGCCGACGCTTTCGCTGCAGCAGGCGAACGGAGCGGTCACCTTCCTCGTCCCGCGGGTCGAGATCGCGCCGCTCACCAAGGCGCTTTCTCTCATGCAGCCGGCCCGCGCGCTCGCGCACACGCGCGCCCTTCTCTCCTACGTGCTCGCGTGCCTCGCCGACGGATGCGCCTTTTCGAACCTCTCCCTCGAATCGATGTACATGGCGAACGACGCGCCCGGCGTCCTGCCGACGGCCTATCTCATTCCGGGGCCGGTGCTCTCGATCATCCGCTCCGGGGCGCGGGAGGGCGCGGCGCCGGAGACGCCGTACGTCGACCTTCGCGCCGCGGCCGAGCTCCTTTCGACGGCGGCCCGCCACTTCGAATCCGGCGAAGCGGAGCGCGCCAAGCGCGTCGCCGACGCCCTCAAGGCGCTCGGTCCGGAAACAGGGGGCCGCGACTACCGAGCGGCGATCGAGGCGCTCGCCGCATTCGCGGAGACGGCGGTGTCTCCGGACCGGATCTTCCCGGCGCGGACCGTCAACGTCCATCCTCCCGCCGCCGCGCTTCGAGCGGTGAAGCAGACCGCCCTCAAGGCCCGCGACGACGAACGCGCGCTCATCCTGCTCAGGGGAGCGGACGGCGAGGGGAAAACTCATTTTCTCGAGCGCCTCGAGCGTATCCTCGTCGACGAATGGGGATACCGGCGCGGCTCGATCGCCGGCGACCAATCGATCTTTCAAGACGTCGCCGAAAAGGAGGCGGTCGACGGCGCCGACTTCGCCCTCGTCGACGACCACGCCCTCGAACCGCTCCTCGAATGCTGCGTGATCGATTACCTGTGCCAGGCGGCGGAGCGCTGCCGTCTCACCGTCGCCGCGGTGGGCGAAGACGGCGGCTCCCGGCTCGCGGACGGCATACGCGAGGAGATCGGGAAGCGCGGCGTCGACGTCCGGGAGGTGGCCCTGCCGCCGCTCTCCGCGGCGGAACGCCGCCGGCTGCTCGATCGCATCGCTCCGGAGAGCGCCTCCGGAGGGACGGCGGCGGGTTCGTTCGCGTTCGAGCGGCTCGACCGCATCGCGGCGATCGAGGAAAACGGCGCGGCGCCGGCTGCGGGCGCCCGGCTCTTCCTCGACTCGCTCGGCGGAGAGGAGCGCTCCGTGCTCGCGTTCCTCTCGGCGTTCGATTTCGAAGCGCCGCTTTCCTTCATTCTCGCCGTCTACGCCCCGGAGGAGCAGAGCGTCTTCGACGCGCTCCGGCGCCTCGAGGCCCGCGGTCTCGTGCGTACGCGCGCGGGGGTCTCGCCGCTCTCGAACGGCGCCCTCGCCATGCTGTACCGCGTGGCGGGACGTTCGATCGCCCGCGCGGCGATCGAGGCGCTTCCCGCCGAGCGGCTCGAGTCGATCCACCGGAATATCGCGCGGCTCCTCGACGAACGTCGCGGCGTGCCGGCGATCTGCTCCTACGTCCACCTCGTGCGGAGCGGCGCGCGCGCCGAAGCGGCGCTGCGCGGCCGCGAGATCCTGCAGCATTTCATGCGGCGCAAGCGGCTCGCGGCGCTGCGCTGCTTTCACGAGAGCTATTTCGAGGAGGGTCTCGATCTCGCGCTCCCAGCCGACGCGCGCTACGCCCTCCTCCTCGATCTCGGCGCCCATTGTGCGCTGACGGGGAACACCTCGGCGGCGGAATCCTTCTACCGCCGCTGCCGCGAGGAGATCGACCGCGAGCCCGAGACGGCCCGTTTCCGCAACCTCGCCGTCGAAGCGGTGCGCCGCGAGAGCGAGATCCTCGAAAAACGGGGGGAGTTTCCCGCGGCGCAGGAGCTCCTCGAGAAAGCGCTCGAGATGCACGGCGACGAGCTCCTCTCGCAGGAACGCGCGAAGCTCTACAACGACATCGCCTGGATCCACTACCGCCTCGGAGCGTTCGACCGTTCGTGGGAGCACTGTCTTCTCGTGCACCGGCTCCTCGACGAGAAGAGGGATCCTGCGGAGATCGCCCAGTCGTACAACCTCATGGGAACGATCAACTGGAACCGCAGCAAGTACGAGGACGCGATCCTCTGCTACAAGCGCTGTCTCGCTCTCCGCGAGGACTGCAGCGACGAGATCGGCGTCGCCGCGACGTACAACAACCTCGGCCTCGTGTACCGTTCTCTCGGCGCGTACGCCGAGGCGCTCGAATGCTTCGCGAAGAGCATGGAGATCAAGAAGCGCCACGAGAACCTCCCCGGGCTCGCCGCGGCGCTTCTCAATCAAGCCCTCGTGTATCTCGAGACGGAGAAGTACCGCGACGCGGAGCGCAGCTGCGCCACGGCCGCGCACCTCGCCGAGACGATCGGCAACCAGCAGCTCCTCGCCGAGGTGTGGGGCACGATGGGCGAGATCCAGTTTCTCCAGGGGAACGGCGAGAAGGCGGCGGCGTACTACGAGCGCGACCTCGACCTCTGCGATCGGACGAAATCGATCCGCGAGCGCGCCGTCGTGCTGCGGAAGCTCGGCGAGCTGCGCCTCGCCTCGGGGGACGCGCCCGAGGCGGCGAAGCATCTCGCCGAAGCGCGCGCCCTGAACCAGCGGATCGGTTCGCGCCTCGAGGCGGTGCTCCTCACGATCCTCGAAGGGCGGATACTCATTTCGCAGGGACGGGTCGAGGAAGGACGGTTCAAGCTCGAGAGCGGGAGCCTCGAGCTCTCGCTCCTCGGCCGAACGAACGCGGCGGCGAGCGTCGCCGCCGAGATCGGATCGCTCTCGCTCGCCGAGGGGAACGAGCCGCTCGCCCGCGAGTACCTCCTCCGCTCGCTCTCCGCAGTCGGCGAAAGCGAGCACGTGCCGCTTCCGGTGCGCCGCCTCCGGGAGAGCGTCGAAAAGCGCTCGCCGCTGTGCCGCGGCGAAATCGTATCGGATACCGACCGCTTCCACGCGCTCTGCCGCCTCGCGGCGATGGTGCGCTCGGCGAGGGGGACGGCCGAAATCGAAAACCTCGTCGTCGATACGGCGCTCCGCATCACCGGCATGGAGCGCGCGGCGCTCATCCGCAAGGCCGACGGCAAGGACGCCTTCCGGATCGCCGCCGCGAGCGGCGACTTCCCCGCTTCGGGGACGCTCGCCGACCGGCGCGTCGCGGCCGTGCTCGCCGTCGCCGTGCGGCTCGGATACCCCCTCGACACGACGCGTTCGACGCTCCCCGAAGGCAAGGTGCCGCCCGAGTTTCTCGCGGAACGCCCGCGCATCCTGTGCGTGCCGCTGCGCGTCGGCGGCGACGCGACGGCGTTCCTGTACCTCGACTCCGCGCGGGGGGGAGAACGAACGGCCGACGGCGACCATAGTCTGCTCGTCGCTTTCTGCCAGGAAGCGGCGCTCGCCCTCGAACGCGCGCTCCTCGCCGATCGGATCGAGGGGTTCGAGCGATCGCGCATCGAGGCGAACGCCCCGCCCGCGCGGCCCGGCAAGCGCGCGGCGTTCCCGGACGTGATCGGCTCCTCCGCCCCGATGAGGCACCTGTACGGGCTTCTCGACGGCATCAGGGACATGGACACCACGGTGCTGCTCACGGGATCGAACGGCACCGGCAAGGACCTCGTCGCGAGAACGATCCATTGCCGCAGCCCCCGCGCGGAAAAGCCGTTCGTGGCGCTCAACTGCGCGGCGATATCAGCCGAGCTCCTCGAGAGCGAGCTCTTCGGCCACGAGCGGGGCGCGTTCACCGGCGCCCACAAGCTGCGGATCGGCCATTTCGAGTCGGCGAACGGCGGAACGATCTTCCTGAACGAGATCGGCGATATGCCGCTCGCGCTCCAGCCGAAGCTCCTCCACGTGCTCGAGAACCGGACCTTCTACCGCGTCGGCGGCTCGCACTTGATCTCGACGAACGTGCGGATCATCACCGCCACCAACAAGGATCTCCTCGCCCTCGTCCGCGAGGGAAGATTCCGCGAGGATCTCTACTACCGCATCAACGTGTTTCCCATCCGCATTCCCGATCTCCGCGAGCGGGCCGAGGACATCGAGCCGCTCGCCCTCCATTTCCTCGCCGTCTACTGCCGTCTCTACGGCATGCCCGTGAAGAAGATCTCTCCCGAGGCGATGGCCCGCCTCGTCGCCTACGACTGGCCGGGGAACGTGCGGGAACTCGAGAACATCGTCAACCGGACGATCATCGCGGCGCGGCGCGAGACGATCCTGCCCGAGGATCTGCCGGACGCCATCGCGAAACGGCGCGAGATCGCCCGCGCCGAACAGCGCGCGACCCTCGAGCAAACGATCGAGGAGCTCGTCGAACGCACCGAGCTGTCGGCCGCCGATCCGATCCTTCCGCGCGTGGAAGGGATGATCGTGAGCAAGGTGGTCGAGAAGATCGGCGACAAGACGAAGGCCGCCGCGCTCCTCGGCATCTCGAAACCGACCGTCTATTCGAAGCTCAAGAAATATGGAAAAACCAAGAATCCGTAGCGCCGCAGCGTTCCGGAACGCCGCCGCCGTCGTCCTTCTCCTGCTGCTCGCCCTCTACGTGCCGCTCCGCGTGCGGATGGCCCGCCAGGATCGCGCCCCGGAGCCGTGCGCTCCGGGCACCGAGCTCGGCATCTTCTTCACGAGCAATCTGTCCGGCTACCGAGAACCCTGCGGTTGAAGGAAGCGGGACCAATGCGGGATGGCCCGGTGGGCTTCCCTCGTCGGCGCGCGGCGCCGTGAACGGCCGACCCTCCTCCTCGATACGGGCGATTTCTATTTCGGCGCCGACGTGCGTCACCGCGAGATGAACGACCGCTACCTGTTCCGTTCGATGCGGCTGCTCGGGTACGACGCGGTGGGCGTCGGCGAAAGCGAGCTCCGCATCGGCCTCGACGAGCTCCGCTCCCGCGCGGGACCTCATGCGCCGCCGCTCCTCGCCGCGAACCTCCTCGACCGGCGCACGCGCGAGCGCGCGCTTCCCGGCGAGATCGTGAAGGAATTCCCCGGCGTCCGGACCCCTTCCGGCGCGCGCGGACGGCTCCGCGTCGGCGTTTTCGCCGTCGTGTTTCCTCCCCCATGGCACCGCGGCCTCGCGGACGGCTCGAATCGCTACGCCGCGATCGACCCGAAACTCGCCGCCCTCGAATCGGCGGCGAGGCTCCGCGCGGACGGCTGCCACGTCGTCGTCGCCATTTCCCACCTCGGCTGGGAGGAGAGCGTGGCGCTCGCCCGCGAGGTGCCGGGGATCGACGTCGTCCTGAACGGACACCGCACGGGGCGGACGACGCGTTTCGAACGCGCGGGCCGCACGGCCGTCGTCGAAACGGGCGCCAAGGAGCAGTTTTTCACCGAGGTGACGGTGACCTTCGGCGCCGATTCGCTCGAGATCTCCGCTTCGAACCGCTGCCCCGACGCCCTCGAGACCGACGGCGATCCGAAGCTGCTCTCGATGCAGAAACGGTACTCCGAGGAAGTGCGCCGGCTCGACGGCCCGGCCGTCCGCGGCGGCGCGCGGAGGGAACGCTGACGATCGTTCCCCCGACTCCGCCCTCGACGTCGCAACCGCGGGACCCTGTCCGTTCCGGAACCGCCCGTCGCCGCTGGCGCACTTTTCTATTGGCCCCCCCGCTTCCCCGGTGTATCATCACGGCACCAAGGGATCGATTCGCGCACACAGCCTTTACAAAGGGACGGATCCGGCATGAAAGCTATTCTTTCGTCGTTCGTGATGATTGCCGCGATCGGGGCGACGATTGCCGTTTCGCAGGCCCGCACGCAGCCGCCCGACGCCCTCCTCCTCTCGTGCACGGGCGAGGTCACGGTGCGGCGTACGGACGGCACGACGGCGCCCGGCGCGTACGGCCTCTCCCTTCGCGCGGGGGACGAAATCCGCACCGGTCCCGGAGCGGAAGCCGAGATTCATTTTCAAAACGGCACGTGGATCACGGTCGGCGCCTCGAGCAGTCTCGTCGTGCGGGCGGCGGGGGGACCGGTCCCGGGACGCGCGGCGCCGGCGGAGGGCGAAACGTTCGCGTCCGTGCAGAGCTTTCTCACGCTCAAGGACGCCGAAGGCGTGAGCACGCTCGCCGCGCTCCGCTCGGGCGCGGCGACGGACGATATCCGCCTCGAGGCGCCGTGCCGGACGGCCGTCCGCGGAGGACATCCGCGCTTCCGATGGTCCGCGGCCGACCCGTCGACGGAGCTGCGCCTCAAGCTCTACGACGAATCGGGCCTTCGGTGGCAAGCGGACGTCGCGGGAACGAGCGCGGCGGAGTATCCGGCCGGCGAGCCGCCCCTCGAACCCGGCACGATCTACTCCTGGACCCTCGAGACGACCGACCCGCTTCGCGTTCCGCCCGTGAGAACTCCGGCCGGTTTCTTCGAGGTGCTGTCCGCCGCCGAGGAGCGATCCCTCGACACCCTGCTCGCGACCGCGGAGGCTCAGCGCGCTCCGAGCGAATCGGCGCGCCGTATCGTTCGCGCAAGCGCGCTGTTCAGCTACCGGCTGCTCGACGACGCCGTGGCGGAGATGCGCCTCGCGATCGAGGCGGACCCGGATAACGCCGCGCTGCGCACGATCCTCGCGCGTCTCTACGCCGAAACGGGACGGACCGTCGAGGCGCTCCAGGAATACAACCGGCTCCTCGAACGGCGCTGACGGCGGCGCCGGCGAGAGATCGCGACTGCCCATGACCGACCCGGCGAGAATCGCAGGCTACGACATCATCGGCACGCTCGGCGAGGGCGGCATGGGGATCGTGTACCGGGCCCGCGACGCCGCCCTCGATCGCGAAATCGCGCTCAAGGTCATCCGCCCCGAGTCTCTCGGCGTCCAAGCCCGCGAGAGATTCGTGCGCGAGGCGAAGGCCTGCTCCCGCATCAATCACCCGAACATCGTCACCGTCTACGCGGCGGGCGAGGACGGCGGCGCGCCCTGGTACGCCATGGAACTCGTCGACGGCGAGACGCTTCGCGCCGTGATCCATCGCGGCCCGGTGCCGTGGGAAACGGCCGCTGACTGGATCGCCGGCGTCCTCGACGCGCTCTCGCGCCTTCACGCCGAGGGCATCGTGCATCGCGATCTGAAGCCGGAGAATATCATCGTCACGCGGGACGGCGCGGCGAAGCTCATGGATTTCGGCATCGCCCGCCTGAGCTTCGAGACGTCCCTCACCGCCGACGGCGCCACGCTCGGAACCGCGCGCTACATGTCTCCCGAGCAGGTCCGGGGAACGCCGGTCGATGCCCGGAGCGACCTCTTTTCCCTCGGGGCGGTGCTGTACGAGCTGCTCTCGGGGGAGCCGGCGTTCCCCGGCGAGCATCCCCTCGCCACGATGTACGCCATCACGAACGATCCGCTGCGCTCGATCCTCGAGCTCGTTCCCGGCCTCCCCGGATCGATCGCCGATGCGCTCGATCGCGCCCTCGAAAAGGATCCGGCCGCGCGTTTCGCGGACGCGGGCTCGTTCCGCGACGCTCTCAGCTCCGCTCTCCGGCCGCCGTCGGCGGCGGCGCCGCGCGCGCGCTCGATCTTGCTCCTCAAAATCGCGATCCCGGCGGCCGCCGTCGCCGCCGTGGCGATCGCCCTCGTCATGAACCGCGGCGCACCCCCCCGCGGCGACCGTCCCGCCGCCGCGCGCCACGATTCCATCGCCCACGCGCACGAGGACGCGGGACGGATGCCTGAGGCGGAGATCGAGTATCAGAAGGCCCTCATCGCCGACGGAAGTTGGGAAATCCCCCTGAACAACCTCGCCATGCTCTACATCCGCAAAGGCGCGTTGGCCGAAGCGGATTCCCTGCTCCGGCGCGCGGTCTCGCTCGCGCCCCGCTACGCCGCCGCGCTCTACAACCTCGGCGACGTGCGCTGGCGGCTCGAGGATCTCGACGGAGCCGAAACGTATTTCCGCCGCGCCGTCGACGCCGACCCGTCGCTCGCCGCGCCGTACAACAACCTCGGCCTCCTGCTCGTCCGGCGCGGCAAGGCCGAGGAGGCGGTCCGAATTCTCGACGAGGGACTCGCCCGGGAGCGAACGGACCCCGCCGAGGGACCGCTGCGCGGTTATCTATTCAAGAACCGCGGGCTCGCCGCCGCCGCGCTCGGCCGGGAATCGGAAGCCGGCTCGTACTGGCGGCAGGCGATCGAAATCATTCCGGACAACCCCGAGCTCCTGAGACTCCTCGCCGAATGGCATACCCGCGCGGGGCGGAGCGAGGACGCGGCCGCGTGCTGGAACAGGCTCGGCACCGTCGGCTCGGAGACGGACAAGGCCGGCGCCGCGGAGGCTCTCCGGCGCCTCCGGCCGGCGGAATGAGAGAAGCCCGGCCGCCGAATCCCCGCCGGATTCGACGACCGGGCTTTCGAGAACCCGCTCCACTCGGAAGAGACCGCGATCACCTGAGAAGCACGAGCTTTCGCGTCTTCGTGAACCGTCCCGCGTTCAGACGGTAGAAATACACGCCGCTCGACAGGCGACGCCCTTCGTCGTTGCGGCCGTCCCACTCGATGCGATAAAACGCGGCGGGGAGATCCCGCGCGACGAGAGAGCGAACCCTGCGTCCGCTCGCGTCGTAGACGACGAGGGTCACGCGGCAATCCTCCGCGATCGTGAACTTGATGAGCGTCGTCGGATTGAACGGGTTCGGCACGTTCTGCGCGAGATCGAACGGCGCGCGCACGTCGAGACGGAATGGACCCGCGATGACCCGGCTTCCGTCGCGGGACACGCGCTCGAGCTCGTAGTAGTAGGTCCGGTTGAGCGAGACCTCAGTGTCCCGAACCTCGTACTCTCCGCCGTCCGCGCCGCCGCGGGCCGGAACCGTTTCCCCGCCGATCCTCTCGAAGAGACCGTCCTCGCGATCGGCGCGCAGCACGTTGAATCCGTCGACGCCGGATTCCGTCTGCGTGCTCCATCGGATCGCGGCTTCCTCTCCGCGCATAACGGCCGAAAAACCCGCGACGGTCACGGCGACCGGCACGCTTACCGTGAAGGGATCGGGGCTGATGCCCATCCCGAGGATCTCGCCGTCACGGAGGAGCGTGACGAGCACCCGGCAGTTCGCGTGCTCTGTTTCCGGCGCGCGCCAGGGAACGCCGCCCTCGTCCGGCACGGCCTCGGCGACGGGGAACCACGTTTCGCCGTCATCGGGGGACCAGTGCACGTTGACCGCGTCGACGCGGATTCCCGCGGGCGAGGTCCAGAGGATCGTCGTGATCTCGCCCATGGTGACTACGCAGCCCGTCGGATGCTTCACCGTCGGGCGGATCGTGCGGATCGTATCGAGTCCCTCGAAGGTGCGGTTTCTCACGTTCCCCGTGATCGTCACCGGCACGTATTCACCCTGCGGCAGCATCGCCTGGAACAAGGCGCGGTCGAACTTGCAGACGAGCTCGCGGATGCCGTCCGCGTCGCAATCCTCAATCGTCCAGCGTTCCGGATCAGCGGGGATCGCGTTCTGGAGCAGAACGCTCGCGAGCGCGATCTCCTCGGGGAAGAAGGCCGCGGGCAGCTCGATGCGCCCGCTCACCCACCGGCCGTTCGACCGGAGATTGAGGGTATGCGGCGTGACCGTGACCGCCGCCGAGAGCGGCCCGATCGGCACGCTCGAGGCGTTGAGAATGATGACCGTCCTGTCTCCCGCGCTACAAATGATCGCAAGCCCCGAGCCGGACGGATCAAAGGCGATATACGCCGGATCGCTTCCGGCCGGTATCGTATCGATCGGCGACACCTCAACGCGAGTCGGCGGGATAATGACGCCCGGCTCGAAGACGGAGGCGCCCGCGACGATCGTGAGCGCGTAGACGATCACCTCGTCGCTGTCTTCGAGGATGATGTAGAGGAGCGCACCGTCCGGACTAACCGCCACGCTCTTCGTCGTCGTGCCCGCGGAGATCGTCGCGAGGACCTGGTTTTCCGTCGGACTTCCCTCCTGCACGTCGACGACGAGGATATCGCCTCCCGCCGTGAGGATGATGAGGAGCGCGCCGTCAGGCGTCACCGCGACGCTCTTCGTCGAGGAGCCGGTCGAGACGGCGCCGACGACGGCGTTCGTTTCGGCGTCGACGATCGAGTAGCCGGCGCCCGTGCCGACGTACACGACGGCGCCGTCCGGCGTCACCGCCACGCTCTTAGCCGAGGAGCCGGTGGAGATCGTCGCGAGCACCTGGTGATGCGTCGCGCTCGAATTGTCGCCGTCGATCACGCTCAGGCTCGAAGAGCCGGCGTTCGCGACGTAGACGCGGTCGCCGTCCGGGTTCACCGCGACGTCGAGCGGATTCGTGCCGACGAGGATCGTCTGAACAACGGTGTTGAAGGCCGCCGAATCGGGATCGACGACGATGATGGAAACGCTGCCCGAGCCGAAATTGACGACGTACGCGTACGTGCCTTCGGGATGGATCGCGATCGCGACGGGATTGTCCCCGACCGAGATGCTCGGATAGGTCGCGAGGCCGCCGATGTCGATCGGGATGACGATGTCGCCGTCCGGGCTCACGGAGTACGCGATCGCGCCGTCAGGCGTCACGGCGACGCTGTTCGTCGAGTTGCCGGTGCCGACGGTCGCGACGACCTCGTCGACGGGCGACATGCTCGGCACGAGCACGACAAAGGGCGCGGCGTTCGTCGTATCGCCCCCCGACACGACGCGGATCGGCCCCGTAATCGCGGCGAGAGGCACCTTGAGGCTCAGATAATCGACCCCGGCCGACGTCGGCGGGACGGCGGCCCCGTTGAAGAGCACGGTGTTGTTCGCCGGCGACGGATCGAAGCCCTGCCCCGAGAGGATGAGGCACGCGCCGACGGACGCCGCCGGCGGCGTCACCGAGGCGAGGACGAGCGGCGGTTTCGGGGCGGTCGTGAAACGGCTCGAATCGGGATTCTGGAGGGAATCGCCGAGCACGCCGAGGACGCCGCCCGTGGCCTCGAGAACGTAGGTCGTGCCGTATTCGAGCGCGGCGAGCGGAATGAGTGCCACCCGTCGGTCGCCGTCGGCGAAGCCCGTGTTCGCGGGAACGCCCTCCGCCGCTCCCGTCCGACGGAGGGAAAAGGTCGACGACGAGATCGACGCCTGCTGCACCGCCTTGCTGAAGACCGCCTGAACGGCGCTCGTGACGCTCACCGTGCCGCTCCCGTCGAGCGGCGCCGTTTGCGAGAGCGTGAGCGGCAGGGATTCGGGATCGGGATACGAATGAGCCACGAAATAGAGCGGGGAGCCCATGAGCCCGATCGCCCTCACCTCGACGATCTGCGTTTGCTCGCCGATCTCGTCCCCGAGAGTCCAATCGAGCTCGGCGAATCCCGCTTGGTCCGTCGCGACGGTCTGCGTCACGAGGCCGCTCTGCGTGAAATGGCCTCCGCCGTCTATGACTCGGTAGTTCACGAGCACTCCGGGCACCGGAACGGGCACGAGACCGGGCTCGCTCACGAACACCCTGAGCGGCGCCGGAAGCGGTTGTCCGATGACGCCGCTCTGCATGTCGCCGGAAACCGCCACGATGTCGGCGGCGTTGCTGAAGTCGTACACGAAAATGCTGTCTTCGGTCGCGTAGGGCGCGGTGGCGTAGAGGCGAGAGCCGTCCGGCGTGAAATCCATGTTCATCGTGGAGATGTTGCTCCAGTCAAAGTGCGTATCGATGATGGACATCGGCTCCGAAAGGAGATCCACCGTATAGTACGCGCAGAAACCCAGCCCCGCGATGGCGCGGTCTCCCTGGGGAGATACGTCGACCGCTCCCATGGCCCGAATGTTGTTTTGGCACGGAAAATCGATCCGCTGCTCGATCACCGGCGCGCCGGGATCCGACGTATCGAGCACGAAGAGACACCAGGCCTCCTGCGCCAGCTCCGGCGCGACGGTGACGACGAGGCATCGGGCGCCGTCGGGGGTGAATGAAAACGACCCCACGAACCGCCGAATCGTCAGCGTATCCGGCATCGTCACCGAGCCGATGACTTCGAGGTACCGCGGGCTCAGCGGATCGATATCGAGGACACCGAGAACGTTCGCGGCGGTCGCGAAATAGGCGTGCCTACCGCCGGGATGGAATCCGAGCGCGTCCGGCATCGCATGGTTCATCGCGACGCCGATGATCTCGTTCTCCCTCGTGGACCCCGGCACGATGTCGACTGCGCAGAGCGAATCGCCCGCCGTGACGAGAAGCAGCTCGCCGCTCGGGCTCACGGCGATGCGGTTGTTGATATAAATCGTCGGCACCCATATTGCGCCCATGAAGTCGCCGAATCCCGGCGAATGACGGTTCATGTTGAAACACGGGATGCTATCGAGGCCGCGGACGGCGAAATAGGCGCGTTCTCCGTCCGGCGTCAGCGTCATGTCTTCGAGCAGCTCCGACGATACGTCCATCGTTCTCAGGAACTGATTGAAGGTGGCGCTTTCGGGATCGGTGTCGAGGATCGCGGCTTTCCCGTCGTAACCGCCGACGAGAACGAAATCCCCCGTCGGGGAAAAGGCGAGCTCGTTCGTGAGCTCGAAGAGCGGCGGCATTCCGATGCCCGTGGCGTGGCGCATCGTTCCCGTCCCGGATGAACCGTCGAGAACCTGGAAATAGAGAGCGTTGGAGAACTGCTCGCCCTCCTCTTGCGCGGTTGCGTGCGCTTCGCTCCCCGGGACGGCGTTCCACGGGACTCGCACGACCTTCACGGGCCCGCTCCCCGCTCCCCGGGGAACCGCCGCCGCTATCGCCGTGCCGGAGCTGTACTCCGGGATGACTCGAATCGGATGCGCCGGATCGAGCGCGTTCGGGAACTCGACGAAGAGCTCTTCGATATTCACGCCGAAACCGGTTCCCGCGAGCACGAGTTTCGCGCCCGGCGGTCCCGCGCGCCTCGAAAGGCTCGCGAGCGTCGGACCGAGCCCGATCGTCGTGACGATGAGCTGCCGAGTGCCCTGCACGACGGAGAACGCGTAGAACCCGTCGGGCGATCGGGCGACGTCGACCGGATTCGAGCCGATCGCGATCGTCGCGGCGACGCTCCGGAAGGTCGGGCTCTCTTCCTTGAGATCGATCACGTCGATGAGATCGAGCTGCCGGTTCGTCGCGTAGAGGTAGCCGCCTCCCGGCGTGAGCGTCATCCCGCGAAGCGATCCGCCCGTATTGATATCCTGCACCCTGAAAAGACCCGTGATGGATACGACGGTGACGTTGCCCGTCCCGTCGCTCACGTAGGCGCGCTGTCCGGCCGGATCGACGACGACGTCCTGCGGATCGCCGAGAACGGGGATCTCCGCGAGGAGCGAATCCCCGCCGAGATCGAACACGAGCAGCGTGCCGCGGTCCGTCGGCGCGAGCAGGCGGCTTCCCGCGGGATCGACGGCGAGGGCGCCCCGAAGACCGGATTCTCCCGGCGCGAGCTCGCCGATGTGCCGCTCGTACGTGAGGCTCCCGGATCGAATGTCCCATACCTGCACGCCGCCGACGTCCGTCGCGACGTACGCCCTGCCGCCGTTCGGATCGACGGCGATTCCGATCGGGCTGCACCCGACCGAATGTTCCGCGATGATCGTGTTGAAGAGGAGTCCGTGCGACGGATCGGTGTCGATCGTGCAGAGCCTTCCCATGACCGCGTTCGCGGCGTACACGCGCTTGCCGTCGGGCGTCGCCTCGACTGCGACGAAACCCCCCGTCATCGGTATCGACGTCACGGTGAGATATCCGGAGCGGCCGGGATCGACGATGACGGCCGCGGCACCGATATCCGTCGCGACGTACGCCCAGCCGCCGTCCGGCAGGACCGTGATCGCCCGCGGAAGGGCGCCGAGCTCGGTCACGCCGGTCTCGTAGCCTCGGGCGATTTCGAAAGCAGAGAGCACGGTGAAGGTGAGCCCGTTGCTCGTTTCGCCCCCCGTCTCTACCGTCACGAGACCGGTCGAGGCGCCGGCCGGAACCATCACGATGAGCCGGTTTGGGAAGGCGTCGAGCACGGGCGCCTCCATCGATCCGAAGCGCACCGTGTTCGCCGACGCCGTCCACGAGAATCCCGCTCCGTTCACGATGACGATCGACCCGCCGACCCCCTTGCTCGGCGATAGGTTCATGACGGCGAGCGGCGGCAGGGGCTCCGTGACGAAATTCGATTGGAACTCCGTCGCGAGCGCGACGCCGTTCTTGTCGGTGAGCCCCGTTTCGAGCGACAGCTCGTACGCCGTTTCGAACTGGAAGAGACCGTAGGGAGTGAACGCGATGACCGAATCGTCCCGGAGAACGGTCGCGGAACCCGAGATGAACGTTCCGGCCGCGGCATCGAGGATCCTGAAGTTGCCGCTGATGGTCGTGTAATCGATCGGCTCCGAGAACGTGATGACGACGGCGGCGTCGATGCTGACCGAGTCCATGCTCGCCGCCGGAGTGATCGAGACGACTTCCGGGGGCGTGCTGTCGATGTTGGTGACGATCGCAAGGGCTCCCGGCGGCGCGGCGGGGCCGATCGTAACGACGTCCTTCGCCGCGGCGTCGTCCGTATTCGACTCGGCGAGATCCCAGTATTCGGCGACGAAAGCCGTCACGGCCGTCGTGTCGACGAGGCTATTGATGTAGGCAGGCTTGAGGTATCCGATGGTCGAGCTCCCGTCGAGGGCGTGGATCGCGACGTAGTACTGTCCGTCCGGGAGCCCGACGAAGCAGAAGCTGCCGTCCGGCATCGTGTAGTCCGCCGCGACGGTATCCCCCGACGCGGCGTCGATCGCGCACACGATCGCTCCCGGCACGGGAGCGTTCGTGGATCCGTCGAGAACGGATCCGTCGAGACGGCTCGCGGCGGCGAGGGCGCCGGCCTCGGGATACGCCTTGAAAAATACGAGCTCGTCTTCCGTCTCGAGGCTCGCCGCCTCCGTTCCCGGCGGGAGCACGTAGAACATCGTCGAGGTCCGCACCGGCGAGTGGGCGATGCCGAAAAGATGCGCCGCCTCATGGGTCGCCACACTCCGGATGTCCGTGCCCTGCGTCCCTGCGGTCGGCGTCCGCCATTTCTTGAGCGGATTGAATATCATATCGGCGTCGACGATCTGTCCGGGACGATACTGCGTCCCGTTGTACACGGAGTCGACCGTAAAGGAGGTCGAGATGCCCACGGCGAGCACCGCCGCCCCGAACTGGTACTGATTGTCGCTGAAGGTGACGAGGTTCACCTGGTCGAGCGCCGCCGCCACGGCCTGCGACGTCGTTCCGCCGTAGCTCACCGAGAAATCGACGCCCGGGATGGCGGCCCACGCGCTCATCCCGTTCTGGATCGCGGCGAAATCGCTGCCGTCCCCGACGCCGGGCGCGCCACCCTCGTGGATATAGTACGTAAACGGCATCTGATCCGGCGCCCAGTATTCCGTATGGCGCGCGCTGACCGGGTCGTCGATGCACCCGTCTCCGTCGCGGTCGAAGAACGAGGCGTTCTCCTGCGGACAGAGGTCGAGCGGATCGGGCACGCCGTCTCCGTCCGAATCGTTCGGCATGCGGAGCGGGTCCCGGCCGGCGCCTGAAAGACCGAGGGATCCGAAAAGGAGGATCCCCAGAACGACCATCGTTGCGAATGCTATCGTCTTCATGGCGATCCCTCCTTTCTACCTTTGTCCGACGACTTCATCGATGAAATCTCCGAGACCGATGCGCCGCGGCGCCGCCCCGTTCGGCTTCCCCACGAGCTCCGTATCGGGAAGCCCCGGTGAACGCACGAACGCCCGGTTCGTCCTCGGATCGCGCTCGATCTCGTACTTCCCCTGCGAGAACCCCGCGACGTTGAACGTGCCCTGCATGCCGGGCTCGAGGAAGAGCAGCACCTCCTCATCGAGCCTCCACGAGAGCGCGCCTTCGACGCGCATGTTCACGTGGCCGACGATTCCGCCGAGCTGAAGGACGCGCGCTTCGCCGAGAGCGGCGCCCTTGTACGTCTCGTCCACCGCGATGACGGCTTCGGTGAATATCTTGGTTTGCTCGCGATTCCAGAACGACCGCACGCGCTCGACCCTTCCCCGCACGATGTGCGAGGACTCGTCGGCGAGCTCGCGCGGGCTCCGGTACACAATCTTCGTCGCGAGGCCGATATCGGCCGCGAACGCGAGGAAAAGGATCGAGGCGAGAAACAAGAGAACGACCCGTTTCATAACAGCCACCCCCTGCTTGAGCGGATCATCGGAAGGAATTTCGATGGGAAAACGCATATTTCTCAATGCGATACGAAACAATGGCACCCGGGATCGCCTCCGCTTGCGCGCTGGACGGCAAAGCCACAGAGACGGCGGAACTTGTCAAACCCCTAGGAATATTGCTTGGATTACCGATCGATTATACCGCAAGGCGGAACAATTGTAAACAAATGTTTACACGCTCGAAACGGCGAGCGCACGCAGAAGCATCCCCGAATCCTGTCCTCGCGGGCGCCCCCCAAAAAAAGCCGGACGGGATTTCCGATATCCCGCCCGGCCTCGCGATCGAAGCATGGGAGCCCCGGGGCTCCTCGTCCCGGCACGCGGAGACTCTACTTCATATTGTCGCGGGGGATAGCTTCGTGTTTCGGCCACGGCCGAGGCCCCTCCGCGATCTTTTTCGCGAGGACCTCTATCCCCTTCATGAGCTGGGCGTCGTAGCCGCGGGCCATCTCGGCCGGATGAAGCTCGACCTCGACGTCCGGCGTGACGCCCGTGTTCTCTACGACCCATTTTCCGTTCGGATCGTAGATCCGGTAATCGGGCGCGGTGAGCCCGCCGCCGTCGACGAGATCGATGAACATCGATACGCCGACGAGACCGCCCCACGAGCGCGTTCCGATGACGGGACCGAGCCCGAGAAGCTGGAACTCGAACGGCAGCTCGTCGCCGCCGGAGCCTGCCTGCCGGTTCGTGAGGCAGGCGAGGTGCGCCGTGACGGCGAAGAACGGACTCGTCTGGTCGTGCGAATGGCGGCGGGTCCAATATCCCGTGATCGGCCGCGTGAGACGCTGGAGGAAGATCGACGGATCGAGGCCTCCGCCGTTGAAGCGTCCGTCGACGACGATCCCCCGCTTGCGCGTTTGGCTCAGGAAGTACTTCGGAAACTCGCGCGCCGAGCCCGTGTAGGTGTCGGGCAGGTGGATGTAGCCGATCGTTCCGTTCGACTCCTTCTCCACGATCGCCCTGTTGCTCTCGCACCAATCGAGGTAACGCAGGGTGTTCTCGCTCCCGAGCGGCTCGACGACGATCTCCCACGCCCCCGTCTCGGACGGCTTGTCGTTCACGAGAAGCGACGTCTGTTTCCCCGCGAGACCCTGAAAGCACGCGTAGATTTCTTTGTCCGCCGTGATCTCCCGTCCGTTCACGCGAAGGACATAGTTCCCTTCCGCGACCCGGAGCCCCGGACGCACGAGCGGCGGCAGGACCTCGCGCGTCCAGTCGGAAACGCGCAGTATCCTCGCGACGCGGTACCGGTTCGAGGCCGCGTCGACCTCGTAATCGGCGCCGAGCATGCCGACCCCGACCGGCTCCGCCGCGCGGCGTCGGTCTCCTCCGTAGACGTACGTGTGCGACGTGTTGAGCTCGCCGATGAGCTCGCCGACGAGAAACTCGACGTCCTGGCGGCAGGAAGCGTACGGCATGAGGCGTCCGTACTTCTCCCTCATCGCGTTCCAGTCGAGGCCGTGCATTCCGGGCTCGTAGTAGAAATCTCGCTCCATGCGCCAGGCCTCGTTGAAGATCTGCGTCCACTCGGCGCGCGGGTCGAGCCACATCGAGAGGTCGCCGAGATCGAGCGGGCTGCCCGGCGTCTCGCGCGCGTCGGAGGAGACGATGCCGACGACCGGTCCCTGCCGGTACGCGATGCTCGATCCGTCGGCCGAGAGGGCGTACGAGTTGATCTCGTCGATGACCTTTTTCTCCTCGCGCTCCTCGAAGTCGAACGCGTAGAGGCTCATCGATCCCGGAAGGCGGAACTCGAAGCGGTTGAAATCGCCGTCGGCGCGGTTGAGATAAAAGAGCGCCTTCTCGCCGGCGGCGAGGAAGCGGTAGTTGCCCGGGGGGAGCGGGAGGCGTTCGATGCGCTCGGCGATGCCGTCGAAGTCGATGCGGACGAGGCCGTCGTCCTTATCGGCGCGCGCTTTCGACTTCGCCTTTCCCTCCTCTTGGGCGGCCGGCTTCCCGGCGGTTTCCTCGTCGCTCCGCGGCGGGAAGAGAGGCCCGGCGTCGGCTTGAAGGGCCAGACAGTAGATCCCCGAGGATTTCTTGTAGACCATCTCCCACTCGAAATCGCAGAAGACGGGATCGAAGCGCCTGTTCGAAACGAAGAAGAGGCGTTTCCCGTCGCGCGAGAACGCGGGATGAAAATCGTTGAAGAGACCGTTCGAGACGCAGCGCGGCTCCTTCGTGCCGAGGGAATAGACGTAGACCTGCGAGACGAGGTCCGCGCTCATCTTCGAGTACGCGAGATGCCTGCCGTCGGGGGACCAGGCGAAATCGTAGATGTCCTTGGCGTCGAGGGAGACGTCCATGTGCTCGTACTCGGCCTTGTCGACCTTCGTGATCTTCTTCGTCGCGACGTCCACGAAATACAGGGTGAGCGTCTGGTCGGTGAAGGCGATCTTCGAGCCGTCGGGCGACCAGCGGAGCGTATGGCGGTACCCGTCCCTGCTCGTCGTGAGCCGCATCGGCGTGCCCGCGCCCCCGGCGTCGGCGACGTATATCTCGTACTCGCCGCTGCGGTCCGAAAGATAGGCGATCGATGTTCCGTCCGGCGACCAGACGGCGTCCTTGTCCCGGGAGCCGCTGTCGCGCGTCAGGTTGCGTATGGGACCGTGCTCCTTCGGAACGGTGAAGACCTCTCCCCGCGCGACCACGACGGCGCGCTTGCCGCTCGGCGATATGTCGACGTCCTGTATGAACCCGGCGACGTCGACGAGCGTCGGCCGAATCTCCGGGGCGTCCGCCCCGATCTCGACGGGCACCTGCCGCGTCCGTTTCGTCGCGACGTCGAGCACCCACAGCGTTCCGCCGAGCTCGTAGACGATGCGTCCGTCCCCTTCGCTCGGGCGGCGGACGTCGTACTCGGTATGGCGCGTGAGCTGCTCGATCGCGCCCGACCGCGGGTCGACCGAATAGATGTTGAGAACGCCGTCGCGGTCGGAGGAAAAATAGACGGCGTCTCCGATCCACATCGGCAAGCGGTCGGTGCCGTCGAAGTTCGTGAGGTTGCGCTTTTCGTCCGTCGAGAAATCGTACAGGAGGACCTCCTGAGCGAGGCCGCCCCGGTAGCGCTTCCACGTGCGGAACTCGCGCTCGTCCTCGTTGTAGGCGATCTTCGATCCGTCGGGAGAGAAGCTCGCGTGGGCGACGTTGTGCAGGATCGTCTCCTCGAGCCCCGTGCCGTCCGGAGAGACGAGATAGAGCTTCGTGAATCTGAAGTGTTTCCGGCCCGAGATGAACATGATCTTGTTCTTCGTCGGATGCCATCCGACGACCCGGTCGTTGTCCGGATGGTACGTGAGCCTCGTGATGGCGCCGCCGCGCGCGTTCATCACGTACACGTCGGCGTTCCCGTCGTACTCGCCGGTGAAGGCGATCATCGAGCCGTCCGGGCTCCACCGCGGGTAGCGCTCCTGCCCGTCGTGGATCGTGAGCCGCGTCGCCACGCCGCCGTCCGCGCTCACCGACCATATATCCTCCCCGTACACGAACGCGATCATGTTGCCGGAGATGTCGGGAAAACGCATGAGGGGGCGCGCGTCCGCCGCGCGGGCGCCGGACGCCGGGACGAGAGCACACAGAACCGCGAGCGCCGCGAGTGCGGCCGCGGCGGCGCCGCGGCGGCGACGGGCGAACATCGAGCCGTGCATCATGGCACACTCCTTCGCACCGGGTGGGGGGGTACGATGTCGCATAACGGGCCTGTTCGGGAGCCGCCGGGTGGGACGGCGGAGACGTCCGCCGGCACAAAGCGCCGCGCGGAAAACTCATGGTGGGGACTGCAGGATTTGAACCTGCGACTTCTATCGTGTGAGGATAGCACTCTACCGCTGAGTTAAGCCCCCACGCAGGGGGGATAATAGCGAAGTCCCCGCGAATTGGCAAGGCCCGAAGAACGTCCGCGCGGGGGCGCGCCGCCCCTCGTTTCTCGCGCCCGCCGCGAGGCTCGGCGCCGCTTCGCCTGCCGGCCGAACGACCGCTATCTCCGCTCGACGAGGAACAGCCGTTCGGTCACGTGGAGCGGCCGGTTCGCGAAGCTCCTGCTCCCGCGAAAGGCGTTGTACCTCGTCTCGAAGGTCTCCACCCTCCCCGCCTCCTCCAGCATCGAGCGCATCGCGGACGGGGCGATGAACCCCTCGTCGTTGAACGAGACGAGAAGAAACGGAGCGTCGATCGCGGCGACGAGCTCCCGCAGAAGCGGGAGCGACCTCGCCCGGACGTTGTATCCGGAGCGCCGCCAGTGCGCGGGAATTCCGGAAACGCGGCTCACGCGCTCCGGACGCTCGTACCACACGAGCAGATTGAGCATGAAATAGTTGGACCCGTACGGATGTTGGTTGTACGGCGGATCGAGGTACGCGAGGTCGAGATCTTGGAGTCCTCGCGCGGCGGCCGCCGCGTCGGTTTGGAACACCTCGTGATCGCACTCGAACCTGCTGAGAACGGGCGGCTCGAGCCGTATCTCGCCCGTTATGCGGCCGAGCGCGTCGGCGCCGCTTCCGCCGAACCGGCCGATCCCCGTATGTCTGTTCTTGTAAAAGCCCTTGAATACGCCCGCCGTGTTGGCGTGTACCGACGCCTCGCTAAGGAGCGGGCCGAGGAGCAGGTCCCTCTCGCCGTCCGGTGCGGATTCGATGAGCCGACGGTAGTTGTCGAGACGCCGCGCGTTCGCGCGGGTGTAGAAGACCCTGTCGTCCTTCGTGATCGCGTCGTCGTCGCGCGGGGCGTAGAGCTCCTCGATGAATCCCGGCTGAAAGGGGACCGTCGAAACCCGCTCGTTCAGATCGTCAACGAGCCGGCGCAGCGCCGGCATGTCGACCGCGCTCCTGTTGCGGAGAAAGCAACGGGAGACCGTCGCGGCGTAATCCTCTATGTCGTTGCTCGCGATATACGATGAGTACGCTTTGAAGAACCGCGAGACGATCCCGGAGCCGCTGAACGCGTCGAATACGCGCAGCTTGCTCTTCCCGAGTCGGCGCTTGACGCGCTCGGACGCCGCGGCGATCTGACCCAGCAGGGCTCGCTTGTTGCCGATATACGTGATGAGCTGGCGTGACAGGAACTCGGGATCCTCGCCGCTCGACGCCGGGAGGGCATCCCGCGCCATCGCTACCGGCGCTCCCGAAACGCGTCGAGAATCTCCCGCGCGCGGGGGACGTCCCCGTCGCGCACGCACACGCGAACCTCGCCGAGGCCGTCGACGGTCAGCGGATGAACCGTATGGACGAGGCCGGCCTTCACGATCACGTCGATCCCCTCGGATTCGAGGAGGCTTCTCAGAACCTGCGCCTCGAAATCCCCCTGAACCTTCTCGAGCTCGACGAACTCGTCGTTCGCGCTGCCGTTCATTTCTCCGTGGCCTCCCATCGTTCGATGTGATAGTACTACCCGCCGGGGAGCGAATGCAAGCGCTCAGAAGGATAAGCCCGCCCGCCCATCCCACACCCGGCCCTCGAGGCTTTCGAAGGCGGAACGCACGTGAATCTCGGCGCCCACATGTCGATCGCGGGAGGCGCGCACCTCGCTCTCGAGCGCGGCCGGGCGCTCGGGTGCAACGCCGTGCAGATCTTCGTGAAAAGCCCGAGCCAGTGGCGTGCGCGTCCGTTCGCCGCCGGCGAGATCGAGCGTTTCCGCGCCCTCTCCTCCCTCTTCGCCCCGGGATTCGTCGTGGGGCACGCGAGCTATCTCCTCAATATCGCCTCTCCCGATCCGCGGCTTCTCGAGCGCTCGATCGCGGGGCTCGGCGACGAGCTCCGGCGAGCCGGCGCGCTCGGCGTCGGCCGACTCGTTCTCCACCCGGGAAGCGGCCGCGGCGACGACGGTACACGCACGCTTCGGCGCGCGGCTCGCGCGATCGACGCGGCGCTCGCCGGCGCGAAGGACGCGGGAACGCGGCTCCTGCTCGAAACGACGGCCGGGCAGGGAGACACCCTCGGAGGAAGCTTCGAGGAGCTCGCCCGGCTTCTCGATCTCTGCCGCCGCGGCGATCGGCTCGGCGTGTGCTTCGACACCTGCCACGTCTTCGCGGCCGGCTACGACCTGCGCACGAGGCGCGCCTATGATCGAACGTTCGCGCTCTTCGACCGCGCGATCGGCCTCGAACGGATCGAGGTTTTTCATCTGAACGATTCCGCGAGGGAGCTCGGGAGCGGCGCGGACCGGCATGCCCACATCGGCCGGGGAAGGATCGGAGAGCGGGCGTTTTCGCTCCTCGTGAACGACGGCCGGTTCCTCGACCGTCCCATGATCCTCGAGACGCCGAAGGACGAGCGCGGCCGCAACGACCGCCGGAACCTCGCCCTGCTGCGCGCGATGCGCCGTCAGAGGTGAAGCTCGATGATGTCCCCGTCCTCGAGCACGTGATCGCGCTCCACGCTCTGCCCGTCGAAGCGTCCCGACCCCCAGATGCGCGCGAACCGGAACCCCTCGGCGAAATCGCGGTGGATCTCCCGCGCGAGATCCATCACCGTGCTGCCGCGCGCGAGAACGAACGGCGTTCCGAGATCGGCCTTCTTTCCGGGCACCTTCGTGTAGACCCTCACGATCTCGACGACGCCGTAGATCTCGTCCTTGAGAGCCTCGATCCCCGTCCCGTCGCGGGCGGAGACGGCTACGACGCGGATCCGGTCCGTTACGGCCTCGCGCACCTTGCCGGCGGCGGCCGGCGCGTCCGCCGAGTCGGCCTTGTTGAGCGCGACGAGCGCCCGCGCGCGCACGCCGCCGACCGGCAGGTCCCCGCTCCCGAAAAGAGGCGTGAAAACCTTTCCGTCGGCGAGCTCCTCGACGAGGAGAAGGACCTCGGCGTCCGGCTCGCCCGAGGCGTCGACGACGAATACGAGGGCGTCGGCGGTGCGCAGGAGGTTGTAGAACGGGAGCTTCCGCACGTCCCCCTCCGTCGGCGGAAGATCGATTATCTGAATCTGTATGTCGCGGTACGGCATCATGCCGATCTCGGGTTGCGCGGTGGTGTACGGGTAATCGGCGATGTGGGGCGCGGCATGGGTGAGCGAGGCGAGGATCGACGATTTGCCGGCGTTCGGCGGTCCGACGAGGATCGTCTGCGCGGCGCCCTGCTTCTCGATGTGATAGATCGACGGCCGCTTCCCCTTCCCTCCCGATTCGAGCTGCTCGCGAAGCTGCGAGAGATGCCGCGTGTGCTGGGCGCGGAGCTTGTCCGTGCCCTTGTGGTGAGGCATGACGGCCATCATGGCCTCGAGCGCCGCGATCTTCTCGGGAAGGGTTTTCGCGCTCTTGTACTCCTCCTCGGCCTTGAAGTATTGCGGCGGCAGATTCGCGGGCATGGAAAGCCTCCCCTGCGGGAGAAACGATACCACGTACGGGAGCGCCGCGGCAATACTTCGGGCCGGCCGCGGCCGCGCGGCGGTCGGCGGCTGCGAGGGCCGCGAACGGTCAACCCGCACCTGCGGGCGCCCGGCGCCGGCGTTTTCCCTTGTCGAGGGTCCGCGGCGGCCCTATACTGATACCCCTGCCCCGTTTACAGGAGGAAGGCTCATGTACGACGTAACGATCATCGGATCCGGCCCGGCGGGTTTGACCGCGGCGATCTACTGCCGCCGCTCCGAGCTCTCGACGCTCGTCGTCACCGGGACGGAGCCGGGCGGACAGCTCACCATCACGTCGACCGTCGACAATTTCCCCGGATTCCCCGAGGGGATTCAGGGACCGGAGCTCATGGAACGGATCCGCGCGCAGGCCGAGCGGTTCGGCGCGGAGTTCGAGACCCGCGAGGTCACGGCGATCGACATCGAGAGCAGCCCGCTCAAAATCACGATGGGCTCGAAGACGGTCGAAACGCGCGCCCTCATCGTCGCGACGGGCTCCGCCTACCGCTGGCTCGGGCTCGAATCCGAGACGAAGCTCCGGGGCAAGGGCGTGTCGGCGTGCGCCACCTGCGACGGCTTCTTCTTCACGGGAAAACGGATCGCCGTCGTCGGAGGCGGCGACGCCGCAATCGAGGAGGCGACCTTTCTCACGAGGTTCGCGGGCTCCGTGACCATCGTTCACCGCCGGGATGAGCTGCGCGCCTCGAAGGCGATGCAGAAGAGGGCCTTCGACAATCCGAAGATCTCGTACGAATGGAACTCCGTCGTCGAGGATATCCTCGATCCCGCTCAAAACAAGGTGACGGCGCTCGTTCTGCGGAACGTGAAGACGAACGAACGGAAGGAACTCCCCGTCGACGGCGTCTTCGTCGCGGTCGGCCACGATCCGGCGACCTCCCTGTTCAAGGGAAAGCTCGAGCTCGACCGGCGCGGATACATCGTGACGAAGGGAACGAGCACGTCGGCGCCGGGCGTTTTCGCGGCCGGCGACGTGGCGGATCCGCGCTACCGGCAGGCGATATCCGCGGCCGGCAGCGGATGCAGGGCCGCGATCGACGCCCTGAAATTCCTTCAGGGCGAGGATGCCTTGCCCGGCTGGTAGCCGGGCGGCCGCCTCGGACGGACGGGATATGGCGGACTTCACGGGAAAACGCGCCCTCGTGACCGGCGGATCGCGCGGCATCGGCCGAGCGATCGTTCTGCGTCTCGCCGAACGCGGCGCCGACGTCGCCCTGAGCTACGTGAAGAACGAAGAGGCGGCCGCCGAGACCGCGCTCGCCGTCGAGCGTCTCGGCCGCAGGGCCGTGCGGATCAAGGCCGACGTCTCGGAGCCGAAGGAGGTCCGCGGCCTTTTCGCCGCGGTCGGAGAGGCCTTCGGCGGACTCGATCTCTTCGTGTCGAACGCGGTCTCGGGCGTTCTCGGCCCGGCGGCGAGGATCGGCCGGTTCGGCTGGGACCTCGCCCTCAACGCGAACGCGCGGGCGTTTCTGCTCGGCATGCAGGAGGCGTCGAAGCTTTTCCCCGAAGCGGGCGGACGGGCCGTGGCCGTGTCTTCGATCGGGAGTTTCTCGTGTCTTCCGGGGTACGCGGCGGTCGGCGCGAGCAAGGCGGCGCTCGAAACCCTCGTCCGCTACTTCGCGAAGGAGCTCGCGCCGCGCGGCGTCAGGGTGAACGCGGTCTCGGGAGGACCCGTCGACACCGCGGCGCTCGACTACTTCCCGGACAAGGAAACGCTCGTCGAGGCCTGGAAGGATCGCACGCCGACGCACCGGCTCGCGAGGCCCGAGGAGATCGCCGCCGTCGCCGTCTTTCTTCTCTCGGACGAGGCGTCCTGGATTCAGGGGCAGACCGTCGTCGCGGACGGCGGCATCACCCTCTAGCGCCGCCGCCCCGGGCGGCGATCACGCGCCGTCGAGATGGCGCCCGCCCTTCCTCTCCATCCAGCTTTGCGGATCGGTGAAATACTCGAAGGTGTCCTCGAGCGACAGTCTGTGCTCCCGCTCCATCGAGGCGAGGAGGGAGAAAAAGCGCTTCTCCGGCTTGTCCTTGGCCTCGTCCGCGAGGCGGGCGTAGAACGCCTCGCCCTTCGTCTCGAACTCGATCGCGGTCTTGACCGCCGCGAGATCGTCGTCGTCGCTTTCGGGAGCGGCGCTCGCCTCCTTGCTGAGGCGGTTGAGGGCCGCCGTGACGCGCGTCGAAACGTCGAGGGAGAAGCCGTCGGGCCATTTTTTCCGCTCCTCGAGCTTCGCGTGGAGATCGACGAGCCGCTTGCGGTGCTCCTCTTCGTCGGCCGCGATCGATTCGAACATCTGCTTCCCGAGCGGATCCTTCGTGCGCTTCGCGTGGGCGAGATAGAAATCGCGCTCCTTCTCCTCGTTCGCGAGCGCGATCCTGAGCGCTTCGAGCCTCTTCGTGTTTTCCACCGCGATCCTCCTTGAGCGAACGGGCATGCGGTCGGCGCGCCGGTTCTCCGCGGGCTTTCCTTGACAAGGCGGCGCCGCTGCCCTACTATTCGTAATGATTCTCGAACGATGCAGTCAAAAGGTACGTGCGGCCGCCGCCCAAGTAAAGCGAAAATTGGCGCGGCGGCAAACCCCGGACCCGGCGCCGCCGCGCCCCGAACCGCGGCGCCGCGACGGATGAAAGGACCCGCGTATGACCCGCGAACGAGATCTCACGACCCTCGAGGTCCTCGGGATCGCCATCAAGTCCGAGATCGAGGCGATCAAGCTCTACCATCGCATAAAGGAAAAGGCGAAAAATCCGGATCTGCGCACGAAGGTCGACTTTCTCATCGATCAGGAGAAGAACCACGAGAAGATCCTCACCGAGGCCTACCGGAAGCGTTTCCCGGGAGTCGATCTCAGCCTGCCGCCGAAATCGCTCGTGCCGAGCGTGTCGGACGTTCTCGAGCGCGACGCGACGCTCAAGGAGTATTTCGCCGCGGCCATGGAGGCGGAAAAGAAGTCGGAGGAGTTCTACGGGGGACTCGCCGGAAAAACGCGGGACCAGAGCAGCCGTTCGATGCTCGAGTACCTCGCGAGCATGGAGCGTAGCCACTATTCGATCCTCGAGGCGGAGTTCCGCGCGCTCGAGATAACCGAGGATTACAACACGGACGATTTCCTGCGGGGCGAGCGCCTCATGAACGTCGGTCCGTGAGCCGCCGCCGAGCGCTCGTGCCCGTGCGTCCCGAAGGGGCGGCGCGATGCCGCCCCTTCCCTTTTTTCTATTTCACGTAGTGATCGATCGCCCGCTCGATCGCCCGCCGGCAGACGGGGCAGAACGAGTCCGCCTTCTTCGAGAACATCCTGCAATCGCGCGTCGGCCGGTAGAGGCCCTTCGCCGAGTATCCCGCCCCCTCGAAGCAGCCGACGACGTCCGCGTGAAGCGAATCGTCGGGAGTGGGCACCGGGGTGCCCGGCGCGATGAGGTCCCCCCATTTCACGGCGGTCGAGTCGAGCATCGCCGTGATGTTCGGCTCCCACGGCTCGACGCCGCGGGGGTACATGTCGTTGTAGGCCACCTCGGACGTGTAGTACTCGTCGCCGAGCCCCGCGAACGAATGTCCGAACTCGTGCGTGAACACGAAGGCCGAGTGCTCGTTGTCGACGGTGCTGATCGCGTAGAGCTGGTAGATGCCTCCGCCTCCGTACCGCTTCGCGTTCGCGAGGATGAGCACGGCGTCGTACGGAACGTTGCCGGCGACGTCCCTCATGACCTTGTTTGAAAAGGAGAGCACGTATCGCGGGATGTCGAAGGCGTCGAACGAGCAGCCGAGCAGGTTTCCTTTCCAGCGGCCCTCGCGGGGCTCGTCGATGTCTGAGTCGGCCGAGACCGTTTCGACGAGCCTGACGTTGAAGTCCCGTTTGCGGCTCTTGAACGGCTCCATGTCGAAGAGCGCGCCGAGCAGGCGGTCGGCGTCCTTGCGGAGCTTGTGCATCTCGTCGCGCCGATAGCCGTCCCCGAGGATCACGAGGTCGACCGCCCGCTCGCTCGGCGCGTTGTCGAGAAGCTCGACTACGCGGAGCTCCCGGAACCGCCGCTCGCGGTTGATGTGCCAGTCGGCGGGATCGACGGCGAGGTCGAAGACGGGCTTGAAGACCCTGTTCCGGTCGCGGCGTTCGATGCGGACCTGCACGGGGGCCTTCGGAAACGGCATGACGATCGACTCGTGAAAGACCCGCGTGAACCCCGCGAGCGCCTCGTCGGTCGTGCTCCATTCCGCGAAGACGGTCGAGTAGCCGCGCGAGAATATCAGAGCGTTCGTTTTGAGATCGAACACGCGGACGATGTACTCTCCGAGATTGAGCGTGTCGACGAGATTCGTCCTGCTCCCCGCGTAGAAGGGCTCGGCCCGAAGCTCGTCGAGGCTGTAGGTTTCGCGGGCGGCGTCCCCGCCGTGGTGGAGATCGATCCGGAGCGCCTGGGCGGTGAAGTGCCGGTCGAAATCCGGGGCGAAGGCCGCGGCGCGCCCCGCGATCGATACGAGAAAGACGAGCGCCGTTATCGCTTTCATGCGCAACCTCCACAGCGAGAGTCGTCCGCGCGGGGACCCGTCCGGCTCGTCTCCGCTCCCCGCGTCCGGGGAGCGGACGTCCGGCGCCGCGTCACCGCGATCGTTTCACCCCGGCGCGCCGGCAGAAGCGGGAGACGGGACACGCCGAGCAGCGCGGCGAGACGGGAACGCAGATCGTTTGTCCGAACATGACGAAGAGGTCGTTGATCTCGATCCAGTGCCCGCGCGGAAGCGCCGCGCGGAGCGCCGACTCCGTGCCGGCCGGATTCGTCGTGCGGACGACGCCGAGACGGTTCGAGATCCGGTGCACGTGCGTATCGACGCAGATGCCGGGGGCGCCGAAACCGAGCGTGAGGACGAGGTTCGCGGTCTTTCTCCCCACGCCGGGGAGCGCGAGCAGCCCTTCCATCGTGTCGGGCACCCGCCCGCCGAGCTCGGCGTCGATCGCCCGGGAGAGGGCCCGGATCGCCCGGGCTTTGGTCCGGTAGAATCCTGCGGGATAGATGAGCTCCGCGATCGCACGCTCGGAAAGGGCCGCGATCTTTCGGGGGGTCGAGGCGCGCGCGAACAGGCGTTCGCTCGCCCGCCCCGTCACCTCGTCCTTCGTCCGCGCGCTGATGACGGTCGAAACGAGCACGCGAAACGGGGAGCGCGTGCGGCCCGCGATCTCCGTCACCGAGGGGTTCCGCGCCCCGGCGACCGCCGCGCGGACGGCGGGCACGACGCGGCGGAGCACCGCCGTCGCCCTCCGCCTGCCGAGCGGAAGCCACTCATCCTTGAGATCCGGCGCCGCGGATCCGGCCATTCGATCGCTCCCTTCGCGCACCGCGCGCGAAGGAACAGGATATCACGCCGCGGGAGCGCCCCGCAATGCATTTCCCTTGACAGGAACGGGTTGCGGCTCTATGGTAACCGCGCCGGAACCGGAATCCGGCACTCCGGGCGCCCGGGCGGCAGAGCGCCGGGCGCGTTCCGCATCGATTCGCCATAACCGCCGGACGCCGGCATCACCCGAAACGACGATTACGAAGGAGGCCTCGCATGGACTGGACGTTTACCGACGAGCAGAAGATGCTGCGCGACATGGTCCGCAAGTTCGTCGCGAACGAGATCAAGCCGATCGCCGAACGGATCGACCAGGAGGAGAAGATTCCTCGCGAGCTCATCGCGAAGATCGCGGAGCTCGGGCTCCTCGGCGTCTCGTTCCCGCCCGAGTACGGCGGCTCCGGCATGGGCGAGACGGGCTACTGCATCGTGCAGGAGGAGATCGGCAGGGGCTGCTCGTCGACGGCGACCTTCATCGGCGCCCACCAGAGCATCGGGAGCTCGGGTATCTACATGTTCGGCACCGAGGAGCAGAAGAAAAAATACCTCGTGCCGCTCGCCGAGGGGCGCACCATCGCCGCCTTCGCCCTCACCGAGCCGAACGCCGGCTCCGACGCGTTCAACTGCGAAACGATCGTCGAGGATGCGGGCGGCCATTACGTGCTGAACGGACGCAAGAACTTCATCACGAACGGAAGCTTCGCCGACACGTTCACCGTCTTCGCCCGGCACAAGGGCGGCAAGGCGGCCGGCAAGGTTTCCGCCTTCATCGTCGAGCGCGAGTCGCCCGGATTCTCGATCGGCAAGATCGAGCACAAGATGGGGATCCGCGGCTCGGAGACCGCCGAGCTCATCTTCGAAGACGTGAAGGTGCCCGGGGAGAACCTCCTCGGTCGCGCCGGACGAGGCGTCATCGTCGGGATGCGCATCCTCGCGTGCGGCCGTCTCGGCCTCGGCGCGGCGACGCTCGGCGCGGCGAAGGAAGCGCTCGCGTTGAGCGCTGCCCACTCGAAGGAGCGCGTCCAGTTCGGCGTCAAGATCTCCCAGAATCAGGCCATCCAGTGGATGCTCGCCGACATGGCGACCGAGATCTACAATATGGAATCGATCGTGTACCGCACCGCGTGGATGTACGACGAAGGCATGGACGTCACCAAGGAATCCTCCATGGTGAAGCTCTACTGCTCCGAGGCGCTCGACCGCATCGTCGACAAGGCGCTGCAGGTGCACGGCGGGTACGGATTCATCCGCGAGTACCCGATCGAGCGGATGTACCGCGACTCGCGCATCAACCGCCTCTTCGAGGGCACGAGCGAGATCCAGCGCCTCATCATCGCGCACGAGGTGCTCCACGCGCGGCAGATCTGAGACGCCCGCCGGCCCTCAGCACTCCTCGATCGCCCGCGGCACGCGGTACTGGACCGCCTCGGCGAGATGGCGCGCGCCGATCGTCCCGCACCCGTCCAGGTCGGCGATCGTGCGCGCGACCTGTATGACGTTCCTCCTCGCCCGCGCGCTGACGAGAAGCCGCCGCTGCGCGGCGGCGAGGAGATCGACCGCGTCCCGCCCCATCCCGCAGAACCCCTCGAGATCGGCGACCGGCATGTCGGCGTTCCTCCGAACGCCGCGGAGGCCGAGAAAACGCTCGCGCTGAGCCTCCGCCGCGCGCAGCACCGCCTCGCGCATGCCGGCGGAGCCCATGCCGTCCCCCGCGCCGTCGAAATCCGCCGGCTCCACCGGCTGCACCGCCACGTGCACGCCGATGCGGTCGATGAGGGGCCCCGAGATCTTCGCGAGGTACCGTTTGATCGCGTTCGGCGAGCATCGGCACGCGTGCCGCGGCGATCCCGCGTAGCCGCACGGGCACGGATTCATCGCCGCGACGAGCTGAAACCGCGCCGGGAAGACGCACGAGGCGTTCGCGCGCGAGATCGCGATGCGGCCGTCCTCGAGCGGCTGGCGGAGGCACTCGAGGACGTTCCGCCGGAACTCGGTGAGCTCGTCGAGAAAGAGAACGCCGTTGTGCGCGAGCGTGATCTCGCCCGGCGCGACGCCCCGCCCGCCGCCGACGAGCCCTGCGTCGCTCGCCGAGTGGTGCGGCGCGCGGAAGGGCCGCTCGCGGCCGCGCCGCGCCGACCCGCGGGCTCCGGCGACGCTCATGATCCGCGCGTGCTCGAGCGCCTCGTCGTCGTCGAGCGGCGGCAGTATCGAGGGAAGGCGCTGGGCGAGCATCGTCTTTCCCGAGCCGGGCGGCCCGACCATGATGACGTGGTGCCCGCCCGCCGCCGCGATCTGCATCGCGCGCTTCTCCGCGTCCTGTCCGAGAACCTGCGCGTAATCGAGGCCGGCGGCGGGCGCCGCCGCGTCCGCGTCCGCGCGGTCGGGCGCCTCGCGCGCGTTCGCCCCGCCGAGGACGCGGAGCGCCTCGCCGAGATCTCTGCACGGCACGACCTCGATCTCTCTCACGGCCGCGGCCTCGGCGGCGTTCGCGTCGGGCACGAGGATGCGCCGGCAGCCGGTCGAGAGCGCGAAGAGCGCGATGGGGAGCGCCCCCCTAACCGGCTTCAGCCTCCCGTCGAGGGCGAGCTCCCCGAGCACGAGGACGTGCGGCGGCACGGCGCACGAAGTCTGGCCGCTCGCCGAGAGGATGCCCAGCGCGATCGGCAGGTCGAACGCCGCCCCCTCCTTCCGCACGTCGGCGGGAGCCAGATTGACCGTGATTCGTTTTTGCGGGAACGTGAACCCGTTGTTCTTGATCGCGGCGGTCACCCGCTCGCGGCTCTCGCGCACCGCCGCGGTCGGCAGGCCGACGATCGTAAACGCCGGCAAACCGCGCGAGAGATCTATCTCGACCGTGACTCCGAACCCCTCGATCCCGAAAACGGCACCGGAACGAATTTCAGCGACCATCCCCGACCTCCCCGCACATCGACCCCGGCCGCCCCGTCGGCCGTCACGAAAACAGCTTCGGCGCGCGTCTCTTCTTCGCCCTCCGGCGGCGCGTGAGCACGGACGCCGCGACGATCGGCAGCGCGATCGCCGCGTCCGAGACGACCGTGACGCGTTTCGCGTCGACGGCGATCTTGCCCCAGCTGATCGCCTCCTCGAAGGTGCAGCCGCTCAGGCCTCCCCAGTGCGGCGCGTCGACCACGAACTGGATCGCGTAGCGGTGCCCCTCCGCCTCGCGCCCGAGGACCATGTTCGTCACCTCGGTCTGCTGGATGAAGTTCTTCGGCGTCCCGCCGCCGACGTAGATCACCATCGTCGGCTTCGAGGCCGCGATGTCGGCGGTCTCCTCGACGTCGCCGATCATGTCGAAGATCACCTTCGGCGTGCGCCCCGCGAGCCCGATGCCGATCGAGGAGTCGCCGATCGCCGGACAGTAGACCGGGATCGAGAGGCGGTAGGCCGTGCTGAGGATGCCCTGCTCCCCCTTCGACACGCGGTTCGCCTCCTTCCCCAGCAGATGGAGGAACTCGCGCGTCGTGTAGGGCCGCTCCTCGAGCGTCTTCGTCGCCCAGCGGCCGATGTGGCGGTCGAGCCGGACGAAACCGTCCTCGTCGGCGTACGTGTCGTATATCCGGTCGATCTTGTCCGCGCGGAGCTTCGTGTCGTCCGCGTAGGGGCTCCCGAGGTAGTGGAAGTTGCCCGCCGTCTCGTAGAAATCGTGGTAGAGGTTGGCGCCCGTCGAGACGACGACGTCGATGAGGCGGTGCTCCATGAGCGTCACGATCGTCGCGCGCATGCCGGCGGGAACCATCGCGCCGGCGAGGCCGAACATGACGACGATATCGTCGTCGAGGGCCTCCGACCAGATCTTCGCGGCGAGCGCGAGCTGGCGCGCCTGAAAGCTGCACCCTTCGAGGCCGAGCAGCAGCTCGTCGCACGTCATCCCCGCCTTCGGGAGGATAGGCCTCGTCGGATGGGTGAGGTATTTACGTTTCACGGGGAAGCTCCCTTCTCAGATATCGCGATATCGCCTCGTACACGATCTTCGCCGCGATGAAGCTCGAGGTCACGTCGTGCTCCGCCGGCGCGAGCTCGACGGCGTCCATCGCGACGACCCGTTTCTTCTCGAAGACGAAGGTGAGGAGATCCATGAGCTCCTCCCAGCCGAGCCCGCCCGGCTCCGGCGTGCCGACGGCGCGCAGGATCGCGGGATCCACCGCGTCGAAATCGATCGAGAGGTACACGTTCTCGGGGAGGCGCCGGATCGCCTCCCACGCGCCCTCGTTCCAGAACGGAAACACCCGCGTGCCCCCCGCGCCCCGCAGGAAGTCCCGCTCCTCACGCGAGTAGCTCCGCACGCCGATCTGGACGAGCGGGCCGTAGGGGAGCGAGTTGCGCGCGGCGCACGCGTGGCTCTCGCGCTCGCCGAGATAGCGCTCCCGCAGGTCGGCGTGGGCGTCGAGCCATACGATCCCGACGTCGCGAAGCTCGAGCCCCTCGAGTATCCACGGGGTGATCGAGTGCTCGCCGCCGAGAAAACAGGGAAGCGCGTCGCGGAAGAGGCCGCGGTTCTCGCGGAGGAACGAGAGGAGATCGTCCTTCGAACGGATCCCCGGCTGGAGCGTCACGATGCCCGAGCCCTCGAGATCGACGCCGAGTCCGGCGTTGTACACCTCGATCTGCATGGAGGCGGCGAGCAGCGCCGCCGGCGCGCTTCCCGCTCCCTTCCCGTAGGAGACGCTCCATTCAACGGGAACAGGGATCACATAGACGCGATCCCTGTCCGCACCGGCGACTTCGGTGCCGAGAAAATCGTAGCTTCGCTCCATTACCGGCTCTTGTAGCTGCAGAACACCGCCGCCGCGACGACGGATGTCCACATCCCTTCCTTGCCGAACGCCGTCTGCGTGATATTCGTCGTGCGGACGATCTGTCCGGCGATCTTCCATTCCTGCTTGCGTTCGTTCCACGCGCGGCTGAGGTCGATCTCGATGCCGAGCGTCGAGGCGAGCATCGTCGCGGCGAGATCCTCCGTGTAGTCCCCCATCCCCTCCTGGCGCATGCCGTAGGCGTGGTGCTCGGAGATGTACCCGTACTTTTTGCGATCCGTCGGTATCGCGACGCCGATGCCGGCTCCGACGAGACGGCTCTGCTCGTTCGAGCTGTTCTGCGAGAGCACGCAGTACACGATCTCGCCCGCGCGCATCATCGATATGCCCCGCGTGCGCGGAATGAGCACGCAGTGCGGCGGGAAGATGCTCGAGACGTGCACGAGGTTGAACTGGGCGATGCCGGCCGCGCGGAGCGCGAGCTCGAAGCTCGTGAGCTTTTCCTTGTGCCTGCCGACGCCTCGCGTGAGGAAGATCTTGTCCGGTATCTTTCCTTCCACCCGGGTACCCCCTTGCGGCTGGTGAGCGCCAACCCGCGGCCGCGCCCGACGAAAAGCCGCCGCGCGCCGAACCGATTCAGATGAATTATGGCCCCCGAGCGGGCCGTGTCAACGCCAAAATAAAAAACGGGAGCGGCCCGAAGGCCGCTCCCGCATAATGACGATGGTAACTGTCGGAAATGGCGAAGACGTGCTATTACTTCTTGGCTTTCTTCTTTGCCTTCTTTTTCGGTTTCGCTTTGGCTTTGGCTTTCTTCTTCGGTTTCGCTTTTGCTTTCTTCTTTACCGGCATGGTATCCACTCCTTTGTGAAGGTTGAAAGCCTACCATCGCCACTTGGTGTCCGCCTCTCCTCTGTCGTCCGGCGCTCGATGCGTTCGGAGGCGGACGCGAATTCACTTCGAGGGCATGGTATTCATTCATGAAAAAATGTGTCAAGCATTTTTGATTCGCGAAGAAGATATTTTTTTTGCTATAGTCGCGTCGCGTTCGTTCGCGTCGCGCGGCCGGACGCGGAGAGAGAGACGATGAATCACGAAGCGATGTTCCTCGCGGACGACGACGCGCTCGTCGCGTTTCTCGCGCGGACGTTCCCGGGCGTCTTCGCGCCGCGCGACCGGATCGCGGTCAAACTCCACATGGGCGAGCCGGGAAATCCCTACGCCGTCGACGCCGCCTTCGCGCGCCGCGTCGTCTCCTGCCTCGCCGGATGCGGCTGCGATCCGTTCCTGTTCGACACGCCCGTCATCTACGCGAGCCCCCGCGGCACCGCGGACGGATACCTCGCGAGCGCGGCCGAGCGCGGCTTCACGAAAGAGGAGATCGGCGCGCCGGTCGTCGTATCGAACCGGAGCCTCGCCGTTTCGGGCGAGACGATGACCTTCCGGCTCGCCGCCGATCCGATCGAGGCCGACGGCGTGCTGCTCCTCTCGCACGTCAAGGGGCACGTCGCATGCGGCATGGGGGGCGCTATCAAGAACGTCGGCATGGGATGCGTCGCCAAGGAGACGAAGGGGGCCATCCACGAAGGCGGAGAGCCCGTGTACGCCGGCGGATGCACGCAATGCGGAGCGTGCGTCGAGCGGTGCCCGACGGGCAATATCGTTCTCGAGGGGGACCGGCCCCGCTTCGGGATCACGTGGTGCCCGGGCTGCAGCAACTGCGCCATCGTCTGTCCGGAACGCGCGATCAGGCCGCGCGTCGCCCTCTTCGACGAGCTGCTCGCCGAGGCGGCGGTCCTCGCGGCGGGTCGGTTCAAAAAGGCGTACGCGGTGAACGTCCTGCGCCGGATCTCGCGGCTCTGCGACTGCGTGGCCGACGCGGGGCCGATCGTCGCGCCCGACGTCGGGTTCGTCTGCGCGGGCGATATGATCTCGGCCGACGCCGCGTCCCTCGATCTCCTCGCGCGCGCGTCGGGGCGCGCGGACCTCTTCGCCGAGATCCACAAGCACTCGCCCTGGGAGCACGTGCGCGCGGCGGCGCGGATGAGCGGCCGCGACGCGACGGCCGTCCTGCGGGAGATCGGATGACGACGCCGTGACACGAACCGCGCCCGGCCGCATCGCTCTCCGCGCGTTTCCCGTTCTCGCCGTGCTCCTCTCGTGTCTCCCGCCGCCGGGCGGCGCCGCCCTCGCGGCGGAAGGCGCCGTGCGGCGCACCGCGCTCGCCGGCATCCCCTATCGCTACGAGCCGCCGGCCGCGGCGTTCCCGGCCCACGCCGATTCCGTCGTCGCCCGTCTCGACGGCGCCGTCGTGTACCGCGGCGCGCCGCCTCTCCCGCCCGCGGCGATCACGGTGACGCTCCCGAGCCCGGGCCGCCACGAGATCGTCGTCTCGCACGCAGCCGGATCGCTCCGCGAGGATATACACGCCGTTCCGGCGTGGTTCTCGATCCTTCCCCCGCTCGTCGCGATCGCGTTCGCGCTCGTCTTCCGGCAGGTCGTGCTCGCGCTCCTTTCGGGCATCTGGCTCGGCAACTTTTTCCTCGAGGGCTACCGCCCCCTCTCCGCGCTGCTCAGGATCGCGGACCGGGACGTGATCCGGGCGCTGTCCGATCCCTCGCAGGGAAGCGATCACGTCTCCATCGTCGTTTTCACGCTGATGCTCGGCGGCATGGTCGGCATCATGTACCGGATGGGAGGCATGCAGGGGATCGTCGACCGGGTGTCGCGCCTCGCGACGACGCCGCGCCGGGGACAGCTCGCCGGCTGGATCATGGGGGTCGCGATCTTCTTCGACGATTACGCGAACACGCTCATCGTCGGCAACTCGCTGCGGCCGCTCACCGACCGGCTCCGCATCTCGCGGGAGAAGCTCTCCTACATCGTCGATTCGACGGCCGCCCCGGTCACGTCGATCGCGGTGATAACGAGCTGGATCGGGTTTCAGGTTTCGCTCATCGGGCAGTCGTTCGATTCCCTCGGCGTCGACCGGAACCCCTTCGCCGCGTTCGTCGCGGCCATCCCCTACTGCTACTATTCGATCCTCGCCGTTCTCCTCGTGCTCTTCGTCGCGCTCATGAACCGCGATTTCGGCCCGATGCTCGCGGCCGAACGGCGCGCGCGCCGGACGGGCAAGACGGCCGCCGACGGCGCGGTGCTCCTCTCGAACATCGACGCCGAGAGCGCGGCGCCGGGGCCTCGGGCGCGGCCGCTCTGGGTGAACGGCCTCGTCCCGATCCTCGTCGTCGTCGGCGTCGCGTTCGCCGGGCTCGTCGTCACGGGCCGGGCGGCGCTCGCCGCGCGCGGCGAAACGGGCGGCATGCTCGACGCCCTCAAGGAAGCGGACTCCTTCGTCGCGCTGCTCTGGTGCTCGACGGCCGGCTGTCTCGCGGCCGCGATCCTCGCGCTCGGTCAGCGCCTTCTCACCCTCACCGAAACGATCGCGGCGTGGATGAACGGCATCCGCTCGATGCTCATCGCCATCGTCATACTCGTGCTCGCGTGGTGCATCGGATCGGTGTGCACGCAGCTGCACACCGCCGATTACCTCGTTCACGCGCTTTCCGGCGTTCTCGATCCGCGCTTCCTGCCGCTCGTCGTCTTCCTCGTCGCGATGGGGATATCGTTCTCGACGGGAACCTCGTGGGGCACGATGTCCATTCTCACGCCGATCGTCGTGCCGCTCGCCTTCGGCGCCGCGCGCGCCGCCGGAATCTCAGGAAGCGCGTTCGAGACGATCCTCGGCGCCTCGATCGGGGCGATCCTCACCGGCTCCGTCTTCGGCGATCACTGTTCTCCCATCTCGGATACGACGATCATGTCTTCGATGGCCGCATCCTGCGATCACGTCGATCACGTGCGCACGCAGCTTCCCTACGCGCTCGCCGCGGCCGCCGCCGCGGTCATCTTCGGATATATGCCGGCGGCCTTCGGCGTTCCGAGCGCCGTCTCCCTCGCGCTCGGCGCCGCCGCGCTCGCTGCGGCGGTCCGGCTTTTCGGACGCTCTCCCGAGAGCCGCTGAGAGCGCGGAGTATCCGCCGGCCGGCCGGTTCCGAGCGGCCGCCCCGCGCCATCCGCGGCGTCGGCCGCGGCCCCGAAGGGCGCAACTGCCACAAAGCTCTTGACTTTGTGCCTTCCGCCTCATATCTGTGTCGTCGAGCCGCCGATTCCGAGGCATGAGCCCGAGAAAAGCGGCTCCGCAGGCGCGCTTTGGACGCCGCCGACGGTAACCGCCATTCGATATTGAGGTTCCTTCTTGAGCGGCTCGATCCTCACCTTCGCCACCCTCCCGGGATTCATGCAGGGCCCGGCCGACGTGCTCGCATCCAACACGATCCTGCTCCTGTTCACGGTGATAGGACTCGGCTATCTCGTTGGAAATATTAGGATTTTCGGCTTCAAGCTCGGCGTGGCGGCGGTCCTTTTCGTGGGGATCGCCTTCGGCGCCGTCGACGGTCGGCTCGCCCTACCCGACTATATATATGTTATAGGGCTCGTCCTTTTCGTTTACGCCATCGGCCTTCAGGCCGGCCCTGGATTCTTCGGATCATTCAGGAAGCGGGGACTGCGTCTCAACGTCGCGGCGATAATCATTCTCGCCGCCGGCGCCGGCGCGGCTGTCGCGCTGAAGTTCGCCCTCGGGCTGCCGGCGCCGAGCGCGGCGGGGCTGTTCTGCGGGGCGCTCACGAATACCCCCGCCCTCGCCGCGACCGTCGAAACGATCGAGAATATGAGGGGCGCGATAGACCCGTCGCTCCTCGAGCTCTACCTCGAGAGCCCCGTCGTCACCTACGGTCTCGCGTATCCGTTCGGCGTGCTCGGCGTGATACTCTGGCTCTTCGTCTTCACGAAGCTCCTCCGCGCGGACTTCTCGAAGGAAGCGGCCGAGCATATGCGCGAATCGGGCGCCGAGGCGATCGAGAGCAGAACCTTCCGCGTTACGAACCCCGCCGTCGAGGGGAAGACCGTCGCCGAAACGCTCTCCGCGCTCGGAGAGCCGGGCTTCGTTCTCAGCCGGATCCAGAAGGGGGACGCGATATCGGTGGTCCTCGGGAGCACGACGCTCTCGAAGGGCGATCTCATCGTCGCGGTGGGGCCGGCGGAAGCGCTCGAACGCGCCCGCATCCTCTTCGGAGAGCGAAGCACGCAGGATCTTCCCGAAACCTCGGGGCAGGTCACCTACCGGCGCATATTCGTCTCGAGCAAGAACGTGATCGGACGGACGATCAGGGAGCTGCGTCTCCACACGATCTTCGACGCGACGATCACGCGCCTTCGCCGGGGGGACGTGGATTTCGTGCCCGGCCCCGACACGATCCTCGAATCCGGGGACCGCATCCGCGTCGTCACGAGGCGGGAGAACATCGAAACGATCTCGCGCTTTTTCGGCGACTCGCTCCGCTCGATCTCCGAGACCGACTACCTTTCCCTCTCGCTCGGCATCGTGCTCGGCGTGTTCCTCGGCATGATCGCCCTCCCTCTTCCGAACGGCATGGTGTTCCGTCTCGGCTTCGCCGGCGGCCCGCTCATCGTCGGACTCGTGCTCGGCAAGCTCGAGCGGACGGGACCGGTCGTCTGGGGCCTCCCCTTCGCGGCGAACCTCGTCATCCGGCAGGTGGGGCTCGTCTTCTTTCTCGCGGGGATCGGTACGAAGGCGGGGCCGGGCTTCGGCGCCACCTTCCAATCCGGGGGCTGGGGGCTCATCGCGGCGGGCGCGCTCATCACGACGTTCGTGTCCGTCGCGGCGGTGGTCGTCTGCACGAGGCTCTTCCGGCTTCCGCTCTCCGCGGTGATGGGGATCGTTTCGGGGATGCACACTCAGCCCGCCGTGCTCGCCTACGCGAACCAGCAAACGGACAACGAGCTGCCGAACATCTACTACGCGGCGGTCTATCCCGCCTCGATGATCGCGAAGATCATCCTCGCGCAGATCATCGTCTCGACGCTGCTCGTCTCCTAGCGTCCGCGGCCGCGGGGAACGCCGCGCGCGCGACGATGAGCGAGATGAGGGATCCCATTGACTCCCCGCTCAGCGCCCGATACAATAAAGATGAGGACTTCGCCGGCTTCGATCCGACGGATCGAGGTTCGTGGAGCGTGATGCCGTGTGAAAGCGATCGCCGCCATGCTCGTTCTGATCCTCGCCTGCCGCCCCGAAGCCGCGCAGGCCGTCAAGATCACCGTCCAAGCGGAAACGTACTCGAGCAGCCACAACGTCGATTGGGACGTCATCCGCTCGATCGGCGGCAGGCTCTATGGCCTCGGCGCCGCGGGAGAATGGACGCAGTATACATTTACGACGGGCGACTTCGGCGTCTACGAGGTGTTGATGCTCTGCTGGGGCGAGCTCAACATGCCGTACTCCCTCAGCCTCACCGTCTACGACGGATCGGTGATCGGAAACCAGACGATCTACTTCTCGTTCACCGGCAAGGGCGATTGCAACCATTGAGGCACCGAGGTGTACGCCGCCGGGAGCGGCGCCGTCGAAATGTACGGAAGCCCGGTCGTCGCGAGGCTCACGTATATCTCAGGCGGGCAGTTCTGGGCCGATTACATCGAATTCAAATCGACGATCGCAGCCGAATCGCACTCCTGGGGAACGATCAAGAACCTCTACCGGTGACGAGGCCGCGATACGCCGGCTTTCGTTCGACGCGATCATGGAATCGAGAAACGGCATACGCCCGCGGCGGCGCGCGCGCCGTGTGACGCTCGCCGTCGCCGCCGCTCTCGCGGCCGTCGCGGGTCTCTGCGCGATACCGGCCGATGCCGGCGCCGTCAGCGTCACGCTCGAGGCCGAGAATTTTTCCCGCTGTCGCGACGTCGACTTCGATCCCATCCGCAAGGTGGACACGAGGCTTCATGGGCTCGGCGCGCCGGGAGAGTGGGTCGAATACGACTTCGCGATGTCGAGCTTCGGCACCTACGCCGCCACCCTCGCATGTTGGGGGGAGATCGGCGTCACCTACACGATGCATCTCTCGTACAGCGACCTCGAGGACACGGGGCTCCAAACCATCGCGTTCACCTTCGCCGGAACCGGAGATTACACCGTGTGTGGACGGGTTATAAACGCCGCGGGGAGCAGCCCCCTGCTGATATACGGAAGCTCGTGCACGCTGCGGCTCGAGTACGTTTCCGGCTCCCCGATCGCGGGAGCTTTCTGGGCCGATTACCTCAAGCTCGATTCGGTGATCGCGGCGGAGTGCTTCACCTGGGGAATGATCAAGAGCCTCTACCGGTGACGAGGCCGCGGCCCCCCGAGCGCCGAGCCGTCCCGTCTCCGCGCGCACCTCAGAAACGGATCGTCGTGTAGAGGGCGTACAGGTCGGCCGTCGCGCGCGAGGACGCGGACGGCGAGGACTCTTCACTTCGAACGCGGTTGTAGCGCAGCTCGACGACGCCGCTCTTCGCGAAACCGAACTGCAGCCCCGCCTCGACGGCCCGCCGCGACAGGCTATAGGGAAAAACCGCGCCGCCGCGTTCGTCGCTCTCCTCGATCCAGCCCGCCGTCGCGCCGAACCCGCCGCCGAGATCCCCGGTGATCGAGATGCCCGCGGTTTCTATTTCGGCCCGCTCGGCTCCGAAGAGCGGCGTGTGCTCGCGCACGCGTTTGTAGAAGAGATCGGCGTCGACCTTCGAGCGCGCGAGGGGCGCGCGCGCCGACGCCCGATACCCTTCCCGGTTCGGCTCGTACGAAAGGGCCGCGAAGGGCGCGAAGAAACCGGGATCGAGCAGCAGGTAATCGATCGTGAGCGAGGCGCCGCGCGGTCCGTCGAATACGATGCCGGCGACGCCGGCGCGGCCGTCGTCGCGGAAGGCGATCGTGTCCCCCGAAGCTCCGCGGCCGTATTGGGTCGCCCTGTTCCACACGACGCCTTCGGCCCGGGCCCGGACGAAACCGGCGAGGGGAGCTTCGAACGAAACGGTCGCGATGCCCGATTCCCACCACGGATCGTACGCGGGGTAGCCGAGCTCCACGAAATCGACGCTGTGCCGGAGCTCGCGGCTTCCGACGTAGCGCGCGCCGAGCTTCCACGCTTCTCCGGAAAAGCGCGAGACTCGCTGCCAGCGCCATTCGGCGCCGAACATCTCGAGGGAGTATCGCGCCCGCTCCTCCGCTCCCGTTATCCACGCGCCTCGGGGCGTCTCCCGAGCTCGACGCGGAATGGCGTAAAAGGCCCGAATCTCCCCGCCCGAAAACGCGTACCCCGCGAGCGCACCCTCGAAGGTGAGTTCGGGCGCGAGATCGTCGAGGCTCTCGACGAGGAGCGTCCCCGCCGAGGCGCCGCATCCGCATCCCGCGTCGCCCCCGACCCGCGGGTTGTCGTCCCAATCCCAGCGCATGAGCGTGAGGGGAGTCATGTATATCGAGTAATAGCCGAGCCTGAACGTGAACGCGGCCGCGTCGATCTCCGCGAAGGCGCTCCCCAACGGCGAGCCGAGATACTTCGGCCCCGACTCGAGCACTCTCTCGCCCTCGTTGCTTATCCGCAGGAGCGCGCCGGCGCGCAGATGCGCCGCGACGCGTTTTGAGGCCTCGATTTCGACACGGTAATCGACCCGGCCGCCGGGCCGCACCGGCTCGCCGTAGAGCCCGGCGGCTTCCTCGCCGCGCGAATCGATATCGAGAAACCGGATCCGCGACCATCCGCGGATCGACGAGCCGAAGACAACCTTGCCGTTCTCTTCTGCGATTTCGGTTGCCGCCGCGGCCCCGGTTCCTGTGGTTTCGGGCGCGTCCGGGGACGGCGCCGCGTCCCCGAGGAGCATCTCCTCCATCGCCCCGTCGATGGCCCCTCCCGGATCGATGCGCGTCCCCGCGACGGTCCCGCCCGCGACATGCACGATCACGAGCGTCTCGAACGGAACGCCGTACGACCCCGACACGATCCCTCCGGGATCGCGGAGCTGCCGAAACGCGATCCCGTTCGTCTCGATCGTCCGCCGCAACGCCAATACATCCCCCTCGTCCGCGTTGACGCCCGCAACCGCGACGTCAGGCCCTCCGTATCGCCGGTAAAACGCCTGCGCCCCGCGGAGCGCCTCGACGCAGTGGGGACACCCCCCGCTCCAGAACACGAGAAAGACGTGTCCGTATTCGGCGAAGAGGGCGCTCGATTCGACCGCCTCGCTCCCGTCGAGCGTCCTCAAGGCGAACGGCGGCGCCTCCGCCCCCGCGGCGGCGGCGACGCACCCGAAGACCGTAACGGCCGCGGTCAGCGTGGCGGCTGCAATCGTCGCTCGTCTCGTCATGATCTCGAATACCCTCCCGTGTCAAGCGTCTCTGCGGCCCTCGCCGGGCCGCGCCGCCGATTATAACCCCGTCGGGCGCCGGACGGAAGAAGGGTTTCGGCGGGCGTGGCTCCCCTCCCGCCGGCCGCGGACGGCGGTTTCGCCTTGACGCGGGAGAAATATTATTGTATGAGTATATGAGAATATGAAAGAGGCGGGACGAATGCTGCGAAGGAACGACGCGCCCGTCCTCGAGCTCGTCGCGAAACGGCTCAAGGCGATGGCGGACGCTTCGCGTCTCGCGGTGCTGAGCTGCCTCTGCGACGGCGAGAGAAGCGTCACGGAGCTCGTCGACGGTACGGGGCTCGCCCAGGCGAACGTCTCGAAACACCTTCGCGTTCTCCGCGACGAGGGGCTCGTGGCGTCGCGGCGGGACCGTCGCAATGTGCGCTACCGGCTTCGCAGCCGTCTGCCGGAGAAGATATGCGACATGATCTGCGCGACGATGGAGCCGGAGAGATCGCGCCGGAGCGCCCCGCCCGGCGCACCGGCCGGACGAACGTCACGGCGAAACGGGGGATGAACGACATGCTGAAGCTGCTCGTGTTTGTCGCGATCTGGTTTGTTCTGATGTTCTTCATCCTCCCCCGCCTCGGCGTTCCCACGTGAATGTCCTCCGCATGCTCGATCGGGGACCGATCGAAGAAGAAAACGCAGCGCGAGGCGACCGCCGAACCGCGCGAGGACGCGGACCGGAGCGCGAACGAACAGCGGTGACGACCATGCCGATATTCGAATATCGATGCGGGAAATGCGGCGAGCTTTTCGAAGAGCTCGTCAGGGGGGCGTCCCAGAAGGTCGTCTGCCCCTCCTGCGGCTCGGCCGACCTCGAGAAGCTCATCTCCGCGATCGCCGGATCCTGCGGGGGGTGCGAGGGCTGCGGCGGCGGATCGTCGGGCGGCCCCACCTGAGCGGGCTGCTGACGCGGCGGTCGCCGCGAGGAATGAAAAAGCCCGGGGGGGGCGACGAACGCTTCCCGGGCTTTCACTTCGAAGCCCGCGGGGCCTTGTGCTTCGCGGGCTCTGTATCATTGGTAGCCCCTAGGGGAGTCGAACCCCTGATTCTTGGCTGAGAACCAAGCGTCCTAACCACTAGACTAAGGGGCCACCTCTCGCGTCATGGCTGGGGAGGGAGGATTCGAACCCCCATAAACTGATCCAGAGTCAGTTGTCCTGCCATTAGACCACTCCCCAAAAGAGCGTATCAGAAAATAAAACACTCGACTCCGGAATGCAACCTCATCTTTGACGAATCATCCCTCTTTCGCGGCGGGCGGAATCGGGGCGTTCGCGGCCGCCGCGCGCAGCCTCTCGACCGTCTTCGCCTTGCCGAGAAGAACGATGACCCAGAAAATATCCGGTGATACCGTCTTGCCGGTGAGGGCGACGCGGCACGGATGGATGAGCTCCCCCGACTGGAGCCCGAGACGGTCGGCGAGGGCGCGCAGCGTCTCCTCGACCGAGGGGCGGTCGAAGTACTGCAGATCCTCGTACGCGCGGGCGAGCGCCTCGAGACGGGATGCGGCCTCCTTCGAGGCGAGGTGGTTCCGCACGGCGGTTTCGTCCCTGGCGAAATCGTCCGTGTAGAAGTACCCCATGAGCTCCCGGACGTCCCTCAGGAGCTTCAGCCGGTTGCCGAGCGCCTCTATGATGAGGGCGAGGCGCGGCAGCTCCCGCGCGAAGCCCTTTTTCGCGGCGTCGATGGCGTCGATCCTGAGCGGCTCCTTCCCCGCGACGAGCTTGAGATCGACGGGCCGGGAAAGATCGACCTCGAACGCGGGCGGCAGGAGCCCCTCTTCCTCGAGCGCCTCCGCGACGAGCTCGAGCTTCTCCGCGGGAGGGAGCATCTTGAAATGCTCCGCGTTGATCCACTCCATTTTCGCGATGTCGAAGACGGCCGGATTGCTCGAGACCCGCTTCAGGGAGAAGGCCTCGATGAGCGCCTTGAACGAAAAGAGCTCGCGTTTCCCGTCGAACGACCATCCGAGCAGAGCGAGGTAGTTGACCATCGCCTCGCTCAGATAGTGGAGGTCCCGGTACGCGTCGACGGAGGTCGCGCCGTGGCGCTTGCTGAGGCGCGTCTTGTCGGCGCCGAGGATCATCGGCAGGTGGGCGAACTTGGGAAGCCGGTACCCGAGGGCGTCGTACAGACGCACCTGGCGCGGCGTGTTGGAGATGTGATCGTCGCCCCGGATCACGTGGCTGATGCGCATGTGCGCGTCGTCGACGACGACGGCGTAATTGTAGGTCGGCCGCCCGTCCGACTTGATGAGAACGAAGTCGTCGAGCTCCGCGTTGCCGAAGGAAAAATCGCCGCGCACGACGTCCCGGAAACGCGTCTCGCCGTCGCGGGGCATCGCGAAGCGGACGACGCTCGGTACGCCCGCGGCGAGCCTTTCCTCGATCTCCGTCTCGCCGAGAGAGCGGCAGCGGCCGTCGTACTTCGGCGCCTCTCCCCTCGCCTCCTGCGCGGCCCGCATCGCGTCGAGCTCCGCCGCGGCGCAGAAGCAGCGGTAGGCCTTCCCCTCACGCAGGAGCCGGTCCGCTTCGCTGTGGTAGAGGACGCTCCGCGCGGATTGGACGTACGGGCCGTACGGACCGTCGATATCGGGCCCCTCGTCCCATTCGAGGCCGAGCCAGCGCAGGCCGCGGAGAATCCCCTCGTACGATTCGCGGGTCGAGCGCGCCGCGTCGGTGTCCTCGATGCGCAGCACGAAGACGCCGCTGTTCTTGCGGGCGTAGAGGTAGTTGTAGAGGGCGGTGCGGGCGCCCCCGACGTGGAGATGCCCCGTCGGGCTCGGAGCGAAACGCACCCTGACGACGTCGTTCTGCCGTTCCACGAGATCCATCACGCCGCGCGGCCCCTCAGCCGTCGACCCGTATCGCGTCGATGAGCGTCGCGTACGAGACGCCGAACGCCCCGACGGAGGCCTCGTCCAGCGTTTTACCCTCGCGGAGACGGTCGAAGAAGGACAGCACGTTGTTCATAGAATGCCGCGCGAGGAGGTTCTCCAGCATCCGGTACGCCGCGTAGTAGGCGACCCGCGAATCGCCGCGCTCCGCGCCCTCGGCGATCGCCTCTTCGATCCGCTCGGGCGAGGGGTCCATGACCCTGCCCTCGTGCTCGAACTCGGGCATCTGGATCTTGAGGATCTCCGCCTCGTTCGCGATGCGCGACGCCACCGCTTCGCGGAGCCACGCCGGCGAGCGTCCCCCGGAGCGGCGGTTCACCGCCGCCTGCGCGACGCGATTCGCGATGCCGGGCTCGGCGATCATTCGCTTGATCATGATGTCGAGCGGCTCGAATATGATCGTGTCGCCCTTGACGACCCCGTAGTACCACCACTCCTTCCGGGTCATGAGCTTGTATTCGTCGAGGTCGGCCGTGCCGATGACGACGAGCTTGCCGGCGGCCGGCCTTCCGATCTCTTTCGAGACGACCTCGTAGGCGCGCTTGAGGAACCCGAACGATTTGACCGCGACGAACCGGCTGGCTTCGGCGGCGGGGTAGCGGAGCTCGATCTGAGCGTTCGCCATGACGCCGCCTTTTACGACGTGATAATCGTCGACCGTGAGACGGAAGCTCTCGATCTCCGACAAGAGCGAATCGGGAATACGGAAGGAGGCGTCGTCCTGTTTCGTGTCCTTGCCGCAGCCCGCCGCGAACGCGGCAGCCGCGATCGCCGCCGCGAGAAATAGCTTACGCATCGTTCCTCTCCTTTGTCCGCGCGGACCGCTCCGCGCCGCCGTGCGACCGGCCGCGTATCGCCGCGCCGGCCTTCTCCACCGCCAGGTTTCGTTCCTCGTCGCGGAGCCGCTGGAACGCGGCGCCGCCCGCGCGCTTCTCGTCGAGCCAGAGCCGGGCGAACTCGCCGCTCTCGATGCGATCGAACAGCTTCTCCATCGCCGTTTCCGTCTCGCTCCCGACGACGCGCTCGCCGAAGGCGAGGCTTCCGTACGCGGCGGTGCCGCTCGTGACGTCCCGCATCCCCGCGAATCCGCGCTCGGCGACAAGATCGACGATGATCTTGAGCTCCTGCACGCATTCGAAATACGCGACCTCGGGGCTGTACCCCTTTCGAACGAGGAGATCGAACGCATGTTTCGCGATCGCCGGCACCCCGCCGCAGAGGACGGCCTGCTCGCCGAAGAGATCGCTCACCGCTTCCTCGCGAAACGTCGTCTCGTACGCCCCCTCTCGAAGGCAGCCGAGAGCGAGGGCGACGCCGAGGGCGAGCGCGAGCGCGCGGCCCGTCCCGTCGCGCGCGACGCCGACGAGGCAGGGAACTCCGCCGCCCGAGACGAACGCCTCCCGGAGCCTTCCTCCCTGCGCTTTCGGGGCCACGAGGATGACGTCGTGATCCGTGTCGTCGATCTCGCCGAACGCGACGGCGAAGCCGTGGGCGAAGCAGATCGCCGCGCCGGCCCGCAGGGCGCCCGAGATCTCGTCCCGGAAAACGTCCCCCTGAACCTCGTCCGGCAGGAGCATCATGAGGATATCGGCTCTTCGAGCCGCCTCGGCGACCGGCAGGACCTCGAAACCGTCCGCGCGGGCCCGTTTCCAGCCCTCCCGGCCGCTCCGGGCGCCGACGATCACGCGGCATCCCGAGTCCCGCAGATTGAGCGCCTGCGGACGACCCTGGTTGCCGTAGCCCGCGATCGCTATCGTTGTGCCCTCGAGAACACCCTCGTCGGCGTCCGCCGGGGTATACATGCGCATCCTGCGGGCTCCTCCCGTTCGGTCGTAAGAAACAGCCTCTTATCTATAGCAGAACCGCGGACGGCGCGCAAGAGGCTTGTCCGAACGGCACTTCCGAGCTTTTCCCTTGACATCGACCCGTCCGGCTTCCTACTATTCTACGGCTGTGGCGGTGTAGCTCAGCTGGTAGAGCAGGAGAATCATAATCTCTGTGTCCGGGGTTCGAGTCCCTGCACCGCCACCAGATTTTTTCGCGGCCGTCGCCTTCCGCGGCTCGACATCCGCCACGATATGCGCTGTATTGACGCGGTCAGGGAGTGGATGAGCTCCCGGGGCCTTTGCGCGCCGGGAACGCGGGTCATTGCGGCGGTATCCGGCGGCCCCGACTCGATGGCGCTCCTCGAGATCCTCGACCGGCTCTCCCGCGACGGCGCCTTCGAGCTCGCCGTCGCTCACTTCGATCACAAGATCAGACCCGAAGCCGGCCGCGAACGCGGCCTCGTCGAGCGGCGCGCGCGCGCCCTCGGCCTCCCCTTCATGAGCGGATCGGCGGACGTGCCGGCCGAGTCGCGGAGACTGCGCACGGGGATGGAGGAATCGGCGCGGGTTCTCCGTCACCGCTTCCTCGAGGAGTGCGCCGCATCCTGGAACGCCTCCGCCGTCGCTCTCGGGCATACGCGCGACGACCAGATCGAGACGATCCTCCAGAATATCATCCGCGGATCGGGCTTCCGCGGACTCGCGGGCATGCCGTCCCGGCGCGGCGTCTTTATCCGGCCGCTTCTCGGGTGCGGACGGGACGAGCTGCGGATGTTTCTCCGGCGCGGAGGCGTCCGCTACGCGATCGATCCGAGCAACCGGGATACGGCGATGCTCCGCAACCGCGTCCGCCGCGTGCTTCTGCCGCTCCTGCGCGGCCGGTTCAACCCCGCGATCGACGCCGCGCTGCTGCGCCTCGCCGACAACCTCGCCGAGGTCCGCGACGCGATCGAGAAGCCCGTGCGCGCCGTCATCCCCCGCGCCGAGGAACGCGGCGGCGTCCGCGTGCCGCTCGGGAAGATCGGGAGGCTCGACGATTTCGGGCTCTACCTCCTCGTCGACGTCGTTCTCCGCGAGCGTCTCGGTGTGGCGAGCGACGTCGAGAAGAAGCATTACGACGCCGTGAAGCGGCTCGCGAGGACCGGCCGTTCGGGGCGGCGGCTGTCCCTCCCGCACGGCGCCGAGGTGGTCCGCGAGCAGCGGGATCTGCTCTTCAGGCGGGCGGCGCGGCGGGAGACGCGGCCCGCGGCCGTCATCGGGGGAACGGGAAGGCATCTGCTTCCCGCGTGGAACCTCTCGGTGACGGTCGAGAAGGCCCGCCCGGGGACGGCGCTCCGCGCCGGGCCGCGGCGGGCGGCGTTCTCGTCGCTCCGCTTTCCGATCGTCGTGCGCCCGCGTCGGCCGGGAGACCGCATGACCCCCTTCGGCATGAGGGGGAGCAAGAAGCTCAGCGATCTCATGATCGACCGCAAGATTCCGTGCTCGAGGCGGGACGCGCTGCCCGTCTTCGAGGACGAAAACGGGCCGTTCTGGGTCCCCGGCGTGGCGACGGACGAGCGCACTCGCGTGGCCGCGGGGAGCGGAGAAGCGATACGCATAAAACTTTCTTTGCTCCGGCGAGGATTTTGATGCCCCGGGAAGACCGCCTGTGATACACTTCCGTGATGAGGGCAGGAAAACGAAATGATATCGGAAGGCGCCGGAAATCCCGTTCATCTCGGACGAGTGCTCATCTCCCGGGATGAGATCGAGACCCGGGTCCGCGAGCTCGCGAGCGAGATCTCGACGGACTACGCGGGCCGGACTCCCGTTTTCATAAGCCTCCTCAAGGGAGGCTTTATTTTTCTCGCCGATCTCGTCCGCCACCTCACGATTCCCCATGAAATCGACTTCATCGCCGTCAGGAGCTACGGCTCCGGATTCGAGCGGAGCGAGCGGATCGAGATACTGAACGACATGGCGCGAAGCGTCGCCGACCGCGACGTCATCGTCATCGACGGCATCGTCGACACGGGCCATACGCTCTCGGTCCTCGAGGAGCTGCTCCACGGACGCGAAGTGCGGAGCCTGCGCGTCTGCGCGCTCCTCGACAAGCCGTCCTGCCGGGAGATCGCCGTCGACGTCCACTACGTCGGCTTCCGCGTGCCGGACGTCTTCGTCGTCGGTTACGGGCTCGACTTCATGGAACGCTACCGCAACCTCTCCCACATCGCGGAGCTCGTTCCCGTCGCCGCCGGGGACGCGGCGGCGGCCGCGGACGCCTCCGGGGAGGCGGAGCGGAGGAACGGGGAGCCCGAAAGCCTCGCCGCGCCGGCACGTCCGCGGGAAGCGGCAGGCGAAGGCGCCCCCCGCCGGAACCGCCTCGAATCGTGAACCGCGATATGGACAAATCGGCCTCCATTACGTATGTTCTGTAGAAGCGAAAAGGGTGCGCCATGACGGACGATCCCAAAACGAGCAAACCCCGCCGGGAACCGCCGACCCCGAAGAAGTGGCCGCCGGGGGTTCCCCTGCCCGGACCGCAGCGCCAATCGCGCTCCATGGCCCTCTGGATCATGCTGATCATCATCACGTTCATGGCGTTCCTCCTCTTCAACTCGAACAAGGAACGCGAGTGGACGCTCACGTACACGCAGTTCATGCGGCAGATCGAGAAGGGGAACGTGGCGCGGATCAAGATCAAGGGGCTCGAAGTCCGCGGCAAGCTCGCGACGGAAATCACCCTTCCGATGGGGAACAACGAGGCGGTGATTTCGAGCTTCCGCGTCATCCTGCCGGCCGAGGACAAGGATCTGCCGACCGCGATCTGGGCGAAGAACCCCGACGCGCAGATCGAAGCGGAGTTCCCGGGCGGCGGCTTCTGGATGAAGGCCCTCGCGACCGCGCTTCCCATACTCGCGCTCGTCTTTCTCTGGATCATCCTCATGCGCCAGATGCAGGCGGGCGGAAACAAGGCGTTCAGCTTCGGCAAGAGCAAGGCGAAGATGATCGACGGCAGCCTCCCCCGCGTCACGTTCGCCGACGTCGCGGGCGCGGACGAGGCCAAGGAGGAGCTCGGAGAGATCATCGAGTTTCTCCGCGAGCCCAAGAAGTTCCAGCGGCTCGGCGGACGGATCCCGAAGGGGGTCATTCTTCTCGGGCCTCCGGGCACGGGCAAGACGCTCCTCGCGAAGGCGGTCGCGGGCGAGGCGGGCGTGCCGTTCTTCAGCATGAGCGGATCGGATTTCGTCGAGATGTTCGTCGGCGTCGGCGCGAGCCGCGTCCGCGATCTCTTCGACAAGGGGAAGAAACATGCGCCCTGCATCCTCTTCATCGACGAGCTCGACGCCGTCGGAAGGCACCGCGGAGCGGGGCTCGGGGGGGGGCACGACGAGCGCGAGCAGACGCTGAACCAGCTCCTCGTCGAAATGGACGGCTTCGAGACGAACGAGGGCGTGATCCTGCTCGCCGCCACGAACAGGCCCGACGTGCTCGATCCGGCTCTTCTGCGGCCCGGTCGTTTCGACCGGCGGATCGTCGTCGACATGCCCGACCTGCGCGGACGCCTCGGCATCTTCAAGGTGCACACGCGGAAGGTGCCCCTCGCCGCGGACGTCGATCTCGAGACGCTCGCCCGCGGGACGCCGGGTTTCTCCGGCGCGGACATCGCGAACACGGTCAACGAGGCGGCGCTGCTGGCCGCGCGCCTCAACCGCGACAAGGTCCTCATGGAGGATTTCGACGAGGCAAAGGACAAGGTCATCCTCGGCCCCGAGCGGAAGAGCCGCATCATCAAGGAAGACGAGAAGCGCATGGGCGCGTACCACGAGGCCGGCCACGCCGTGGTGAGCCTCTATCTCAAGCACGCCGATCCGCTTCACAAGGTCACCATCATCCCGCGCGGACGGACGGGCGGCGGAACGTGGTTCCTCCCCGCCGACGACCGGAACTACCTCTCGCGGGAATACCTCATCGACGAGGTGACGATGTCGCTCGGCGGCCGCGTCGCCGAGGAGATCATCTTCAACCTCGTCAGCACCGGCGCCTACGGGGACATCAAACATTCCTCGGCGCGCGTGCGCAGCATGGTCATGAACTGGGGCATGAGCGAGCGGATGGGCCCGATCTCGTACGGCGACCACGAGGAGCAGGTGTTTCTCGGAAAGGAGATCGCCGTCAGGCGCGATTTCAGCGAGCAGACCTCGCGCGAGATCGACGACGAAGTGCGCCGGATCATAAAGGAATGTTACGAGCGCGCGCGCACGATCCTCACCGAGCACATCGACGATCTCCACACGGTCGCCAAGGCGCTTCTCGAGCGCGAGACCCTCGACGGCGACGAGATCCGCATCCTCCTCAGCGAGGGAGCCCTGCCGCCGCAGAAACGCGTCACCGACGTCAACGGCGACGCGCCGCCGCCGGACGACGGCTCGAAGAACGTCGCCGGGTGACGCCCGCCCCGGCGCGCTCCGAACCGAACGCATAACCGGAACGATGCAGTCCATGCGCTATCCCCTCCGACTCATCACCGCGCGCGACCGGGGAACCGTCGAGCGCTACTTCGCGGAAGCCGGCGTCGACCCGTACGGCATCGACGTCATCGCCGGCAAGACGGAGATCGTCGTGGTGCGGGTGGACGGTGTGCCGGCTCCCGCCGCGAACATCATGAAACAGCAGCTCCTTTCGCTCGGAGCCGACGCCGCGGTCCACCGCGCCGCGATCACCGGCGGACCCGAGCGCTCGACCGTCTACATCGTCGCGGACCGGAACCGCCTCGCCCAGCTGCCGGCGAAGCTCTCCCGGCAGCCGTTCGGCCTCCCCGAGCTCGGCGAGGCCGTCGAGCGTCTCGCCGCCGCGTCGTTTACGCCGCCCCGGCCGGTGCGACTTCCCGAAGGAGAGCTCGATCTCTCGGCGGGCCCGGTCGTGATGGGCGTCCTCAACGTCACGCCCGACAGCTTCAGCGACGGCGGATCGTACCTGGACCCCGGCCGCGCGGCGGAGCGGGCCCTCGCCATGGCCGAGGAAGGGGCGGGCGTCGTCGACGTCGGCGGTGAATCGACGCGGCCGGGGGCGGCCCCCGTTTCGGTCGAGGAGGAGATCGCCCGCGTGAAGCCGGTGCTCGAGCGGCTCGCCGGGCGGCTTCCCGTGCCCCTCTCGATCGATACGCGCCGGAGCGAGGTCGCGCGCGTCGCGCTCGATCTCGGAGCGTCGATCATCAACGACGTCACGGGGCTCGCCGGCGATCCGGCGATGGCGGGTCTCGCGTCCACACGGGGCGCCGCCGTCGTCGTCATGCACATGCTGGGAACGCCCGAAACGATGCAGATCGATCCCCGCTACGACGACGTAACGGGCGAGATCCTCGCGTGGCTCGGCTCGAGGACCGCCGAGCTCGTCGCCTCGGGCGTGAAGCCGGAATCGATTATCGTTGACCCGGGGATAGGTTTCGGGAAAAGATTGGAGCACAACCTCGCGCTGCTCGCCGAAATCGGCGACCTGCGGGGCCTCGGGTTTCCCGTCATGGTCGGCTTTTCGCGGAAGACCTTCATCGGGGGCGTCACGGGGCGCGGAGCGGCGGATCGTCTCGCGGGCGGGCTCGCGGCGCTCGGGAGGTGCTGCGAGGCGGGAGTCGGCCTCGTCCGCGTCCACGACGTGCGCGAAACGGCCGATTATATCAAGGTCCGGCGGGCGATCGAACGAACGGAGAGCCCTCGATGAGCTTCTTCCAGCTCAATCTGACGATCGACATACTCGACATACTCATCGTTGCGTTCCTCTTCTACCGCCTCTTTCTCCTCGTTCGCGGAACGAGATCGGCGCAGATGTTCGTGGGGCTCTTCCTCCTCATCACCCTCTCATTCATAGCGCGCTGGCTCGACATGAACGCGCTCAACTGGATCCTCTCGAGCCTCAAGACCGTCTGGGTCGTAGCCTTCGTGATCCTGTTCCAGCCGGAGCTGCGCCGGGCGCTCTCGCTGCTCGGGCAGAACCGGATCCTCGGCTACTTCATCAAGGTCGAGGAAACGGGGACCGTGAGCGAGATCGTGAAGGCCTGCCACCTTCTCACGCAGAGCGGCATCGGCGCCATCGTAGTGCTCGAGAAGGACGTCGGGCTGCGCAACTACATCGAAACCGGCACTCCGATCGACGCCCGCGTCACCGCCGAGCTTCTCGTGACGGTGTTCACGCCGTCGAGCCCGCTTCACGACGGCGCCGTCATCATCGAGAAGAACCGTATCGTCGCAGCCGGCTGCATCCTGCCCCTGTCCCAAAACCCCCGTCTCGCCAAATCCCTCGGCACGAGGCACCGCGCGGGCCTCGGGCTCTCGGAGGAGACGGACGCCGTCGTCATCATCGTGAGCGAGGAGACGCGGACGATCTCCCTCGCCTCCGGCGGCAAGCTGAAGCGCAAGCTCGACATCAATACGCTCCGAAACGATCTCGTCGGCATGATCGGCATCAAGGCCGAGGACGCAGCCGCAGCCGCGACCTGATCCCCGAAGCTCCGCACCGGCCCTCCCCCTCGCTGTTCCCGCCGCGAAGACACAGCCGCCCGCGAACGCGCGGGACGCCGGCGCTCCCATCCGCCCCTCCGTCCGCCTCCGCGCCCGGCGCCCCGCATGTCCGTCCGCGAAACGCATGCCGAGGTCCACGGCAATCGGCGTGCCCGGCGCGGCGGCGTCTCGGAAAACCGTCTTATCGCGTTGTGGTGGAACGAGTTGCGGGGCACCGCGCGAGGAGCCGGCGCCGGCGGGTCGAGAAGGAGCCGTCAAGCTCGTTTGCCGCGCGGGGCGACGCGCCCGGCCCCGCGAAGCGCGGGCATATATGAAAACGGAAGGCGCGCAACGCCTTCCGTTCGATGGATCCGCGATTTCGTGGAAAGGAACCGGCGTTACCGTTTGAGGCGGCCGCTGCGGACGAGCGTCTCCATGTACGCCACGATCTCCTGATCGAACTTGTCCCCCTGCGACCTGAGCTGCGCGATGCTTTCTTCGACCGAGAAAGCGCGGCGGTACGGCCGATCGCTCGTCATGGCGTCGAAACTGTCCGCGACGGCGACGATGCGCGCCCCGACGGATATCTGCTGGCCGCGAAGACCGTCGGGGTATCCCTTGCCGTCGAGCCGCTCGTGGTGATGCCGGACAAGATCGCAGGCGGATTCGAGGAATTTCATGTTCCGGATGATGTTCGCCCCCACCTCGGGGTGGCTGCGGACGATCTCCCACTCCTGTTCGGTGAGCTCTCCGGGCTTGTTGAGGATGTTCTCGTACACGCCGAGCTTGCCGATATCGTGGAGCGCCGCACCGAAGCTCACGATCTCGACTTCCCGCTTCGTCAGTTTCATCTCCTCGGCGATCATTCGCGCGTACTCCGCGACACGGTCGGTGTGGCCGCGCGTATACGCGTCCTTCGCCTCGATCGTCGATACGAGGACCTTGATCGTCGAGAGATAGGTCGACTGGAGCTCGGCGTACAGGCGCCCGTTCTCGAGGCCCGTGGCCGCCGACGTGCAGATCGACTTGAAAAGCTCTATCTCCCCGGCGCCGTATTCCTGGCGGTTGACCTTCTGCCCGATGAGCACGATGCCGATGAGCCGCGACTTTACGACGAGCGGATACGCGTAGTCGAATCCGAAGCGCACGAGGAAATCGGCCTCGCGCTTCGCGTTTTCCGGCAGATCGTCGTCCGTGAGCCGCGCGACGTTCTGCTTCGCGAGAAGGTGCGTCGAGAGGCCGATCTCGCGCGAAAGCCTCACCGACCGGAGCACGCCGTCCGATATGCCGCTCCCCCCGGCGTAGGAGAGGAAATCGTCGACGTCGTCGAAGGCGTAGAAAAGCGCCGTGGCCCCGACGCCGAGCTGGCCGACGAGCGTGAGGCAGAACACGCGGACGAGCTCCTCGGGATCGCGGAGCCGGTTGAGATCCTGGCTGAGCCCGAAGAGCGTCCGCATGTCGAGAACGCGTTTCTTGAGCTCGCGGTTGATCCTGCTGTAATCTGCCTGGCCGCGCTCGATCTCGTCCTCGAGCTGGAGTTTCTGCTCGCGGAGGTCCCGCCGGCGCTGCGCCTGCGAAAGCTGGTTGTCGATCTTCGCGACGATCTCCTTGACCGAAAACGGCTTCTTTATGTAATCCTGCGCGCCGGACCGGAGCCCGCGCACCATCGAGTCGTTGATGGCGTTCGCCGAAACCATGATCACGGGAACGTCGTGATGGATGTCGCGAGCGCGAATCTCGTCGCACACCGCGAACCCGTCCTTTTTCGGCAGCACGACGTCGAGGACGACGAGATCGGGACGGTGTTCGTCGTACGCGCGGAGGGCCTCCTCCCCGTCGAACGCGGATACCGTCGAATACCCCTTGTTCCTGAGAGACTCCGAGAGTATCTCCACCACGTTCGGATCGTCATCGACGAGCAATATGTTGCCGCTCAACGTTCACCTTCCTTGCATTACCGCCGCCGCTCCCGGTTGGATCGACTGGGCGATCTCCTTCTCCATGATGCGGGAGAATTGCATGACGATCTCGCGATCGTAGCGGAGCCCGTAATTCTCCTTCAGGGTGTCGAGCGCCTCGCGCTCCGAGAGGGCGGGACGCGTCGGGCGTTCGTGTATCATCGCCGCGTAGCTCTCGACGACCGAAATGATCCGGGAGCCGAGCGGGATCTCCTTGCCGCGGAGCGCGTACGGATATCCCTCGCCGTTGAACCGCTCGTGGTGGGTGCGGACGATATTGACGACGTGATCGCCGAACTTCATGCGATCGAGCATTTCGCCCCCGTCCTCCGGATGCCGCTTGATGATCTCCCATTCTTCCTTGCTGAGATCGCGGGGGCTGCGAAGAATGAGATCGCTCACCCTGACCATGCCCATGTCGCGGAGCACGGTCCCGTAGATGAGATCCTTGAAATGCTCCTCGGGGTAATCCATGCTCTTCGCCGTCATGCCGACGTAGCGCGACACGAGCTCCGAGGTGCCCTTGAGGAGCGTGTTGTCCTCGATGATCGATATGAGCGTTTTCACGATGCCGAGCGTGCGCTCGTGCTCGCGCTCGAACATGAGCGCGTTGTCGTACGCGCCCTGCGCGATGTTCAGCAGGATGCGGAGGAATTCGAAATCCTCCTGCTTCATGCCGCGGCCGGCGATCCGCCTTCCGAGGAGGACGATTCCCGCCAGCCCGTCCTTCGTTCGGAACGGGCACGCGTACTCCATACCCTCCGCCTTGACCGTGTTTCTCCAACTCGGCTCGAGCGGAAAGACGTCGATGGGAATGACGTTGGTCTCCCCCGCGGTCACCGCGCAGGCGCCCGCCGGCAGCTCGAGGCGCGCGAGCGCCTCCGCCTCGACGCCCTTCGACATGATGGGTTTGAATCGCGTTCCTTGATGCTCGAGAAACGCCGCGGATTCGACCCCTCCCTCGGCGATCGAAGTGAGGAGAAATATGTCGAGCAGCTTCTTGCGGTCCCTGATCCCGTTGAAATCGGAGCTTATCGAAAAGAGCGTCCTGAGCTCCAGTATGCGGCGTTTGAGCCGGCGATTGAGATCTTCCGCGGCTCCGGTCGATTCCGCGCGGTCCGTCGTCGTCCGCGCGCCGTTCGCGTTCGCGCGCGAAGACGCCGGCCCGGACTCTCCGCCCGCGCCGCCGAAAATCTCGCTGATGATGCCGGCCGCGTCTCCGTCGCCCTCCCCCGCGGACGCGGAAAAGGTTCCCTCGCGCGGTTTTTCGACGTTCGCGTCGACGGCGTCCGCTGGTTGGAGCGGGCTTTCGGCGCCGGATTCGGTCGCGCCGGTCCCTCCGGCGGGCCCGGCGTCCCCGTCCGCCGGCGAGGCGGCCGCGTTCGGCGTCTCGTAGGGCATGCAGATCACGCCTCTGTCCGGCCCGCCGGCCGCGATGCTCGCATCGCACGGGACGGGTCGCTCGGCGGCGGACGCCGACATCTCCCGCGGCGGCGCGGCGGCGTTCGCCGCGGCTATCGCCTCGGCGAACGACCGGTAGATGAGCACCGGCGTCGTCCCGTCCTGCAGAAACTGCGCGATGATGTCGTTCGTGACGACGAAGTTGACGCGGCCTCCGCGAGAGGCGATCGTCTCGCTGAAATCGCGGAAGATCTTCGCCACTCCGCCCCCGAGCGACGCAAGCTCGGAGAAATCGACGATCACCGCGCGGAACTCGCGTTTGACGCATTCCTCGACGAGCCGCTGGATCTTGGAGTTCTCGTGAAATCCGAGCTTGCCCTCGATGCGGAACGCGGCGATCCCGGGGATGCCGACGTCGATTCTATCGAACTTCGTTTTTATCATCGGTGAGCTTTCGACGACCGGCCTCTATTCGAGCGCCTTGACCGTCTCCTCCTCCTCGGCCAGCCAGCGATCGAGCACGCTTCTGACGAACCGCCACTCGCTTCCCACTTTCCGCGCCGGGATCTTTCTCTCCTTGGCGAGTCGGCACACCGTTTTGACGTGCATCTTGAGGTACTCGGCCGCTTCGACGGAGGTCATCACCTCGGTCGCGTCGTCGTGCCCGCCTATGATGATGCTTCCGTAATCATGCTGATGCTGCTTGGACATTTCCACCTCTCTGTTGTGGTGGTCCGGCCCCGCCCTGCCGCGGAACCGGCCCGGCTCCGTTATGCACGCGGAACCGCTGCCGCCTGCTCGCACATTTCGTTGGTATCGGCGTACGATCCCGGCTCCTGCGGACCGCCTTCCGCTCCGAGGAGCGCGTTCGCCGCACGCATGACGCTTCGCGCGTCGATGATCGGAAATTCCTCTTCGCCGATATTGAGAATGCCGTCGGCGAGAGAGCCCCATGAACCGTCGATTATCTGTTCCTTGACCGCCTCGAAGACCCGCCCCGCACCCTCCATGAACAGTCCGACCCGCCGGTCGGCGGAACCGACGACGAGAATCCGGTCGGGGACTCCCTCCGGTTCGAGATCCCCGGCGGCGAGCTCGTCGATGGCGAAGACGGGCACGCGCGCGCCGGAGAGCATCACGGCGCCGCATCCCTCGCCCCGCGCGATCCCGCTCGACGCCGCGTCGAGCGTCGTGTCGACGGCGTGACGCGGAGCCGCGAATTTCTTCCCCGATGCGGTGAAAATGAGATAATCCGTTTTCGCCCGTGAACGCGGGAGCGTGAACATGAACCGTCCCTCGTTCCCGCCCCCCGGCTCGAGCCAGAGGATCGAGCCGGCGCTCTCGAGCCGCGGACGGACTTCGCGCAGGCACTGGTAGAACGCGCCGGCGTCGTCGCGGTCGATCTCGGAATCGGACAGAAAATCGGGGGCGTTATCCTGTATCCGGGCGACGAGATAGGACCCTTCGCCGCGGACGTCGACGCCGATCTTGAGCGCGATGTCGTCCCGCATCTCGTATCGCTTGCAGATATCGAACACGCAGCTCGTGAGGATCGACGCCAACGCCGACGCCATTTCTCCGTCGATCGTGATATCGGCGCTCCGCGTCGCGAGCTGCGCGCTCCATCGGCGGAGCTTCGCGTGGGTATCGAAGAAATCCTTGAGGCCTTCGAGAACGATCCCGGAGCCGATCCTCGTCTGAAACGCCCGCCGTCCCCTGCCCATGCGCCGCAGACTCTCCGCCCCGAGCCGCATGAAAAATTCGCTCTCGCCGTAGGCCGTTTCGATCTCCTTCAAGAGCCGGTCGCTTCCGGGCTTGTCGAGCATTTCCTGATACATGTCGCGAACCCGCCCGATGGATTCGACGAGGCGCGAGAACGTGGAGATGCACGCGGCCGCTTCGGCCGGGGCGCCGGAGATCGCGGCCGCCTCGTTCGTGGGACGCGGCGTCGTGGATGGCTCGGCGGCGCTCTCCGGACGGGCGATGGAGAACGGCTCCGCCGCGCTCCCGCCGTCGCTCTCGCCCGCGAGCACCTCGAGCTCCCGCTCGAGCCCCGCGAATCGCTCGCTCCGGCCGACCTCCTCGATCTCGCCCGCGAGGATCTCGGCGGAAAGCTGCTCCTCCGTCTCGAGCACCTCCGAGATGATTTGCGAAAGCTGTTCGTCCCAACGCCGGCCCGAGCCGGCGGCGCGCTCCATGAGTTCGCGGAGAGCCTTCAAGGTGCTGCTCCACGAGTCGAACGAGAGCATGCGGGTGCTGCCTTCGAGGAGCCTCGTCGCGAGACACGCGCGCCGGATGACCCCCTCGTCGAACGCGGCGCCGGAAGAGAGGTTCATGAGGTCGTTGAGCTTCTCGATGTGATCGTTGACCTGCTCGCCGAAGAGACGTCTCGTATCGTCTTTCAGAATCGCCACGAGCGCCACCTCATCTCTCCACTTCGATTTCCTGCACGTATTCGACGGCGCCGAGCTCGACGAGATCGTGGACGGGATCGTCATCCGCCCTGTCTTCGGGCCCGGCTTCGCTGCGCGCGGCGGGTTCCGGCGCCGGCGGTTCGACCTTCACGTCGACCGCCCCGCTGTCCTCCGCCTCGCTCTTTTCGACGTCCACCTTGAGCCACCGGCGGCCCGGCATCTCCATCCAGGCGCCGTCCGAGCCGGGAGCCGCTCCCGGCTTGCCGGTCGGATCCTCCGCGGCTGGAGGCGTCGCGGGCACGTCCTCTCGTTCCGCCGCCGCGTTTTCGCGGTCGAGGTTTCGAAGGCTCGACATATCCGAGAAATCCGCCGCGGGCTCGTTCTCGGGCCGCGCGAACGGTGTATCGCTTTCCTGTTCGGCCGCCTCGTGCGCATGAGCCGCCTCATGCGCATCCGTCGCCGGCTCTTCGGCCGATACGCTCTCCACTCCCGGCATTCCCTTCCACGAGCTGCCGTGGTCGATGACGAAGGACGAAGCGTCCGGGGCGCTCCCGCGGGCGGCGGGCGCCCCCGCCGTGGGGACTAATTCCTCCGGACGGGCGGCGACGGTCGGCGACGGGGCCTCCTGACCGGCGAAATCGTGCCGAAGCAGCTCCTGCGCCTCGTGCAGCTCGCCTCCGAGACCGCATATCAAATTTCGGAGGTTCGCGCTCCGGCGCTCTATCTCGCCGGCTATCTCGACGATCAGCCGGCTCGAACGCTCGTCGAGACCCGCGCGGGGATTCGCCGGGGATGCCGCGGGTTCGGTCTCTCTGAGGGCGCGGCACGACTCGAGCAACTGCTTCGAGACGGCGCCGACGACCGCGCCGAGCTTTTGGAACCGTTCGGCGGATATGCGAACGCGGTCCGCGAGCGCCGCGAGCTCGTGTCCCTCGGCCGGCGACCGCGCGGCCGCGAGCGCGAGGGCGATCGCGACGCTGTTGTTCTCATCCGCGATCTCCTGCAGCAGGGCCCTTCCATCCTCGAGCTTCCTCGCGGGGCCTTCGATGCCGGCGATGCCATCCCTTCGCGCGCCCGGCTGGGGGCGGACGGCCGGTCCCGCCGCCTGCGCGGCGGAGCCGAGCTCGTTCGCGAGGCGGTCGAGTCCGCTCGCCGCCTTCGCGAGCTCCATGAGCTCCTCGCCGGCGCCTCCCGCGGTCTCGACGGCGCGGCCGCACGCGAGCGCGGCGCTCCCGAGCGCCCGCCGGTCGGCGTCTCCACGCTTCGCGAGCTCGTCCATCTTCGCGCGGTCCGCGGCGATCCGCTCGGCGATCCGGCGGAACGCCCCCGCGTACGGCTTCGAGCCGAGGACCGTCCCCGGAGCGCTTCCCTCGCGGAGAAGCGCCTTGACGTCGTTCTCGAACTCCTCGTAGCCCGACGATTCCGGCTCCCGCCCGATGTCCTGCGATATCTCGCGTATCTGATCGCCGTAGTTGCGGAGCACGACCTGAAGCTCCGGGAACGCGGAGAGACGGGCGATCTGGGCGGGGTTCGTCAGATCGTCGATGCTCTCGGCGAGCGATATCATTTTGCGGTAATCCTGCCCCGAGTCGAGGTAGCATCTGTAACGTCTCACGGCGGAGACGACGGCGAAATACGCGACGAGCGACACGATCGTGACCGCCGCGGCGAGCGGATACATCTCGCGGAAGAACCCGTACGAATCGACGTTCCAGCCGGACGGTCCGATGGAGATCCACGTGAGCCGGATGCGGTAGACGTACGCAAAGTAACCCCCGACGCCGAGGCTCACGAGCACGAGGAGGAGTGATACGAGCGTTCCGATCTTCCACGGCGAGGTGAGAACGGGTTTCGACGATTTCGAAACACGCTTTTTTGCCGTCTTCTTCTTCACCATTACTCTCCTTGTCGTCTGCGGCTCGGGCACTCGTGTATGTGAGCCCGGTCGATTCCCGGTTCAGGTAATTCGATGTCGCAGCGAATTTTCGCAAGGATTATGCCAGGGGGGGCCAAGCTTCAAACATGAGCAATAGCAAGGCGTTATTGGGAATTTCGGGGAAAAAGGGCGGAGCGGGCGAAGCATTGCGCGCACCGGTCTTCGCGTTTTGCACGCGGGACCCGGGCGGCTCGCGCCGAGGGGAGGGGAGCGCCGTCGACGCGCTCCGATGCCGGCCGGCTACCGGCGACGCCTGACGAGCGCGCCGTAGAGCGCGGGCGAGCGGTCGGCGAAGAGGTCGTTGTTCGGCGTGATGTTCTTGTTGTTCGCTTCGGCGAGATCCACGTCGATGACCCGGAGCGATTCGCTGCGATCGCTCGCCGAGGCCAGCACCTCGCCGGCGGGGCTCACGATCTGGCTGCCCCCGGTGAACGTGAGATCCATCGTGCCGCGGTGCTCGCTTCCGATCCGGTTCGCCGTGATCGCGAACACGCGGTTCTCGATGCACCGCGTGCGCATCGCCTCCTGCCCGTACGGGAGAACGAGGTTCGCCGGATGGCAGAGGATCTGCGCTCCCTGAAGCGCGAGCGAGCGCGCCGCTTCGGGAAAGATCCAATCGAAACATATCATGAGACCGAGCTTCGCGCCGCCCGCGGGAACGACTTTGAGCGCTTTGCCGCGCGCGAAAAACAGCTTCTCGCGGTCGAACAGATGCGCCTTCTGGTACACCTCGACCTTGCCGGCCGGGGTCGCGCACACGGCGGCGTTGTAGACCGCGCCCTTGTGCTTCTGCGCCAGTCCGAACACGATCGTGAGCCGGCGCCGCTTCGCGAGCTTCTGCATCTCGGCGGTCGTGTACCCTCCCGGCACCTTCTCGGCGAGCTCGGCGAGCTCCGCCCCGTTCCGGAACAGATACCCCGTGTTGAAGAGCTCCGGCAGGACGATGATCGCGTCGGACATCTTGTCGAGAAGCGCGGCGGCTTTGCGAACATTCTCCCTGACCGCTCCGAACCGCGGACGCAATTGCAAGAAACCGATCCGCATGGGCTGCCCCCTGGAAACCTCTTACTTCCGTCGAACCGCTTCCGATTGAGATGCGAACTAGTATACCACAGAACTCGTTGCCGCGCAGCATCTTGTTACGGAGCCTATCGGGCGTCGAAACGGCCGTGGCACAGCCCTTGCTCCTACCCGTGCGGCATCCGTCCGTGCATCCCGCGCTGCATCGAGGTACGGCATCATGAGCGTTTCGACCGTGTATACCCCCGTCCCGCGTTCGCGGCTCGCCACCCCCGAGCAGTCGCGGTATTTCATGATGAACGCCCTTCTCTACAGCCGCATGGAGGCGGGGTATCCGACGAACCACGAGTTCTTCGACGAGGACGTGAACGTCTATCTCGCGGAGCTTCTCGTCTCGCGCATACAGCCGGATCGCGCGGACGGCGGCGGCAGTCTCGCGCTCCGCGACACGGAGCTCTTCGAGGCCTCCTCGGCCGCTCCCGGCGACCGGGCACGATACGAGCTGTACCGGCGCAGCGCCGATACGCTGCTCGTATCGCTCGGCGTCTTCAGAAACGCGCGCGGAACCCGCCCCGGCGCGCCGTCGCGACTCGCCCCGGCCGACGGCCTGTATATCGGCCGCGGCAAAACGTATTACGCGATCGCGTCCTCGCTTGCGACCGCCGTCGCCCGGAGGAGCAACGCCTCGTCCGCCGTGCTCGGGAAGCTTTCGCGGGGATTCGAGCGGTACCTCTCGGTGCTCTCGCGCCTCGCCGGGGAGCATCTCGGCATCGTGCGGGGCATCTCGGACGGCACGATCTACCATCTCGAGCGAGCGGCGGACCCGGCGCGCACGCCCGCCGGCCTCGCGGAGGCGTACGACCGCTTTCTCGACCTCTACTCCGCCTATCGCGCCCGTCCGACGGCGCGCGGCAGGCGCGATCTCGAGGAAGCGGCGCTGACGGTCCGCGGAATCGATCCGTCTTTCGCCTTCGACGTCCGTTCCCTCGACCGGATCACATCTCTCTGAGAAAATCGGTGCAGAGCGAAAAGACGCGCTTCGCGTCGTCCCCCGTGACGAGCACGTGCCGCGAGCCCTCGATGAACTCGAAGCGCGACTTGGGGTTCTTCGCGCGCTCCTTGACGAAACGGAGACTGCGCGGCGACACGACGGGGTCGCGCGACGCCTGAACGACGAGCACCGGCTGCTCGATGGCGGAGATCCTCGCCCTCGTCCGCTCGACGAACTCGAGGAGCCCGTATTCGCGGGGAAAGGCCTCCCGCGCGACGAACGGCGCCAGCCTCCGCACGACGGTGAAGAGCCCCGAACGTCCGGCGGACGCCGGGAAAAGACCCGGCGCGATGAGCACCGCCCCCTTGAGCGGCCGGTCGCGGAGCAGATTGAGGGCGACGGCGCCGCCGAAACTGAAACCGAAGGCGTAGACGTTCGGCGAGAACGTGAGAAGCGCGCCGAGCGCGACGTCCGCGTCGGCGAGACAGAGCTCCCAGTCGACCGTCGCGCGGCCGCGGACGTCGCGGCGCCACGGACGGAGCGCGGTCCTGCGCCGCGCCGATCCGGCGGGCCGCGTCCCCGGCGCGCCGTCCCCGAGAGCGAGCCGTATGCCGTAGACCGTGTAGCCGGACCGGAAGAGATGCTCTCCGAGCGGCCGCATCTCGGCCGGTGAGCCGCCGGCGCCGTGGAGGAGACAGCAGCAGAGGGATTCGCGTTCCTGCAGCATGAGGAAACTCCGTCCCTCCTCGGGGACGTTCGCGCGGCGCTCGCCGAAGAGGCGGCTCTCGTGGTAGTAACGGAGAAAATCCGCCCGCATCGTGTAGTTCTCGGGATGCCTCGCGACGAGCTTCGAGAGCTCCCATACGCTGTGGTTTATCCGGGCCAGGGCGTCTTTCATGCGGCTCCTCCCAGCGCGGCGGCCGACGCGCCGCCGCGGCATGCCCTCACGCATATCCCGCAGATGAGGACGTTGAGCTTCTCGCTCCGCGAGAAGCGCCGCACCTGAGCGGTGCAGCGGTCGAGATCGAACGCGAGGGGATCCATGGCGATCGCCCCCGCGGGACACGCCCCGACGCAGGCACGGCAATCGCCGCAGCCGGCTCCGGCCGGAAGCTCGATCCCCGGCGAGGGCAGGGGCAGATCGGTCAGGACCGTGGCGTAGCGAACCTGCGAGCCGTGGACGGGATGCACGAGCAGGTTGTTCCTTCCGCGCCAGCCGACGCCCGCGCGCGCGCCGAGCTCGCGGTGCGAGAGGTGCCCGAGGAGGCGGTCCCAATCCATGACCTGCGAGGCGGGCACCGGAAACGCCCGGCCGCCGAGCCGTCTGCACTCCCCCGCGGCGACGAGCGCCGCCTGATCGAGCGCGAAGTTCACCGTCCGGTAGTGATGATAGTACGTCCAGTTCGGCGCGCCCTCGATCGTACCGAGCACCTCGGACGAGAGCTGTACGCCGAGCACGATCGCGTGGTCGAGCCGCGACGAGGCGTCCCGGATCGAGCCGTGGAACCGCGCCCTCGTCTCCCCGTCGACGGAGCACGACGAGACGACGTCGACGCCCATGCGTCTCACGATGCCGCCGATGCGTTCGAGACGATCGCGAGGTTCGAGTGGGTCCATCCGGCTCCCGCCGTGGTCAGCTCGCCCGGTAGTTCGGAGCTTCCTTCGTGATGATGATGTCGTGCGGATGGCTCTCCCGCAGCGCCGCCGCGGTGATGCGGATGAATCGCGACTTCTTCTTGAGCTGCTCGATCGTTCCGACGCCGCAGTATCCCATGCCGGCGCGAAGACCGCCGATGAGCTGGAAGACGTTGCTCGCGAGGCTGCCCTTGTAGGAAACCCGTCCCTCGATCCCCTCGGCGACGAGCTTGTTCTCCTCCGAGACGCCCTCCTGGAAGTAGCGGTCGCTCGATCCGCGCTTCATCGCCTCGATCGAGCCCATGCCGCGGTACATCTTGTAGCTCTTTCCCTCGTAATAGACGATCTCGCCGGGGCTCTCGTCGGTGCCGGCGAAGAGACTCCCGATCATGACGCTGTCGGCGCCGGCGGCGAGCGCCTTGACGACGTCGCCCGAGTACTTGATGCCTCCGTCCGCGATGAGCGGCACGCCCGCTTTCGAGGCGACCGCGGCGCAATCCATGATCGCGGTGAGCTGCGGCACGCCGATTCCGGCGATGACGCGCGTCGTGCAGATGGCGCTCGGTCCCATGCCGACCTTGATCGCGTCGACGCCGAGCCTCACGAGATCGCGCGCGGCCTCGGCGGTCGCGATGTTCCCCGCGATGAGCGGGAGCGCGCGGTGGCGCTTCTTGATCCTCGCGATCGCCTCGAGCGTGTTCGACGAGTGGGCGTGCGCCGTGTCGACGACGATCACGTCAACCCCCGCCTCGAGGAGCGCGTCGACGCGCTTCATGCCGTCGGCGGTGACGCCGACGGCCGCGCCGACGCGAAGCCGCCCCCGCTCGTCCTTGCAGGAGCTCGGGTTGTCTTTGCGTTTCTGGATGTCCTTGTAGGTGATGAGCCCCCTGAGCCGGCCCTTCGCGTCGATGACGGGAAGCTTTTCGATGCGGTTCTCGTGGAGTATCTTCTTCGCCCTCTCGAGCGTGATGCCGACGGGCGCGGTGATGAGGTTTTCGGCGGTCATCACGTCGCGCACGCGCATGTCGTCGCGGTCGAGGAAGCGCAGGTCGCGGCTCGTGAGGATGCCGACGAGCACGCCGTTCTTCGTCACGGGAAGGCCCGAGATGTTGAACTTTCGCATGATCTCCCGCGCCTCGCGCACGATCTGCTCCGGGGACAGGGTGACGGGGCTCACGATCATGCCGCTCTCGCTGCGCTTCACGCGGTCGACGTGCTCCGCCTGCTCCATGATGGAGAGGTTCTTGTGGACGATCCCGATGCCGCCTTCGCGGGCGAGCGCGATGGCGAGATCGGCCTCTGTCACGGTGTCCATGGCGGCGGAGACGATGGGGATGTTGAGGCGGATCTTCTTCGTGAGACGAGTCGCCGTGTTGACCTTTCTCGGATGCACCTTCGACAGGCCGGGTATGAGAAGAACGTCGTCGAACGTGAGTCCTTCCTTGATCACCTTGGTCTGATTCACTGGCGGCGAAGGAGACGGCTGCCCCTTCTTCCTCCTCTCGTCACGGTAAGAGCTTTATTGCGTTGAAGCTCCGCGAATTCGGTTACTGCAAAATACCCTCTCCCGCCCCGGCTGTCAAGCCTTGTCGAGCCGGAGCGCGAGCGGCCTCGTCGAGCGCCCGCGGCGCTCGTAGACGGCGACCTCCGCGACCCCGAGATCGCCGAGGAGCCGATACGCCGCGTCGTAATCCCTCCCGACGTCCCGTGGCGAATGGGCGTCCGAGCCGAGCGTGACGGGCACCCCCTCGGCGACGCACGCGGCGAGGAATTCGCGGTCCGGATAGGGCCCGCCGCAGCCGCGGCGGACGCCTCCCGTGTTGACCTCGATCGCCATGCCGCGCCCGGCGAGGAGACGCGCGACGCTGCGGTACTCGGCCTCGAGGGAGGCGACGGGGCGAAAGGCTCCCCGCCGCAGGGCGTCCGGGTGCGCGAGGACGTCGAAGAGCCCCGAATCGATCATCCGGACGAGCTGCTCGAAATAGAGCGGAAAGGCCGCCGCGGGGTCTTCGTCGGCGTAGCGCGCGAGCCCCTGCTTGCTCGTGAAGTGCCAGTCGCCGAGGTAATGGAGCGCGCCGAGAACGTAATCGAAGGGGTATTTCGCGAGGAGCGCGCGCGTCGCGTCCTCGTGCCCGGCGAAGTAATCGGCCTCGATGCCGAGCTTGATCGCGACGCGGCCGCGGTAGCGCTCCCGCAGCGAGAGCACCGTCTCGACGTATCGCGGAAGCGCGTCCTCGAGCATCGCGTGGTAGGGGTCGGGATCGACGACCTTCGGCAGGTGATCGCTGAAGCCGATCTCGACGAACCCCTTGGCGAGCGCGGCCTCGACGTACTCGAAGAGCTCGCCGCTCCCGTGGCCGCTGAAGTTGCCGTGCAGGTGGTAGTCGATCATAATCGATTGAAGATACCACATGCGGGGCGAGCCGGCAACGGCGGAAGCGGGCGGCGTCGACGCGGCGGGGCGGCGCGCCGGCGCGGCGGATTCAGCAGATCCGCGGCAGGATATCCCCGTAGGGGACGTCGACGACGCGCTCCCCGCCGAAGAGGGTCCGGAGCACGACCGTGCCGGCGGGGCGCTCGGTCACCTCGCCGACGATCGCCGCCGCGGCTCCGAGCGGATGAGAGCGCATGAAGGCGAGCGCCCCGTCCGCCTCCTCCCTCCCCACCACGGCGACGAACTTGCCCTCGTTCGCGATATGGAGCGGGTCGTACCCCATGAGCTCGCAGGCGCGCCGCACCGCCTCGGGAACGGGGATCGTCCGCTCGTCGAGGCGCAGACACACCCCCGAGTCGGCGGCGATCTCGTTCAGGATCGAGGCGAGGCCGCCTCGCGTGGCGTCCCGCATGGCGCGAACGGTCGTGAACCGCTCGAGGAGCGGCACGGTGAGGAGCGAGAGCGGCGCGCAGTCGCTCTCGAGCTCGCTTCCGAAATCTATCCCCTCGCGCCGGCTGAGAATCGCGAGCCCGTGCGCGCCGACGGGACCGTTGAGCAGCACGGCGTCCCCCGGACGCGCCTTCGCCGACGAGAGCTCGACGCCGGGCGGAACGATCCCGACGCCGGATGTGTTGATGAACAGGCCGTCCGCCTTTCCGCGCTCGACGACCTTCGTGTCCCCCGTCACGATCGCGACGTCCGCCTCGCGCGCGGCCGCCGCTATCGAATCGAGGACGCGTTCGAGATCCTCGAAGAGGAACCCCTCCTCGAGGATAAAGGAAAGGGAGAGCCACGCGGGCTTCGCCCCGGACATGGCGAGATCGTTCACCGTGCCGCAGACGGCCAGCCGTCCGATGTCGCCGCCGGGGAAGAAAAGCGGACTGGTGACGAACGAATCGGTCGTGAAGGCGACGCGCCCCCGGTCGACCGGAAGCGTGGCGCTGTCCTGCAGCGGCCCCGCGCCGGAGGCGCCGAGGCGCCCGACGATGAGCTCCACGAGCTCCTTCATGAGCAAACCGCCGCCCCCGTGGGCGAGGAGGATCCGTTCGTTTGTGCGCCGTGTCATCGCGTCGGTCACATCCTTCCTTTCGAACGGAGCCGGGCGATCCCGACGGCGAGCTGGCCGAGCGAGACCCCGCCGTCGTTCGGCGGAACGAGCGTATGCATGTAAAAACGTTCCGGGAGCGCCCGGGCGCCCTCCATGACGTATTCGCAGAGCAGCCGGTTCTGGAAGCAGCCGCCCGAGAGAACGACGTCCGAGCATCCGCGGCCGCGGGCGAACCCCGCGCCGGCCGTCAGCACGAGGCCGGCGACCGCGCGGTGAAACGCGGCCGCGATTTCGGGCGGCGGAACGCCCGAGGCGATATCCGCGAGCATTCCCGCGACGACCGGCGAGGGATCTATCTCGACGAAATCCTTTCCCCCCGTCCCGAACGAGTAGCTCTTCGCGGTGTCGCGGGCCTCGAGGGCGAGCGACTCGAGCGCGACGGCCGCCTCGGCCTCATACGAGACGCGCGCGCCGCATCCGAGGAGATAGGCCGCGGCGTCGAAGAGCCGCCCCATGCTCGAAGTGTGGGGCGCGTTGATCCCCCGGCGGGCGATCGAAAGGACGTCCGCCGCGGGGAACCCCTCGAACGCGACGCCGCGCGGAAGCCGCGACAACACGCCGTCGCCGTGCAGCCGGTGAAGATACATGAGGGCCATCCGCCACGGCTCGTGAATTGCCGCCTCGCCGCCGGGAAGCGGCACGTAGGCGAGCGAAGCGAGACGCTCGAACGAGTCGTACCGCGCGAGGAGAAACTCGCCTCCCCAGAGCTTCCCGTCCGTGCCGTAGCCGGTGCCGTCGAAGGCGGCGGCGATCACGGGTCCCGCGAGGCCGTGCTCCGCCATGACGCTCGCCGCGTGGGCGTGGTGGTGCTGGACGGCGATCCGCGCGTCCACGGGCAGGACGGCGGCGAGCCGAGTCGTGTAGTAGTCGTAATGCAGGTCGTGCGCGCATATGCGCGGCTCGACGGCGAGCATCCGCTCGAACGAGGCGAGCTCTCGCCGGAAGTTGTCGTCGCTCCTGATGTCGCCGAGATCTCCGAGGTGCGGCGAGACGAACGCGCGATCGTCCCGTGCGAGGGCGAACGTGCTCTTCTCCTGGGCGCCGAGCGCGACGATGGGCGTCTCGGCGGCGAACGGAAGCATGATCGGATCGGGGACGAATCCCCGCGCCCTGCGCACCGGCACGGGAACGCCTCCGGGGACGAAGAAGATCGAATCGTCGCACTTGTGGGCGATGCGGCGGTCGTGCACGAGCGCCGCGTCGGCGATCGGGCCGAGAACCGTTTCGAGCTCCCCCTCGTTCGAGATGAGGGGCTCGTCGGTGAAGTTGCCGGACGTCATGACGAGGATCTCGAACCGCTCCATGAGCAGGTGGTGGAGCGGCGTGTACGGGAGGAACGCGCCGAGGTACGCGTTCCGCGGCGCGACGGCGTCGGGCAGGCGCCGGGCTCCGCGCCGCAGGAGCACGATCGGCGCCTCGACCGACTCGAGGAGCCGCCGCTCGACGTCGTCGGCGACGCAGAAGCGCCGCACGGCGGCGAGATCGCGGAACATGCAGGCGAAGGGCTTCGCGGGGCGCCGCTTGCGCTCGCGAAGACGCCGCACGGCCTCATCGTCCGTCGCCGACACCGCGAAATGATAGCCGCCGAGGCCCTTGACGGCGAGGATCCGCCCCGCGGCGAGCAGGGCGCACGCCTCTCCGACGGGATCGCCGGGGATCTCGTGCCCGACGCCGTCGACGAGCCGGAGCACGGGCCCGCAGCCGGGGCAGGAGATCGGCTCCGCGTGAAACCGCCGGTCGGCCGGATCGGCGTACTGCGTCCGGCACGGATCGTCCATCGCGAAGACGCGCATCGTCGTGAGCGGCCGGTCGTACGGCAGACCCTCGATGATCGTGAACCGCGGCCCGCAGTTCGTGCAGTTGATGAACGGATACCGGTAGCGGCGGTCGGCCGGATCGCGCATCTCGCGAAGACAGTCGGCGCAGGTCGCGGCGTCGACCGGAAAGAGGGCCTCCGCGGCCCCCGGATCCTCGCTCCGCGCGATCGCGAAATCCGTTTCTCCGCGGGGCTCGATCTCCTCCGCCGAAACGTCGTCGATGCGCGCGAGCGGCGGGAGATCCCCGTCGAACCCGGCCACGAAGGCGCGAATCGCCTCCGCCGGGCCCTCGGCCTCGATAACGACGCCGCGGCGCGTGTTGCGCACCGATCCTCCGACGCCCGCGCGCCGCGCGATCCGATACACGCCCGGACGGAATCCGACCCCCTGCACGCGCCCCCGCACGACGAGCCGCAGCCGCGACGGATCGCGCGCGAGCCGAAGCGTTCGAATCAGTTCGCCCAGCAGCATGTACGCGCTCTCTTTTCCCTTGTGCCGGCTCCCGACGCCGCCATAGACTGTGCCTACTATATACCACGTCGGGCGCGTTCAATATCCAAAAAACGGACAGGGACGGTGACGCGATGACAGAGCCTTTTTCGAGCTACCTCGTGCGACTCGTGATCGCGCTCCTCATCGGAGGCGCCATCGGGCTCGAGCGCGAGTTCAAGGGAAAGCCCGCCGGGATGCGGACGAACATGCTCATCTGCATCGGCTCGTGCCTCCTCATGATCATCTCGATCGAGGTCGCCCGCACCGCGGTGCGCGTCGGCGATCCGGGCCGCATCGCGGCGCAGGTCGTCACCGGCATCGGATTCCTCGGCGCCGGCACGATCATGCGCTCGCGATTCCACGTCGTCGGGCTCACGACGGCGGCGACGATCTGGGCGCTTTCGGCGCTCGGACTCGCCATCGGCGCGGGCTACATCCTTCTCTCCGTGTTCGTCGCGTTCCTCATCACGGGCACGCTCGTCGTCATCGGCTACATCGAGGCGAAGCTCGCGACGAAGCGCTCCCACCACCTCCTGCAGGTGGCGATCGAGCGCCGCGAGGGCGTTCTCGGAGAGATCGCCCGGGTTTTCGAGGAGCTCCGGATCGAACGGGAGGCGCTCGACGTGGCGAAGAGCGGCGACGAATGGAACGCGACCATCGAATACGCCGCCTCGCACGAGCGGCATCACGCGGTCGTCGACAGGCTGCGGACGATCGGCGGCGTGCGGGGAGTCGCGGAGCTCTAGCGCCCCGCGGGCGCGCTCGCCGTTCGCGCGGGGGCGCGGCCGAGCGGCCTGCTCGGCGCTACTCGCCGGAGCCGAGAAGGATCTCCCGGGCGTATTTCGGCGCAATGCTCCCGCACGCGAGCAGCCGTTCGTGAAAATCCTTGAGGGTGAAGCGGTCGCCCCACTCGCGGCGCGCGTCCTCCCGAAGCGACCGGATCTCGAGCGAGCCGACGAGGTACGAAGACAGGAAGCACGGATTGACGCCGACGCTGCGACGCCATTTCGTGATGGCTTCCGAACCGCTCTGAAATCCTTCGCGCGTTATGAGGCGGACCGCCTCCGCCTCCGTCATGTTTTCGCGGTGCATCCCCGAATCGAGCAAGGCATTGATGACGACGCGCAGGTAGTACTTGTCCGCGGCGAGCGCCAACCTCGGATCGCCGTCTCTGAATCCCTCCTCCACCATCATCCCCTGACAGTAGACCGCCCATCCCTCGATGAAAGCCATATTGTAGAGCGCCGAACGGACGAACGAAGGCACGCGGTTGCTGTGCGCGAGCTGGACATAGTGGCCCGGCATCGCCTCGTGTATCGTCACGACGCGCAGAAGCTCGTTGTTGTACTCCCGCAGGTAGCGCTCCGCTTCTTCGGCGCCGAGATAATCGGAGATCGGCGACACCATAAAGTAGAAGTCTCCGCCTTCGTCGAGCGGGCCGGGCGAAATGGTCGCCGCGATCTGCACCGCGTGCAGGAAGGACGGCGTCTCGACGATATGAAGCGGATCGTCGGGCAGCGAGACGAGATCCCGCTCGCGGACGAAACGCTCCGCCTCCGCGTACGCAGCCGTGCACGCGTCGAGCAGCCCCGACCGCGGGGGGTGGTCGTTCGCGATGTCGTCGAGCACAACGGCCACGATTCGGATGCGCTCCTCGAAATCGGGATCGGCCGGCGCGGCCGCGCCGGAGATCTTCTCGTAGAGCGGAGCGGCGACGGCGTACATCCGCTCATGCACGGCGTCGAGCTCGCGATACGCCGCGGCGACAATCTCCTCGGGGGCCATATCGGTGCCGATCTGGAGCTTGAGCCGCTTTCGATACGACGCGTCGCCGATACGCAATTCGCCGAACGACCGGTTCACGAGGTCCTTTTCGAGAAAGTCCGCAAAGCGCAGAAGGGCCTCGCGGGCGGGGCCGAACGAGCGCCTCATGCGCTCCCTCATGCCCGGGACCATGTCGGCTTCGGGCAGCACGTCGCTCTCGATATACGCGACGAGCCCTTTCGTCATATCGATCGCTATCTGGGTACGGAGTTTCGGCGGGTTGTCGAGATTGGCGGACGCCTGATCGATGAAACGGGGAATGCGCTCGAAGCGTTTGGAGATGCGGTCGAGGCGCTCCTCGAGCGGAATCGACTGATTGGCGAGTATGACGTAGATCGAGTTCGAGAGCATCTCCGCGTAGAGCATCGGATTGCGCCTGTACACGCGATCCTCTTCGAAGTCGAGGAGGGTGAGCTCGATATAGCTGGCGAGGCATCGCGCGTCGATGGAGCGGCCGCTCGAAAGCGCGTCCGTATCGACGGCGCGCAGGCGTTCGAGATAGCCTCCGCACGCCCTGATGTACTCCTCGATGGCCTCCTGGCTCATATCATCGAGCTGGTCGTCGTAGCGATGGTCTCCGAGCACCGTCGCCCACGTCGGATTCGATTTCAGGAAAAAAGAGACGAACTCCTTCTCGATCGAGGCGTACTCGCGCTCGTCGCGGCCGCCCCGGCCGCAGCCGGAAGCGAGAACGATACATGCGGTGAGGATGACGGGGGCGTAGAAACGGAATTTCGGAACGGACATCTGGCCTCCCGGGACACAGTTGCACTCGAACGATTCATTTTATATGTATCTTTTACACGTATGTAGTAAAATCGTTTCCTTATTCGAGCCGGCATGACCCTCCGCCGCGCCGTGCGCGGCGGCATCCTCTTGAATGATAACGAGATGACGCGATGAAACGCCGCGGCGAAACCGAAGCGACGACGGAGCCCTCGGGCCTGCGCCACCTCGTCCGCGCGCTTCGCCACCCCAACTACCGCCTCTACTTCGGCGGGCAGAGCGTTTCGCTCGTCGGCACGTGGATGCAGCGGGTCGCCGTCGGATGGCTCGCGTATAGGCTCACCGGATCGGCCCTCACGCTCGGGCAGGTCGGATTCGCGATGCAGATACCGATGTTCCTGCTCGCCCCCATCACGGGCGTTTTCATCGACCGCTGGAACCTCCACCGCGCTCTCATGGTGACCCAGATCCTCGCCATGGCGCAGGCGGTCCTGCTCGCCGTCCTCGTCGCGACGGACGCGATCGCGGTCTGGCACCTCGTCGTGCTCAGCGTCGTCCTCGGCGCGATCAACGCCGTGGACCTTCCCGCACGGCAGGCGTTCATCGTGCGGATGATCGACCGCAAGGACGACCTGGGCAACGCGATCGCGCTCAACTCCTCGATGGTGCACGCGGCGGGTTTCGTCGGGCCGGCCGCAGCCGGCATCCTCATCGGCACGGTCGGCGAGGCGGCGTGCTTCGCTCTGAACGCCCTGAGCTACGTGTTCGTGATCGCGGCGCTCGCGGCAATGAAGCTCCCGCTCTTCGCCGAGCCGCCGCGCAGCGGCCGCATGATCGACGGCGTCCGGGAGGGGTTCACCTACACGTTCGGCTTCGCGCCCATACGCAACATCATAGTCCTCGTCGCGGTCGTGAGCCTCGTCGGAATGCCGTACACGCTGCTCATGCCGGTATTCGCCAAGGACATTCTCGGCGGCGACGCGCGGACGCTCGGATTCCTCATGGGCGCCTCGGGCTGCGGCGCGTTCGCGGGCACGATCTATCTCGCCTCGCGCCGGCACGTGCACGGCCTCAAGACGCTCATCGCCTACGCGGCGGCCGCGTTCGGCGCGAGCCTCGCCGCGTTCTCCCTTTCGCGTTCCTTCCCGCTTTCACTCGTCATCATGTTCGGCACGGGGCTCGGACTCATCCTGCTCATCGCCTCGAGCAACACCGTCGTCCAGACGGTCGTCGACGACGACAAGCGGGGACGCGTCATGAGCTTCTTCACGATGGCGTTCCTCGGCGTGGGCCCCTTCGGCAGCCTTCTCGCCGGCGCCGTCGCCGATCGGATCGGAGCCCCGGGAATGATATTCGCCGGCGGCCTCGCGTGCGCCGCCGCGGCCGCGGTCTTCGGATACCGGATCAAATCGATGCGCGAGATCCTCCACCCGATCTACCGGGAAAAGGGGATCCTGCCGGGGCTCAACCCGTAGGAGGCGGTGCTCATGAGCGAAAAGGCGATCCAGCGAAGCCTCCTCGCGTCCCTCTCGAAGCGGGAATACCGGTACACGGCTGAGCTTCCCACGGCGCCGGACCCTTCGATCGGGATCGTTCTCGTGACGGGCGCCTCGGGATACATCGGCGGACGGCTCGTGCCCGAGCTTCTCTCGCGCGGCTACAGGGTTCGCATCATGGTGCGCGGACAATCCCCGGAGTTCCGCGAGATGTGGCCGAGCGTCGAAGTCGTCGACGCGGACGCGCGCGACCGGGACAACCTGCGCGCCGCCCTCAAGGGAGTTCACACGGCCTATTACCTTATCCACTCCCTTCTGCTCGGACAGCGTGAGTTCGAGGCGGCCGATCTCCGCGCGGCGGTCAACTTCCGCAAGGCGGCGGAGGAAGCCGGTCTCACGCGGATCATCTATCTCGGCGGCCTCGGAGACGCGCGCGCGAAGCTCTCGTCGCACCTCAGAAGCCGCATCCGCGTCGCCGACGAGCTCGCGCGCGGAAAGGTCCCCGTAACGATACTGCGCGCCGCGGTCATCATCGGCTCAGGGAGCGCGAGCTACGAGATCATCAAGCACCTCGTCAAGCGCCTCGTCGTCGTCCCCGTGCCGAAGTGGGCGAACAACCGCTGCCAGCCGATCGCGGTCCGCGACGTCATCAAGTACCTCGTCGGCGTGCTCGAGACGCCGGAGACGGCCGGCATGTCGTTCGACATCGGCGGCGACGACGTGCTCACCTACGCGGGCATGATGAAGGAGCTCGCCGGGATTCTTCACAAGAAGCGGCTCTTCTTTCCGTGGCCCATTACGAGCATCGGCTTCTACTCCTATCACGCGGGCATGCTCACGCCCATCCCGGCCGCCATCACGAAGAGCCTCATGGAGGGACTCAAGAACGAGGTCGTCTGTCGGGACGAATCGATCCGGCGGTACATCCCCTTCGAGCCGCTGAGCTACCGCGAGGCGGTCATCGGCGCGCTGACGCGCGAGGAGCAGGACAACGTCCGCACGAGCTGGTTCAGCGCCTATCCTCCGGCCCACGAGCTCGCCATGAAGCTCCGCGAGCTCGAGGGGAAGCGGCTGTACACGGCGCGCTTCTCCATCCTGTCGAGCAAGGAGACGTGGCAGCTGTTCGCGTCGATCTGCAAAATCGGCGGCAAGGAGGGCTGGTTCACTCACAACTGGATGTGGCGGCTGCGCGGGTGGGTGGACAAGGTGTTCATGGGGGTCGGCCACGGACGCGGGCGGCGGAGCCAGACGACGCTGAAGGTCAACGACGTCATCGATTGGTGGCGGATCGAGGACCTGCAGCCCGATATGCGCCTTCTGCTCCGCGCGGAGATGAAGCTCCCCGGCAAGGCGTGGCTCGAGTTCGACATCGAGTCGGCCGAGGGGAAAAACCGGCTCTCGATCGTGGCGCACTATTACACGGAATCGATCGCGGGCAGGATCTACTGGTACGTCTTCGTGCCCTTCCACCACGTCATCTTCAACGAACTCATCAGGCAGATCGAGAAACGGGCCTGAATGCCGGCGATCGCCGGATTCTTCTTTGCGGTCAGGCGCGCGCTTCTTCGCTCGAAAACCAGTGCCGGGTCCGCAGACAGATCTTGACCAGCATGAGCATCACCGGCACTTCGATCAGGACTCCGACAACCGTCGCGAGAGCCGCACCCGATGATATTCCGAACAGCATCGTGGCGGTCGCGATCGCCACTTCGAAATGGTTCGACGCTCCGATCATCGCCGAGGGAGCGGCGTCCTGATACGACAATGCAAGCGATTTCGAAAGCGCGTAGCCGATCCAGAAAATCAGGTTGGTCTGGAGGAACAGCGGTATGGCGATCCAGAGGATCGTCAACGGATTGGAAACGATGACATCGCCCTTGAAGGAAAAGAGCAAGACGAGCGTCACGAGAAGAGCGATGATCGTGATCGGCGTCAGCACGTGAAGGAACTTTTCGTTGAACCACGACTCGCCCCGGGCCCGGATGATCGATTTTCGGGAGAGGTATCCCGCGACGAGGGGCAAGGCGACATAGATCGCTATGGAAAGCAGCAGCGCCTGCCACGGAACCGGCAGCCGCCCAACCCCGAGGAGAAATCCGCCTAGCGGTCCGTAGAGGAGCAGCATCGTCAACGAATTGATCGCCACCATCACGAGCGTGTGCCCGTCGTTCCCCTTCGCCAGATACCCCCAGACGAGCACCATGGCGGTGCAAGGAGCGATTCCGAGGAGGATGCACCCCGCGAGATAGCTCCGCCACAACGGAACCTGAAGCATCTTCACGCCGTCCGAGAGAACGACGGTCCCGACGCCGTGCGCAGCCCCGACCGGCAGATCGAGACCGAAGGGCATTTTCACGAGATCGGTCGCCTCGGCGCCGATCAGGCCTCGAAACACGAACCCGAGGAAAAGAACGGCGATCGCGTACATCGTGAACGGCTTGATCGCCCAGTTCACGAACAACGTGAGCCCGACGGGCTTCACGCTCTTCCCCGCTTTCAGCACTTCGCCGAAATCGATCTTCACCATGATGGGGTACATCATGAAGAAGAGACATACGGCGATGGGGATGGAAACGACCGGAGCGCCGTTGACGAAAATGGACAAACCGTCCAGATACCGGGCGGCGCCGGGCGCACACTTGCCGAGGATGATTCCCGCCCCGATGCAGAGGACCACCCAGGCGGTAAGGTATCTCTCGAATACGCCCAAGCCTTTCGGCTTCTTTGTAATGCACGCTTCCCCGGCCATTGTCACCGTTTCTCTCTTGGATCAATTGCGGCGCTGGTTAAAAGAATACATCAAAACCAATACGCCCGTTCAGCATCTTCTCTGCTGCCGGCACAAAACTTCCGGATCGCACGCGAGAACCTTCGCGAGCTTCCTGTCGTCTATTTCAATCGTCTTGTCCCGCCCGAGCGATGCTTCGATCCATTGCAGCGCGGATCGCGACGCGGCATCCGCCGAGCCGCCGGGCAAACGGTAGTACGCCCAGCGGCCTTCCCTGCGGTGTTCGACGAGACCCGCAGCGCCGAGAATGGACAAATGCTTCGATACGGTCGAAGGCGCGAGAGCGAGAACCGCGATGATCTGGCAGACGCAGAGTTCCCTGTCCCGGAGCAGCATGAGGATGCGTATCCGCTGCCGATCCGCGAGAGCCTTGGTTATCAGCATCGTCGTCTTCAAGCTCGAGTTGCTCATGCCGCTATTCTCCGCCGTTCACAATTTTGCCGTCGAGCAGTCTGAGCACCCTCTTCGCCCTCGCGGCCGCGGTATGATCGTGCGTCACCATGACAACCGTGCGTCCCTCGCGATGAATCTCTTCGAAGAATGCCAAGATCGCCCGTCCCGTGTCCGGATCGAGATTGCCCGTCGGCTCGTCGGCAAGCACGATGGCGGGGTCATTGGCGAGCATCCGCGCGAGCGCCACCCGCTGCTGCTGCCCCACGCTCAGCTCGGAAGGCTTATGGTCCAGCCGGTCGCCGAGACCGAGGCGTTCGAGAAGCGATGCCGCATTTGTTCTCTGTTCGTCCCCGTCGACGCCGGCGAGAAGAAAGGGAATCTGCACGTTCTCGAGCGCCGTCAGGTACGGAATCAGGTTGAACGTCTGAAAAACGAACCCTATCTTTTTCTTCCTCAGGGCGGCGCGCTTGTCGGATGAGAGATCATACACCGATTGGCCGTCGACAACCACCTTTCCCTCCGCGGGGGAAAGCATGCCCCCGAGCATGAGGAGAAAGGTGCTTTTGCCGCTCCCGCTCGGACCGACGATCGATACGAAATCGCCCGCCGGGATGTCCATCGTCACGTCGTCGAGGGCGAGCACCCTTTTGCCGCGATGATTATAGCTTTTGGTGACCGAGTGCATGCGCAGCATCCATCAAACCTCCTGAAGGGCCGAAACGGGGTCGAGACGCGCCGCGCGCCGGGCCGGGAAATAGCTTGCAATGAGCAAGATCGCGACGCTGATTCCGAAGGCCCAGACCAGCAGGATCGGCATCGGAAACACCGGCACGCCGGCGATGCGGGGCCCGAGGATCACCGCCGTAACGGTTCCGATGATAAAGCCGGCCAACCCCCCGACACATCCGAGCAGCAGGGCTTTGAGAAGAAAAAGACGCAACACGACTGCAGAGCCGGCCCCGAGCGCCATGAGCGTGCCGATCTCGCGCCGTCGTTCGAACACGTTCGCATACATGTAGTTCGCGATGCTCGCTCCCCCGACGAGAACGATGATGACGAGAAAAAGCATCGACAGCCTCGACATCATCCGGTTCGTTTTGATCTGAGTGTCGACGATCTGGGAGATGGTGACGACTCTGGCTTCGGGGAGCAGCTTGTTGATTTTCTGCACGAGCCCGTCCGATATCGCGTTGCAGCATCCGACGACCTCGATTGCATTCAGAACCGAGTCCTTTCCCGCGAGTCGCTGAACGGTATGGAGATGCGCAAATGCGCGCGAGTCGTCGACGGTTCCGGTTTGAGGCAGAACGGCCGTCACGGCAAACGAGGCGCCGCCGACTGAGACGCTGTCTCCCTCGGAGATTCGTAATGATACGGCCATATCCGCACCCACGAGCATCTCCGCCTCGCCGATGGTTTCGATGACGCGCTTGCGCGAGAGGGTTTCCTTGGCCGGCTCGGCGTCTTGACCGGGAATGGCGACCACCGTCCCACACCCTTCGGGCCTCGCGAAGATCCCGGCGCTTTGCCACGCAAGCTTCGCCTGAAACTCGTTCTTAGGCAGTATTCCGGTAAGCGTGAACTGCTTTCCATCGATAGTAAAGGGCATGGAGAGTTTGGGAGAGAGATTATCGAGCCCCTGCAAGTCTGAATTCGTCAGCCGTTCGACGTACTCCTCGGGAAATACTTCCTGCTGCAGATCGGCGCTGTAATAGTCCTGGAGCGAGGCCGACTTCGGGAGGATGAGTATATTGGCGCCGAGGGCGTCCAACTCGCGGGCAACCGCTTTTTCGGAATAGTGCGTGATGTTCTTTATCGATACGATCACGCTGATACCGAGAAGAATCGCGAGAAAGCTCGTTCCGAGCTGATTCTTCCGTTCGAAGATTTCGCGCCAAACCATGGTTCTCAGTTTCATGCGTTCGCGCTCCTATTATTTTGTCGGTCCACACCCGCTCGGTCCGCATCCTTTCGGGCCGCAGCCGGAGGAGGCCGAAGCCAGCATGTTTATAAACGACGCCTTTGAGGTCGGACCCTTCGTTACGCCGAGCATAATATTGGGCGGAGCGAGAAACGCCGTCGCCGCCTCTTTCGCATTTCGATCAATCTTGAGTTGACCCAAAAAGCGCTCTTCGGTGGGATCGGAAGGATCGACCGTGACGATTTCCGTGTATGCCGCATAGCGCGCATCGGCCTTGAAATCCTCGACGCCCAGCAACGCTTCCTTGTTGAATTGCGTTCTCTTACCCTGAACGCAGACAAATACAATTTTTCGATCCTGCAGCCCCTTCATGCATTTCTGCATTCCATGGCTCGCGATTGCGCTCTTCAGTTGCTCTTCCTTGATATCCGCACTTCGAAAGCCGCCCGTGACAGCGCCGTTCGGAGCGACGGCTAGGACAAGCGGCATCGGAGACGTTCGCACGTTGTATGTGTTCACGATCGCGGCTTCGGCGGGACTCGTGATATCGACGACCGTCCATTCGGCGGACCGCCCGAGGTCCTTCACGATGGACTCGAGCGCTTTCCTCGCGAGACGCGTCGGTTCGTCGTCGCTTTTAAAAAAGAAGATGAAAAGATATGCATCGTTATCGGCCGCCTTGCGCAGCGCCTCGGCCGCAAAACTTTCTCCCGTTTCCTGCGCCGCGCGGGCTCGGGGCGTTTCGGCGTTGCGGGCCGCTGCCGGCGCCCCTGGTATTGCGTCTTGATTTTCCGATCGCGTGCACCCCGCGATCATTGCGACCGCGAGCAGCAGACCGATCGCAACCCGTGTTTTCATCCGCATGATGTCTCGCTCCTGAGCTCGATGTTCCACTGCGCAAACACATTCTCCGAACGGCCGGTGCGGCGCTTGCCACGCATGGCACTTTTACATTTCGCCACATGACGAATTATTACACGCGACACGCGCCTCTGTCAAGCGCTGAAATGGACCCGCCGAATTGATGCAATCGTTGAGCGGTCGAGCGAAGGGAAACGATCCGCGAGCAGAAAATCGGCGCGGGCGGCCTTCTTACCACGCCCCCGAGGCGAGGTATTCGTTTATGGCGTGCGCGGCCTTCCGCCCCTGCCCCATCGCGAGAATAACGGTCGCGGCGCCGAGCACGATGTCGCCTCCCGCGTAGACGGCCTTCTTGCTCGTCTTGAGCGTCGCCTCGTCCGCGACGATGTTTCCCCACTTGTTCACCGCGATGTCGGGGGTCGTCGCCGGCACGAGCGGATTCGATGCGTTGCCGATCGCGACGATGCAGGCGTCGATCGCGGTGCGGACCTCGCTCCCCGGAATCGGCACCGGACGGCGGCGGCCCGAAGCGTCGGGCTCGCCGAGCTCCATCTTGATGCACTCGACCTCCCGCACCCAGCCGTTGTCGTCGCCAATGAGGCGGATGGGGTTCTGGAGGAGCATCATCTGGACCCCCTCCTGCTCGGCGTGATGGACCTCCTCCACCCGCGCGGGCATCTCGGCCTTGGAGCGGCGGTAGATGAGATACACGTTCTCCGCGCCGAGGCGCAGCGCCGTACGCGCCGCGTCCATCGCGACGTTGCCGCCGCCGAAGACGGCGACGTTCCTCGCGCGGGCGATCGGCGTGTCGGAATCGGGGAACGAGTACGCCGCCATGAGATTCGCGCGGGTGAGGTACTCGTTCGCCGAGTAGACGCCGTTCAGGTTCTCGCCGGGGATGCGCATGAAGAGCGGGAGACCGGCGCCGGTGCCGACGAAGACCGCGTCGAACCCCTCGTCGAAGAGCTCGTCGATCGTCGAGGTCTTTCCGACGACGTAGTTCGTGCGGACGACGACGCCCATCCGCTCGAGGTTCCGCACCTCGCGCATCACGATGCGCTTCGGGAGCCGGAACTCGGGGATCCCGTAGATGAGGACGCCCCCCGGCTTGTGGAGCGCCTCGAAAACCGTCACGTCGTGCCCCTCGCGCCGCACGTCGGCGGCGACGGTGAGCCCGGCGGGACCGGAGCCCACGACCGCGACGCGCTTTCCCGTCGAGGCCTTGATGACGGGCACCTCCGCCTCTCCCTGCTCCATCTCCCAGTCGGCCGCGAAGCGCTCGAGCTTGCCGATTTGGACCGCCTTGCCGACGTCCTTGTGGGCCTTGCCGACGACGCACCCCTTCTGGCACTGCTCCTCCTGCGGGCAGACGCGGCCGCAAACGGCGGGGAGGATGTTCGTCTCCTTGATCTTGTTGATCGAGTCGCGGTGCCTGCCCTCGATGATGCACTTGATGAAGGCGGGGATGTCGATCTCGACCGGACAGCCCCTCACGCACGGCGCGTTCTTGCACTGGAGACAGCGCTGCGCCTCGGTGAGCGCCATCGCGGCGTCGTAGCCGATCGGCACTTCGTTCACGTTGCGGACGCGTTCGCGGGGATCCTGCTCCGGCATATCGACCGGCGGGATCTGGAGCCGTTCCTTCGTCGTGAGATTCTTCGCTTCCATCGCGTGACGCGGCGCTCGCGCCGCTTGCCTCCTTGCTTAGCGGTGCTTTCCGCAGCAGCCCTGCTCGTAGCGCTCCCGGGAAACCTTCTCGTCGGTCTCGTAGGCTCGCAGGCGCTTCATCATCTCGTCGAAATCGACCTTGTGCCCGTCGAACTCGGGGCCGTCGACGCAGACGAACTTCGTCTGATCCCCGACCGTGACGCGGCAGGCGCCGCACATGCCGGTGCCGTCGACCATGATCGTGTTGAGGCTCACGAGGGTCGGGATGTCGAACTTTTTCGTGAGCAGGCTCACGAACTTCATCATGACCGGCGGGCCGATCGCGACGACGAGATTGATCT
>DHHB01000013.1 GCA_002403075.1 bacterium UBP1_UBA4783 | reverse complement strand
TTGAAGCTCACGTCCGTCGAGAGCGGCGCGTCGTAGAAGAAAACGTCCACGAAGCGTCCGCGGTCGCGCTTCCCCTTCGCGCCCGGCGCGAAGCACCGGTAGGGGAACCCCGCCGCGACGGTCCCTTTCGAGACGTCCCGCCACGGCGCGTCTCCGCCGGTCTTCGATTCGCGTCCGCCGGCGCCGCTCTTCGCTCCGGCGGGGGCCCCAGCGAGCGGTCTCACGCGCTGCGCCTGATACGGGCTCAGCACGGTGAAGCGGATCCCGTGATCGACGAGGACGGCGAGCACGGCGTCGTTCACGGCCGCCTCGGGGAGCCAGATCCCCTCGGGCGCCCGGCCGAAGCGCCGCTCGAAGTCGCGCACTCCCCACCGGATCTGCGTCTCCCGGTCCCGGGGCGAGGCGAGGGGCATGATGACGTGGTTGTAGCACTGGGCGATCGCGTTTCCGCGCCCGAGCCGCTTCACGCTCGCGCGGTCACCCGCGAGGATCTTTTCGTATACTTCCGGAAAGCGGTTTTCGAGATACGACAGGAGCGTCGGCCCGAAATTGAAGCTCAGCCATTCGTAGTTGTTGACGAGCTTCGTGATGCGGCCGTGGGCGTCGAGTCTCCGGGAGAGAGCGTTCGGCAGGTAGCATTCGTTCGCGATCTTGTCGTTCCAGTCGTGGTACGGAGAAGCGCCCTCCTGACGGTCGATCTCCTCCGTCCAGGGGTTCTCGCGCGGCGGCTGGTAGAAATGCCCGTGGATAACGAGGTGCTTCTTGCGCGGAGCGGATTCCATCGCGAAGTATTCTAGCCCATTCGCCGCCGCTCCGCATTCAATTTATACGTCGGGCCGCGGCGATTGAGNNTTGAGCGCCGCCGCGACTCTCGCATTCAAACGAGTAGCGGCCCGAGGATTGTCTTTGGCGATATACGCGATCGCCGCGAGATACTGGCGGCGCGCGGAGGGGGTGAATAATGCTCTCAATCGCTCTCCGCGGCCAAGAATGTTTCGGCCTCGGCCAGTATCGACTCGAGGTCGTATCCCTTGCCGGCGGCCATTTCACGTTCTCCTTGTGCAAGCTGCCGCAAGAGCTCGCGTTCCCGCTCCGATCGCTCGTACGCGGCCACGCTGATAATGACGGCGGCGGCTCTGCCTCGCTGGGTGATTATCAAAGGACGCTTTGCGGCCTTGATTCTTTTCATAGCGGCAGCCGTATCCTTGCGCAAATCGCTGATCGGCATGATATCGGGCAATTTGGTCATAAAACCCCCTTTGCAGGTACGTTTCATAGTACCATCAAAGATACATAACTTCAAGTTCAAAATTCAATTTCATGGAACTTCTCGAATTCAGCGGAATAAAGGGGCGGATCAACGGTCAGCGCGCGTACACCCGGAAGTCGAGGTCGGGGAAGATGTTGTCCCGGTGCTCGACCTCCTTGAGCCACTGCTCGTTCACGCGGTGGTTCTCGATGTCGTGGTAGAGGCGGTCGAAGCGGGCGATGTGGTCCTTGGTGCGCTTGACGGCGTACTCGACCATCGTGCCGGTCTTCATGATGAAGGCCCAGTCGCTTCCCTGCGCGAGGATGAGCTCGCGCGCGGCCTGATTGAGGGCGCGCTTCATGAGCCCGTCGGCGTCGGGGTAGCGCGCGGCGAGCGCGGTCATCCGGTCCGCCATCATGTGGAGGTGCGAATAGATCCAGTCGTTCTCGCCGGCGAGCCAGTGCTCGCTGTATCCCTTCCAGCCCCACGAGGACATCGCGGGCGCGACGACCTGCAGCTTCGGGTGCCGCTCGAGGTACTCCCACGGGGTGATCATCGAGATCGTTTTCTGGTCGTAGAACGTCTTGCGGATGAGGAACTCGATCCATTCGGGGCCCTCGTACCACCAGTGCCCGAAGAGCTCGGCGTCGTAGGGCGAGACGATGATCGGCTTGATCTTGAGGAGGTCGTGGAGCCACTCGACCTGCTTCTCGCGGTTGAAGAGGAAGTTCCCCGCGTGGTTCGCCGCCTTCTCGCGCGCGATCGACGGCTTATACGGCTCCTTGTGCTCGCCGGGCCCCGTGATGCGGTAGTACTTGATGCCGAGGTTCACGCGGTTGCCGTCGGAGTGGAGGTAGGGGCGGACGTAGTCGTAGTCGAGGTCGAATCCGACGTCGCGGTAGAACTCGCGGTAATCGTAGTCTCCCGGATATCCCTGCTTGGCGCTCCAAACCTGCTTCGACGATTCCATGTCGCGGGCGAACGCGGCGACGGCGTTGGGGGTGTAGACCGGCGCGAAGACGCCGTACCGCGGTCTCGGCGTCCCGAAGAGAACGCCGTGCGTGTCGACGAAGAAGAAGCGGATGCCGGCCTCCTTCAGGAGCTCGTCCACGCCCGGCGCGTAGCCGCACTCGGGGAGCCAGATGCCGCGGGGGCGCCGTCCGAAGTGCTTCTCGTAGTGCGCGCAGGCGATCTCGATCTGGGCGCGCTGGGCGGCGCGGTTCAGCATGAGGGGGAGATAGCCGTGGGTGGCGCCGCAGGTGATGATCTCGAGCTTTCCGAGATCCTGAAAGCGGCGGAACGCCGTGACGACGTTGTTATAGTACCGTTCGCTGAATATCTGCCGCGCGCGCGTGAGGCGCCAGAAGTACATGAGGGCGAGCTCGTGGAACTCCGGCATCCAGCGCGTGCGCTCGATCTCGCGCCCCGCGAGGTCGATGAGCTTGTTGAGGTGCCGCAGATACCGGTACTGCAGGAGCGGGTCGGTCATCATCGAGAGGAGCGTCGGCGTGAGCGACATCGTCACGCGGAAATCGACGCCGTCCTCGATGAGGCGGTCGTAGATCTCGACGAGGGGGATGTAGGTCTCCGTGAGGGCCTCGAAGAACCAGTCCTCCTCGAGAAACTCGTCGTACTCCGGATGCCTGACGTACGGAAGATGGGCGTGGAGGACGAGCGCCAGGTAGCCTTTTTCTCGGCTCATTTTATAACGGGTTCCTTTGCGCGGGACTTCTTCGCGACCCCGGTCTCGATGGTGCGCTCCTCGACGCCGTCGGCCGACGCGGCGGCGACGGGAAGGTCGAGCTTGCCGTCGGGCAGGGCGAAGCGCAGCGAGAAGGTGCCGTCGGGACGGAGCTTCACGTCCTTGCCCTGCACGGTGACGCGGGCGTCGGGCTCGGTGCCTCCGTAGAGGATGAGCTCGGTCGCGACCCAGAGCCGGAAGGCGCGTCCTTTCTCCCCTTTCGGCCACACGCCGCTCCCGAAGCTCGAGACGCCGCCGGAGCCGGAGGTGACCTGCTCGAGGAGCCCGCGCTCGAGGAGCTCGCGGAGCTCGGCCGAGGCGGCGTGCATGTCGAGCCCGCCCGAGGCGGCGAAGATCTTCTCGAAGAGCTCGTCGGGCACCATCCAGTGCTCGTCGATCCGGTCGCTCACGCGCGCGCTCGGCGTCTCGACGACGTTGGAGACGGCCACCTGCTCGAAGCGGCCGTCGGGGGAGAGAGCGCCGATCGCGACCTGGTAGCGGCGCTCGGCCGAGACGTTGACGTACCAGTTGCGCGCCTCGTGCGTGACCGTGATGTCGAAGTGTTTGCGCCTTGCCTCGGAGAGGTCGTAGACGCGGAGCACCATGCGGCACTGGGGCCACGTGTCGCCGAAAACCCGCTCGAGCTCGCGGTACTTGTGATCCGTGACTTCCCAGTAGGTGAAAAGCCAGTACGGGTCGCGGACGAGCGCGGCGATGCGGTCGACGTTGTACCCCGAGGGGATCTCGATCGCCTCGACGGGAGGCGCGATACGCTGCTCGGCGCCGAGGTAGTACTTCCCGTCCTCGGCCATCCGGCGGATCTCTTCCTCCATCGGACGCTTCGCCGGCGCGGCGGGCTTTCGGGCGGCGGGAACGGGGGCGCCGGGGGCCTTGCCGGTGGCCGCTTTCGCGCGCGGAGCCGGGGCGGACCGCTTGCGGGGAGCGGGCTTTTCCGGCTCGGGCGGTTTCGCCGCGTGCACCCGGGATTTTTTCGCGGCGGTCCCGGAGACGATCTTTTTCGCCGCGGCCTTCGCCCGCTCGACGCTCTTCGCCGCGCGGGTCTTCGCGGCGGGGCGCTTGCCGGTCTTTTTTCCGGCGGCGTCGCCGGCGTCGACGCGCTTCTGAACGGACGCCGCGATGAGCTTTTTGCGCCTCTCGGCGGCCGTTATGAGATCAATGAGCTCGGCCTTCGTCATGAGGCTCGTGGCTCTGAGATTATTCGATCGCGCGAGCTCGACGAGATCGAGCTTCGTGAGCTTGTTCAATTCCTGGGGGGTCATATCGATCGCTCCTTGGTTTTTGCCGCTGTGCTCCAACATACGGCACAGGGAATCGAATTTCAAGGCTTCAAATGCGATGGGGCCGAATGTGCTTGAAAAAAAAGCGGATTTGTGGTACAAATTGAAGGGTGGGCGACCACGGGAGCCCACTCCCCCACGAGTGCAGAGAAAGTCACGCGGGATAGGGGTGCGTCATGTCCGGGAAGGCCGCGGCAAGAGCGGGTAGCGCCCATTGTCCGCGGTTTTTCGCTTTCTCAGGGCGAGATCCGACCGGCCCGCGGGAAAATCGGGAGGATGTCCGTCTGATATAAGAGTTAAGAGTTGGTTCGCCGGCAACTGGAGGCGCTATGAGAAGGATTGGGATGGGGGGTCTCCTTCTCTTCTCGCTGGCCGTTTCGGCTTTGGCGGCAGATTTGCCGTCTAAGGGCCGGGCCGCGGCTTTTCGCACGAGGCCGACCATCGAGGA
>DHHB01000100.1:40655-41710 GCA_002403075.1 bacterium UBP1_UBA4783 | reverse complement strand
GGTCCTTTTCGCCGTTCCGTTCGTTCTCACCATTCGGGGATTCGCGCTCGATCGGCCCACGAATCCGATAGAGGCGCGACGCGCCGCGATCACGGGCGACGACCGGGCGCTCTTCGATTGGATCGCCGCGAACACCCCGGCTGAAACCTCGATCCTCGAGCGAAACGAATACACGATGATGCCGGTCTACGCTCGCCGCAGGAATATATCCCCCGTTCCCGGCATGATGAAGGTATTGGGCTACGGCGGCGCAAAGGTCGAGGCGTACCGCGCCGCGCGCGAAGCTCTCTTTTCGCCCGGACCGCTTGCGTACCGCGATATCGAAGCGCTTCGAAGCGCCGGCGCTCCGGTGCTCGTCCTCCTGTGGCGGGAGGATCTCGAAGAGCGGCCCTATCTGCTCGCGCGCTTCGACGCTCTCGCGGGCTGGTTCGAGCCCGTCTACAAAAACGCCGAGGTCAGGGCGTACGCGCTGCGGACCGATCGCGCAAACGATACGAGAAAGGAAGATGCTCCATGATCACGGAAAAGATCTCGCAGGCGGCGGGGATACTCGCCGAGGAAGGCATCGATCTCTGGCTCACCTTCGTGCGCGAGAGCGAGGTGAACGGCGATCCCGTTCTCGATCTCGTTCTCGGCGCCAACTGCACGTGGCACTCGGCGTTCATGATCCCGGCGCGGGGCCGCCCCGTCGCGATCGTCGGGAGCCTCGACGAGTCGCGCATCCGCGAGACGGGCGGGTACGACGTCGTCGGCTACAAGCAGTCGATCAAGGAACCGCTCCTCGAGCAGCTCCGAAAATACGATCCCAAGACGATCGCGCTCAACTACTCGGAAAACGCCGTCATGGCGGACGGGTTGAGCCACGGCCTCTACCTGAGCCTTCTGCGCTATCTCGAGGGCACTCCGTACACAGGCCGCCTCGCGAGCTCAGAGAACGTCGTCGCGAAGCTCCGAGGCCGCAAGAGCCCGGACGAGATCCGCCGGATCCGCGCCGCGGTCGAGCTCGCCGAGCGGATCTTCGAGCGGGCCTCGAAGATCATGAAGCCGGGGCTCAC
>DHHB01000100.1:18208-40635 GCA_002403075.1 bacterium UBP1_UBA4783 | reverse complement strand
GTCTTCACGGGACCCGAGTCGGCCGGGGCGCACGCGGGACCGACGGACCGGCGGATCGAGAAGGGCCACATCCTCAACATCGATTTCGGCGTGAAGGTCGAAAGCTACGTCTCGGATCTCCAGCGCACGTGGTACTTCCTGCGCGAGGGGGAAAAGAAGGCGCCCGCCGAGGTCATGCGGGCCTTCGAGACGATCCGCGACGCGATCGCCCTCGCCGCCGAGAGGATCAGACCGGGGATGGAGGGGCGCGCCGTGGATACGATCGCCCGCGGCTACATCACGGACCGCGGCTACGAGGAGTTCCCTCACGCCCTCGGCCATCAGGTCGGACGGCACGCGCACGACGGCTCGGGTCTCCTCTGCCCCGTCTGGGAGCGCTACGGCAACCTCCCCTATTTAAAGATAGAGGAGACGCAGGTCTATACCCTCGAGCCGCGGATCACCGTCCCGGGCTACGGGGTCGCGACGATGGAGGAAATCGTCGTCGTGCGGCCGGACGGCGGCGAGTTCCTCTCGCATCCGCAGCGGGAGCTCTACCTCGTCGGCTGAAAAGAGCCGCGGGCGCGCCGGCAGGGTATCATTTATGCAATGAGAAGCCTTCGGCCATGAGAAACCCTGATTCCATACCAGTGAACGGCGAGCGGCTCGATCGGATCCGCCGGCGCTTTCCTCTGTCGAAGGCCGCAATCCTTCTTTTCATAGCGGGGGCGGGCGCGCTCCTCGGCAGCCAGATCGTGAATCCCGCGAAGCGCGTGATCGAGGCGGTCGCGGGTGTGCTCCTCACCTACGTCATCTGGAACAGCCCCGTCGTCAACGCCCTGTGGATCCTGCTCGTCATCTACCCGTTTCCGTTCGCCATCGCTATCGGACATTCGACCTTCGTATTCGTCATCGTGGTCTTTCTCGTCTACCTCGTCCGGGTCTCGGCGAAGCTCGCGACGTTTCGCCTCGACCGCAGGTTCAATCTGCCGATCGCATTCTTCGTCATGTCCTACGCCGTATCTTTCTATAACATGTCGCTCGAGCCCTACACTTTGCGCTTCGGCCTCGTGCACACGGGGAACGTGCTCGCGTCGATCCTCCTCTTCTACATGATCATCAACTTCGTCGACACGGAGGAGCGCCTCGAAAAGACGATGCGGGTCATGATGATCGCGGCGGCCGCCGTGATCGCCTTCACCGTTCTCGAGATGCTCTTCCCCGGCCGCACGCTCATCCCGGGGTGGCTCTACACGAAGCACAAGGCGCAGCTCGTTATGAAGGGGGTCCGCGTCGGCGGGCCGTTCAAGGACTACGAGCTCGTCGCCGAGTTCTTCGCGATGAACGCCCCGATCATCTTCTTCATGATGAGCCGCGCGCGGCGCCTGCTTACCCGCAGCATTTACGCTTTCCTTCTCGTCGCCGACATCGCCATGCTCTTCTCGACGATCACGCGCGGCGCGTTCATCAGCCTCCTGATCGGCCTCGTGTATATGGCGTGGGTATGCCGCCGGGATCTCAACTTCGTGCGTCTCACGGCCCTCGTCTCGGGCTTCGTCGCGCTCATCCTCGTCATCGATTTTCTCGTGGCGCGGTACACGATCTCGGGCTCGCTGTTCGGCCGCATGCTCGCGACCACCTTCGAATCGGGGCTCGTGCCCGAGAACCGCGCCGCCTCGTGGAGCGGCGCGGTCACTCGAGGCTTCGAGCATCCGATCATCGGCCACGGCCCCGGGTGGGATTTCACGAAAGGGCTCGGTACGGAACTCTGGCCTCATAACGCCTACCTCTTCTATTTCAACATCACGGGGCTCTTCGGGCTCCTCGCGTTTCTCTTCGTTCTCTGGCGGCTCTGGCGTGCGAGCGCGCTCGCCTTCGGTAGCTCGGTCACGCGCTCCTCGTACCCGGAGGCGCTCCTCCTCATCCTGAACGTCTCGTTCGTGATCTTCATCGTCGACCAAATCAAGATCGACTACCCGCGGAACGACATCTACATGTACTTCGTGTGGATCTTCTTCGGACTCATCGCGGCCGCGTCCGGCGTCGTGCACAGCAAACGGGCCCGGCCGAAGCCGGGCCCGTCATGATGATCCCCATGCCGCCGCGCGCCGAGCGGACCCGTGTGCCGCGCGCGAACCGGCGGCCTATTTCAAGAGATACACGCCGTTTCGGATGAGGGTCTTACGGCCCGCCGTGAGCGTCACCTTTTCGACGAGACCGTCGAAGTGGAACTTGCTCTTGTTCTTCCCGAGGCCGTAGCTGTCCCCGATCGCGAAGTGGACCGTGCCGAAGGCCTTCTCCGCCTCGAGCATGTTCTTGCAGATCTTGGCGCCCTTGTTCGTTCCGATGCCGAACTCGCCGACGACCCGGCCGGTGGGATCGCTCCCGATCCCCTTCATGATCTCCTCGATACCCTTGCCGCGCCAGCTCACGAGGACGCCCTTCTTGAAGATCATCTCCCCGCGGCCGATCTTGTCGTCGATGAGGCTCACGACGATCCGGCCGGTGAAGGTGCTCTCGACCGGCGCCGTGTAGCACTCGCCGGCGGGAAGGTTGCCGTGCTTCCCCGGCTTGCTGATGTCGCCGTTGTCGTTTTCCCATTTCCGGCCCTTGACGCTGAACGTGATGTCCGTGCCGAGACGGTTCGTGACCCGCACCTCGGGGCAGTCCTTCATGAAGCGGATGACCTTTTTCGTCAGCGCGTCCATCTTCGAGAAGTCGATGTTGACGAGCCGTTCCATCATGTCGACCGTGATCCCGGGCATCATGCAGATGCGGCCGAACTTGGCGCCGTTCGCCACCATGAAACCGCGGAACGGCTTCTCCTCGACGCGCGCGTCGAGCATGTACATCGTGACGTTCGCCTGCTCGATCATCGTCTTGAAGGTCGAGGTGGGTCCTGTGATCGGACGGAGCGTCTCCGTCATGAGATAGGTCGTGACCTCGGCCCCCTGCTTCTTCGCCCAGAAGGCGAGCGCTTCCGCGACCGGCATCTTTTGCTTGTCCGTGACGAGGAGCAGTTTCTCGCCCTTCTTGACCTTGAGCGACCCGACGATCGCCTGTTTGCCCGCGCTGTACAGCTTGTTCATCGCGCCTCCTTCGCATCGTTCGTCGAAACGGACCGGGCCGCGCGGGACGACGCCGCGCGCAATTATTCCGGAAGAGCAAGGGTACCCCACCCCGCCGCGGAGCGCAAGAAATGACTTGAAGGTTGCTTGACTTGAAGGGTGCGGACGTTACCGGACGAGGACGAGCTTCCTCGCGAACGATTTCCCGCCGACCTCGAGCCGCGCGAGATAGACGCCGGCCGCGGCCGGAGCGCCGTTCGCGGCGCGCCCGTTCCACGAAGCCGTGTAGACGCCCGGCGCCATCTCCCGGTCCACGAGGACGGCCACGCGGCGGCCCGCGGCGTCGAACAGCGCGAGCCGCACCGCCGCGGCGCCGCGCGCAAGCGCCTCGGAGGCGCCCACCGCGAAGGACATCGTCGTCGACGGGTTGAAGGGGTTCGGCCAGTTCTGGGCGAGGAACGATCCGGGCGGCCGCGGCGACGCGCCGGAAAGATCGTCCACGGTGTACGAGACGAAACCGCTCCAGCGGCCCCGGTCTCCCTCGGCGTCGATGCCGCGCACCTGATAGAGATACGTGCCGAGCTCGGTCGGCCACCTATGATACCGCGTGTCCTCGAGTCCGCTCGCGAGCACGACGCGCCCGTCGTACGCCGCGGTCGGCTCGACGAGATCGACGTAGAACCCTTCGTTGTTGATGCTTTCGTCGGTCTCGTAGACGAAACGGATGAGAACGAAGCTTCCCCCCGCCAAAACGGCCTCCGAGAGATCGAAGGTGGCGGACACCCATCCCCCCGAGCTTCCCGTGATGCCGTTCCCGCGGTTGGCGTTGTTCGGATCGTAGTTCGTGGTGCGGTTTCCCGGCGCCGTCTTCCACGTCAGACCCTGATCGACGCTCGTTTCGAGGTAGGCGTAATCCCAGTTCGATTCGATGTCGTACCACAGCCGGCAGGAGAGGATCTCCGGAAACGACGTCAGGTAGGGGTTCGCCATGGCGAGCGCGCTGCGCATGTTGTCTCCCCGTCCCGAGTACCAGCTCGAAAGCCCCGCCGCCGCGCGCGCCGTCGTGAGGGAGAAGCCGCTCGGGGTCCAGAGCGCGTCCCCCGCCTCGCAGCTGTCGACCGCGCCATGGTAGCCGCGGTATTCGACGAGCTCGTAGGAGAGCGCCGGATTGGGATCGGCGCCCTCGTGCGGCTGCCACGAAATCTCGTACGACGGGGGGGTCAGATCGGCGATCTCGTTCATGACGGGCTCGAGCGGGCCGAGCACGCGGCGCGGGTTGTCGGCGTACTCGAGAACCCGCAGGTTGAGCTCGAGCATCTTGTTGAAGGTCGGCAGGATGAGCGACTCGGGCGGCGCGAATCCGCCCTGCTCGTAGGTGTTGAGCTCGACGGTGAAGCTGTAGATCCGGTTCTTGGCCGCGGTTTCGCCGTACATCCAGTCGTCGCTCCCGCCGTTCGTGAAATAGATCGCCCCCGTCGCGGGGTTGCCGGGCAGATACCCGTTATCCGATGCGAGCGAGTCTCCGAGCGCGGAGAAGAGGTCCTGATCCTCGGTGAAGAGCGCCGCGTAGTCCCATGGATAGAGGATGAGCTCGCCGTACGAATGGTAGGAGAGGTTCATCGCGAACTCGCGGGCCATGCAGAAGTTCCGCACGGCCTGCGTTTCGGGCTCGCTGAACGGCGCCGTGCCGCGATACACCGCCGAGGAGGGCGTCGGGGAGCTTCCGACGTTGTCGTAGCCCCACATGTATCCGAAGTTCCGGTTGAGGTCGACGCCGTAGCTGCCGTCGCCGTTCGGGCGGCGGTTCTTCCGCCACCACGTGTAGGAGGCGCCGCCGTGGTTCGCCTGCACGTAGACGTGGCCGTCGGGGTTGATCATCGGCGCGATCCAGATCTCGCGTCCGTCGACGATCGCCGCTATCCGCGGGTCGGCGTAGTGCTCGAGGAGATGCTTCGCGAACCGCATCGGCACGTCCACCGACATGAGCTCGCGGGCGTGGAGACAGCCGAAGATGAAGACTTCGGGCTCCTCTTCGTCGAGGGCGGCGTTGTCCGAGATCTTTATCGCCCGTATGAAACGCCCCTCGATGCTCGTCCCGATCGTGTCGATGCGCGTGAGCGCGGGGAACCGCGCCGCGAGCGAATCGAGCGCGGCCTGCATCTCCGCGTACGTGTAGTAGGCGCCGAGGTTGGCGTCGATCTCCGAGGGGGCGGCGAACCCGGCGCGATCGAGCACCGAGACCGCGATCCCGAGAGACGAGATCCACGCGAGCTGCTCGTCCGTGACGGCGAGATCGGCGAGCCCGTCCGGCCGGATCGAGAGAATGTCGACGCCGCGCGCGACGAGGGCGCGCTGATCGAGCCCCTTGCCGAGACGCACCCGCACGAGGGCGGTCGCGTCCTCGGCGGCGGAGAGCGGGACGGAGACAAGGAGCAGGGCGACCGACAGGACGAGCGTTGCGACGTGTATCCGTTTCACGCGAGCCTCCTTGAATGAGCGCCGAAGCGATCGCGCCGCCGCGGGATGAACGGGCGTTTCGATGCTCTATTGTAACATATTCATTCAAAAGGCGATAGTCGAATAGCGCCGAAGACCGCCGCCGGCACCTTCCTCTTGATTTTTTCCCGCCGCCCCGCTACCTTTCATGTTCCTGACAATAACGGACGATCGAAAGGACGCGCTATGGTCACCTATCGATATTCTTGCGAGAAATGCGGACACGAGTTCGACTTCGACCAGAGGATCACCGATCCGCCCCGAAAGCGCTGCCCGAAGTGCCGGGGAAGCGTCTATCGCGTCATCCATGCCGTGGGGCACATCCTCAAGGGGAGCGGCTTCTACGCGACCGATTACTGCCGGAAAGATTTCAAGAAAAAGGAAACCGAGGAAAAGACGGGCTCCGGAAGCACGCTCGATCACGACTCGAAGAAGCACAAGGAGCCGAAGAAGAAGGACGGCTAGACGCGCCGGCGGCGCCTCGAAGAGAAACGAAAAGCGGCCCTCCCGCCGGGGAGGGCCGCTTCATTTTTTTGAGGCCGCTCGGTTTCACTGCTCGGATTCGTCCTCGCCGCCGGGACGGCGGGCGTGGGGCCGCCCGCGCCGCGTCCAGGGCCGCGGGGGCTACTCCGTATGCACGGCTCCCGAGGTGTCGCCCTTGCACACGTGCCCTTTGTACTCCTTGAGCGCCGCCTCGATGATCCCCGCCGCCTTGTCGATCTCTTCCTTCGACACGTTGAGCGGCGGACGGAAGCGGATCGTCTTGGTTCCACACTTGAGGACGAGGAGGCCGTGCTTGATGATCGTCGTGAGCAACGCGTCCCGGCAAGCCGAGTCGGGCAGATCGAACGCGCAGAAGATCCCGAGCCCGCGCGCGTTCGAAACGAGATCCGGCCGGCGCTTCTCGAGGTCCGCGAGGTGCTTCTGAAGCACGGTTCCCATCTTCGCGGCGTTGTCGACGAGCTTCTCCTCGTCGATGATCTCGAGGATGCGTTTGGCGCGGTACATGTCGACGAGGTTGCCGCCCCACGTCGAGTTGATGCGGCTCGAGACCTTGAAGACGCTGTCGACCTCGTTCAACCGGTCGCTCGCCATGATGCCGCAGATCTGCGCCTTCTTGCCGAAGGCGAGGATGTCCGGCTGGACGCCGAAATGCTGCCAGCACCACATCTTTCCCGTGGCGCCGACGCCGGTCTGGACCTCGTCGAACACGAGGATCGCCTCGCGGTCGTCGGCGATCCGACGAAGCTCTCGGAGAAACTCGCCTCTGAAGTGGTTGTCCCCGCCCTCGCCCTGAATCGGCTCGATGATGATGGCGGCGATGTCGTCCTTGTTGTCGGCGAAGGCCTTCTCGATCGCGGCGACGGCCCGCTTCTCGGCGGCGACGACGGCGTCGAGGTTCTTCTCGAGCGGGAAGACGACCTTCGGATTCTCGATGCGCGGCCACTTGAACTTCGGGAAGTAGTTCGTCTTGGCGGGGTCCGTGTTCGTGAGCGAAAGCGTGTACCCCGTGCGCCCGTGGAACGCCTCGCGGAAGTGGACGACCTGCGTCCCCTTCTCCTCCTTGTAGCCGCGCGCGAAGTTCTTGCGGACCTTCCAGTCGAAGGCGGCCTTGAGCGCGTTTTCGACGCCGAGCGCGCCGCCGTCGATGAAGAAGAGGTTCGGGAGCCCCGGCGGCACGGCGACGCGGGCGAAGGTGTCGACGAACTCGGCCATCTCGACGCTGTAGAGATCCGAGTTCGAGGGCTTCAAGATCGCGATCTCGCCGAGGCGCTTGTAGAACTCCTTTTCCTTGAGGCCGGGGTGGTTGTGGCCGAGCGCGTTCGAGGCGAAATAGGTGAAGAAGTCGAGGTACTCCGTTCCCGTCGCCTTGTCGACCATATAGGTCCCGTGGCTCCGGTCCATGTCGAGGACGAAGGGGAATCCGTCGACGAGCATGTGCTTGGCGAGGCTCGAATGAACCTCCGCCGGGGCGATCTTTGCCGTACCATGGGGCTTTGCGCAGCTCATGAACCACCTCTCTGGTTTAATTGATTTATCAGCAATTGGTTAAAAACCAAATTCGATGCCGTTTACGAGAGTCGACGCTGCGGCAATATATCAACTATTGTTCGATATTTCAACTATTTTTTCCCCTGCGGGGGCGGACGGCAAACGAGAGGGGGCGGGGGAGAAAAACTCCGCCGCCCCCGATCCCGGGCTGAGATGGACAGCCCTCACGCACCCGAGCTGCGGGAATCCTCAGTAACGGTATTCGGGAAAGCGCTCGATATTCTCGCGCCTGTCCTCCGGCCGGAACGTCCTCGTCTCGACGATCGTCGAGGTTTCATCGAAGGTGAACTCGAGACCGAGCTCGTGATACGTCCACCGCTCGACGACGCGGCCCGCGCACCGCTCCCGTATCCGATGCACGGGATATCCGTGCTCCTCGTATACGGCGAGCTTGTCGTTCCGGAGCTGGGTGACGTAGTACGTGGAACGGGCCAGATTACGGCCTCGCATGCCCTTACCGGCGGTGACCGCCTCGACGGCGGTTGCTGCGAGCAGGGCCGCGAGTGCCGTGAGGAGAATGATGCGCTTGACCATTTCCCCCACATCCTTTCGCTGTTGCGGACCTACGATGCTTTACTTGCCGCCCTGCATGGTACTATTGTACCATATTCGACCTTGTCGTTTCAAGGCGCTCCTCGGCGCTTCGAGAGGTTGCTCATGGTTTCGGCACCGGCCCCCGGCGCGAAATCCGCCATCCCGGTCCCCGCGATGAGGGCGCTCCTCGTGCTGCTCTTCGTCATCTGGGCGAACTCGTTCACGGCGATCAAGTACCTCCTCGAGACCCTCGACCCGATGGAGCTCGTTCTCGCGCGGTTCCTCCCGGTCTCGGTCTTTTGCCTGCTGTTTCTCGCGATCTCGCCGTCCCGGCGCCGGGATACGGTTGCGATCCTCCGCGCGGCGCCTCTCCGGGCGATCGCGATGGGGCTCACCGGAGTGGCGGGCTACAACTTTTTTCTCTATACCGGACAGGGCGGGGTCAAACCGGGGGCGGCCTCCCTCCTCACGACCCTCTCCCCGCTTTTCATCCTCGTGCTCGCGATCCTGTTTCTGAGGGAGAGGGTGCCCCTGCGCCGCGTGCTCGGGATCGTCGTCGCGTTCGCGGGGCTGTTTTTCGTCGTGCGCTGGGGGCGCGTGGGGCTCGCGGGCGTCGCCTCGGTGGAGAACGCCGAGCTCCGCTACGTCCTCATCACGGCGCTCGCCCCGCTCTCGTGGTCGATCTACACGATCGTCGGGAAGAACCTCCTTCGCCGGTCCTCCCCCGTCGTCGTCACCTACCTCACGCTCGTCATCGGCACCGTGCCGTTCCTCGCCCTCGCCGACGGCGGTTTCTTCCGGACGGTCGCGGCCTTCTCGTGGCAGCAATGGGCCGCCCTCGCGCACCTCTCGGTGCTGTGCACGATCGTGGGATTTCTCATATGGGTCGCCGCCCTCTCCCGCCTCCCCGCGACGGAGGTCGCCTCCTACGTCTACCTCAACCCCCCGCTCGCCGCGCTCTTCGGCTGGTTCTTCTTCGGAGAAGAGATTACCGGCTGGTTCCTCCTCGGGAGCGCGGTCGTGCTCGCCGGCCTGTGGCTCGCGCAGGGAAACGGCGCGAGAGATAGAAATTGAGATATTCGCCGGCGATCCCCTGAAAAACGCACTTCGGCACGTTGACACCTTTGCGAAACGGGGGTATAATGGAAATGGAGGTCCCTGCTGAAACAGTGCTGGCGGGTTGTTCTGGAGAAAAATTAACCGCGGGCTCAGCTCTTGAATAAAGAGATGTGTCCCAGGACATCCCCCCCACTTTCCGGCGGGGACTTTTTTTGCCCCGGGGGGATCAACCCGCGATCAGGCGGTCCGTTGCGGCGCGGAATGGAGCGCGAGGCCGTCTACTCTTCCCAGTTGTCGACGTTTCCGTCGACGATGTAGATGTAGCGCTTCTTCGTTTTCTGGCGGACGTCCTTGTAGATCCACTGCTCCTGAATGCTTCCGCCGAGCTCGATGCTCTTCATCTCGTCGGGGAACCCCCACGACTCGATCGCGGCCTCCCGCTTCATGCCCTTGAAGAGCTGGTGGTCGAAGATCGCCTTGGCGGTCTTCTTGCCGTACTTGCGGAGATTCATGCGGTAGCGGTATTCGGGGTTGTGGAACCAGAAGAGCCGGTTCAGCCTTTCCTCGACGGACTGCATCGTGAGCGGCCTCTCGAGCTCGAGGCCGTGGCGGATGCGGCGGCGGCCCGGACCTTCGACGGTGACGGCGCCGTTCCAGTGGAGATCGAGGCTCACGATCTTGACCTTGACGTCGCGGTCGATGACCCCTTCGGGGCCGAGATCGATGAGGAGGGCTCTCGTCCACGATGTCCTGCCGACGTAGGTATCCTCGAGCTTGTCGATCTCCTGAATGGGGATATCCTTCTTCACGACCTTGTCGACGGTGCCGCATCCGGAGACGGCGAGCACGATAACACAGGCCAGAATCGAAAGCGTCGATCTCATTGCCGCGAATCCCTCCTTGACGTCCGTGGTTCGAGTATGTCGAAAAGATAGAGAGCTTACGCCATTAAATCAAGCCATTTTCTAGCCGATGCCCCGCAGGTGCCGGAGCACCATTCCCCGTCCCGCCGAGTCGACGTCGAGCGCCACGAGATCGAAGCGGTACTCCCGCGCGCCCCGCGCTTCGGGGGCTCCGGCGAGGTAGCGGCCCGCCGCCAGCCGCAGGCGCCGAAGCTGGCCGGGATGAACCGCCTCGAGCGCCCCGCCGAACCGGTCGCCGCGCCGCAGCTTCACCTCGACGAAGACGACGCAGGGGCCGTCCCGAACGACGAGATCGATCTCGAGATGTCCCGCGCGCACGTTGCGCCCGATGACCGCGCATCCGGCGAGCTCGAGGTACTCGGCCGCGATCCGCTCGCCGCGTCTCCCGGCCCCCGCGTTCCCCTCCGCCACCGCCGCCCCTTTCCGGAACTCCGCGCCCCGCTCACCGCTCCCGCGGCCCCCCGCCGTCCCATTCCAATCGAAGCTGCTCCCGGATCCGGAAGCTCATCCGGTGGATCTCCGTCCGGCCCCGGAGCCGTATCGCCTCTATATGCTCCCGCGTGCCGTATCCCTTGTTCGTCGTGAAACCGTAGCCGCCGTAGCGCTCGGCGCGCTCGCGCATGATGCGGTCCCTCGTAACCTTGGCGACGATCGAGGCCGCCGCGACGACGAAGCTCTTCCGGTCTCCGCCGGGGATCGCCGCGGCGGGGTACGCCACGGCCGGCACGTGGATCCCGTCGACGAGAACGAGATCGGGCGCCACGGAGAGCCCTTCGACCGCCGTTCGCATGGCGGCGAGCGTTGCCCGCAGGATGTTCATGCGGTCGATCTCGTCCGGCTCGAGCACGCCGATCCCGAAGGCGGCGCATCGTTCGACGATGACGTCGTGGAGCCGCTCCCGCTCGCGCTCGGCGATGAGCTTGGAATCGCGGACGCGCGAGAGGGCCTCGCACGGCTCGCATACGACGGCGGCGGCGACCACGGGGCCCGCGAGCGCCCCCCTCCCGGCCTCGTCCACCCCCGCGAGCGTCCGGACGGACGGCGCGAGGCGCAGACGGTCGAACCGGACGAGCTCGTCGACGGCGATGCGGCCGCGCGGGGTCATTCCTCCGCCTTCTCCGTCTTCTCCTCGATGCGGGCGGCCTTCCCCATGAGCTGGCGCAGGTAGAAGAGCTTCGCGCGGCGCACCTTGCCCCTGCGGAGCACGCGGATCGCCGAGACGTTCGGCGAATGGAGCGGGAATATGCGCTCGACGCCGACGCCCTGCGTCACCTTGCGCACGGTGAAGGTCTCGCCGAGGCCCGAGCCGCGGCGCTGAATGATCGTCCCCTGAAACGCCTGCACGCGCTCGCGCCCGCCCTCGACGACGCGCACGTCGACGCGCACCGTGTCCCCGACGCTGAACTGGGGGACCGATTCCTTCATCCGTTTCGCCGCGATCTGGTTGAGAATATCCATGTGGCCTCCTTAGTCGTCGATTCCTTTGGTACGTGCTTTCGCGAGAAGATCCGGCCGGCAGCGTTCGGTGCGCTCGCGCGCCGACCGCTCCCGCCATTCGGCGATGCGCGCGTGGTTCCCCGAGAGCAGCGTCTCGGGAACCGCGAGGCCGCGGAACTCCGGCGGCCTCGTGTAGTACGCCGCATCGAGGGAGAACTCGCGCTCCGCCGAAAACGAATCGGTGTCGCGCGAACGTTCGTCGCCGATGACGTTCGGGAGACAGCGGACGACGGCGTCGGTGACGACGAGCGCCGCGAGCTCACCGCCGCTGAGAATGTAGTCCCCGATCGAAAGGCTCTCGGTGACGACGAGATCGAGCACCCGCTCGTCCACTCCCTTGTAGCGGCCGCAGACGAAGACGAGGGAGCTTTTCCCGGCGAGCTCGTGCGCCTTGGCCTGCGTGAAGACCGCGCCGCACGGGGAGAGCAGGATGACGGGGGCGTCGCCAGCGCCCGCGGCCGGGCGGACCGATTCGACGGCCCGCACGAGCGGCGGGGCCATGAGGATCATCCCCGGGCCGCCGCCGTAGGGGTAGTCGTCCACCGAGCCGTAGCGGTCCTCGGCGAAGTCGCGCAGGTTGACGACGTGGTACCGCACGGCGCCGTTGCGCTCGGCGATGCCGGTCATCCCGGCCGCGAGCGCCTCGCGGAACATCTCGGGGAATATCGTTATGAAATAGATATCCATGCGCTCCGCTACCACTTGAAATCGAAGAGCCCCGCCGGGGGATCGATATCGATGACGCCTTCGTCGACCGCCACGCGCTTCACGATGCCGGGCACCTCCGGCACGAGATACCGCTCTCCGTCCCGCTCGACGATGAGGCAGTTCTGCGCCGGCCCGAGGAGCATGTCCACGACCGTGCCGAGCGTGGAACCGTCCGGAAGCCGCACCGCGAGCCCGACGTACTCGCACGGAAGCATGCGGCCGGGCCGGATCTCCGGATCGAGGCCGCCGAGCTCGAGCACGAAGCTCGATCCGACGAGCGGTTCCGCCTTCTCCACGGTGTCGACCCCCTCGAGCGAGAGGATGATCGTCTGGCCCTTCCAGCGCCACCGCGCGACGCGCGCCGTGCCCGACGGCGCGCCGTCCGCGACGATCCCGATCGCCTCGGCCTCGAGCGCCTCCGGCCAGAAATCGGGCGCGGGGAGAAGCTTCACCTCTCCCTTGAGGCCGACCGTCTTCACGACGGTCCCGAGCACGGCCCGTGGGGCCATATCGAGAGCACCTCCCGCCGGACGCGCTATTCGCGGATCTCGAGGAGGACCTTTTCGCCGAGGCGGGTCGCCGCCGCGTTGACGAGCGCGCGAAGCGCCTTCGCCGTCTGGCCGCTCCTGCCGATGATTTTGCCGACGTCCGATTTATCGACCGACAGCACGATGATGTGCGTGTCGTCCCGTTTCTCGTCGATGAGCACGATCTTGTCGGGCCTGTCGACGAGCATCTCGGAGATCTTCCGGACCATCGTCTTGATTTTCTGTAGGCTCATGCGTTTCCTCTGCGTTTGAAGCGGACGCCGCCGCGGTCCCGGGCGGGCCGCCCGCGGCTCCCGTTCGTGCTACGCCGACTCCTCGCTCTTCGCCGCGGCCTTTTCGGCAGCCGCCTTCGCCGCCTGCTTCTTGTTCGGCCGTTTCTTCTTTTCCTTGTCGGCGGCCGGGCGCGGCTGCTTCGCGCGCCGTTCCTCGAGCTTCGCGTCGAGATCGGCGATCGAAACGCCCTTCTTGACGAGGCTCCACTTTTCCATGAGCCCGATCCTGCGGAAAAGCTCCCGAACCTTTTCCGAGGGGAGGGCGCCGTTGCGGAGCCAATTGTACACCTTGTCGTCGTCCATCTTGATCTCCGGCGGATTCACCATCGGGTTGTAGAATCCGACGATGTCGATGAACCGGCCGTCGCGCGCCATGCGGCTGTCGATCGCGACCACGCGGTAGAACGGACGCTTCTTGGTGCCCATGCGCTTCATTCTGAGTTTTACCGACAAATCGTACCTCCGGTCGTTGCCAGCCCTACTCGGCGGGAAGCTGAAAATCGAACTTGCCCGCCATCTTCGAAAAACGCTTCATCATCTTCCGCATCTCCTGAAACCGCCCGAGGAGCCGGTTCACGTCCTGCACGCTCGTCCCGCTCCCCGCCGCGATCCGCTTGCGGCGGCTTCCGTCGATGATCTGCGGCGATCTGCGCTCGTCGGGGGTCATGGAGCGGATGATCGCCTCGATCCTGCGGAGCTCCTTCTCTCCGGCGTCCCCCTGCGCGACGCCGCGGAACTTGACCCCGGGGATCATCCCGAGCACCTGCTCGAGCGGGCCCATCTTGCGGAGCCGCTGCAGCTCGCCGAGGAAGTCCTCGAGGGTAAAGGTTTCCTTGCGGAGCTTCCGCTCGAGCGCCTCCGCCTCCTTGGCGTCCATCGTCTCCTGAGCCTTCTCGATGAGGGAGAGCACGTCCCCCATGCCCAGGATCCGGCTCGCCATGCGGTCGGGATAGAAGGCCTCGAGGTCGTCCGGCTTCTCTCCGACGCAAGCGAAGACGATCGGCTTGCCGGTGACGCTCGCCACCGACAGCGCGGCGCCGCCTCTGGTGTCGCCGTCGAGCTTCGTGAGCACGACGCCGGTGAAGTCGACCTCCCGCAGGAACTCCTCGGCGACGCGCACGGCCTCCTGCCCCGTCATGCTGTCGAGGACGAGCAGCGTCTCCTCGGGCCCGAGCGCCCGCTTCGCGTCCGCGATCTCCTTCATCATCCCGCGGTCGACGTGCAGGCGTCCGGCCGTGTCGACGATCACCGTGTCGCAGAGCTGGCGGCGCGCCTCGCGGACGCCGCCCTCGACGATCTCCACGACGGACCGGTCCGTCCCCGGAGCGTACACCGGTGCTGAGATCTGCCGCGCGAGCACCGAGAGCTGCTCCACCGCGGCGGGACGGTAGATGTCCGCCGCCACGAGGAGCGGGCGGCGCCCCTTCTTGCGGACGTGCACGGCGAGCTTCGCGGCGAAGCTCGTCTTGCCCGATCCCTGAAGGCCGACGATCATGATCCCGGCGGGGTTCCCCGAGAGGTTGAACGGCGCGTTCCTCGCGCCGAGCAGCGACACGAGCTCCTCGTGCACGATCTTCACGATCTGCTGGTCGGGCGTGAGGCTCGCGAGAACCGCCTGCCCGAGCGAGCGTTCGCTCACGCGCGCGACGAAGTCCCGGGCGACCTTGTAGTTGACGTCCGCCTCGAGAAGCGCCCGGCGCACCTCGCGCATGGCGCTCTGCACGTGCGCCTCGCGAACCTTCCCCTGTCCGCGGAGCTCCTTGAACACGCGGGCGAATTTGTCGCTCAGATCCTGAAACACGGCCGCCGTACCTCCCGGGAAGTATCAAAGGTAGCACCGCAGGAGCGCTCCCGCAAGGCAAATCACCCCGGGGATTGACAAAAAATGGGCGTTGCCGTATAATTATTAATATATTTATACGGCATGAATTTCACCGGGAGGCGGACATGGAAACGAAGCTCACTCTGCGGATCGACGACCGGCTCGTCGCCCGCGCCAAGAAACGCGCCCGCGCGTCCGGACGCTCGCTCTCGCGCCTCGTCGCCGACATGCTCTCGTCGCTCGAGGCCGGGGAGGGCGCGGGAGCGGTCGAACCCACCCCGCGGACCGACGCGCTCCGGGGGGCGCTGCGCGGGCTCGCCCCGGGCGGCGGCGCCGCGCGCGACGGGAGGCGGCCGTGATACTGCTCATCGACACCGACGTCGTCCTCGACCTGCTCCTCGATCGCGCGCCCCACGCGGCGGAGGCGGCCGAGCTCTTCTCCCGGGTGGAACGCGGCGACGCCGCGGGGCGCGTGAGCGCCGCGACGGTCGAAACGGTCCACCGGACGGCCGCGGAGCCCCTCGGCGCCGCTCGCGCGCGGAGGATCGTCAAGCGGCTGCTCTCGATAGTCGAGGTGGCTCCCGTCACGCGCGCCGTGCTCGAGTCGGCGATCGAGGGAAGGCTGCCCGATTTCGAGAGGGAGATCGTCTCCGAGGCGGCGTACCGCACGGGAGCCCGGGCGATCGTCACCCGCGGCGCGCGCGAGTATCAGGGCTCGCGGGTCCCCGCGTACCTGCCGGTCGAGATCCTCGGGATCCTGCGCGCGCGGGACGCGCTCGGAGGGTAGCCGCGGCGGCGCGGGTCACCCGCGGATGGCGGCGACGGCGGCGGCGTAATCGGGGCTCCGGAAGATCGCGGTGCCGGCGACGACGATCTGGGCGCCCGCTTCCCTCACGAGGCGGGCGTTCTCCGGCTTCACGCCGCCGTCGACCTCGATGAGGAAGTCGAGCCCCTTCTCTTTCCTGACGCGCGCGGCCTCCTCGGCCTTTCCGAGCGCCTCGGGGATGAAGCTCTGGCCGCCGAATCCCGGGAACACCGTCATGACGAGGAGGAAATCGAGCCCGGGAAGTAGGTCGATGACGGCGGAGAGCGGCGTGTCGGGATTGATCGCCACGCCCGCCTTGCACCCGAGGGCCCGTATCTTCTTCAGAAGGTCCGCGTGCCCGGACTCCATCGCCTCCCGGTGAAAGCTCACCGCGTAGCTGCCCGCCTCGACGAACCGCTCCGCGTAGTCGCCGGGGTTCAATATCATGAGATGGGTGATGAGCGGCAGCTTCGTGAGCCTCGCGATCGCCTCGACGACGAAGGGGCCGAACGTGATGTTCGGAACGAAGTTGCCGTCCATGACGTCGAGATGGAGGCAGTCGGCGCCGGCCGCATCGACCGCGCGGATCTCCTTCTCGAGGCGGGCGAAATCCGCCGCGAGCACCGACGGCGCCACGGCGACGCCGCCCCCGTCAATCAGACGCCGAAACAACGAGCTCAATGGTCTCTCCTTCCTGAATCCTCGTTCCCGCCCGGGGGCTCTGCTCGACGATCGCGTTCGGAAAGGCGCCTTCCGATCTCCTCGTCACGCGGTGCGCCACGCTGAAACCGAGCCCTTCGAGACGCACCTTCGCGAAGGGGAAATCCCTTCCGACGAGATTCGGCATGAGGTACGAGCGCGGCTCGCCTCGCATCGCGACGAGGATATCGACGGTGCATCCGCGCGGAACGCGCGTGCCCGCCGCGGGGCTCGACGCCGCCACGGCCGGCTGTCCGGTTCCCGGCGCGTAGACGCGGACGATCCGCCCGCGCGCGAGCGCCGCGCTCTCGAGAGAGAGCTCCGCTTCGCGGATCGATTTGCCGGAGAGCTCCGGCACCGTCTCCATCCGTTCGCCGTCGCTCGCCACGACCTTGACCGTGCGCCCCTGCTTGAGGCTCGCGCCCGCCCGCGGCGTCTGGGAGATGACGTAATCGAGCGGAACCTCGTCCGAGTTTCTCCGCCCCGCGACGACGAGCTCGAGATGCTGCCTCCGGCACACCGCCTCCGCGTGCATGAGGCTCATCCCCTCGAGCGCCGGAACGACGGCGACGTCCCGCTTGCCGGTGATGGCCGGCATGATCACGAGATCGAAGATGAGGACGCCCGCGACGAAGGCCCCGGCGATCAGGAGAAGGTATTTCACGACGCCGGGGTACTGGCGCTTGCCGGCCGGCCGTTCGCCCGTCTCTTCAGCCACAAACCTCTCCTTTCTCGAGCGCGAAGCCCCGGAGGAACTCCGCGGCCCCGAGCGCCTTCCTGCCTTCGGCCTGAAGCTCGAGCAGCCTCACGGCGCCGCCGCCGCAGGAGACGAGTATCGTGCCGCCTCTCGCCTCGAGGATCGTCCCCGGACGCCCCCGCGCCGGCCCGGAGGGATCCGCGACCGCGGCGCGAAGCACCTTGAGGGCCGCGCCCCGCAGGAACGTGAAGCTCCCCGGACGCGGATTCATGCCGCGGATGTGGTCGTGCACGCGGACGGCGTCGCGATCCCACGGGACGAGGCCGTCGCGCTTGCGGAGCGTCGGAGCGGTCGAGATCCCTTCCGGCGGCTGCGGCGCCGGCCGGAGCCCCTCGCGCGCGACGCGGCGGAGCGTCTCAACGAGCAGCGGCGCGCCGATCCGCGCGAGCCTCTCCGCGAGCTCGCCCGCGTTCTCGTCCGGATCGATCGGCGTGCGCTCGCTCAGGTAGACCGGCCCCGCGTCGAGCTCGGCGGCCATCTCCATCGTCGTGACGCCGGTCGTCCTCTCGCCGTTCACGACCGCCGCCTGTATCGGGCTCGCCCCGCGGTACGCGGGGAGGAGCGAGGCGTGGAGGTTGACGCAGCCGAGGCGCGGGACGGCGAGCGCCTCCGGGGGAAATATCCTGCCGAACGAAACGACGGCGAAGAAGTCGGGATCGGCGGCGGCGAGGGCCTCGAGGGCGCCCCCCGCGCGGAAGCTCTCGAGGATCATGACGGGGATGCCCCGGCTCTCGGCGAGCTCGCGCACCGGCGTGGGCGTGAGCTTCCTGCCGCGCCCGGCGGGACGGTCGGGGCGGGTGACGACGAGCCGCGGCTTCCATTCGCTGTCGATGAGAGCTTCGAGCGACGGGAGGGCGAAGGCGGGAGAGCCGAAGAACACCACCCGCTCCATCCTATCTCTCCTTGCCGCCGGCAAGGCCCTTGAGCTTCGGCTTGATGAGCGCCCGTTTGGCGAGCGAGAGGCGGTCGATGAACAGGACGCCGTCGAGGTGATCGAGCTCGTGCTGAACGATCCGCGCGAGGAGACCCTCGGCCCTGAGCTTCCGTTCCACCCCCTTCTCGTCCTCGTACGAGACCTCGACCCAGACGTGCCGCGCGACCTCCCCGCGGATGCCCGGAACGCTCAGGCAGCCCTCCTCGAGCGTTTCGAGCTCGTCGGAGACGGCGACGATGCGGGGGTTTACCATCCTGATGAGCGTCTCGTCGTTGTCGGGCTCGGGGTTCATGACCGCGATCCGCTTCGAAACGCCGACCTGCGGCGCCGCGAGACCGACGCCCCGCTCCGCGCGCATCGTTTCGGCCATGTCGGCGAACAGCGGCGCGAGCCGGGACCGTTCTTCGGCGATCCGTTCGGTCTTCGCCCTGAGAACCGCGTCCCCGTACGTTCGCATCCCGAGACGTTTCGCCATGTCCTGCGCTTTCGAGCGCGCGTCCGGCCGCGCGCCCTTACTCCTCTCGCTTCTCGACGACGGCGGCGACGGCGTTCTTGACGATCTCGATCTTCACTTCCTCGGCGATCTTGAGGACGATCATCTGCTCCTTCACGTCGTGGACGGTGCCGTAGATGCCCGCGTTCGTCACGACGCGGTCGCCCTTGCGGAGGGTGCTCAGCATGTTCTGGTGCTGCTTCTGCTTCTTCTGCTGCGGCAGGATGAGGAGCAGGTAGAAGATGATGAAGATGAGGAGGATCGGTATGAAACTCACGAGCATGTTGGGGCTTCCCCCGCCGCCCTGGGGATTCGTGCTAAACGCCAAGAACAGATTCATCGCTCCTCCTTATTGCGCCACATCAGAGTCGTTCATCCTATACGATTCATAAAAGGCCTTCCGCCACTCCGCGAAGCGGCCTTCCCGGATAGCTTGCCTCATTTCCGAGACGAGATGCAAGTAGAAATGCACGCTATGGTGCGTCGCGAGACGCGGTCCGAGCATCTCCCCCGCGTTGAAGAGGTGCCGCAGATAGGCGCGGCTGTAGGTGCGGCACACCATGCAGCCGCACGCCGGATCGAGCGGCCGCTCGTCCCGCGCGTAGGCCGCGTTCCTCACGACGAGCTTGCCGGCGGAGGTGAAGACGGCGCCGTTGCGGGCGTTGCGCGTCGGGAGCACGCAATCGAAGAGATCGATCCCGCGGGCGACCCCTTCGACGATGTCCTCGGGGAGCCCGACGCCCATGAGGTAGCGGGGCTTCTCCGAGGGCAAGAGGGGCGCCGTTCGCGAGAGAACGGCGAAGGTCTCGTCCTTCGGCTCGCCGACGGAGAGGCCGCCGATCGCGTAGCCGGGGAAATCGCACGAGACGAGCTCCGCCGCCGAGCGCTCGCGCAGATCGTGATACACGGAGCCCTGCACGATCCCGAAGAGCACCCGCTCGTAGCCGTCGCGGACGACGCGCGGGCCGCAGACGCCGAGGCTCCGGCGCGCCCAGCGGGTCGTCCGCGCGACGGCTCGCTCGGCCTCGTCGCGGCCGCAGGGCCAGCTCGTGCATTCGTCGAGGACCATCATGACGTCGGAGCCGATGTCGAGCTGCACGGCGACGGCCTTCTCGGGCGTGAGCTCGTGGGTCGAGCCGTCGAGATGCGAACGGAACTCGACGCCGTCGTCCGAGAGGCGGCGCAGGTCGGCGAGGCTCAGGATCTGGTACCCGCCGCTGTCGGTGAGGACGGGGCGCGGCCACGCCATGAAGCGGTGGATGCCGCCCATCCCGGCGACGAGCTTCTCCCCGGGCCTGAGATACAGATGGTACGTGTTCGCAAGAACGATATCGGCGCCGATATCGAGGAGATCCGCGCTCGAGAGCGTCTTCACCGTCGCCTGCGTCCCGACGGGCATGAACGCCGGCGTCTCGACGGCGCCGTGGTCGGTTTCCATTCGGCCGAGCCGGGCGCCGGCCGGATCGGTCGCGAGGAGCCTGAACGCGAACGGCACGCCTCTCTCCATTCTCTCGCGCCGGACCGGGCCGGGGCGGCTCTCGCGAGAGCCCCGCGGCGCGCGGCGGTCCCGGCCGCGGCGTCATCTGATGAACATCGCGTCGCCGTAGCTGTAGAATCTGAATTTGCGCCCGATCGCCCACCGGTACGCCGCCAGTATCCTCTCCCGGTCCGCGAAGGCCGAAACGAGGAGGAGGAGGCTCGATCGCGGGAGATGCAGGTTCGTGAGTATGGCGTCGACGGCGCGGAACTCGTACCCCGGAAAGATGAAGAGATCGGTCGTGCCGGACACGTAGATCTCGCCGTCGATCTCGCGCTCCTCGCGGCCGCCGACGCGGCCCGCGGCGAACGCCTCGATCGTGCGCGTCGTCGTCGTGCCGACCGAAACGAGCCGCCTGCCGGACCGCCGCGCGGAGGCGATCGTGTCCCAGTGCGCCTTCTTCACGAGAACGTGCTCGGGCTCGAGCGCGTTCTCCTCGACCGTCTCGTTCGCGAGCGGACGGAAGGTGCCGGGACCGACGTGGAGCGTGACGGGCACGATCGCGACGCCCCGGCGCTTGAGGTCGAGGAGGATCTCCTCGGTGAAATGGAGCCCCGCGGTCGGCGCCGCGACGGAGCCGTCCCGCTGCGCGAAAATCGTCTGGTACCGATCGCGATCCTCCGGATCGTCGCCGCGCTTGATGTACGGGGGGAGCGGCACGTGCCCGTGGCGCTCGATGAAATCCCGCTCGTCGAGACCGGGGGGAAGGCTCACCTGCCACTCCCCCGGGCCGACGGCGCCCGAGACGAGCAGCTCGTGCCCGTGCTCCCCGACGAAGACGATCTCTCCGGCGCGCACGCGCTTCGACGGCCGGAGGAGGGCGATCCACTGACGGTTCGCGATCCGGCGGACGAGCAGCACCTCGATGGCGGCGCCGCCGCGCTTGCGGCCGAAGATCCTCGCCGGTATCACGCGCGTCTCGTTGACGACGAGGATGTCGCCCTCGGAAAGGAAGCGCGGAAAATTAGCGAAATGCGTCTCCCGGATGCCGCCGCCCGACCGGTCGAGCACGAGGAGCCGGCTCTCGTCGCGCCGGTTCGCGGGGTGCTGCGCGATGAGTTCTTTCGGCAGCTCGTAATCGAAATCGCTCAGTTTCATCGTGATCGATCGGCGGGCGGCGAGCCCGCTAGAGAAGGTTCCCCTGCGGCCCCCGGCCGCCCGTTTTTCTGCCGAGGTGTTTGTACCCCGCCTCGGTGGCGATCCGTCCCCGCGAGGTCCGCTGCAGGAACCCTTCCTGGATGAGAAACGGCTCGTAGACGTCCTCGATCGTGTCGGATTCCTCGCAAACGGCGACGGAGAGCGAGTTGATGCCGACGGGCCCCCCCGAGAACTTCTCGATGATGACGGCGAGGATGCGCCGGTCCATCTCGTTGAGGCCCTTCTCGTCGACCTCGAGCTGGGCGAGCGCGTAATCGGCGATGCCGCGGTCGATCCTGCCCGAACCCTTGATCTCGGCGAAGTCGCGCACCCGCCGGAGCAGGCGGTTCGCGATCCGAGGCGTGCCGCGCGAGCGCCGCGCGATCTGCTCGGTCCCCTCGTCGTCGATGTCGATCTCGAGGAGCCTCGCCGAGCGCTTCACGATGCTCACGAGGTCCGCCGGCTCGTAGAAATCGAGGCGCGCGGAGACGCCGAACCGGCTGTGCATCGGCGCGGTGATCATGCCGGCGCGGGTCGTCGCGCCGACGAGCGTGAAGGGCTCGAGCGTGATCGAGTAGTGCCGCGCGTGCGGGCCCTTGTCGACGATGAGCTCGCAGCGGAACTCCTCCATCGCCGGATAGAGGTGCTCCTCGACGATGCGGCTCAGCCGGTGGATCTCGTCGATGAAGAGGACCTCGCGCCGCGCGGTCTGCGTGAGGATGCCGAGAAGCTCGGCCGGGCTCTGGAACGCGGGCCCCGACGCCGTGCGTATGGCGACGCCGAGCTCGTTCGCGATGATGTGGGCGAGGGTCGTCTTGCCGAGGCCGGGCGGCCCCGAGAGGAGCACGTGGTCGAGCGGCTCCTCCCGCCGCTTCGCCGCTTCGATGAAGACGGCGAGGTTCTCCTTCGCCTTGGTCTGGCCGACGAACTCGGCCAGCGTCCGGGGGCGCAGGCGGGACTCCGACTGTATCTCCTCGGGAACCGCCTTGGGATCGGTCACGTAGCTCATCGACACCGGTGCGACCTCCCCGTCTCCGGGGGCCTAGATGTTCTTCAGCGCGGCGCGGACGAGATCGCCGACGCCGTACCGCTCGCCGAGGCGGGACG
>DHHB01000100.1:0-18159 GCA_002403075.1 bacterium UBP1_UBA4783 | reverse complement strand
CCGGCCGCGGCGGCCGGCAGGTAGCGCTCGAGATCGATCTTGTCCTTGAGCTCGAGCACGATCCGCTCGGCCGTCTTCTTGCCGACGCCGGGGATCGTCTGCAGCGTCTTCGTCCGCTCCTCGCTGATGATGCGGGCGAGCTCCGGGGCGCCCGTCGTCGACAACACGGCGAGAGCGAGCTTGGGGCCGACGCCGCTCACCGCGAGCAGCGTCTGGAAGAGGCGACGCTCGGGCTCGTCGGGAAAGCCGTAGAGCGCGAGAACGTCCTCGCGGACGTGCAGATACGTGTGGAGCCTCACCGGCGTCCCCGGCGCTCCGAGCCCGTCGACGACGCGGACGGGCACGAGGAGCTCGAGCCCCACGCCGCCGACCTCGACGACGATGCGGTTCCCGTCGCGGTCCCGCAGAATTCCTTCGACCGACGCGATCATCGCGCCGCTCCCCTCGCGCTCGGCGCCGTCACGGCGCCAGCCGTTCGTCGACGGCCGACCGCGCGGCGTGGCAGAACGCCACGGCGACGGCGTCCGTCTCGTCCTCCGTCTCCGGCTCGTGGTCGAGCCGCAGAAGCCTCCCGACCATCGCGGCGACCTGGCTCTTGTGCGCAGCGCCGGCGCCGACGACGCTCATCTTGACCTCTCGCGTGGAATATTCGAAGACCGGAATTCCGGCCTCGGCGGCCGCGAGGAGCACGACGCCGCGGGCCTCCCCGAGCGTCAGCGCGCTCTTCGGATTCTTCGCCATGAACACGTCTTCGACGGCGAGGGCGTCAGGCCGAAACCGCTCGATGACCTCCGCGACGCCCGTTCTGATCGCGAGAAGACGCTCCGGCACCGGCGCGCGGGGGTTCGCCCTCACGATCCCCGATCCGACGTAGACGATCTCGCGCCCGCTGCGCCGGAGAAGCCCCCACCCCGTGATGCGGCTTCCCGGATCGACTCCGATGACGAGGGACACGCGCATCACCCCGCGGGGTCCGTTAGGAACCGACTTCCCCCTCGATCGTCTTGAGGATCTCTTCGGGGATGTCGAAGTTCGCGGCGACGTTCTGCACGTCGTCGAGATCCTCGAGCTCGTTGACGAGCTTGAGAACTTTCACCGCGCCGTCGCGCTCGAGCCGAATCGTGGTCTTCGGGTAGAGGGAGACTTCGGCGAGCTGGCTCTGGATCTGTTCGCCCGCGAGCGCCGCCCGGACCGCCTCGAACTTGTCGGGCGGACAGACGACTTCGAGCTGGCCGCCCTCGGCTCGGACGTCGTCCGCGCCGCCCTCGAGCGCGATCTCGAACACGCGGTCCTCGCTCGCCTGCGAGGCGTCGATGACGATGACGCCCTTCTTCTCGAACATGTAGGACACCGATCCCGGCTCGCCGAGGTGCCCGCCGTGGCGGGTGAAGAGGTGCCGAATCTCGGCGCTCGTGCGGTTGCGGTTGTCGGTGAGGGTGTTGACGAGGAGCGCCACGCCGCCCGCCGCGTACCCCTCGAAGGTCGCCGACTCGTAGCTCACGCCGGGGAGCTCGCCGGTCCCGCGCTTGATCGCGCGGTCGATGTTCTCCTTGGGCATGTTGCTGTCGCGGGCCGTCTGGATGGCGGTGCGCAGCCGTATGTTGTTCCCCGGATCGCCGCCTCCCTCGCGCGCCGCAGTGACGAGCTCACGGATGAGCTTCGTGAACGTTTTGCCGCGCTGGGCGTCGACCTTGGCCTTCTGCCGCTTGATGGTCGCCCATTTTGAATGCCCTGACACGCCGTGCCTCCTCGAAACGGATTACTCTTCCTCGCCGCTCCTCGTCGCCTCGGCCGCCGCGATGAGCTTCTGCGCCACATCGTGCGGCACTTCCTCGTAATGCGAAAACGCCTGACGATACGTCCCCCGCCCCTGCGTCATCGAGCGCAGCGACGTCGAATACCGGTGGAGCTCTGCGATCGGCACCTGCGCCTTGATCTTCTGCAGGTTGTCCTCCTGCTCCATCCCGAGAATCTTGCCGCGCCGCGCCGAGAGATCCCCCATGACGTCCCCCATGAAGTCGCCGGGAACGAGCACCTCGATGTTCATGATCGGCTCGAGTATGACCGGCTTCGCCTTGAGCGCCGCCGCCTTGAACCCGAGGGAACCCGCGACCTTGAAGGCGTTGTCGGAGGAGTCGACCGCGTGGTAGGAGCCGTCGAAGATCGTCACCCTGACGTCCATGACGCGGTACCCCGCGAGCACGCCGTCGACCATCGTCTGCTCGACGCCCTTCTGGACCGCCGGGATGTACTTGCCCGGCACGACGCCGCCGACGATCTCGTCTTCGAATTCGAACCCCCCGCCGCGCGGGAGCGGTTCGAGCCTGAGCCAGCAGTCGCCGTACTGTCCGCGCCCGCCGGACTGGCGCTTGTACTTGCCCTGCGCCTCGGCCTTGACCGTGATCGTCTCGCGGTACGGAATCCGCGGCTGGTACATCTCGACCTCGACGCTGTTCTTCCGCTTGAGCCGGGCGAGCAGCACGTCGATGTGAAGCTCTCCCTGCCCGGAGAGGACCATCTGCCGCAGCTCGGCGTCGAGATCGAGCCTGAAGGTCGGATCCTCCTCCTTGATCTTCGCGAGTCCCGTCGAGATCTTCTCCTCCTCGCCCTTCACCTTCGTCGTGATCGCCGTCGCGAGCATCGGCTCGGGGTACGGAACGTCGGGGAACACGCCGCCGAGCGACCGGTCGCAGAGCGTATGGTTGACGCGCGCGGCCCGGAGCTTCACCGCGGCGCCGATGTCTCCCGCCTCTATGGAAGAGGCGTCGATCCGGTTCTTCCCCTGCACGTGGTAGAGCTGGCCGACGCGTTCGGACGTTTCGACCGTCGAATCGTAGATATCCGCGCCGACGGTCATCTCGCCGCCGAACACGCGGAAGAAACAGAGGTCGCCGACGTTCTTCTCGGAGACGTACTTGAACACGTACGCCGCGAGAGGCGCGCCGGAGCCGGTTTTGATCTTCGTCGCGGCACGCGATCCCGCCGACAGCGCGTCCACCTCGGCGCGCTTGGCCGGCGAGGGAAGCATCCCGACGATCGCGTCCATGAGCTGGTGCACGCCGACGTTCTTCGCCGACGACACCACGTAGAGCGGCACGAGGGTGCCCGCGACGCAGCCGTCGGCGAGCCCCTTGCGAAGCTCCTCGTCGCTCAGCTCGCCGCCGCCGAGGAATTTCTCGAGGAGCGAGTCGTCCGTCTCCGCGGCGAAATCGACGAGCTTCTGGAGCCACTCGTCGGCGCTGTCCTTGAGCTCGGCCGGCACGTCGGTCTCCGCGAACTTTCCCTCGCCCGAGTAGACGTACGCCTTTTTTCTGAGTATGTCGATGACGCCTTTGAACGAATCTCCCGAGCCGATCGGGATCTGGAACGGCATGACCTTCGCCCCGAGCTCGGCCTGCGCGCCCGCGAGGGCCTTCTCGAAGTTCGCGTGCTCCTTGTCCATCTTGTTGACGCAGACGACGCGCGGGAGGTTGTACCGGTCGAGATATTTCCACGTCTTGACCGTGCCCGCCTCGACGCCGCTCTCGGCGCTCATGACGACGACGGCGCCCTCGACGACGGGCAGCGCGGAGAGCGTCTGTCCGACGAAATCCTCGTACCCGGGGGTATCGACGATGTTGACCTTCGTCTTCGCGATCTCGCAGAACGCGACGCCGGAGTCGATCGAGATGACCTTCGCGATCTCTTCGGGGGACGAATCCATGATCGTGTTGCCGTCCTCGACCCGCCCCATGCGGTTCGTCACGCCGGCATTATGGAGAATCGCCTCCGCCAGCGTCGTTTTGCCCGACGCTTGATGGCCGACGAGAATGACGTTGCGCAGCTTGTCGGTACCGTACTTCTTCAACGCATTCCTCCCTGGAATTTCGTGCCGATGAGTATCAGGAGAAAGCCGATGAACCAGACCGGCACGGCGGCCAGCACCGCCTGCGCGCGCTTCATCCTGAATATCGCCGCGATACCGAGGACGAGCACGACGTAATACCAGATCTGGAAGAGACTGAGGCTCTGCAGGAGCGCCATGAACGCTCCGGACGCGTTCGGAAACAGCGCCGCCGGGCCGATGCTCATCCTGAGATCGGCCAGCGATTCGACGCTCTCGACGCCTCTCCCCGCGATGATCGCGGTCACGATAATCTGCTCGACCATCGTAATGAGGCCGCACCACAAGAGGAGCGACAGGGTCTTCTTGTAGCTCGCGCGCGAGGTCATGAGATTGATGACGACGTGCGCGAACAAGGCGGTGACGAGGCTCGCGAGGAGGATGACGATGATCGGGGCGAGGGGGGCCGTGATCATGCCGATTGTCCGGAACTTATCCGCGTCCGCGAGCATCCGCTCCGTCTGCTCCGGGCTCATGTTTCTCGCCCGCAGCCCCAGCTCGAAGAGCTTCGTCTGGAACAGGCTCATGATCGTGACCTGCGTCGCGATCGTCACCGCGCAGATGACGATGAACGCCTTCCACCACGAGAGCCCCGCGTCGATGCGCGCGAAGACCTTCGCCGGCTCGGTGAAGATCTCGTAGAGGGATCGCGCGAATCCGCCCGGCGCGACCGCGGTGATAGGCTCCATGGGCTTTTTCGTCTGATCGTCGACCATTGGACACCGTCCTCGTTTGTGGTCCGCCTGCCCTGCATTGCGAGAGGTGACGCGTCTCCCCGGAGGGATCGAATTACCAAACATAGAACACTTTTTCGCTGCTGTCAAAGGATTTGGCTCGGGGCTGGGAGGGGTGAAAACGAGCCGCCGCGGGGGCGTTATTTCTTCTCGGCGGCCTTCAGGCGCTCTTCGAGATCCCGCACCCTGCTTTTGAGCGCCTCGATCTCCTTGCGGAGCTTTTCGGGATCGTCTACCCGTTGCCGCCGGATCTTCTCCGCGGCCTCCGCATCGAGCGCCCCGCCTTCGATCCGCTTCATGCGAAGCAGGGCGTCCGCGGGGCCCGTTTCGACCGCCACGTCGAACGCGCGACGGGCGCCCTTGCGAAGCACGTCGAGCGACACCGTGTCTCCGGGCTCGATCGCGGAGATCGCCTCGGCCGCGGCGGAGGCGTCGGCGACAGGATCGCCGTTCACCCGGACGATCACGTCCCCGCTCTTGATCCCGGCCTTCTCCGCCGGGCTTCCCTTCTCGACGTCGAGCACGAGCACGCCCTCGTTCTTCTCGGCGCCGAAATAGGCCGCGAGGTCGGCGTTGAGATCGCGCAGAAGGATGCCGACCCGGCCCCGCGCGAGATTGATGCGCAGCGCCGAACCTTTCGACGACGACAGCGCTTTCTCGAAAGAGGTGAGCGCGTCGTCACCCGTCCGCCCGAGATCCAGAATGTGCTCGTTCCGGTCCGCCCGTCCGCCGAGCCGCAGGTTGACCGTCTTCCCCGCCCCTTTTCGGAATATGACGACGGGGACGGTTTCGTTCGCCCGCCGATCCATGACGAGGGATCCGAAATGCTCGGCGTCTTCGACGACGACGCCGCCGAACGAATACACGACGTCGCCGTCCTTGATGCCGTGCTTGTCCGCGGGGCTCCCCGGGATGACCATGGAAACGATGATACCCGTCTCGTGCGGATATCCGAGCTTCGCCGCGCTCCTGCGGTTCACCGTTTCGAAATAGATGCCGACCCACGCCCTGTCGCTCTCGGGGGCGTCCGCCTGCGCGAGCGCCATGACCGTCTCTTCCGAATTCGCCTCGTGCGTGCGCGCCTCCGCCGCGGCGGCGGCGAAGATCGACGCCGCTACGACCGAGCCGAGGACAACGCCGAGGATAATTTTCGTATGATTCATCGTGCCGGGACGCGCCGCGGCGCCCCCACCTCCTTGAAACGAATTACATCCCATAGTATCAGCCGATATATCCGGCTGCCATATGATTATATCCGCGAGGAGGGCGCCTGGTTTCAATTATTTTGCGGTCGCGGGCCCCCCGCTCGCGCCCGCCCGGCGCGCCGCGGAGCGGTAGACGGCGAGCATCCTCTCGCCCCACAGTTCGACGGAGTGGCGCTCGAGCACCCGGACTCGGGCCAACCGGCCGAGCTCGGCCCTCGCGGCGCCGTCGTCGACGAGCCGCCGCATCGCCCGAACGAAGCCTTCCTCGTCGTCCGTAGGGACGAGAACGCCCGCGCCCGAGAGCACGCCGGGTATCCCGCCCGCTTCGCTCGCGACGCACGCGACGCCGGACGACATCGCCTCGAGCAGCGCGAGGGGAACGCCCTCGCGGAGGGACGGAAGAACGAAGACGTCGAGCAGCGGGTAGAGGTCCTCGAGATCGTCCCGTCGGCCCGGGAGGGCGAACCGCGCCTCGAGCCCGAGCCCGCGCACGAGCGAGGAGATCTTCTCCCGCTCTTCCCCCTCGCCGAAGATCGCGAACCGGACGTCCGGAGCCCCCTCCCCGCCGGCGAGGCGCGAGGCCGCGCGGACGAGGAGCGGGAAGTTTTTGACCGCCTTGAGGCCGCCCGCCGATCCGACGAGCAGGAAATCCCGGCCGGATGCGCCGGGAAAGAGAGATGCGGCGAGGGCGGCGCGGCGGCTCCCGCGCTCCGCCGGAGGCGCCGGTTTGAACCTGTCCGGATCGACGGCGTTCGGCACGATCTCGACGAGGCGCCGGGGAAAGCCCGTGGAGACTGCCTCATCGGCCGCCTCGTCGCTCACCGCCACGCAGGAGGCGAAGCGCCGCGAGAGGAGCCGCGCGATCCACGCGCGCGAGCCCCGGAACTCGATGCCGGCGCTGTGCCTCGTCGTGACGGCCGGAACGCGGTGAAGCAGCGACGAGAAACCGGCGACGACCTCGGCGTGGTAGAGATGGGCGTGGAGGATGTCGGGGCGCGAGGCCGCGATCACGCGGCCGAGCCCCGAGATGAATCGCGGCGAGGCGAGCCCCCGCAGAGAATCGAGCGGCAGGCGGAACAGGGGTACGCCCTCGCCGACGAACGACGCCTCGAGCCCCTCCTCGACCCGGCTCAGCGTGCACACCGACGGCTCGCGACCCGCGCCCCTCAGGTATCGGCAGAGACCGAGCACGTGGTGCTCGGCGCCGCCGACGCCGAGGGAGCTCGTGAGGAACAGGATGCGGAGAGGTTCCATCGGCGGGATCGATCAGGTGATGTGCTCGAGGTTTTCGACGCTCCGCTTGTCCTGCTGGACGGCCGGCTGCTTCTTCCCCTCGATGACGCGGAGCCGCGGCGTCCGGAACGCCTCTTCGCCCGGCTCGCGAGTCGTCTCGGCCTTCTCCCACGAGATCAAGCGGTCGCCGCAGAGAAACGTCACGATGGCGGCGAGCGAAGCCGCGTTGACCATCACGAAATAGAAGGGAACGAACAGCACGCGCGACTGGACGCCGCCGCGCCGGAGCAGCGCGCCGACCGCGGCGAGGACGTAGAACGCGTTCTGGAGAACGAACAGCGCACGGTAGACCGGCTGGTCGAGCAGCAGGAGGTTCGCCGCGTAGAGCACGGGCAACAGCGGCCCCACCCACCAGCGGATGAGCTTTCGCGAGATGAACTGAAAAATGCGGAACGCCCCGCCGAAATCCCCGCGCAGGGCCAGAAATCCCGTGAGCCCCCTCACGATGATGCGGCGCTTCCGCGAGAACTCTTCGCGGAAGAAAAAGGTCGGCCGCTCGCAGGCGACCGCTTCGCCGTCGTACACGACGCTGTAGCCGCTGGAGGCCACCGCGGCGGGAATCTGAAAATCGTTCGCGACGTCCCGCAGGAGCGGCCGGAAGAGCTCGCGGCGGACGGCGAATATCGTGCCCGTGCCGACGAGCACCGAGCCGAGCCGGCTCTCGAGCCGATTGAGAAAGGATTCGTAGCGCCAGTAGAGGCCCTCCCCCTTGCCGACGTACGAGTGGTTCGTGAGGTAGAGGAGACGGCCGACCACGCAGCCGACGCGCTCGTCGGCGAGGTTGCGCACGAGCTTCCGGATCGCGTCCTCGCGGTAGAACGCGTTGGCGTCGGAGAAGACGAGCACGTCCGCTTCGATGCCGAGCAGCGCCTTGTTGAGCGTCGCGCTCTTTCCCTCGCGCCGGTCGAACTCCTTCAGGATGACGCCCCGCGTTTCGTATTCGCGGACGATGTCGTTCGTCGCGTCGACCGAGCCGTCGCTCGCGACGAGGACGCGGAGGCGGTCGGGCGGATAATCGAGCGCGAGGCTGTTCTCGATCTTCTCGCGGATGATCCGCTCCTCGTTGTGGACGGAAACGACGAGCAGCACGCGCGGGGTCGACGACTCGTCGCGGACCGTTTTCTCCCGCCGGAAGATTCCGATAAGCGAGAGGAGAACCGGATATCCCGCGTACGCGTATACGACGAGACCCAGGATTGCGATGAAAACAACCCCAGCAGCTTCGTTCATTCATATCCTCCGGGCAGAGTTACCCATTTGTACCATACCGCGGAGTCGGCGCAACGCTTTTTTTCGGGGGGGGCAAAAAAAACTCGCCGACCGCTTTCTCATGGGCTCTCCCACCCCTTCGGGCATTCCTTCGAACGTGAGAAACCGGTAGCGATTGTCCGATAGAGCTCCTTCTCATTCTAGTATAACGGGCCGCGCGCGCCGCGTCAAGGGGGAATGCCGCCTGCGGCGCCGCCTGCGGCGCCTGCGGAGCGGCGGGATCATCTGGCTGAGGCCGGGGAGTACGCGGTCAGCCCCCCCGCCTGCGTCCCGATCCAGACCGTTCCGCCGGCGTCCTCGCAGATCGAACGGACGTAGTCGTCCGAAAGACCTTTGGCGGCCGTGATCCGGATCCATTCGCCTCCACGGTGCACGAGGAGCCCGCCGCCCGCCGTGCCGAGCCAGATCTCCCCGCGCGACGATCCGAGCACCGCCGTGGGGCGCGCGCCCCGCAATCGTTCGGGAAGCTCGACGAGCGTGAATCCCGCCGCGTCGGCGCGGTACACCCCCGATTCGCTCGCGACGAGGCAGACGCGCGCGCGATCGAGACCGAGGCGGTACCCGCCTCGCGCGGCGGCCGCGGCCGGGTCGCGGTCCGAGTCCGGCAGGAACCGTATCGCGGGATCGTAGACGCCGGCCGAATCGGCGCCGTGGGAAGCAGCCGCGGACGCTCCGCCCGCCGGAGGCAGCGGCACGCGCTCCCAGATCCCCTCGACGAAGCGGGCCGCGTCGCCGCTCGGCGTCACGATCCACGGTCTACCCGCGCCGTCGACGACGAGGTCGGCGATCTCGTTCGACGGCAGCCCGTTCTCGCGGGTGTGAGAGGTCCAGACGCCCGCCCGGAACGACGCGACCCCCGCGTCCGCGGACGCGAACCAGAGCGTGCCGGCCGGATCCCGTGCCGCCCGGACGAAATACTCCGTCGGAAGGCCGTGCCTGCGGTCGATCGTTTCCCACGTCTTGCCGGCGGCGCGGAGGATGCCGAAACGGGTGGCGATCCAGATTTCGCCCGACTCGAGGGGGAGCAGGTCGTTCATTTCGCCCGCGTAGAGATCGGGCGGCTTCGCCGCCGGAACGAACGACCCGCGGCCCGAGAGGATCGAGCCGCCCGCGACGCACCACACCGCGCCGCCGGAGGCCCGGAGCCGCGCGACCCGGCTCTCCGGAAACGCCTGCGGCACGCGGACATCGCGCGCGACGCCGCGGGAGACGATCACCACGGCGCCGTCGTCGGTGCCGAGATAGCAGGTGCCCTCCGCGTCGTGTATCATCGAGAGAAAGCGGCGGCGCGCCGCGTCGAAGCCCGCTGCCGAAAGCGCCGTCCAGTCCGTTCCGTCGTAGATAAACGCGCCGTCATCTCCGGCGGCCCACATCCGGCGAGTCGCCGGATCGAGCGAAAACGCGCGCACGCCGGCCCCGGGCGTCCCGGGTCCCGAACCGAACGCGCGGACCCTGCCGAAGCTGTAGATCGCGGCGCCCTGCCCGAGGACGGAGCAGAAGAGATCTCCTTCCTCGTCGAAGACGAGACTCGCCACGGGACCGACCGGCAAACGGCTCCCGTAACGGAGCGAGCGCCACCCGCTCGTGTCGGCGAGCATGAGACCGCTCGCGGTGCCGGCGTAGATCGTCGTCGGGGATTGCTCGGCGACGGCGAGCACGCGCCGGTCGATCACGGGATCGGAGCACGATATGAACGTCGCCGCGTCGCCCGCGACGTACCCCATGCCGGCGCCGAACGCGCCGATCCAGAGCCGTCCCTCGCCGGGCGCGAAACACCGCGCCCGCTCGAAGAGGTGGTTCGCCTCGGGGGTGTAATGCCGCCAGCGCCCTCCGCTCCGCGAGCTGACCGCGTGATCCCCGGCGACCCAGAGCGCGCCGCCTTCGGCGGCCAGCGCCCGGATCGAGATCGACGCGGGGCCGCTCACGGGCTCGACGTGGTCGAGAGACAGGCTCATCGCAAAGAGCCCTCCCTCGGTGCCTATCCACAGCGTGTCGCGGGCGAGGGCGAGAGCGCGAACCTGCTTCGCGGAGCACAGCCATGAGAACCGGCCGGGAAGCGCGCCGGCGGCTCCCCGCTCGAGCGAGGCGAGAGCCACCCTTCTGCCCGATCGGTTCCACGGGCTGTGCGCGCCCGGCTGCGGCCGCGCGACGGTCGAGCCGAGCGCCGCGAGAAGCCCGGCGAACAGAAGGCTCTCCGCGGCGGCGATCGCTTTCCTGCGGCGCATGCTCATCGCGATTCCCTTTCGTGCCCGGGGCTTGGACGTTCCGTTCCGGGCGGGAGGACTCTATCACCGCTTCGCGGCTTATTCAAGGCTTGAGAAGCGGTCGGCGATGACGTGGGGATTCGGGGTGCGGACGAGCTCGCGGAGGAATCCGGAGATATCCGAGCCGCCGAGATCTATAACCGCGGCCGTGAGCGCCGCTTCGCCGGCGATATCCGTTCGACCCGACCGCTCGTGGAGGCGCCGGATCACGTCGATGATCCCGATCCTTCCGCCCGTGTCTTTCCGTATCCGCTCGTCGAGGGCCTCGGCGGCGAGATACCCGCCGTCGTAGAGGAGGTTCACCATGTCCTTGTCCCCCATGTCACGGTTCGCCGCCTCCCCGATGGCGACGCGCTCGCGATAAGGGTTCGCCCGGTACCGGGAGGCGACCGTCCGGCGATGCGCGGCGCGCTGTGCGGACGAGATCACGTTCGCCCGCTCGAGAATCCGGTAGGAGCAGTACACGGTGGCGCCCTCGGTGAACCATTGGAAGGATTCGTCGGCCCCGGCGAGAGTCTCGCTGTTCCAGTTGTGGAAGAACTCGTGCGCGATGATCGCCATCGGCGCGTCCATCAGCGCGCTGCGATCGATGCGCGGATCGAGGAGAAGCAGCATGCTCCCGTCGTAGTGGATGCCGTAGTAGTCGAAACGGGCTCCTCCGCGGACGGGGTTTCCGTCGCACACGAAGAGATACCGCGAGCGCGGAGGCGGCCCGAGAAGCGCGAGCTCCTCGGCCACGATGCGGCAGAGAACGTCGAAGAACTCCTCGTCGCCGAACGACCACGCGTCGCCGATGGCGAGCGCGACGGAGACGCCGCCGATCTCCCGCGAGAGGAACCGGAACGCCCCCGCGGCGGCCATCGTCCGGGGGAGCTCGCCCGCGTCGGGCACGACGATGCGGTCGCGGACAGCCGGCGCGGAGGAGGACAATCCTCCGCCGGGAAAGAGACGCACGTCGACGAGCACGCCGCTCGCGAACGGCGCCTCCGGCACGAGAAACACGTCGCGCCCGAGAATCCGGCACCGGTCCTCGCCGAGAAAAGTCAACATCGAACGCACGTCGGGGGAATACCGGTCCTCGATCGCGATAACGACGTCGTACGAAAAGGCGAGATCGCCGTTCCCCGCCTCGATGGACCAAGCGCCGTCCCTCTCGCGGACGTCGAGGGCGGCGCCGGAGGAGACGGCGGAGAGGTTTATGGGCTCGAAAAAGGTCCCCGTTTCGCTTCGGGGCGCGCGAAGAACGAGCCGGCCGTCGCCGAATCCGTACACAAACGCCTCGACGCGAATGACGCTGAGACGGCGGTCGGCGAGCGTCAGGCGGTACATGATGAAAGGCTCCGCTGCCGGAGGATCGAACGGGATAACCGAGCATCCGCCCGGGAAAAAGCCCGCGACCGCGGCCAGCGCAAGCGGCGCCGCCAGAGCGAGGATTCGTGTAAGCGCTTTATGGACAATGCGTTTCGGCACAATACTCCGCCGCGGGGCATACCCGCCCGTTCGGTTTCATGCAAGCGGCATTCCACTAGCGCGGCATATCGCGGTTCGTGAGGAAAAAAGGACGCGGAGGGGTCAGAGTCTGAGAGCGCGGCGCAGACGAGCGGCGTCCGATTCGAGAACGGCCCGCAATTCGCCGAAGGCCTGCTCCTCGCCGGAGGATTTCGCGCGGGAGACCGTCCACTCCCACCAGCCCGCCGTCGCGGCGCTCCATACGAACCCGAGCGCCGTCACGATCGCGACGACGAGGGGAAGCGGGACGCCGGCCGGCTCCTCGGGCAGCGACGGGGCGTCGACGATCTGCACGACCGAGGTCGTCCTGGTCTGCTCGATGCCCGCCTCCTCGTAACGCTCGAGGAGATAGGAGTAGATGCGTTCGTTGACTTCGAGATCCCGGCGCATCGCGGCGAACCGCTGCGCGAGGGCGGGCAGGCGCTTCAGGGGCACGAAGACGGCGCCGGCGCTGTCGCCGCTCATAAGGGCGTCGAGCTGCCGGTTGAGATTCTCGTGCTCGGCCGTCTTGCGGCGAAGCTCCGTCGCGTCGCGCTGCGTGAACTCGCTCATGAGATCCCGCTCGATCCCGGCGAGGATCGAGCGCACCTTGAGATCGGCGGCCACCTGAATCGCGCCGCGCACCTGCTCGTCGAAATCGACGATGTTGTTGTTGCCCTGAAAGACGGCGATCTCGCGCCGGAGGGTTTGAAGCCGGCCGCCGTACGTTTCGAGCTGCCGGGCGACGAACGCCCGGGTCTCGTCGGCGCGGGAGCGCTGCAGGAAACGGTTGAGGGAATCGAGCCCCGCGATGTACGCCTCGGCGATCCGCCGGGCGTATTCGGGATCGCGGTCGCGGACGGAAAGACGTATGAGACCCGTCTCCGTGACGGCGGTTTTCGTTCCCGCGCGGAGCTTGCGGACGGCGCCGTCGAGGTTCTTCGATCCGTAATGCTCCCGCAGCGCGAGCGAGTCGACGATCATTTCGCAGAGACGGCGGCTTGCGATGATATCGCCGAGGATCGCGGCCGATGTCATGCCGGCGCTGACCGGCGTCATGATCGCGGGGAGGTTGAGCTTCGCCATCCATGCCGAGAGGATCCCCTGTCCGCCCTCGTCCATGGGCGGAAGCAGGAGCGTCTTCGACTCGTACATGTTGCCGCGCGCGAGCGCGTAGACGGTCCCCGCGACGAAAAAGACGAGCACGGCCCAGCCGACGAAGCGGCGTCTCTTCACGATCGCGTTGAGAAGGCGGATGAACATCGATGGCTCCCGTGCGCCGCGCGGCGGACGCATCGGGCGGAGTGTATCCGCCGCGTCCGGCGAAGACAAGGGAATTCGCCCACCCGCGGCGCCGATCAGGGGGCGATGAGACTCTCGAACCGCTCCGCGGCGGTCCGCAGATGCGGAATGACGATCGAGCCGCCGGCGACGAGCGCGACGTTCATCGCGTCGTAGAACTCATCGCGCGTCACGCCCTCCTCCCTGCAGCGTATGAGGTGGTACGAAACGCAGGCGTCGCAGCGCAGGACCAGCGACGCGGTGAGTCCGAGAAGCTCCTTCACCTTGGCGGGGAGAGCGCCGGTGTGGTACGCCTGCTCGTCGAGAGCGAAGAACCGCTTGATGCCGAGGTGTCCGCTCCCGAGCACGACGTCGTTCCGCCTCGCGCGCTCCTCCTCGAACTCCTTCTTCCATTCGTCCGCCATCCGGGAATCACCAGCCTTTCCGAAACCGCGGCGCCCCGGGCGCCGCGCATCCGCCGATTGACCCGGCCGCGGCGTTCGCCTATACTCCGCCGGACCGCGGCCGCGCGGAGTATATCAAAGGCGACCCGAGGGGGAGAATCTCGATTTGCGCCGAATCCTGTACGTCGAGGAAGGAGCCGCCGTCGGCGGCTCGACCCATACGCTGCTGCACATCGTCAAGGGGATCGACCGCTCGCGATTCGAACCCTTCGTGCTCCTGCGCCACGACCTCCCCGCGCGGGACGCGTTCGAGGCGGCCGGCGCGCGGACGGCGCTCTGGACGGCGCTCGGCGCCGCCGAGGCGCCCGCTCCTCCGCCGCCCGTGCCCGCACATATCCCCCGGATCAAGCTCACGGCGCCGTACCGGCTGCTGCGGAGCGCGAAGGTCTACGCGGCCGGGCAGCGGGCCGACGCCGCGCTGATCGCGCGATGGATGCGGGGCCGGGGGTTCTCGATCGTCCACGCGAACAACGCGGTGCCGCCCAACATGGGCGCGATCGTCGCGGCCGCCCGCTGCGGGATACCCGCGGTGAGCCATCAGCGCGGGTTCTTCAGGCTCACGCCGCTCCACCGTTTCCTCGCGCGGCGCGTGAGCCGCTTCCTGTGCGTTTCGGACGCGGTCCGCGCGCACTGCCTCGCCGAGGGACTCCCCGCCGGAAAGGTGCTGACCGTCCGGGACGGGATCGATCTCGAGACCTACGCTCCGCGTCCGCGAAAACGCTCCGAGGGGACGCTCGTCGGATGGTTCGCGCGCTTCGAGAGATGGAAGGGCTGCTTTATCTTCGTCGAGGCCGCGCGGGCGGTGCTCGCGGCGGATCCCCGCGCGCGGTTCATCATGGCGGGCGCGGGCCCCGAGGAGGAGGCCGTGCGGCGCGCGGTCGTCTCCGATCCGGTCTTCGGGGACAGGTTCTCGCTGCCCGGTTTCAGGAACGACGCGGCGGAGATCATGTCGCGGTGCGACGTCGTCGTGAACTCCTCGATCGAGCCGGAACCGCTTTCGAACACGGCGCTCGAAGCGCTCGCCCTCGGCATACCCGCCGTCGTCTCCGACGTCGGCGGCAATCCCGAGATCGTCGAGCACGGCGTGAACGGATACGTCTACGAACACGGAAAAAGCGCGGGGCTCGCCTCGGCGCTGCAGGCTCTCGCCGCCGACCCCGGACTGCGCGAGCGGTTCGGCGAGGCCGGAAGACGGCGGGCGGAGCGGCTCTTCGACGCGCGGCGGTACGCCGCCGATCTCGCCGCCGTCTACTCGGAGATTCTCGGAGATTGACCGGAAGGACCGGCCGGCCGCCGGGGATCAGCCCGCGAGCTTCACGCGCACGTACTTCTTCTTCCCCGCCCGCAGGAGCAGCGCGCCTTCCTTCGCGTCGTCGAGGGTGACGAGGGCGTCCACGGCGTCGATGCGCCGGTTGTCGACGTAGGCTCCGCCCTGCGCGATGAGGCGCCTCGCCTCGCCGCGCGTCTTCGCGAGCCCCGCGTCGGCGAAGAGCGCGAACGCCGGGATCCCCTCCGCGAAACGGCTCCGCTCGATCTCGACCGTCGGAACGGCGCTTTCGTCGATCCCGCCCCCGCCGCCGAAGAGGGAGCGCGCGGCGTCCCGCGCCTTCGCCGCCTCGGCCTCGCCGTGGAGGAGCTTCGTCGCCTCGAACGCGAGCGTCTCCTTCGCCTCGCGGAGCCGCTCGCCCCCGAGGGACGCGAGCCGGCGCACCTCGTCCATCGGCAGGAACGTGAAGAACGAGAGGAACCGCCCCGCGTCGCGGTCGTCCGCGTTGATCCAGTACTGGTAATACTCGTACGGGGAGGTGCGCGACGGGTCGAGCCAGAGCGCGCCCTTCTCCGTCTTTCCCATCTTGGCGCCGGTCGCCGTCACGAGCAGCGGGAAGGTGAGCGCCTCGGCCTCGCCCCCCTCGACGCGCCGTATGAGATCGGCGCCGGCGAGGATGTTGCCCCACTGGTCGTTGCCGCCCATCTGGAGCGTGCAGCCGAACCGCCGGTAGAGGACGAGGTAATCGTACGCCTGCAGCAGCATGTAGTTGAACTCGATGAAATTGAGGCCCGTCTCGAGCCGCATTCTGTACGACTCGGCGGCGAGCATGCGGTTCACGCTGAAATGGCGGCCGACGTCGCGGAGGAATTCGATGTAGTTGAGCGGGCGGAGCCACTCGGCGTTGTCGACCATGATCGCGCGATCGTTCGAGAAATCTATGAAATGCTCGAGCTGCGACCGCAGGCCCCGCGCGTTCGCGTCGATCTCCTCGACCGGCATGATCCGCCGCATCTCGGTTTTGTCGGTCGGGTCGCCGATCATCGCCGTGCCGCCCCCGACGACGACGACGACGCGGTGGCCGCAGCGCTGCAGGTGGGCGAGCGCCATGATGGGAACGAGGCTTCCCGCGTGGAAGCTCGACGCCGTCGGGTCGAAACCGACGTAGCAGGTCGTCGGCCGCTCGAGCATCGCGCGGACCTTCGCCTCGTCGGTCACCTGCTCAAGGAGGCCGCGTTCCTTGAGCACGTCGTACGCGTTCGCCATCGCTCTCTTTCCTCCGTCTCCGGACGGCCGTTCAGGCCTCTATATACACCACGACCGGGGTCGTCGGGCAAGAGAAATCCGTCCGCCGCGGCGGCCCGGGCGCCGCGGGCGGGAGCGCCGCCCGAGGCCTTGCGGCAAACGATTGACTTGGAACCTATCTGTGCTACTATGCCGCCGTTCGCGGCGAAAGGGGGGGCATGGAAGCGGTCGAAAAACTCTTCGAGACGTGGGGCAACGCGATCTGGGGTCCTCCGATGATCGTCCTGCTCCTCGGTACGCACGTCTTCCTCACCGTGAGGCTCCGGTTCATCCAGCGGTACATCGGCACGGCGATCAAACTCTCGTTCCGGCGCTCGCGCGAGGGCGCCGGGGACATCAGCCAGTTCGGCGCCCTCACGACGGCGCTGGCCTCGACGATCGGCACGGGAAACATCGTCGGCGTCGGCACGGCGATCGCGGCGGGCGGGCCTGGCGCCGTGTTCTGGATCTGGATCACGGGGGTCTTCGGCATCGCCACGAAATACGCCGAAGCGGTGCTCTCGATCAAGTACCGCGTCGTCAACAAGGAAGGATTCATGGCGGGCGGGCCGATGTACGTGCTCGAGCGCGGGATGAAGCAGCGCTGGCTCGGCGTCGTCTTCGCCGCTCTCCTGTCCGTCACCGCCTTCTTCATCGGGAACATGGTCCAGTCGAACGCGATCGCGACGATGGCGAAAGAGGCCTTCGGCGTGCCACAATGGATCACGGGGCTCGCGATCATGACGCTCACCGCGATCGTCATCCTCGGAGGGATCAGATCGATCTCGGCCTGGTGCGAGCGGCTCGTGCCGCTCATGGCGGTCGTTTACGTCGGCGGATGCGCGGCGATTCTCGTCATGAACGCCGGCGCTCTGCCGCACACCCTGCGCGTCATCCTGGACGGCGCGTTTTCCGGGCAGGCGGCGGTGGGCGGCTTCCTCGGCGCGGGGGTGCGGGAAACGATCCGGTACGGGATCGCGCGGGGACTCTTTTCGAACGAATCGGGGCTCGGGAGCGCGCCGATCGTCGCCGCGGCCGCGCAGACGAAAAACCCCGTGCGGCAGGCGCTCGTCTCCTCGACGGGCACGTTCTGGGACACCGTGGTCGTCTGCGCCATGACCGGGCTCGTGCTCGTGAACTCCGGGGAATGGGCGGACGGCCTCCACGGCGCGGCGCTCTCGAAGGAGGCGTTCTCGCAGATCCCGGTCGTCGGGCCCGCCGTGCTGACCTTCGGGCTCCTCACCTTCGTCTTCTCGACGATCCTCGGCTGGTCGTACTACGGCGAGAAGGCCGTCGAGTATCTCTTCGGAACGCGCCTCGTCCGCTGGTACCGGTGGCTCTGGGTGGGATGCGTGATGCTCGGTTCCGTCGCGACGATCAAGCTCGTGTGGTCGTTCGCCGACATCACGAACGCCCTCATGGCGATTCCGAACCTCGTCTCGCTCGTCGTCCTCTCGGGCGTCATAGCCGCCGAGACGAAAAAGTACCTGTGGCGGGGAAACATCGAGGCGTCGTCGGAGTAGCGGCGGCGCGGGCCGCCGGCCGGCGCGGTCGCCGGGCGACGCGGGCCCCGGCGGCGAACCCTAGGCGACGTAGACCGTCTTCACGTTGACGAACTCCCGGATACCGAACGCCGAGAGCTCCCGGCCGTACCCGCTCTCCTTGATCCCTCCGAACGGGAGCCGCGGATCGGATTTCACGAACGAGTTGACGAAGCACGAGCCGGC
>DHHB01000031.1 GCA_002403075.1 bacterium UBP1_UBA4783 | reverse complement strand
CTCCGGTTATAGAGAGAATATATACAGAAGCCGGAGTAGGCGCTGTTGATATGTTGAAAGGGGGCGTATCCGAGTGTCGCGCCACACGCACGGCCCCGCGGCGGGCGTCGACAGCGTTGTTGGCATCGACGCCGTTTCCCCCAATGAGCGGTCTGGACGGGATCATGAACATCTCTCCACGCGGGCCGTTGTTGACAGTGTGGGAATAGCCCGAAAACCCGCGCCGGATCAGGCCGAAAGCTCCTCCACGATCGTTTGGATCTTGCGTTTGAGCGCCGGGTCCGCGTCGCCGGCCGCGCGGACCTTCGCGCACGCGTGGAGCACCGTGCTGTGATCGCGATTGCCGAAATAGGAACCGATCGCGACCAGCGAAGCGTCGGTGAGATCGCGCGCGATGTACATCGCGACCTGCCGGGCGAGAACGACGCGGGCGATGCGCGTTTTGGCCTTGAGCGTCTCGAGCGGGATGTCGAAGTGCTGCGCGACGGTCTTCTTGATGAGGGGGATGGAGGGCTTCCGCGCGGCGGACGGCTTCATGAAATCCCGCAGAACTTCCCGCGCGAGCTCCAGATTGGCCTCCCGGCACGTGAGGCTCGAGTAGGCGAGGATGCGGACGAGGGAGCCCTCGAGCTCGCGGATGTTGCTCTTGACGTTCTCGGCGATGAACTGGATCACGTCGTCCGGGATAAGGATTTTTTCCTTCTCCACCTTTTTTCGGAGGATCGCGATCCTCGTCTCGACGTCGGGCGGCTGAATGTCGGCGACGAGACCCCACTCGAAGCGCGAGACGAGCCGCTCCTCGAGCCCCGGGATCTCCTTCGGCGGCCGGTCGCTCGTAACGACGATCTGCTTGTTCGCGTTGTGCAGCGCGTTGAAGGTGAAGAAAAACTCCTCCTGCGTGCTTTCCTTGCCGGCGAGGAACTGCACGTCGTCGATGAGCAGGACGTCGATCGAGCGGTAGCGCTCCTTGAAGGCGTGCGTCGTCCCGGAGCGGATCGCTTGAATGAGCTCGTTCGTGAAGCCCTCGGAGGTCGCGTACGAGACGCGCAGCCGGGGATGGTTCGCGATGACGTGATGCCCTATCGCCTGAACGATGTGCGTCTTGCCGAGCCCCGCGCCGCCGTAAATGAAGAGCGGGTTGTACACCTGCGCCGGCCGGTCGGCGACGGCGCGCGCAGCCGCGTTCGCCATCCGGTTCGAGCTGCCGACGATGAACTCGTCGAAGACGTAGCGGGCGTTGAGATGGCATCCGCTCGCGATCGCGACGGGATCGTTCACGACGATAGCCCGCGTGGCGTGGGCCTCGGGGGCCGTGGCGCGCTCGGGGACGGCGGCGGCGACGAACTCCAGCTTCGGCTCGCCGCCGAGAACCTCCCGCGCCGCGTACTCGATCTTGTCCCGATGATGCTCCGCGAGCCAATCCACGAAGAACGGGTTGGGCCCCTCGATAACGAGCCGGCCACCGTCGCATGCGACGAGACGGGTCGGCTTGAACCACGTCTGGTAGCTCTGCGCGTTGACGAGCGTTGCGAGGCGCTCGAGAATGGCATCCCAGCGGCGTGCGAGCTCTTCCTTCATCGCCGAATAGAGAGAGTTTAAGCCTCGAACGCTTCCCCGACGGGGAAGCAAAACCCCTTCAGGAGATTCCGCTAAATCCCTTGAAATTAGAGAGGCTTTCCACAATTGTGGAAAACGACGCAACTCTAATTATTACAATAAAATCGGCGGGAAACTATCAAAAGGTTCGGAGCGTTATCCACAACACAAGATGGGTGCCTAGAAAAAATGTAAGCCTATGTGTTATATATCGCTCGTGGGGGTTTCCCCCCCCTATCCCGCGGGCGGTAATCTACCATAAGCCCCAGGGGGTGGCAAGAAAATTCTGGCGCGCGGGGGAAAAATTTTCTAACCGCCTCGCCCATAACCAATTACAAGAAGCGCGGGCGTGATTTGCCCGAGAGCCGGGGGAGCAGCGCATCCCGGAGGATTCGGGCGCGAGGCAAAACCCCCGAAGGGGCAAGGAGATAGAAACTCGCATTATTATCCGCTTGACAACGAAAGAGCGCTTTCCTATTCTATTTTGCTTTTGTATAATAGGGCCTGATATCAAATAGGATGTTTCCACCAGCAGCGAAGGGCGCAGATCATGAAAAGAACGTTTCAGCCGCATAACACGAGAAGGAAAACGACCCACGGATTCCGAAAGCGCATGGCTACAAAGAACGGCCGCAAGGTCCTGCAAAGGAGGAGAACGAAGGGAAGAAAACGTCTCACCGTCTGACAGCGAAGGATGTGATGCCCGGTGGCATCACGGAGACTCCAAAGCAATCGCCAGTTTCGTATTGTTTATAGCGAAGGTTTGAGGGAAGCCGGGAGCAGGGTCGTCATCTACCACCTGAAGCGCGAAGACGGCGGCGTCGTTCCCGGGTTCGTAGCAAGCAAGAAAATAGGCAAGGCCTGTCAGCGAAATCGGGCGAAGAGGCACATGAGGGAGATATTCAAGCGGCTCGAAAAACGTTTCGCCGAGCGCAACCTCTGGATCGTATTCATCGCCTCGTTCAACCCGAAGGAAAGCACGTTCCACGAAATCTACACGGATGTCGAACGCTCGCTCGAGAGGGCCGGACTCCTGATATCGAACGGATGATTAAGAGAATCGCCGCATACATCGCTCTCGCGCTGCTGCGCATATACAGAGCAACCATCTCTCCATATCATCCACCGGTGTGCCGGTTCATACCGTCGTGTTCCCAGTACGCGGAGGACGCGATCCGCCGCCACGGCCCCGGCCGCGGCGCGGCGCTCGCCGCGAAGCGTCTTCTCAGATGCCATCCGTTCGCGCGGGGCGGGTACGACCCCGTGCGCTGATTTCGATAGGACCGTCCCGAGGCCCGCCCGATCGCCGCATCTACGAACCGCCCGCTTCCCGGGAAAAAGAGGAGTTCATGGATCGAAGATCCTTGCTCGCGATCGTCATCACGTTCGCCATTCTCATCGGCTGGGAAGTCCTCTACATGGCGCCGAAACGCAACGAGCTCGCGCGCCGGCAGGCGGCGGAGCTCGAATCGCGCCGGCAGGCCGACTCGCTCGCCGCGCTCGAGCGGCCGGCCGGGGCCGAGACAACCGCGGCGGCGGCTCCGACGGCTCCCGCGGCTCCCGCGGCGATCGCCGGCGAGCCCGCGGCGAGCGGCGACTTCCTCGCGCAGGACGCCGGGAGAACGGCGAAGCGGATAACGGTCTCGACCGGCCGCGCGAACATCGTGCTGTCGAGCGCCGGAGGCGAGGTCGAGAGCGTGACGCTCGCCGAATTCGAGAAAAAGGACGGGAGCCCCGTCGAGCTCGTGCCCGAGGGCGCCGCGGGAGGCCTGCGGCTGTCGCTCCTCGAGAAGGGCGAATGGACGGGGCTGTCCGGCGCGGCGTTCGAGGTCACGGTCGACGGCGCGCCCGCCGCGGACGGCGAGACGATCGTTCTCGGCGAGGGGCGCGACAGCGCGACCGTTCTCTTCAGGCGCGCGGGCGAGGGCGGCGAGGCCGTCGAGCGGAGCTACACATTCGCGCGCGGCTCGTACGACGTCTCGGTGCGCGTCGCGATGCGGCGCGAGGGGGCTCTCGCGCGAACGGAGGGGTACTCGCTCGGCTGGGAGTGCGGGCTCCCGTCGACCGAGACGGATCGCAAGGGGGACCTCCGCAAGTTCGCGGCGCTCGGGAGGGTCGGCGAGGAGCAGTACCGGACCGACATGGCCAAGTTCGGCAAGACGACGCGTCTCGAGCACGAGGGGACCGTCGTATGGGCGGGGGCGCGGACGAAATACTTCTTCAGCGCCCTCATCACGAAGGCCGGGAAGCGCGGCAGCGGCACGCTCGTGCTGCTCGGGGACCGGGCCGAGAACTTCATCGGCTGCGGGATCGCCTATCCGTTCCGCGGCGACCCCCGGCTCGTCGAGGACGTCTTCACGTGGTACGCGGGCCCGCTCGACATGAAGGCCCTCAGCGGCTACGGGCTCGGACTCGAGAAGGCGATCGACATGGGATACCTTCGCTTCCTGAGCGTGGGCGTTCTCCGGCTCATGGTCTGGATGAAGAAGGGGATCCCCAACTACGGGCTCATCATCATCATCATCTCCGTCCTGACGAAGCTTCTCTTCTACCGGCTCACGCACAAGAGCTTCAAGTCGATGAAGGACATGCAGCGCCTGCAGCCGAGGATCAAGGAGATACAGGAAAAGTGGAAGGGCGACCGCGACCGGCTCAACAAGGAGATCATGAAGGCGTACAAGGAGGCGGGCGTGAGCCCGCTCGGCGGGTGCCTGCCGCTGCTCCTCCAGATGCCGATCTTCATCGCCCTCTACAACGCCCTCGGCAACACGATCGAGCTGCGCGGCGCGCCGTTCGTCGGCTGGATCGACGATCTCTCGATGCCGGACACGCTCTTCCGGTGGGGGGCGAGCGTCCCGATCCTCGGGAACGAGTTCCACCTCCTCCCCATCCTCATGGGCGCGGCGATGATCGCCCAGTCGAAGCTCGGCGGTTCGCCGACCGGGGAAGGCGCGCCGGCGATGCAGGCGAAGATGATGAACTGGATGATGCCGATCATCTTCACGATCTTTTTCTACAGCATGCCCTCGGGCCTCGTTCTCTACTGGCTCGTGAACCAGGTGCTCTCGGTGGCGCAACAGTACATCGTGCAGCGGGAGATCGAGTCCGAGGAGCAGAACCGCGCGCTCGCGGGCGCGGAGAAGTGAACCGTCGAAAGGCAGGAAGCGCATATGGCAAGGATCGGCAGGGATCGCGACACGCGCGGTGACGAAACGAGAACCGACGGCATCGAAGTAAAGGGCAAGACCGTCGAAAAGGCTCTCGAGAAGGCCCTCGCGAGCCTCAAGGCGCGCATCGACGAGGTCGACATCAAGATCGTCGATCAGGGGCAGAAGGGCGTGCTCGGCATATTCGGATCGCGCGACGCCCGCATCGTCGTCTCGCGCAAGAAGTCGGCGAGCGGCGTCGAGGAGGTCGTCGACGAAGTCGCCCGGGCGATCATGGAATCGCTCGACGTCAACTACCGCCTCTTCTCCGAGGAGGTCGACGGCGCGACCTATATCAATATCGAGACCGCGGGGGTCGACGGCCTCCTCATCGGGCGCAAGGGAGACACCCTCACCTCCCTCCAGCACCTCATCGGGCGAATCGTCTCGAAGAAGCTCGGCGGTTACCAGCGGCTCACGCTCGACGTCGGCGGGTATCTCCGGAACCGCCACGATATCCTCAAGCAGAAGGCGGTCAAGGCGGCCGAGAAGGCGAAAAAAACCAATCACGAGGTCGCGCTCGAGCCGATGAAGGCGGCCGAGCGGCGCATCGTTCACATGGCTCTCTCCGAGCTCGACGGCATATCGAGCTACACGATCGGAAACGGCGAAATGCGCAAGGTCTGCATCGCGCCGCAGCGTGCCGAGGAGCAGAAGCGCGCCGGAAACCGCTGATCCGCCATGGACCGGGACACCATCGTCGCGCTCGGCACGCCGGCGGGCGAGTCGGGGATCGCCGTCGTGCGCGTCTCGGGCCCCGCGGCGGTCGACATCGTCGACCGCATGGCCGAGGGCACGCGAAGCGCCGCCTCGCACGCGCTCGTCCTGAGGGTGCTGCGGGATGGGACGGGCGCCCCGATCGACGAGGCGCTCGTGGCCGTCATGCGCGCCCCGGCGAGCTACACGGGCGAGGATCTCGTCGAACTATCGTGCCACGGCGGCATGCAGGTCGTCTCCGATCTCCTCGAGGAGATCGTCGCGCGCGGGGCGCGTCTCGCCGGCCGCGGAGAGTTCACGAAGCGGGCGTTTCTCAATGGAAAACTCGATCTCGCCGAGGCCGAAGCCGTCGCCGATCTCATCGCGGCGGAAACGAAGCTCCAGCGCCGCGTCGCGCTCGAGCAGCTCGAGGGATCGCTCTCCCGGCGCGTCGGCGAATGCGAGAAGGCGCTCCTCGACGAGTTGGCCCTCGTCGAGGTCTCGATCGACTTCGGCGAGGAGGACGTTCCGGTCCGGGCGGCCGAGGAGACGCGGCGGACGGCCCGGGAGACGCGGGAGCGGATCGCGAGACTTCTCGAATCGGAGCTCCCGGGCGCGAGGCTCCGGCGCGGCATACGCGTGACCATCGTCGGCCCGCGGAACGCCGGCAAGAGCAGCCTGTACAACGCCCTTCTCGGCGAAGAGCGGGCGATCGTCTCCCCCGTTCCCGGGACGACGCGCGACAGGCTCTGCGAGCGGATCCACATCGACGGCTTCACCTGCTGGCTCGAGGATACGGCCGGGATCGCGGAAACGGGATGCGAGATAGAGACCCGCGGGATCGATCTCGGCCGCGCGGCCGCCGGCCGCGCGGACCTCGTGCTGTTCACGATCGACGGGAGCGCCGAAATAGATGCCGGTACCGTGGCGGAGAATCGGCGCATCGACGGCGCCAAGGTGCTTCTCGTCATAAACAAGAGCGACCTCGTGGCGCGGCTCGCGGCCGAGGATATTATTGCGAAATTGGGTGTGAGCGAGGCGATATCGGTGTCCGCGCTGACGGGCGCGGGGCTCGAGGAGCTGCGGCGGCGGATATTCTCGCGCACGGTCGAGCTTGACGCGGGCGCCCTTCGGCGCGAGCGGATCGCGGTGAGCGCGAGGCAAGCGGATGCGCTGCGGGAAGCGGACGCGGCGCTCGAGCGGGTCGAGGCGATCGCGGGCGGAAGCGGCGCCGCCGAGCTCATGAGCTTCGAGCTCAGGGCGGCCGCGGACGCGTTCGGCAGGATCACGGGACGCTCCGTCTCCGAGGACGTTCTCGACGCCATATTCGAGAAGTTCTGCATCGGGAAATAGTGCCGCTGGGACCGATTGCGCGAGGCAATCACGCAATGACGCGTTGTGCACCAATAAGATTCAAGAATTATAATAATAATTATGACTAAGCGGTTGGATATGGATTACGAAGTGATAGTCATCGGCGCGGGTCATGCCGGCATCGAGGCCGCCCTCGCGGCGAGCAGGATGGGGCACGAAACCCTGCTCGTGACGATGAGCCTCGAGGATGTGGCGAGAATGCCCTGCAACCCGGCGATCGGTGGCCTCGCCAAGGGACAGCTCGTGAGGGAGATCGACGCTTTGGGCGGAGAGATGGCCCTGGCTATAGATGAGACGGGTATTCAGTTCAGGATGCTGAACAAGGCCAAAGGCCCCGCCGTTTGGTCCCCGAGGGCTCAAGCGGACAAACAGGCATATCATCGGCGTATGATGGCAGCGCTAGAGGATCAGGAGCACCTCACCCTGATGGAAGGCGAAGCGACTGACATCGCTGCCACCGATGAGGCGGTGAAGGGCGTCGTCATCGGAGATGATACATTAATTCATTGTAATAAAATAATATGCTGTCTCGGAACATTTCCAAACGGTGTCATGCATATAGGCGAGGAGAGCTTTCCCGGGGGTCGCGAAGGGCAGCCTCCCTCCTGCCGGCTGGCCGATCGGATCGCTTCTCTCGGAATCGAGCGCGGACGGCTAAAGACCGGCACGCCCGCGAGGCTCGCGAGGGAGAGCATAGATTTTTCCCGGTGCGAGACGCAGCCGGGGGACGACGTGCCGGCGCCCTTCTCGTTCCGAACGCGGAGGATCGATCGGCCGCAGGCGCCCTGTCACATAACGTACACGAACGAACGCACCCACGCCGCAATAAGGGAAAACCTCGACAGATCGCCGCTATTTGCCGGCAGGATCAAGGGGATCGGTCCGCGATACTGTCCCTCGATCGAGGACAAGGTTGTTCGCTTCGCGGACAGGGAGCGGCACCAGATCTTCCTCGAGCCGGAAGGGCTCGAGTCCGAAGAGATCTACGTGAACGGCCTTTCGACGAGCCTGCCGCGCGACGTTCAGGAGCGGATGATCCGGACGATCCCGGGGCTCGAGGAGTCGCGGATCGTCCGGTATGGATATGCGATCGAATACGATTACTACCCGCCGCACCAGATCCTCCCGACCCTCGAGTCGCGCGTCGTGCGGGGGCTCTACTTCGCCGGACAGGTAAACGGCACATCGGGTTACGAGGAGGCCGCCGCGCAGGGGATCGTAGCCGGGATAAACGCGGCGCTTTCCCTCGAAGGACGTCCCGCGTTCACGCTCGGGCGGCATCAGGCCTATATCGGCGTTCTCGTCGACGATCTCGTCACGAAAGAGATCGATGAGCCATACCGGATGTTCACTTCCAGCGCGGAGCACCGGCTCGTCCTCCGGCAGGACAACGCGGATGAGAGGCTTTTCCGGTACGGTGTTCGATATGGGCTTCTCCCCAGAGACCTCTGGGGCGGGACGATCGGCAGACGGAAGAGCGTGGCGCGCGCCCGCCGCACGCTCGAGGGCCTGAGCCTTTCCGCGGATACCCTCCCGGGGTCGGCCGATGCGGCGGGAAAGGGCGCGCAGCGGGGCAAGATCGGGGCGATGGATCTCCTCAAGCGACCGGAAGTCCGCCTTCGCGACCTCGAAGCGCAGATCCCGCCGGGCACGCTGGATCTCGACGATCGCGGAAGGGGCGCGCTCGAGATCTCGGCAAAGTATGAGGGGTACATCGCGCGGCAGAGAAAGTTCATCGAACGGATGATAGATCTCGAGCGAATGCGGATACCTGAGGACTTTTCCTACGATATAGGGGCCCTGAGCGCCGAAGCGAGGATCAAGCTCGCGAAGTTCCGCCCCGTAACCCTCGGGCAGGCCTCGAGGATCTCAGGCGTTCGGAGCTCCGACATCTCGATCCTCATGATCTTCCTCGGGCGACGAAGGCAGGAGGCCGGGGAACGGGATAGAGCTGCCAGCGAGCCGCTTAATAGCGAAACGGACGCCTGGCGGGATCGAGGTGTTTCACGTGAAACAAGGCCCCTCCGGCCGCGCCACGGGATGAGCTAGCGATGGAAAAAGAGCAATTCAATATAGAGCAAGAGGTTATATTGGCTCTTGCCTCGAGCGGCATGGCGGGCCTTCTCGACTCGGAACGGCTCAAGCTGCAGGCGTATATTGCCGAAGTCTCCCTGTGGGGCGATCGGATCCATCTATTCGGCAGGGCCCGGCGCGACGAGAACCTGCGCGCGCAGCTTCTTGATTCGCTTCTGCTCCTTGCGGCGGCCGAAAAAGCGGCCCCCGACGTATTCGACGCCTCGAGGGTGCGGCTCGCGGACATCGGTTCGGGCGCGGGCTTTCCCGGGTTGGTTTGGAAGATCGTGCGGCCGCGGATCGAAGTGGTGCTCTTCGAACGAAGAGGCAAGCCTCATATCTTCCTCGAGCGGACGGTCGCGATCCTCGCGCTGGCGGGGGCGGAGGCCTCGGGCAAAGACGCCGCGGCTCATGCCGGAGCGGGGGCCTTCGATGTGGTTGTGTCGAAGGCAGCCGGGCGGCTTCGCGAGATGCTGCCGCTCGCCGAGAGGCTCCTTGCCCTGGGCGGCCTTTACGTGACGATCAAGGGGGCGTCATGGAAAGAAGAGCTGGACCTCGCAGGCGGCGGCGCAATGAAAGACGCGGCTTCCGTCGAGCTGCCTCACGACCGGGGGCATGCGCTTTTTTTCAGAAAAAGCGACCGAGCATAGCGGATCCGCCCAGAATCGATCTTGCGAATTCCGGGCCCCGCTCGAAGCGCGGACGGGATGCGCGGCTCAATCGGAAAAGGGCGCTCGGCGTTTCACGTGAAACAAGGGGCCGGGCGGCCGGGATCGGTTTCAGGCTCGGGCGGCGGGGCGCGCGTATCGCGCGCACGGCGGCGGAAAAACCGCCCCAACCGCATAATTACTATATAGGATAGCCGGTTGCAAACATGTTAATAAGCCGGTGTATATTATTTGCCCAAGATCCATATTTTTCGTTGCTTTCGCGCTCGCCGACGCCTATAATGCCCTTGACCCCGCCTCACCCCGGGAGGAGATTATGTCACACAAGTTCCTGTATATATTAGCGTTATGCGCGTTATCAACATTGCTTTCCGGTCTATTCGGGTGCGAGGACACGGTCAAGTATCTGAACGAGGCGCCTTCAGAGCTCAAGATCATCGCGGAAAAATGCTTCGTCGCGGGCAGCGCAACCGTCCGGCTCGTGGGTGCGGCGACGGATGCGGACGGCGATTCCCTTACGTTTCGATGGACCGCGTCATCGGGCAGCTTTCCCGCCGGTGCGGCGAACGACACCGTGTACTGGAAGGCGCCGTCGGCCGCCGGGACCGCGACCATAACCATGTCGGTCACCGACGAGATCGACACGCGGTCGCTTCAGCAGACGATCACGGTCTGCGAGCTTCTCCCCGGGCAGGTGATCATGTCGAGAACGATAGCGAACACCGGCCATATCTATATAACGCGGAGCGACGCGCCGATGCGGGTCGCGGGGGGCGTCACGCTCACGATCGAACCCGGCGTCACGATCGTCATGGACCGGACCCTCGGTGGGATCGAATCGTACGGCCGGATCGTCGCCGTGGGAACGCCCTCGCAAAAGATATTTCTCCGCGGAAACACCTGCTCGAGCGAAACGGCGCTGTGGAAGGGAATATATCTTATCGACGCGACCGGGGAGGGGATTTTCAGGAACTGCGAGATCACCGCCGGCATGGACGGCGTCACGGCGCGCGACGGCGCGACGCTCGACATCAAAGACTGCCAGATCTACAACCACTACGATTTCGGCGTGAACGTGCTCTACGGAGCGGCGGCGACGATCCGCAACTGCTCGATCTGGGATAACGGCGACGGCATATACGTGGACGACGCATCCGCCGAGATCCGGCGCTGCTCCATACGATACAGCGACGGCGACGGCATCCTCTTCGCGGCCTCGCAGGACGCCGTGCAGGCGTCGATCGAAAGCTGCGTCGTCGCCAACAACTACAAGAACGGGTTCGTGATCGCCGATCGCGCCTCGCCGGCCATTCACTACTGCTCGATATTCGCGAACAGCGAAGCGGGCGAGGGCACGTACGCGGTCAGGCTCTCGGCCAACGCGTCGCCGACGCCGATCCGCGCGGAGAACAACTACTGGGGGCTCGGCAACGACACGCAGGAAGAGATCGCGGCGATCATTTACGACGCGGTCGACAATCCGGGGGCGATCTTCGCGTACGTGAGCTTCGTTCCGTGGCTCGTCGAGGCGCCGGCGGCGAGGCACCCGGAGGCGGCCGGCGCGACGGGACGGTCATGGGCAAGATAATCGCGATCGCGAACCAGAAGGGCGGCGTCGGGAAAACGACGACCGCGGTCAACCTCAGCGCGAGCATGGGCGCCGCGGAGAACCGCGTGCTCCTCGTCGACGCCGATCCGCAGGCGAACGCGTCGAGCGGGTTCGGCGTCCGCGCCGGGGACGGCGAGGACACCGTCTACGAGGTTCTCCTCGGCGAAGCGAGCGCGGCGGAGGCGATCCGCAAGGTGGAGCTCGTGGATCTTCTTCCCTCGCATCAGCGGCTGACCGGCGCCGAGATCGAGCTCGTCTCCCAGATCGCGCGCGAACGGAAGCTCAAGGACGCCCTCGCCGAGGTCGAGGATCGATACGACTTCATCGTGATCGACTCGCCGCCGAGCCTCGGGCTGCTCACGCTCAACACCCTCACGGCGGCGGACTCCGTTCTCATCCCGATCCAGTGCGAGTACTACGCCCTCGAGGGCCTGAGCCAGCTTCTCAACACGATCAGGATGGTGCAGAAGCACCTCAATCCGGATCTGCGGATCGAGGGGGTGCTGCTCACGATGTACGACAAGCGCCTCAACCTCTCGAATCAGGTGGCGCAGGAGGCGATATCGTATTTCGGCGACAAGGTGTACGAAACGGTCATACCGAGAAACGTCCGCCTCAGCGAGTGTCCGAGCTTCGGGCGGCCGATCATTCTCTACGACGTGCAGAGCGTCGGCGCGAAGAGCTACCTCAAGCTCGCCCGCGAGGTCATCGAGAAGCAGGGTTCTCTCGAGAAGCACGAGAAGGCCGCGGCGATGGCCGCAGGCGACGACGCGGCCCGCGAAGGGAGGCGGCAGCCGAAATGACGAAGAAGGTGCTCGGGCGGGGGCTCGACGCGCTCATATCGCAGGATCTGCGCGAGAGCGTGTCGGAGACCGAGCGGGTGAAGGAGCTCGACGTCGAAAAGATCGATCCGAACCCCCACCAGCCGCGGGCGGCGTTCGACGACGAGCACCTGCGCGAGCTCGCCGAATCGATCAAGCGCCACGGTGTCCTGCAGCCGGTCGTCGTGCGCCGCGCCGGCGACCGCTACGAGCTCGTTCTCGGCGAGCGGCGGCTGCGCGCAGCGAAGCTGTGCGGAAAGACCGCCGTGCCCGCGATCGTGCGGGAGATGGACGACGCCGAGTCGCTCAAGCAGGCGCTCATGGAAAACCTCCAGCGCGAGGATCTCAACGCGGTCGAGGAGGCGCGCGGCTACGAGCTCCTCCGGACGGAGTTCTCCCTGTCGGCGAAGGATATCGCCGACATGATCGGCAAGGACCGAAGCACCGTCGCCAACTGCCTGCGCATCCTCGCTCTCCCCAACGAGGTGAAGGATCTCATCGTCGCGGGACGGCTCACCGCGGGGCACGCCCGCGCTCTGCTCGGGATCGAGGGCGCCGCGGCGCAGATCGAATGGGCGAGACGGATCGTGAGCGAAAGCCTGACCGTGCGCGAGATCGAGCGCACGGCGCCCGGCAAGACCGGGAAGAAACGGGGCCGCGCGGGAGCGAGGCGCGATCCCGAGCTGCGCGCCGTCGAGGAGGCGCTCGAGGTGCACCTCGGCTCGCGCGTGCGCGTCGCGAAGCGCGGCAAGGGCGGACAAATCGCGATCGAGTTCTACTCGGCCGAGGATCTCGAGCGGATCCTCGAGCGCCTGGGCGTCAAACTCCCGTCGTAGCCATGGTCAAAGGAAGATTTTCCGTCATCATCGTTCCTCACGACATCCGCAAGACGCGGACCTTCCGCGTGCCCTACGGCGTCTTCTACGCGATCCTCGCGCTCGCCGCCGTGGGCCTCGCCGTCGTGCTCTTCTTCGTCGCCACGTACGGGGCGCTGCTCATTCAGACGCGCGAGTTCCGGCTGTACAAACTGCAGGTCGAGGAGCTCTCGAAGCGGCAGGAGCGGATGAGCGAGCTCCAGCGAAACCTCGCCGAGATCCGCGCCATGAACGTTCAGGTGCGCCGCATGCTCGGCCTCGATCTCGAGCCCCGGGACAGCCTCGCCGTCGCCGCGATCGAGAGGGCGCGCGGAGGAAGTCCGCAGGACGCGCGCTTCGAGCAGGCCGCGATGCTGCGCGCGATCCCTACGTTCTGGCCCGTGCGGGGGTTCATCACGAAGCGTTTCACGGGAGGAGGGGGAGCGGGGGCTCCCGCGCTGCACGCAGGCATCGACATCGCCGTCGAGCGCGGAACGCCGGTCCGGGCGGCGGCCGCCGGGTACGTGACGGAGGCGGGCTGGAGCGACGACTACGGCTATTTCGCGCAGATCGATCACGGGTACAGCATAAAAACACTTTACGGGCACGCCGACATGCTGGTAGTAGTTAAGGGGGAGCGGGTGACTCAGGGGCAGACGATCGCGTACTCGGGAAACACGGGGAAGAGCACGGCGCCGCATCTCCATTTTCAGGTGACGCAGAACAACGTCCCCGTGGATCCGTTGAAATACCTTCTTCAGTGAGGTTAGAAATGCTCGGCAGCAAGAAAGAGGCGAGGAAGGAGGATGTCGTAATGTTCGGGAAAGAGGGAGAGAGCGTCGCAGGGGAGGGAAAGATGAATTCGATCATCGGAAAAGGCTGCAAGATCAACGGCACGGTCACGATCTCCGAAGGGACGATCCGCATCGACGGCGAATTCGAGGGCAACATCATATGCCCCGACACGCTCGTCATCGGCAAGGACGGCCGCGTGAAGGCCGAGATCAAGGTGAAGAGCGCCGTTGTCGGCGGCACCGTGATCGGGAACATCGACGCGAAGGAAAAGATCGAGCTCCAGGCGGGCTCGCGCCTCGAAGGCGACATCAAGACGAGCCGGCTCGTCATCGACGAGGGCGTCTTCTTCGAGGGCAACTGCAAGATGAGCCCCGAGGGAGCGCGCCCGGCGGGCACCAGCATGGGAATGCCGGGTGCGGCGCCGAAGCAGCAGATGCCGGTCGGCGCCAAGTAGCGCCCCCCCGGCGAACGACATATCGATATCGCGAAATATAAAGGGTGCCTCGCCGCGCGGGGCACCCTCGCGTTTTGTCGGGACGGATGCGCGGCCGGCGCGAGGATGCTCGATGCCCCGCGCCTCGTCGCGGCGGACGGCCGCAGAACGGCGGAAACGGCGAAGGCGCCGCCGGGGGCGCGGCGCCTTCGTCTCGAGGGGATCGCTGGTAGGGCGATCCGCTGCGTGGGGGACGGGGCTTACTTCACCTTCACTTCGATCTCTTTCGGCTTCGCCTTCTCGACCTTCGGGATGGCGAGCTTGAGAACGCCGTCCTTGAACTCCGCCTCGATCTGGTCGCGGTTCACGTTCTCGGGGAGCGTGAAGGTGCGGATGAACTGTCCGTAGAACCTCTCGGTGAGACGGAAGTTCTTGTTCTTCTTCTCGTCCTCGAGCTTGCGCTCGCCGCGGAGCGTGAGCATGTTGTCCTGAATCTCGATCTTGATGTCTTCCTTCTTCATGCCGGGCAGATCCGCGTGCAGCTCGTATCCGCCGTTCGCCTCGACGATGTCCACCCTCGGGGCCCAGCGGACCAGGTCGATATCCTCGCCCCGCTTCTCGAAGCCGAAGAAGTTGTCGAACAGCATGTTCATCTCTTCCTGAAGCCCGAACGTGTCCCGCACCGGATTCCATCTGACGATTGCCATGACTGGCACCTCCTTGCTCGTAATGTTTCGCTTCCTTACCATCGACTTTCGCCAAGGGAAATTGCAGGTAGCGTGCCACTCGGCGTTTCACAGAGCAACTCGCTGATATATAGCAAGTTACAAATGTGCGTCGCCGGGGCGTATCTTTGGCCGCGCAGTATATGCACGCCAGGTTGCGCCAATTAAGCAGAGCGGATGTGTCTTGGCTGTCATTTTGGCGCAGCTTAATAGGCTGCGCTTTTTGGCGAATTCGAGGCTATGCCGCTGAGGATTTCTTGTTGATAATTGATATAACTTGTTTGCAGGTGCGAGTATTGAGAATGTTGCCCTTCGAAAGCCAGCCGCGTCGGGCGGTGCCGATCCCGTAGACCATGTTCTCGAGCTCCGGGAGAACGTGCGTGTCGGTGCCGATCGCGATCATGACGCCGGCGTCTGCGGCGAGGCGGCAGTTTCCCGAGTCGAGATCGAGGCGCGCCGGATGGGCGTTTATCTCGATCGCCGTGCCGGTGCGCGCGGCGGCCGCGAAGATCTCGGCCATGTCGATCTCGTACGCGTCGCGCACGCCGATGAGCCTTCCGGTGGGATGGGCGAGGATGTGCGCGCGGGGATGCTCGAGCGCCGCGACGACGCGGCGGGTCATCGCGTCGCGCTTCATTTTGAAGTTCGAGTGGATCGCGACGTAGACGACGTCGAGCCGCTCGAGGAGATCCTCGCGCATGTCGAGGGCGCCGTCGGGGAGGATATCGACCTCGCTCCCCTTGAGGAGCCGGAACCCCTTGAGCTTCTCGTTCAGGCGGTCGATCTCGCCCATCTGGCGGATGAGCCTCTGGGGCGAGAGGCCGTTCGCGACGTGAAGGCCCTGCGAGTGGTCGGTAATGAGCATGTACGAGTAGCCTCGCGCCTTGGCCGCCGCGGCGATCTCGGTGAGGGTTGCGGCGCCGTCGCTGTAGTCGGAGTGGCAGTGGAGGTCGCCCCGGATGTCGGAAAGCTCGACCAGAGAGGGAAGCTTTCCGGCGCGGGCGGCTTCGATCTCGCCCGCGTCCTCGCGGATCTCGGGAGGGATGAAGGAGAGGCCGAGCGCCTTGTAAACTTCTTCCTCCGTTCTTCCCGCGACCCTGATCTCCTTGGCGCCGTCTTTGCCGCGCGCCGCCTTGAACACGCCGTATTCGCTGAGCTTCATGCCGCGCTTTATCGCGATCTCGCGGAGCCTGATGTTGTGCTCCTTCGATCCCGTGAAATAGGCGAGCGCCGATCCGAAGGCCTCCTCGTCGACCACGCGGAGATCCGCCTGAATGCCGTCGCGCATGACGACGCTCGCCTTGGTCGATCCCTCCGCGAGAACGCGCGCGACGCCGTCCTGATGCGTGAAGGCCGCGATCGCCGCCGCGGGGGAGCTCGAGGCGCAGAGTATGTCGATGTCCCCGACCGTTTCGCGGAAACGCCGCAGGCTTCCGGCGGCGGCCGCACGCTTCACGCCGGGGAGCTTCTCGAGCTCCGCGACGACACGAAGAGCGAGAGGGAGGGCGACGCCGATCGGCGTGCGGCCCCCGGCGCGGCTCAGGAAATCGAGCCCCTTGAGGATATTCTCCTCGGTCTTGGCCTTCATCTTGGGGAGGGCCTGAATGCGATGGTCGAGGGCGGCCCGGCGAAGCTCGTCGAGGGAGGAAACGCCGAGCTCCTCATGGAGCCTCACCGCCGTTTTCGGGCCGACGCCCGGGATGCGGAGCATCTCGAGGAGGATGGGCGGCGTGCCGGATCGGAGTTCCTCGAGATAGCTCATCGAGCCTTTCTCGACGAACTCCTCGATCTTCGAGGCGAGGTCCTTGCCGATGCCGGGGAGCTCGGCGAGCGCGCCCTCGGCCGCTGCGTCCTCTATGGGGCGGGCGAGCCCTTCGACCGTCCGCGCTCCGCGGCGGTAGGCGTTGATCCGGAACACGTTCTCGCCGCGAAGCTCGAGGATGTCGGCGATTTCGTCGAAGCGCTTCGCGATCTCTTCATTCTTCATGATGCCCCCGCGAGAACGGAAGCCCCGGTCCGCGTCTCTTCATTTGCCCGCACGATGATTGTAGCACGGCGGCCGCGCGGAGCTATATAATCTCTTCCGTGCGGCGCTCGAGCGGCGCGCGAGGGAGACCCATGATGCCCGGGAATCGCTCGGCCTCGAACACGCGGGCGGGAGCGGCGGCCGTATCGCTCGCCGCGCTGCTCGTGGCGCCCGGATGCTTCACATACTCGTCGTTCCAATCGGCGCGCATCGTGGAGCGCGGCGATCCGATAGGCACGATCGCCGTTTCGAAAAACGACATTTTAAACGAGGAAACGGATGACGCATCGTGGATCGCGATCGAGGGATTCCTGCGGTTCGGCATCGCGAACCGCGTCGACGGCGGACTGGCGTTGTCGGTGTTCCGCGGCGTGCCGGCGGACTGGGGCGCGGGAGTCGTCACGGCCGACGTGCGGGTCGGCGTGATAAAAGACCACCTTGCCGTCGCCGTGCCCGTGTGCGTCACGATAGGAGATTTCTACCTCGCGAGCCTCCGCACGCAGCCAGGGATGGTGGCCACCGTGCCTCTCGGCGAGCGGGCCGAGATAAACGGTTCCGTTCGCGCGCACGTCTTCGTGCGCGTTCCGGATCTATTCGCCGTCGGCTACAACCTCGGGCTCGGCCTGCGGAACGAAACGGGGGCGTGGACGGTTCGACCGGAGATCGGATGGATGCGTTTCGTCGGCGAGCCCAACGACGGGCTGACGTATTTCCAGTTCGGACTCGGCTTCGAGTACCGCGAAAAAGCGGACACGAAAAAGAAGGAGAGCGGATCATGAAACGCACGTTCGCGCGCCGCCGCCGGGCGGCGACCCTCGCCGTCTTCGGGGCGGCGATCCTGTTCGCGTGGGGCGGCTGCGGGCGCGGCAAACCGGAGGGCTTCGTCGGCTCCGGCACGCTCGAGGCGACGGAGGTCACGGTCAGCGCCCAGACGGGCGGGCAGGTGATCCGCCTCGCGAAGCGCGAGGGGGACGCCGTCGCGGCGGGCGACACCCTCGCGATCGTCGACGTCGAGAAGCTCGAGCTCGAGAGGCGCAGGCTCGTCGCGACCGTCGGCGAGGTAACGGCGGCGAGGCTCCCCGTCGCCGAGTCCGTGAAGCAGGCGCGGGAAAACCTCGAGAACGCGGAAAAGACGCACCGGCGCATCGAGGCTCTTCATGAGGCCGGCACGGCGACGCAGCAGCAGTACGACGACGTCTCGACGAAGTACCGCCTCGCCGAGATCCAGCTCGCGAAGGCCAAAGCCGAGGCGGGGACGCTCGACGCGAAGGAGCGGACCGTGCGCGCCGCGATCGCGCTCCTCGACCGGCAGATACGGGACGGCGTCGTTCTGGCTCCGGTCTCGGGCGTCGTCGCCGAGAGGTACCTCGAGACCGGCGAGACGGTGCCGCCCGGCGGCGCCGTTTACAAGATCGCCGACCTCCGCGAGTTCTGGCTCAAGGTCTACGCGGGAGAAAAGGACCTCGGCCGATTCGCGCTCGGCGCCGAGATGCGGATAGCGGTCGACGCGATCGGGGAGCCACTCTCGGGCGTGGTCTCGTGGGTTTCCCCGTCCGCGGAGTTCACCCCGAAGAACGTCGAGACCCGAGACGCGCGGTCCGAGCTCGTCTACGCCGTGAAGATCGCCGTCACGAATCCGCCTCCCGAGCTCAAGATCGGCATGCCGGCAGAGGCGTACCTGAAATGACCGGCGCCGCGATACGCGTCGAAGGGATCGAGAAGCGCTTCGGCGGCACGCCGGCGCTCGCCGGCGTGAGCTTCGACGTGCGCCCGGGCGAGATGTTCGGGCTCATCGGCCCCGACAGCGCCGGCAAGACGACCCTCATGCGCATCCTCACGACCCTCATCGATCCCGACGCGGGAGAGGCCGAAGTGCTCGGGCGGTCCGTCGTGCGCGAGCCGGAGCGGATCCGGGAGAGCGTCGGCTACATGCCGCAGCAGTTTTCCCTCTATCAGGACCTTACGGTGGAGGAGAACATGCGCTTCTTCGCCGACCTCTTCGGCGTGAGCGCGAAGGACAGAAAGAAGCGCGCCGAGGAGCTCCTCGCCTTCAGCCGCCTCGGCCCCTTCGTCAGGCGGCGGGCCGGCGCTCTCTCGGGCGGCATGAAGCAGAAGC
>DHHB01000088.1 GCA_002403075.1 bacterium UBP1_UBA4783 | reverse complement strand
AAGAAGATGGTCATGCTGCGGTAGGAGGTCGCCGATAGAACAGGGCAGAGCGTATATCGACGCACAACGATCGCGCGAGCCCGCAGGCGGGCCGGGAGCGGAAGGCTTCCGGCCCGCTCCGTTTTCGGGGGCGCTCGGTCCTCGCGTCGAGCCCCCGCCCGGGACCGCTCGGGCGGATGAGAAGCGCGGGCCGCGGGGCGGCGCCGGCGGGACGGAACGTCATCGGAGGCCGGACACCGCCGGATCCCGCGCCGGATTCCATGTTTGTCTGGCAAAAAACCATGCATTATAATATAATAGTTCTTTGTTATCCGCATTCGCTGGCGGCCGGTCCTCCCCGGCGGGCATCGCCCGGGAAACGGCGCCCGCGGCGGGTGGAAAGCCTCGAGCAAAGGAGACTGCTCCGCATGAAATCATCGACGTTCCAACGGCTCGCGGCGGTGATCTGCGTCGTCGCAACATCCATCGCGTTTCTGTCCGCTCCGCTCCTCGCCGGGGAAAGCGACGCGGAGCGCATCGCCCGTATCAACAAGGAGAACGCCGAAAAGGGGTATCAGTGGACCGCGGGGATAACCTCGGTCTCGAACCTTTCCGCCGAGGAGAAACAGCGGCTTCTCGGCTTTCTCCCGCTTCCCCCGGGGCGCGAATCGACGGCGGCCGAGCTCACCGCCCCCGCCGGAGCGCTCCTCGATCCAGCCTTCGACTGGCGGGCCCTGAACGGCGTCACCTCCGTCAAGAATCAGGGCTCGTGCGGCTCGTGCTGGGCGTTCGCCGCGGTGGGCCAGCTCGAAGCCCACGTGCGCATCTATGACCAGCGGATCGAGGATCTCTCCGAGCAGTCGGTCATCGACTGCAACACGTGGGGCGCGGGCTGCGACGGAGGCTGGGCCGGAGCCGCGTACGAAGTCCTCCTGAATCCCGGCGCCGTCCTCGAGGCCTGCGTTCCCTACGAAGCGCGCGACGATCGCACCTGCCGGCAGAGCTCGTGCCAGGTCGTGGCACGCATCTCCTCGTACACGCCGGTCGCGAATATGGTGAGCGCGATAAAGACGGCGCTCGCCACGGGGCCCGTCTACACGGCGATGACCGTGATCGACAACTTTTACGATTACAGGGGGGGCTGCTACGAATCGACGACGGGCAACCCGCCGAACCACGCCGTCCTCATCGTCGGCTGGGACGACAACGCGTGCGGCGGCGCGGGCGCCTGGATCGTCAAGAACAGCTGGGGGCCGGGCTGGGGCGAAGACGGCTTCTTCCACATCAAATACGGCGTCTGCAACATCGGCTACTCCTCGTACCAGATCAGCTACATACCGAGCATCGTGTTCGTCCGCGTGAACGCGCCGGCGGGCGGCGAGGTCTGGAACGTCGGCGAGAACCGCCTCATCACCTGGACGACGCAGCGCGAGACCCCCGATTCGATCAGCGTCTATCTCAGCATCGACGGCGGCGTCAATTACGAATACACGGTCACGCGCGGGCTCGTCGGCGCGAGCTCGTACGACTGGGTCGTGCCCGAGCTCCCCGTGACGACGGCGCGGATCAAGGTCGTCGCCTACTTCGGCGGGGAGGTCGGCGGATTCGACACGAGCGACGAGAACTTCCAGATCAAGGGCAAGCCCTACCGGTACGTGATGAAGACGGGCGCGAACATCTACCCGTACAGCATCCCCGCCTGGGCGGCCCGCAGGATTCAGGACGCGATCAACGCCGCCGTGCCGGGAGACTCGATCCTCGTCGCTGCGGAGAATTACACGCAGGCGCTCACGGTGAACAAGGCCGTGTACCTCCTCGGCGGCTGGAGCCCCGACTTCACCGTGCGCGATCCGGAGACGTACCCGACCCGGATACGGGCCGCGGGGAGCCTCGTCTCGTTCTTGAACGTATCGTCCGGCGTGCACGGCGTCGAGGGATTCCAGCTGAGGGGCGGCACGGGGACCTTTACGCCGCTCCCCTCGAACGGCGTTTACGGCGGCGGGGTCTTCAGCTACCTCTCCTCCCCGGTGATCCGCAACAACACGATCGACTCGTGCGGCGTCGCGACCGTGCTCGACTTCAGCGCCGGCGGCGCGATCGCCTGCTACGGCGGCACGCCCCTCGTCGAGGGGAACGTCATCGCCTCCTGCCGCGCCCAGAGCGGCGGCGGTATCTATCTCTACGAGACGAACGCGGTCATCCGCGACAACACGATAACGGGCTGCAGCCCGAACGCCGAGTTCAACGGCACGAAGCACGGCGGCGGCGTCCACGCGTACCACGCGACGGCGACGCTCGAGGACAACACCATCGCCGGCAACGACGGATACCGAAAGGGCGGCGGCGTGTACTGCTATCTGAGCCCGTGCGCCATTTCGGGCGGTTCGATCGCCCGCAACGACGGCAACGACGCGGGGGGCGGCGTGTACGCGGAGCGGGGGGCCCTCTCGATCTCGAACGCCGTCATACTCGGGAACAGCTCCGTCTCTTCGGGCGGCGGCGTCTATCACCGCGCCGGCGCGCTCGACGTATCGAACTCCGTTTTCGTCCTCAACCGCTCCTCGATCATCGGCGGCGGCGTGTTCGCGGACAGCTCCTTCGGGGGGCTCGCCAACAACACGTTCGACCGCAACGGCGCGAACTACGCGGGGGGCAACGTATTCCTCGGCGCGATGCCGTCGATGACCGTCGTGAACAACTGCATCACGAACGGAACGCTGAACGGCTTTCAGGTGAACTCGACGGCGAACGTCGTCTTCCGCTACAACAACTGCTTCGGCAACACGCCGGCGAACGTGGCGACGCTCGTTCCCGACTCGACCAACGCGAGCTTCGATCCGCTCTACGCGGACACCGCGGCCGTCAACTATCATCTCCTCGTGCACTCGGGGGCCATCGACTCCGGCGATCCCGCCGTCGTCGATCCTGACGGATCGCGTTCCGACATAGGCGCGTACGGCGGCGCGGGGGCGGTCATGGCCGCGCCCGCGTACGTGCGCGACCTCGTCGCGTCCCCGCTCGGCGGCGACGCGATCAGACTCGTCTGGGACGATTTCGGTTCGAGCGCCGACTGGTACGCCGTGTACGGAAACGAGACGGCGGGGTTCGCGCCCTCGCTCGCCACCTTCATCGGAAGCGTCCCGGGATCGGACGCGGTCTTCGATCACGGACCGGTGTCGGGATGCCGGTACTATCGCGTTTCGGGCGTGAGCGCCGAGGGCTACGGCGGCGGGTACGCCGCGGAGGCGTCCGCGTGCGTCGAGGAGGAGGATCTCCTCGCGCCCACCGTCACGGTCCTCCACCCGAACGGCGGCGAGGTGTTCGAGGCGGGCGACACGATCCGCGTCGACTGGGAGGCGGCCGACAACCGCCGGGTCGACTCGGTGAGCGTATACTTCTCGAGCGACGCGGGGGTTTCTTACGAAGCGGTCGCCTCGGGACTCCACCCCGATTCGGGGCTCGTGTGGGTCGTTCCGGCGATCCTCTCCGACTCGTGTCTCGTCAAGGTCGTGGCCTACGATCCGGGGCTTCTCACGGGCTTCGACGAGAGCGATTCGCTGTTCGCGATCCGCGACTACACGGACGTCGGCGGAGGAGGGGACGGCCCCTCGGCGCCGCGCTGGATCACGGCGCTCGA
>DHHB01000090.1 GCA_002403075.1 bacterium UBP1_UBA4783 | reverse complement strand
AGTTGTACTCGGCGAGATCGAGGTTCCAGTCGTCGTCGAAACCGAAGTTCGCGAAGACCGGCGCCGCGTTGTACCAGCCGCCCTCGGCCTCCGCGATCGGCTCCATCGTCGGCGGCGCGCAGTCGACCCGGATCGAACCGCCGGTGGCCGAGCAGGCGAGATTGGCGTTGTTGAGATCGCGGAGCTTGACGCTCGTGACGACGATATCGCTCGTCCCGGCCGCGACCGGCGTGAGGGTCAGGCTGAAGAGCTCCCCGCCCCCCGTCGCGCCGACCGTGCCGCCGAGGACCGCGCAGCTCACCGTATAGGCGCCTCCGCCGTTGTCGACGGCGTAGAAGCTCGTTCCGTTCACGGAGCTGAGGTAGGTCCCCTCGACGAAGCTCCCCGCCGTGACGACGGCGTTATCGACCGCAAACTTGACCTCGTATCCGCGCACCTGATCGGTGGTCGAGCCTTCCTGGTCGATGCTGAAGGTCACCGTCTTCGCGGTCGGGCAGTTCGTGAGCGTATACGCCGGCACGACGCTCACCATGAACTGGCCGGTCCACGGATCGAAGAGGATGTTGTCGGAGACCTCTCCGCCCGTGCCGAGGGGGTTCAGTGACGGATGATAGGGCCCCGACTGGGCGCCCCACCAGTTGCCCGTCGCGTCCGCCGTGAGGTACGTGATGTCCGAGTACATCCCGTAGCTCGTGCTTCCCGTGATGCTGTTTCCGTGCACCTCGAGGCCCGTGAAGGCGCTCGCATACGTAGTGCACGTCGAAGCGTAGATGCCATAGTCGAAGCCGGTTACGACGTTTCCATCGATGTCGACGTTGAGATCCTCGGGGCTGCAACCGGCGTACGCTTCGATGCCGCCCGAATAGGTGTTGTTCGTTCCGTCAAACGTGACGGTGTTGCCTGATATGTTCACATCGAGCTCCACGTCGGCCATCATCATTCTGCCGCCCGGAGCGCCGAGAGCTCCTCCTTCCAAAATGGGTGAAGGCAGTTTGCCCTGCGGATCGGCGGCGATGATGCCGCTGCAGTAGCTTCCGATGAGTGACACAGTCAGGTTGTTGCCGGTAATGTCCCCGGAACCTTGCACGTTATAGATGCCGACATGCGCGTCCGTCACCGTGTTGCCGATGAAGTCCACGTCGCCGTAGAACTGGAGGAGGCTCGTGGCGACCCAGCCCGAGCCCGTGTACCCTATTGCCGAAACGGTGTTGTTCTCCACCGTCCCGGTCGCATCCTGCACCTGGATGCCGTTCTGAGCGGTCGTCCCGGTCGCTCCCGCGCCGGTCACCGTATTCCCCACCACGTTCACGGCGAGCGGCGTCAGCGGATCTCCGATGAGCGCCATGCCGTTCTTCTGGAAGCCGGTGATCGTGCAGTCCTCGACCGTGATGTTTCTCGCGACCGTGTCGTTGTTGTAGGCGTAGATCGCGACGCCGTGCTGCGAACCGCTGAACGGCGTGTCCCTGATGTTCAGCACCTCGCAGTTCCACACCGTGCCGCCGGCGTTGCGGAAGCCGACGCCGATGAAGCGGTAGTTGGCGTTCCCGAGGCCGAGGCCGTCCACGGTGACGTCCCCGAGGAGAACATCGTCCGCGTCGTGGATATAGACGATCGGCTTGTTCGTCGTCGAAGTGGTCCAGCCCTTCGTAAGCGTCGCGGGCGACTGGATGATCACCGAGCTCGCGGCGTAGCCCCAGATATGGCAGTTCTTCGACACCTCGACCTGTTCGACGTAGGTTCCCGCGCGGCTGTAGACGGCGATCCAGACGATCACCGGGTAGGTCGTCGCCGGTATCGCGTCGATCGCCTCCTGAATCGTGTTGTAGTACTCGGCCCAGAAAGGCGTCGGGTTCCCCTTGACGAAGTAGTCGAAACGGACCTCGTCATCCGCGATGCTGGAGAAGGTGTTCCCCGAGATCGTCGGAGACGCGCTGTTCGAGATGATCCCGTTGTCGCAGTCGTGGATGTAGTTGTTCGTGAGGGCCGACGTCGAGCCCGTCCAGACGTCGATCGCCGACGACGCCCACGCGGCGACGTTCGCGCCCGAGACGCATCCCGAGATCTCGTTGCCGTCCACGGTCGGATTGCCGGAGTACACGGAGATACCGTAGCTCAACCGGGCGGGATCGCTCCCGCCGAGGCCGGTCACCGTGTTCCCCTGAATGAGGCCACCGTCGGTGTTGAGTATCACGTCGTCTCTCGTGTAGATGCCGATCCGGCCGAAGCCGTGGACATCGTTGTCGATGACGTCGATCTGGCTATCATCGCGCCGTACGCCGAGACCGACGGCTCCGGGGTAGCTGACGTTCTTGATCTCGTTGTCATGGATGCTTCCGTCGGTGCCGGCGGTGGCCCAGACGCCGTATTTAATGCTTTTCCCGGTGCCATCGACGGTGAACCCCGAGATATCCGCAACGGCCCCGTTGGTGATCTTGACGATGAAATCGGTCACCGTGGCCGTTCCAGTTATTATCGAGCTTCCCGCTCCCGCGCCCTGGATCGTCAACGTCTTGTTGTCGATCGTTATCGCTTCGGCGTAGGTGTTGGCCGCCACGACGATGAGATCGCCCGAAACGGCGGCGTCGATCGCCGCCTGAATCGTCGCGTAGTCGCCGGGGACGTTGATCGTGGCGCCGAGCATCGCGCGCGGCGCCTTCGCAATCGATATCGCCCCGGGCGGCGAGGCCGCCTCGGGGTCATCGAACGGCCTCGCCGGCGTCTTCGCGGCGTCGGCGAGAGCGTTCGTCGCCATGATCAATCCCGCGAGCAGCATCAGACAAAAGAGCACATTCCTTCTCATGTTTCCCCTCCCTATCGATTGGATCCGGTGGAAACGGACGGGGAAATCCACGCTCATCCCCCGTCCCGCGCAGAGACGACCGAGTTCCGTCCTGGCATCCCCCCTTCTCTCGGCGCGGGGAATGACCGCCGTTCTTCGGTTGCCGGACATGAGATGACGCCGAAGCGCTGCTGAAGCGGCGTTGAAAGCGGATGATCCGCGGCCATTCCCCCTCCGATGGGCCGATTGTGGCTATTTCCCCTAGACTGGATTAGAAGCAGCTCACGCGGCGGGGAGAAAAAGAGGGCCTACCGGTGAAAGTCGCGTGATGAGACAGCAGAAGCCGCTCTCCGGATAGCGATGTGCTAACGCACGTTTTCCGAGTGGATCCCCCTCCGCAGACACTAAACTTCGATTACCCCTAGGCGCTTAATCGCACTCATTGTAAACCAAAATGGGGGTCGGTGTCAATCGCTAAAGCGGATCGTGCTGGGGCGTGCCGGGCCGTGCGGGGCGGCCTTCGCGGCGCGGGGGCCGAAAACGATGGGGCCGGTTATGATCCTGCCTCATCCCGTTATCTCATTTAAAGATGCGGCGAATCGGAAGCCGAAGGCAATCCGCCGTCGACGTCCCGATCCGCTTACGGCGAGAGCCGATTCAGGAGCCGCGGGTAGGGTATCGTTTCACGAACGTGCTGCAATCCGCATATGTACGAGAGCGTTCGCTCGACGCCGAGCCCGAACCCCGCGTGCCGGAACGTGCCGTAGCGCCGCAGGTCGAGATACCACTGAAACGCTTTTTTCGGAAGCCCGTGCTCTTCGATCCGTTTTTCGAGGAGCGCGAGATCGTGAACGCGCTCTCCCCCCCCGATGATCTCGCCGTAGCCCTCGGAGGCGAGAAGATCGACCGAGAGGCTGAGAGCCGGATTCGCGGGGTCGGGCTGCATATAGAACGCCTTGATCGCCGACGGGAAGCGGTGAACGAACACGGGGCGGTCGTACTCCTCCGAAAGGAGCGTCTCGTCCGTTCCGCCGAAATCGCTCCCGTACTCGAAGGCTGCTCCCTTGCGCTTCAGGATCGCCGACGCCTCGTCGTACGAGAGGCGGGGAAAAGGCTTCCGCACGCGCTCGAGCATCGCGACGTCGCGCTCGAGAACGCCCTCGAGGAGCGGCCGGTAGCGCTCGAGGCTGCGGCCGACGACCTCGACGATCATGTCCTCGGCGAGCTCGATGATGTCGTCGAGCCCGGCGAAGGCGACCTCCGGTTCGACCATCCAGAACTCGATGAGATGGCGGCGCGTCTTGGATTTTTCGGCGCGGAAGGTCGGACCGAAGCAGTACACCTTGCGGAAGGCCGCCGCGTTCGCCTCGTTGTAGAGCTGTCCGCTCTGCGTCAGATACGCCTTGTCGCCGAAGTAGTCGGTCTCGAAGAGCGTCGTCGTGCCCTCGCAGGCGTTCGGCGTGAACACCGGCGTGTCGATGCAGAGGAATCCGCGGTTGTCGAAGAAGTCCCGTATGAACCGGATGAGCCCCGCGCGCACCGTCATGATCGCGTGCTGCCGCTGGCTTCTGAGCCACAGGTGCCGGTTGTCCATGAGAAAATCGGTTCCGTGCTCCTTCGGCGTAATCGGATACCCCTCGGCGATCTGGATCACGTCGAGCCCCGTGACGCGGAGCTCCCACCCGCCGGGGGCGCGCGCGTCGGGGCGCACCGTCCCGGTGATCCCGACCGACGATTCCTGCGTGAGACGCGAGGCGGACGTGAAAAGCTCTTCCCCGGCTGTTTTCTCGACGATGCACTGGATCGTGCCGGTGCCGTCGCGAAGCAATATGAAGAGGATCTTGCCGCTCGAGCGGACGTTGTACACCCAGCCCGTGAGCTTCACCTCCCGGCCGTCGAACCGGCCGATCGTTCCTACTTCGGCTGCCTGCATGAAGCCTCCCTTCGGCGTGGCCACGGCTAGTATGTAACACCTCGCGCAACTCCTGTAAACATGGAAATATGCGCGAAAAAGCCCGCGGCACGATTCTTGCCGATTGCACGGTTCGGCGCGTACGCCGGGTTACGGAGAGGTGAAAACCTCCCCGGAGATATAACGAAACTTACAATCGGGCAAAGGGTTATGACACGCCGAGCCAACATCGTCGCTGCGGCCCTCGCGGGCCTCGTCGCATTCTGCACCGACTCCTACACGAAATCCATCGATCCGATACGGAACGAACGTCTCAAGGCCTATTGCCGGGACGAGTTCGAATGGGGAGCGTCGTCGCTTCCCGTCGTGTCGAAGATCCTGCATCGCGAGGCGCTCGGAGACCTCGCCGGAGGCCGCAAAGACGCAGCCGTGGAAAAGCTCCGGCTCGCCGCGGACCTTTCGGGGGATTTCGCGCCCCCGCTGTTTACGCTCGCCCGCGTCGAGCTCCTTTCCGGCGATCCCGATTTCCTCATGCACCTCGCCGAGGGGCTGCGCCGCTCCTTCACCGGCTTTCCGGGGGGGGCGATCGCGGCGCTCAACTGGAGCGCCCTCGCGGTGCTCGCGCTCTCCGGCGCGCTCTTCATCCTGCTCGCGGCGCTGCTGGCGAGGCACTGGCCGTTCATCGAGCACACGATCGTCGAAAGCAGCTCGAGGCGCTTCAGGGCGCTGCCCGCGAGGTGGATCCTGCCGCTCGCGGCGATCTCGTTCGCCCTCCTGCGGCTCGGGATCGGCATATCCATCGCCGTGCTCATCGCCGTTCTCTGGGTGTACCTCGCGAAACGCGAGCGGTTCGCGGTGCTCTCTCTCGCCGCGGTCCTTTCAGCGGCCTCGGGTCTGGCGCCCGCGTCGAACCGTCTCGCTCCCGCTGTCGATCCCGGCTCGGCGTCGCGCCTGCTCTCCCTCGTGAACGATCGCTCCGTGAGCGCGCGCCGGCTCGAGGAAATCCGCGCGGTGGACGCAAACCGCTACCGGGCGGAGCGCGATTTCGCCGTGGGCACGATGATGTACCGGCTCGGTCTCCTCGAGGAGGCCCGAGCGCTCCTTCTCGACGCCGTGACCGTGAATCCGAGCTTCGCTCCGGCGTTCATCAACCTCGGCAACGTGTACTTCACGCAGGGGGATTACGACAGGGCGCTCGCCGGATACCGGAGCGCCGTCGAGCTCGACTCCACGAGCGCCGTCGCCCACTACAACATCGGGCAGGCGCATATCAAGAAGATGCTCTTCGCCCAATCGAGCTCCTGGCTCGAACGGGCCAGCACGCTCGGCATCGAAACGTATCGAGCGGCGCACCCGGGCCTCGAGATGCGGAGCGCCGTCGTGTACGAGCAGGGGCTCCCGCCGAAGGATCTCTGGCGGATCGCCGCCGCGGAAGGCCGCGGTCGCGACCGCGTGGTTCTGAGCGAGATGCTCCAGCCGTTCCTCCTCGTCCCGTTTCACCGGCTGTGGGCGATCCTCGCCGCGGCCTTCGCCGCCGCGATCGCCGCGGCTCTCAAGCTCCCGAAGGAGCGTCGGGCCGGGCGATGCGACAACTGCGGTCTCCCCGCCTGTCCGGCGTGCCGCGAGATCATTCACGACGTCGTTCTCTGCCGGGAATGCTCCGCGGCCGTCCGCGACATCTCGAGCGTGAAGGTCATGGAGGTCCTCCTCAGAACGCGCCGGCAGAAGGTCGCCGGCGCGGGCGGGCGGGCGCGTCGATTCTACGCGGCGCTCCTGCCCGGCATGACCCACGCGTACGCCGGCAGGACGTTCTCCGGATTCCTGCTCGCGTTCGCCGGCGCCGCCGCCGCGGGAACGCTCTTTTGGCGCGGACTCTATTTCAAGGATCCGCTCCTGGTGAACGTCGGCGAGCCCGTGTGGGAGACGATCCTTCCCGCGGCGATCCTCACAGCCGTTTGGGCGGCCGCCCTGCTCGTGAAAACGCCGCAGGAGCCGAGAAACTACCATATCTTTCCGCCGGAGATCCGCTCGCAGGAGCACGGGCCGTCGAAGGCGAAGGCGGAGGACTCGTCCGGCCTCTGGCTCTCCCCCGGCTCGAACGCCCCGGTCCGGAGGAGAATCGCGCGAGACGACGCTCCGCCTCCCCCGGAACCGGCCGCGACGAGGAAAACCGCTCCACCGGAACCATTCCCCGAGCACTTCCTGGGAAGCGGGATGGAGCCCGCGCGGCGAAAACCGCGGTCCGCGAAGGAAACGGCGCACGAGCGCCCCTGCGCCCCCGAGCACGCCGTGCCGAAGAGGCCCGGACAAGCCGCGGAGGCCGATGATTTCCTCGCGGAAATAAAGAAAGGATCGTCATGGCACTAGAGGGAAACGCGAGGGATTTCGGTCTCAGCGAGATCCTCCAGCTCGTCGCCCTCCAGAAGAAGACGGGGATGCTCGCGATCGAAGGCGAGCATACGATGGTGATCTATTTTCAAGACGGTCTCATCGTCTCGACCCGCGACCGCCGCAAGATGGCGGCGGATCCGCTGCGGGAGTACATCGTCCGCTACGGCATTCTCGGTGTCGACGAGATGATCCGGCTCGACCGCATACGGGAAGAGACGAAGATCGACCTCGCCGACATCCTCATCTCGGAAAAGATATTCTCCGAGGACGAGCTGCGCGAGATCTTCGCCGAGCAGATGCAGGAATCGATTCAGGAGATCCTCGCCTGTCCGAAGAGCACGTACAAGTTCGTCATCGGCGGCCAAGCGCTCCAGGGGGTGCGCACCTTCGGCGGCATGAAGGTCGAGGCGCTTCTCATGGAAAGCATGCGGCGCATCGACGAGCTCCCGGAGCTGCTGCGTCTCTTTCCGTCCGACGACACGATCCTCAAGCGGATCGAGCCCCCCGAGACGGGCCGCCCGGAGCTCGAAACCGCCGAGGAGGAGATCTACGAGCTTCTCGCCGCCCCGTCGACCCTCGGCGAGCTCTTCCCGCGGGCCCGCATGCCGCGGTTCTGCACGATGGAAGCGCTCAAGCAGCTCCTCGAAAAAGGGCTCATGCAGGTGACGCCGGTGGAGAAGCCCGAGGCCGTCGAGGTCGAGGCCGCCGCGGAAACGGAAACGAAACGAAAACCGTCGCGTCTCATGCCGGCTTTCGCCGCCGCCGGAGCGCTCGCGCTCTGCGTCGCGATCGGCGAGATCGGCGTGCCGCGGCTCCTGCCGCCCGGCTGGGCCTTCGCGCCGCGCGAACGCGCCGCGGCCGCCCCCGCGGCGCGCGCGGGGGTGCTCGCCCCCGATATGGCGGGAATCCGCGACCGTCTCGTCGAGCTCTCGATTCGCGAGGAGCTCGAGGAGCATCTCGCCCTTACGGGCGCGTATCCGACGAGCCTCGACGCGCTCGCCGCGAAGGGATTCCTCGCGAAGAAAACGCTCGAGCGGGCGAAGGAGCTCGGGCTCATCTATCGCATCGAGCGCGGCGGAAAACGCTATTCGCTCGAGCGAGAGCGCCCTTCGTGAGCGGCGTGAGAACCGCCGCCGCGTTGATCGTCCTCCCCTTCGATTCCTCGATCGCCGACCAGACCCCGGCGCCGATCTTCCGGCGCACGCAGCCGGCCGTGTCGATCACGTACACCGGGTCGCGACGAAGCTCGAACGCCCCGCCCGCCCCCGGAACGCGCCGCGGATAGAGGGTGAAGGCCGCGCGATACCCCGCGGCCTCTGCTTCGGAGCGAAGCGCGCCGTCGAGCCGGCCGAAGGGATAGGAGAGGCTGCGCACCGGGGAACCGAGCCGGTCTTCGATCTCCGCGCGCGAGCGGCGGATCTCGTCGCGCGCCTCCTCGATCGGGATCCGCGTGAGATCCCGGTGCGTGCGCGTGTGCGACCCGAAGGAGAACCCGCTTCGCGCGAGCGACGCGCACTCCTCCCAGGAAAGATGCACGGCGCCCCTTCCGGGAAGACCGAGCTCCCATCGGTTCAACCGCCCCGCGTACGCGCTCACGAGAAAGACGAGGACCGGCACGCCGCGCGCCTCGAGGGCGGGGGCGGCGTCGAGAAGGTTGCGGTATCCGTCGTCGAAGGTGAGGAGGATCTCGCGGTGCGAAGCCCGCCGCTTCCCCGCGAGCGACTCGAGAAACGCCGTCTCGTCGATGAAGCGATACCCGGCCCGGCGGAGCGAATCGATCTGCGCGACGAAACGCCGGCGCGGCATCCACGTGCCGCCGAACTCGAACGAGGCGATCTTGTGGTACGCGAGCGCGCGGGGAAGAACGGCCGGCGGCGTCGTCGTCATGCGGCCTCCGCGGCGGATCTCGCCCCGCTCCGCGGCGGCCCGGCGCGCGGCGGAGCGGGCTGCGCGCCCGCCGTCAGCCAGTGTGCCCGAACCCGCCGGCGCCGCGCTCCGTTTCGTCGAGGCCGTCGTCCTCGACGAGCGTCACGGCCGGCAAACGCGTGAAAACGATCTGGGCGACGCGGTCGCCCCGGCGGACGACGAAATCCCGATCCCCGAAATTGAAGAGGACGACGCCGACCTCGCCCCGGTAATCGCTGTCGATCGTTCCGGGGGCGTTGAGGAGCCCGATCCGGTGGTTGAGGGCGAGGCCGCTCCGCGGCCGCACCTGCGCCTCGTAGCCGGCGGGCATCGACAGAACGAATCCGGCCGGAACGAGCGCGACCGCGCCCGGCGCGACGACGATATCGTCCTCGCACGCCGCTCGGACGTCGTATCCGCTCGCTCCGGCGGTCATCGGCGCGAGCGCCGGCAGACCTCGGTGGCGGTCGAGGTAGCGGATCCTGACGAAAACCGGCGCGTCGTTTCCCGCGGGCGTCGGCATATCGGCGTCCCTCAATGAACGAGCCCCTTGAGCGGAATCGGTCCGCAGGTCGTGTAGGTGAGCCCGCCGTCGCCGAGATAGCGCTCGGCGGTCTCGGTTACGGCGCGGCGGTTCACGCGCTCTATCGAGCGCAGGATCTCCGCGCACGTCACGTAGCGTCCGTGGTACACGTCGCTCTGGATGAGCTGGAACATCCGGCTTTCGGGGTTCTCGATCCCGAAAACGATGCCCCCCTTCACCTGCGCCTTGGCGCTTTCGATCTCCTCCTCCCGCACGCCCCCCCGCCTGATGTCGTCGAGCTCGGCGTGAAAGAGATCGAGCGCGCGCTCGAGATGCTTCGAGTCGACGGAGAAGAAGTTGCAGATCGCCCCCGCCTCCTTCCAGAAGCTCACGTGCGTATACGCCGCGTACACGAGCCCCGTCCGCTCGCGGAGACTCTGGAACAGACGCGATGTCGTTCCCCCGCCGATGACGTTCGCGAGAACGACGAGGGCATGACGGTCGGGATGCCCCGCGGCCGCCCCCCGCGCCCCGATGCACACGTGGGACTGCGCCCAGTCCTCGCGAGTCGCCGAACGCACGGCCGCGGCGGCGGCGCCGAGACGACGCGGACGCCTCCGGAAGGAACGCCGCGGAAACCGGAACCGGTCCTCGACCGTCGCGGCGACGCGGGAAAGCGGAACGTTCCCGATGAATCCGATCGTCGTATCCTCCGCGGTGTAGGTCGCGCGGTGGAAGGAAACGAGATCCTCCCGCCGGTAGCCGGCGATGTCCTTGATGTACCCCGTCACGGGATGACCGAGCGGATGGCCCTTGAAGAGCGCCACGTAGAAGAGCTCGTGCGCGTACTCCTCCGGCGTGTCGTTGACGCTGCGGATCTCCTCGAGAACGACGCGCTTCTCGATGCGCATCGTTTTGTCCGGGATCGTCGGCCGGCAGACGATGTCGGCGAAGAGATCGACGAGCTTCTCGAAGTGCTCCTCGAGCACCTTCGCGTGGTAGCACGTCGCTTCCTTGCCGGTGAATGCGTCGTACTGCCCGCCGATCGATTCGAGCTCGTACGCGAGCCGGAGCGCGTCGCGGCCCTTGGTTCCGCGGAACACGACGTGTTCGAGGAGATGGGAAAGGCCGCGTTCGTCCGTATCCTCGCGGCTGCTGCCGCCGTCGATCCAGACGCCGAACGCGATCGTCGGCGAGAAGGGGTTCCGCTGATGAAGGAGCGTCGCCCCGGAGGGGAGACGCACCTTCTGCGGCCGGGGAAGAACGAGCATGTCGGCCACGCTAGAGAAGCGCCTTGCGGCTCAGCTTGATCTTTCCGTCCCTGTCGACCCCGATGATCTTGACCTCGATCTCGTCGCCGAGCTTGAGCACGTCCTCGACGCGCTCGACCCGCTTGCGGTCGATCTCGGAGACGTGCAGGAGACCGTCGCGCCCCGGCATGATCTGCACGAAGGCCCCGTACGGCATGATGCCGCGCACGGTGCCCTTGTAGACCTTGCCGACCTCGGGCTCCTCGGTGAGCGCCTTGATCATGTCGAGCGCCTTGTCCCCCGCGGCCTGATCCACGGCGGCGATGCACACCGTTCCGTCGTCCTCGATGTCGATCTTGGCGCCGGAGGTGTCCTGGATATGGCGGATCATCTTGCCTCCCGGACCGATGACTTCGCGGATCTTGTCGACGGGGATCTTGATCTGAACGATCTTCGGAGCGAACGGGGAAAGCTCCTTGCGCGGCTCGGGCATCGCACGGGCCATGACGTCGAGGATCTCGAGACGGGCCCGGCGGGCCTGTTCGAGCGCGGGCTCCATGACCGCGCGGGTGATCCCGGCGATCTTGACGTCCATCTGGAACGCGGTGATGCCCTCGCGGGTGCCCGCGACCTTGAAATCCATATCCCCGAGGTGATCCTCGAGACCGAGGATGTCGGTGAGGATGGCGACCTCGTTCCCCTCCTTCACGAGACCCATCGCGACGCCCGCGACGGGCTTGCGGATGGGCACGCCCGCGTCCATGAGGGCGAGGCTTCCGCCGCAGACCGTCGCCATNNGACGGGATGATCGGCTGGATCGCCCGCTCGGCGAGCATGCCGTGTCCGATTTCGCGGCGGCCCGGGCCGCTGAACCGCCCCGTCTCGCCGACGCTGAACGGGGGGAAGTTGTAATGGAGCATGAAGCTCTTGAACGACTCGCCGATGAGCTCGTCGATCCGCTGCTCGTCCTGGGCGGTGCCGAGCGTCGTCACGACGAGACTCTGCGTTTCGCCTCTCGTGAAGAGAGCGCTCCCGTGCGTGCGCGGGAGAACGCCGACCTCGCACGTGATCGGACGCACGTCCGTGAGGGAGCGCCCGTCCGAGCGGCGCTTCTCCCTGACGATGATGCCCCGGACGACCTCGCGCTCGAGCTCCTCGAGGATGTGCTTGAAATGCTTCTCACTGTCGGGATGCTCGGCCCCGTGCTTTTCGACGGCCGCCTTGTATATATCCGTCAAGGCGCACTGCCGGGCGAGCTTGCCGTCGATCCGGTTGCAGCGCGCGATGTCGGCGAGGTAATCGGCGCGGAGCTTCGCCTCGAGCGCCTTGTCGACCTCGAAGGCCTTGAAGGGGCGCTTCGTCTTCAGTTGGCACTCCGCGAGGAACTCGCGCTGGAAGGCGTTGATCTTCTTGATGTTCTCGTGGCCGAACTCGAGCGCCTCGACGAGGGTCGCCTCGCTCACTTCCTTCGCGCCGCCCTCGACCATGCTGATCGCGTCGTCGGAGCCGGCGATCGCAATGTCCATGAGCCCCTCTTCGAGCTCGCTGAAGAGCGGGTTCACGATGAATTTGTTGTCCTTGAGCCCGACGCGGACACCGCTCAGAATCGTGCTGAACGGTATGTCGGAGAGGGCCAGCGCGAGCGAGGCGCCCGTGATGCCGAGCACGTCGGAGGGCTGGCGCTGGTCGCTCGAGAGCACGCTGCACGCGACCTGGACCTCGAAGCGGAACGTGTCGGGGAAGAGCGGCCGTATCGGCCGGTCGATGAGGCGGGCGCCGAGGGTTTCCTTCTCGCCGGGCCGTCCCTCGCGTCTGAAGAAGCCGCCGGGGATCTTGCCGGCCGCGTAGAATTTCTCGCGGTACTCGACGGTGAGCGGGAAGAAATCCTGAACGCTTTCCCTGTCCTTCGAGGCGACCGCCGTCACGAGAACGACCGTCGCGTCGATGCCGACGAGCACGGAACCGTCCGCCTGTCTCGCGATCCGGCCCGTCTCGAAAAAGATATTTTTGCCGCCGAGCGGCCAACTCTTTCTGATCATCCGAACGTGAGCCTCCATTCGAACGGTGAATACGGGACGGCGCCGCCGGGATCCGTTCGATCGTCCCGCCGGCGCACGCGCGCACCGGAGCTACTTCCTGAGGTTGAGCTCCTTGATGATTGCGCGGTACTTGTCGATCCGGTTGTTCCTGAGGTAGTCGAGAAGCTTGCGCCGCTGGCTCACGAGCTTCAATAGTCCGCGCCGCGACGCGAAGTCCTTCTTGTGCACCTGGAAATGCTTGGCAAGCTGGTTGATGCGTTCGGTGAGGAGCGCTACCTGAACCTCAGGGGAACCCGAGTCCTTGTCATGAAGCCGATACCTGGTGATTACGTCCTTCTTAACTTCCTTCTGCAGCGCCATCGTTCATGCACCTCCTTGCCCCTGTGATGAGATATCACGATGGCAGCAGAACGGGCGAAACGCCCGATCCGCCTAAAAACTGCTTTTGCTGCTGCTTCCGTTCCTTATGAACACTGGAACCTACAAGATACACGAACATCCGTCTTTGTCAATGCTTCTTTTCCAGAATGCCGCACGCGGTCGATCTATCCTGCATCAACTGTGCCCGCAGCTCCTCCGCGCCCGCGAAGCGACGCTCCTCCCGCATGAAGGCGACGCAGTGCGTCCGAAGCCGCTCGCCGCGGAGCTCCCCCGCGAAATCGAACAGGTGCACCTCGATGCGGCGGCTCGCGTCCCCCCTCATCGTCGGGGCCGAGCCGACGTTCATCATGCCGCCGTAGCTTCCGGCCGCCGTATCGACGGTGACGGCGTATACCCCGCGCGGCGGGAGCAGCTTGCGGGGGTCTTCGACCGAAAGGTTCGCGGTCGGAAATCCGAGCGTCCGTCCGATCCCCTCCCCCGCGACGACCTCGGCCTCGAAGAAGTACGGGCGGCCGAGGCTTCGCGCGGCGTGCTCGAGGCGGCGCTCCATGACGTCGCGGCGTATCTTCGTGCTCGAAACCACGCTCCCCTGGAGCACGACGGGAGGAACGATGGCGACGCCGAATCCGAGCAGGCGCCCCTC
>DHHB01000057.1 GCA_002403075.1 bacterium UBP1_UBA4783 | reverse complement strand
ATGCCGTCCCCCGAATAGCGATAGATGATGTTGTCGAACCCCTCGTCCGTCTTCTCGAAGCTCGTGCGGTTCTGGAGCCGCATCGGCCGCATGATGAAGCCCAGGCGCCACGCCTCTCGCGGCGACAGGAGCAGCCCGAAATTGCCGCGCGCGTAGTTGTGCACGATCTCGGGCCTCGTATAGTAGTCCTTGAGTCCCGTCGAGATCTCGTAGTCGAATCCGAGGCCGACCGACACCCGGTCGTTCAGCCGCAGCGAATAATCGGCAGCCATCACGGGGCCCCAGTGGGTGATGTCGCCGATCGTGAGATCGGTGAGGTAGAACGGATCGTTGTACTGGTCGAGCTCGAGCGAGCGGTGCTGCTCCCGCTGCCAGATCCTCTCGTAGCGGAACGATCCCGCCGTCGCCTGCCGGTCGCTCAGGCGCTTGCGTCCCGCGAAGGCCGCGAACCCGTCGTTGAGGAGGCTCGGGTCGTACGGACGCTTGAGATCCCCCTGCGATTCCGAGAGCTGCAGAGCGAGCCGGATCCACGAATCCTCGAAATCGTAGACGAGGTAGGCGGGGTTCCGGCCGAAATCGTAGGGGTTGAGCTGATTGTCGCGATCGACGAGCGCGATCGAGCAGTTGCCCATCGTCGAAACCCTGATTCCGTCCGCCGCGGCGCCCGCGGCGCCGAGGCAGATCACGCCGAGCGCCAGCGCCGCCGCGCGGCCCGCCGCTCTCGTTGTCGCCATCCGGTTCATCGAACTCCTCTTCCTCTATCGTACGTGGCTGTACCCGGGCGTCGGCACCGTCGTCTCGAAATCGAAGGCGCTGTTGTTCGTGTCGAACCCCGGGACCTTTCGTTCCATCGATACGCCGCTGTATCGCGTGATTCCGTTTCCGCCGAGCGCGGCGTCGAGGCGGATCGTCATGTAGCGCGGCGAGCTCGGATTGGCCGAGTACTCGACCGCGTCGATTATCGTGTACAGTGGAATCTCGACGTATGGCGAACACGTCTGGCCGCCCGAGCTCGACGTGTAGCAGTGCTCGGCGTGCGTGTACTCCTCGCCCGTCGCGAGCCAGAGGGCGCAATGGGCGATGTTGTAGCTGAACTCGTTTCCCGTCGTCGAGAGGGGCAGGAGATTGGGAACAAGGAGGTTGTCGTAATCGCTGCTAAAAGCGCAGAAAAACTCGTAGTTCGCCTGCAGGAGATTGACGCACAGGGCCCCGAACTGATTGTGGTTGACCGCGTCAGAGGCGAGCACGAGATAATCGTGCGGAGCGATCGGGCATTCGCGGGTCACGCCGCGGACCCCGGGAAACTTGTATACGTAATAGGCGAGCGCGAAATCGATCGCCTCCCAATCAAGGACATAGTCCACCTGCGTGCTCCGGCACATGATATAGCCGTCGAGGTAGATCGTGTCGGCGGTCGAGTTGTACAGCTCGGTGTACTGATCGAAATAATACGCAATCGCACCGTTGCAGCCGCAGAAATATATCTCGTTCAGGACGACTGGCGAGAGCGGAACGAACGACATGAAGAGCGTGTCCGTCGACTCCTCGGCGCCCTCCAGAAGCTTCCGCTTCTGGCCGGTCAGCAGGACCCTGTTGACCTCGTCGCGCATACTCGCCTGTAGGTAATAATCGCCCGCGGGAAGATCCTCGAGCACGAGCCGGCCCTCCTCGTCGGTCGCGAAAACTTTTTTATAGACGAAGGTCGTGCTCGAGACCTCCACCTGCGCGTTCGATGCGCCGCGCCAGCCGTCCTCGTACACGCCGCTCGTGTCGATCGCGTGCAGGACGAGGACGTTGCGCCCGTCGGCGTGCCGCGGCCGGTCGAGGCCGCAGGAGACCGTGGCCAGCATCGCGAAGGCGCACATCGCCGCGTATGCACGACTCCTCTTCATCGCCACCTCATCCATGCCGGCGCTCCGTGGAAATACCCCGGCGTCGGGGGCGAGATGTTGACGAAATCGAACGTCGAATTGTTCGTATCGAGGCCCGGCTCGCGCCGCTCGACGGAAGCGGCGCTGTACCGCGTGATGCCGATACCCGCGAATCCCGCGTCGATGCGCACCGTGAGCTCCTTCGCGGCGGCCGGATTCGCGCTGTATTCGACGCCGTCGATGACGTTGCTGACAGGGATTCGGACATAGTTGTTCTCGTCGATCATCCATTCCTCACCGGTGGCGATCACGACCGAGTTATGCGCGAGACTGATGAGATAATCGGTCGTACGATACGTTATGCTCTCGAAGTTCGGCACGTAGGGATTGTCGTAATCGTTGCCGAGCGCGTTGAAGCATTCGTAGTCGGCCTTCGAGAGATCCGGGGAGGCGGCGCAATAGGCGCGGTGGTTCACCGCGTCGGAAGCGATGACGGCATACCGCCCCGGCGCGATCGGCCATTGGTTGCCGGTCCCCTGAAGCTGAAAGGCGTAGATCGCCCGCACGTAGTCTTTGGTTTCCATGTCGGGATCTATCGTTCCGAGTTGGCGCGTCAGGATGATGTCGTCGAGGTAGAGAGTGTCGTTCGAGGCGTTGTAGAGCTCGACGAACTGGTCGTATAGATAGTAGGAGCTCGCGCAGGAGCCGGTGTAAAACACCTCGCTGATCATGAGATTGCTGACGGCTATGGTCTTCGCGAGAATCGTGTCGGTCGCCGTTTCCTCTCCGGCGAGCCGAAGATCGCTGAATCCCGTGAACACGATCCTGTTCGGTCCCACGCTCACCTCGCGCCGCACGAACACCGAATACGTCCCGGAGGCGAGTCCCTCGAAGACGGCGACGCCGCTCTCGCCGGTCATACGCGAGGCCGTGAACATGTGCGTGCGGGATTGAACGCTCACCTCGGTGCTGTCCATGAAGAACGGCTCTCCGAGGACGCTGCCCGGAAAGAAGCCCGACGTGTCGGTCACGGCGACGACGATCGACCCCTTACCGTCGGCGTTCTCCGGCTTCTCGATGCCGCAGGAGACGGCGGCCGGCATCATGCCGGCGCATATCGCGATCACGCAGTATCTCCTCATCGCCATCTCATCCACGCCGGAGAACCGTGAAAGTACCCCGGCGTCATGGGGGAAATATTGACGAAATCGAACGTCGAATTGTTCGTATCGAGGCCCGGCTCGCGCCGCTCGACGGACGTGGCGCTGTACCTCGTCACGCCGACCCCCGCGAACCCCGCGTCGACCCGCACCGTGAGCTCCTTCGCGGCGGCCGGATTCGCGCTGTACTCGACGCCGTCGATCACCGTGTAGATCGGAAGAAACATGTAGTTGTTCTCGTCGATCGTGTACTCCTCGCCGGTGGCGATCACGACCGCGTTGTGGACGAGGTTGATGAGGTAGTCGGTCGTGCGCCCCGGGATGATGCTCTCGAAGTTCGGCACCTGGAGATTGTCGTAGTCGTTGCCCTGCGCGTTGAAGCACTCGTAATCGGCCTTGCTGAGGTCGGGCGAGTTGGCGCAGTAGACGCGGTGGTTCACCGCGTCGGCCGCGACGACGACGTACCGCCCCGGAGCGATCGGCCACTGCCGGCCCGTCCCCTGAAGCTGGAAGGCGTAGATCGCCCGCACGTAATCCTTGATCTCCATGTCGGGATCGATCGTTCCGAGCTGGCGCGTCAGGATGACGTTGTCGAGATAGAGGGTGTCGTTCGAGGCGTTGTAGAGCTCGACGTACTGGTCGTAGAAATAGTACGAGCTCGCGCAGGACCCCGCGTAAAACACTTCGTTGATCATGAGGTTGCTCACCGCGACGGTCTTCGCGAGGATCGTATCGGACACCGTCTCCTCTCCGGAGAGGCCGAGGTCGCCGAACCCGGTGAAGACGATCTTGTTCGGTCCCACGCTCACTTCGCGCCGCACGAACACCGAATACGTCCCGGAGGCGAGCTCCTCGAAGACGGCGACGCCGGTCTCGCCGGTCATACGCGAGGCCGTGAACATGTGCGTGCGGGATTGAACGCTCACCTCGACGCTGTCCATGAAAAACGGCTCCCCGAGGACGCTGCCCGGAAAGAAGCCCGACGTGTCGGTCACGGCGACGACGATCGTTCCGGTGCCATCGAGCCGGTCGGGACGCTCCTTCCCGCAGCCCGCTGCGAGCGCCGCGGCGGCCAGCACGATCGCGAAAATGCGCTTCGTTCTCATTCCGCGGCCTCCGCGGATACCCGCTGCCAGAGGTTGTCGAGGATCATGCTGAACTCGACGCCGTAGAAGATGTTCGGGTTTCGCACCTGATACCTCTTGTAGCAATCCTTGTATATCGCCTGATCGTCGAAAACGTTGTGCACGAAGAATGATATCTCCGCGCCGCGGCCGATCGACTTCGATACGTTGATGTTGAAGAGATAGCGGTCGTTCGGGCGCTTCGTGACCTCGAGATCGCACGTCGGGTTGTCGTACGTGCGGATCAGTCCGATCGCGCCCGCCTCCTCGCGCGTGAGGCTCACGGTGCGTCCCTCGACGGGGTCATAGTACGCCGGCGAGTACAGGATCGGATCGATGTAGTTGAGGTCCGAATCGAACAGGGTCTGCTGCACGAAAAAGGTGACCCACATCCCGAGCTTCTTGATGAGCCAGTCGGCGCTGTAGTCGACGATCATCTTCTTGCCCCATCCCTCGGTGTAGAAATAGTAGGGATAGATCGTCCGCCCGAGGGCCTGATTGTACTTCGGCGACCCCATGTAGACGCCCTCGGCGCCCGACTGGGACTTGACGTAGGAGGAGGCGACGCGGAACGTGGTCGAGAGCCTCTCGATGCGCTTCGTCACGATCATGAACTCGATGCCCTGCTTGCGGTACTTGCCCGCGTATCTGAAGAACGAGGTCTTCGACGACTCCTGATAGAAGGTGTCGATGGCGCTTTGGCCGCCGTCGTTCGGCCAGTCCGTCCACTCGTAGCGGTAGAACGTCAGGGGCGCCTGCTCGTCGCGGGGAATGCCTTCGGCGCGGCTCATCCAGCCGGTGAGGATGAAGCCGACGGGGCCGAACTTCTGGTCGAACGAAATCTCGGCCTTCTCCTCCTGATAACCGAGAACGTCGCTCGTATCGAAGTCCCAAATGTACGTGGAGACGAGCGGCACCGAATCGGGCGGGGAGACGTTGCGCTCCACGACGTCGATGTACTGCGGCCCTTGGTACATGTCGCGCATCGAGGGCATCTTGGAGCTCTTTCCCCAGCCCATGCGCAGCTGCGTGCCGTCGCGCGGCTCGAACTTGAGCCGGAAGCGCGGGTTGAGGAAGGTGCCGTTCCGGGATTCGACGACGCCCTTCTCGTTGAAGAGGCCGTCGAGGTGGAGCTTCTCCGGCGTGTACATCTCGTACCGGAGCCCGAGCGTCACGTTGTAGGGCCTCATGAAGAGGAAGCCGTTGACGTTGTCCTCGACGTAGACGTTGGCGCTCCTGAGGGCCGGGCTCGCGTCGAACGGCAGCGGGCGCTGGCCGAGATTCCCGCTCGGCGGCTTCAAGGGGTTGAAGATCTTCCCCTGCCCGACGTTGTCGTCGTAGCTGTACTCGCCGCCCATGAGAAACGCGTTGTTGAGGCGCAGCAGGCTGAAGTCGGCGCGGAGGTTGAGCTTCGCGTTGAGGCTCCATTCCTCTCCGCGGGTCCAGATCCTCGAGGTGTAGGCGCCGGCGTCGAAGAAGCCCTCGAACGTTCCCGGCTCCAGCGACGACGAAAGAACGCGCACGTCCGATCCGACGAGGCTCTGGCTGAAGGCGTCGCGCTTCGTGTAGTTGACGTTCGCCGTCCATTCCACCTTCGTATCCTTGGTCGGCTTGAAATCGACGGCGTGGCCGTAGATGTACGTCTTGTCCTTGTTCGACTGGATGCGCCCGAGGGGATCGCGGCCCGTGAGATCGTACTCGTCGGCGACGCCGGTGTAGTAGAGCTTGTTGAGGATGTTCAGCGTGCCGCCGCGGAAGGTGTTCTTGAAGTTGAGCTGGCCGTTGTAGCGGGCGTACTCGTCGCCGTCGAGGCGGACGTCCCTGATGCTCCACGCGTAGTTCGCGCTGTAGGAAACGCTCGTGTGGCCGAAGATGTTTCTTCCGCCGTTCAGGTTCGCTTCCTTCGTGTCGGGGTTCGTTTTGAGTTTGAGCCGCATCGGTTGTCGCCCGATCTTCGTTTTCACCTTGACGAGCCCCGTCGTGAGGTCGCCGTACTCGACCGACGGAACGCCCGTGACGACCTCGACCCCCTGGATGTTGTCCGCGGGGATCGTCCGGAGATCGATCCCCGATCCCGAGTAGGAGTTCACCGTGGCGACGGCCGTTCCCGTGCCGGTTTGCATGTTCGCGTTGTTCGAAATCGTGATGTCGTCGATGATGATCTTCGTTCCGAACCGGGCGGCGGTCTGCTCGTCGCCGGTGAGCTGGCCCGTCCCGCGCAGATCGAGCTGGTTCATCTTCGAGAGGCCCGGCGACTTGGTGCGCTCGATCCCGGGTACGAGATCCATGATGTCTCCGAGGCTTGTCGAGAGGTAGTGCTCTATCTCTGCGCTCGATATCTCGTGCGTCGTCTCGATCTTGTCCGGAAGGATGTCCCGCTTGTCGAGCACGGTGATGCCGCCGATCGAGAAGAAGAACTGCTGGCGCGGATCCCCGCCGACGAGCTCGCACTTGTAGGTCGTGATCTTGCCGCTGTCGATCACGATGTCCTGATAGCAGGTGTTGTAGTACTCATCCTTGAGGATCGAGATCCCGTAGGTTCCCTCGGGGAGCTCGATCTGAAAGACGCCGTTCTTATCGGCGAGCACGCTCCTCGTCGTTCCCTGAATCGCGACGAGAGCGTTCGGGACGGGCTTGCCCGTCGTGAAGTCGTATACCTTGCCCTTGAGGATGCCCGTTCCCGCGGCTGCCGCGCCGTCCGCCGCCGAGAGGCCGACGATCATCGCGAGCGTGAAGAACGCAGCGAACATTCCGCTGGCAAGGTGTAATCCTTCCCTACCGGATTTTCGAGTACGCATGCCCTCCCATCCGTTCTGTAAACGTTTGACGACAGCCCGTACACAGCATTTTACAGCCCCATTATTCTCTCATATTCCGGGGCTCGGGTCAATAGGCTATTTCCTTTATATTATGGTAGTTGTGCAAACGCACCTTTCCGTCGATTCGTTCATGGAGAATCTACTCGTCCCCTGGGAGAGAACGGTCCGCCGCCAAGACGCAACTCTTTGTAATAATTCATATTACATCGTATTACGAACGTCTCCTTCATAATATAGCGATTCGCTTTATGATGTGGAAACGATTCCGAGCCCCCTTTCGTAGGAGCGAAAACGGGCACTCCCGCTAGGCGAAATCCCTGGAACGCTGATATACTTCGCCGCGCGCCGGCGGATCGCCGAATGCGGTCGAAGACAACCGGCGGCGACGATTCATTGTTCAAGGAGGCGCATCGTGCAGGTGAGACGCTTTTTCGCCATCGGAATCATCATCGCGCTCGGGCAGGCGGTCTTCGCGGCCGCCGTTTGCGCTCAGACGCCGAACGCCGCGGAACCGCTCTCGCCTTTGCTTCGAAGCGAGCTCGAGGCGAACCGCTTCGTCGCCGACGCCGACGACGCGTCGGCGGTCTATGTGAATCCGGCCGGGCTCGCGTGGAAGCGCTACGCCACGTCGCTGCTTCAGGGCACCTACCTGTACGATCGCATCGCCGAGGTGAACGCGGCTACGGCGTGGAACGGCTTCGCCCTCGGATTGACGAGCGCGAACGGCGGATCGTTCGTCTCGAACACGTATCTCGCCGGCGTCGCGGCGAAACTCTCGCGCGCGGCGAGCTTCGGCGCCTCGTTCAAGTGGCACCATACGGACATGCCGTTCGCGAACCGCTCGCCTTTCACGATCGACCTCGGGCTCACGATCCGGCCGAGCCGCTCGATGTCGGTCGCCGGCGTGTGGAAGAACGTGAACGAGCCGTCCTTTTCGGACGGCGAAGCCCTCGATCCCTTCCGCGGCCCCGTGAAAGCGCTCGGGCAATCCTTTATCGGAGGCGTCTCGCTGCGGCCGGTCGAGGAGCGCCTCACCCTCTCGGCGCAGGCCGAAGTGTGGGACAAAAGAAGGCCCGGCTGGCTCTTCGGCGGCAGGATGAGGGCGCTCGAAGGCGTGGAGATCTTCGGCTCGTACCGGCGCGACTTCGCTTGGGCCGGTTCGGATCCCTACGAGGAGTACACGGCCGGGATCGCGGTGAGCCTCGGCTCCGCCCGGCTGCGCGCGCAGGGGCGCGCGGCGGCGGACGGCGATCTCGACCACGGCCGTTGGAGCCTCGGCTACGAAAGCGCCCGAGCCCACGCGAGGGAATCGTTCGCCCAGCCGAAGCGATACGCCGAGATCTCGATCGACGGAGACTATCTCGACGAGGGAGGAGGCTTCGCGCTCAGGGGAGGCTCGAAGGATCTCCACGCCCTCCTTCGCGAGCTCGAAAGCGTCCGCTCGGACGAGGACGTGAAGGGGCTTCTCCTCACGATAGGGCCCCTCCGCGGGGGATTCATCGGACCGGTGAGCGGCAACCTCTCGGAGATACGACGGGCGGTCCTCGCCGTGCGTGAGGCGGGGAAACCCGTCGTCGCCCACCTCGGCGAGGGAGGCTCGTCGGAGGAGCTCTACCTCGCCTCCGCCGCGCACCGGATCGTCGCGCCGCGCACGAGCACGGTGGGGCTCATCGGCGTTTCGTTCGAGCTCAACCGCATGAAGCGGCTCTTCGGCAAGCTCGGCGTCGATTTCGACTACGACACGGCCGGCGAATACAAATCGACCTTCCACACCCTCTACACCGACACGACGACCGCCGCGCAGGCCGAGGAGATCCGCTCGCTCGTCGACGAGAGCTACCGGCTCCTCGTCGAGGGGATCGCCGAGGGACGCGGGCTCGCCGTGGAAAAAGTGACGGAGCTCGCCGACGGCAGGGTCTTCCGTCCGGAAGAGCTCGTCGCCGCGGGTCTCATCGACGCCGTGGGCTGGGAACGCGACGCGAAAACGGAGCTCGGCAGGCTCGTCTCGGCGAGGCGCCCCGAGCGGCTCGAGACCTCCCGCATCGGAGCGCGGATCTACTGCACCGAGCGCTGGCGTCCGGCGCCCGCCGTCGCGATCGTCGGCGCGTACGGAGGCATCGAACCGGGCAAGAGCGGCCGCAGCCCCCTGAACGGATCGCGCACGATGGGATCGGCGACGGTCGTCCGGCAGCTCAAGGCGGCGGCGAAGCATCCCGGCGTGCGGGCGATCGTGCTCCGCGTCGACAGCGGCGGCGGCTCGGCTCTCGCGAGCGACGAGATCCTCGAGGAGATCCGCCGGATACAAACGGAGGACAAGCTCCCGGTCGTCGTCTCGATGGGGAGCGTCGCGGGCTCGGGCGGATACTGGATCGCGATGTACGGCGACCGGATCTTCGCCGATCCCTTCACGATCACGGGGAGCATCGGCGTCGTCTGGTTCAAGCCGGTGATCGAGCGGCTCTACGAAAAGATCGGCGTCACCAACGAAACCTACAAGCGGGGCGAGCACGCGGACGCCCTCTCGTGGAGCCGCCGCATGACCGGCGAGGAGCGAGATCTGCTCGACGCCCACATCGAGGGGCTGTACGATCTCTTCGTCGAAAGCGTCGCCGCCGCGCGGGGCCTGACGCCCGAGCGCGTGAAGGAGATAGGCGGCGGGCGCGTGTATCTCGGCACCCAGGCGCTCGAGCTGCGGCTCGTCGACGAGCTCGGAGGCGTTTCGGCCGCCGTCGCAGACGCCGCGAGGCGCGCGGGGATAGAGCGCGATTACCGCACGGTCTATTTCAAGGCGTTTCCGGGGTTCTTCGGGAGCTTCGACCTCGGCGACGGCCCCGTCGGCGTCGCGCGGACGCTCGGGAAGCTGCTCGCGGGAAGAGGCGAATCGGCGTTCGACGAGACGCTCTCGGCGTTCTGACGGGTGCCGTTCGCGGCGGCGCGGCGCGTCAGCGCATCGCCTTCTCGACGACGCGCAGAAGGTTGCCGCCGAGTATCTTCTCGATGTCTCGTTTCGCGTTGCCGCGCTTCGCGAGCTCCTCGGTGACCGCCGGGAGCTTCGAAACGTCCTCGAGTCCGGCGGGGGGCGTCGAGATGCCGTCGAAATCCGATCCGAGCCCCACGTGATCGACTCCCGCGACTCTGACCGCGTGGTCGATATGATCGACGAGGCGCGAGAGGGGCACCGGCGGTATCGCGGCGGTTTCCCTCTCGAGCTCCGGCGCCACCGCTCGCCACGCTCGTTCGTAGTTCCCGTCGTGCTCCGGCGCGAGCTCGCGCGCGAGCTCGCGGTATTTCTTCCAGAGCACGCTCACGCGGTCGTAGTACCCCTTGTCGAGAAAGCCGGCGAAGAAATTGACGCAGACGACGCCGCCGTTCGCGGCGACGGCCCGGAGCGCGTCGTCGCTCACGTTCCGGGGGATGTCGCAGAGGGCGCGCATGCACGAGTGGGACACGATGACGGGGCGCTTCGTCACGGCGAGCACGTCGCGGAGCGTCTCTTCGGAGACGTGCGCGCAGTCGACGATCATGCCGAGCCGGTCCATCTCGCGCACGATCTCTCGGCCGCGGTCGTTGAGCCCGTGCCACAGCGTCGTGTCGTCCGAGGAATCGGCGAATTTGTTCGTGTTCATCCACGTCAGCGTCACGCACCGCACGCCGCGCTCGTAGAAGCCGAGAAGCGCGGCCGGATCGTCGCCGACGACGTGCCCGCCCTCGATGCCGACGATCGAGGCGAGCTTTCCCCGCTTCGCGATCCGTTTCACGTCGCGTCCGTCGAGAGCGATCTCCATGCGGTCCGCATGCAGCCGCGCCTGCTCGTGGAGGGCGTCGATCATCGCTCCGGCGCGCCGCGCGTAGAGGGTTTCCGGCATCTGCGGAGAGACCCAGACGGCGAAGATCTGAGCGCCGAGCCCGCCCTCGAGCGCCCGGGGAAGGTCGATGTGTCCGTCGGTCGAACGCTCGCCGAGATCGATCGGATCCTCGCCGACGAGCCGCATCGCCGTGTCGCAGTGGGCGTCGAACACGAGCGCTCCGCGGTGGAGCTTCATGACGTTTTCCATGCCGATCCTCCCGGCAGTTCCCGCCGCAGGCGGCATCATTGCCGCGATGAGCGCCGCGACGATCGTCCCTGTTCCCATGCCGTCCTCTCCCTCCGCGCGGCGGGTCCGCGCTCCGCGCGCGAACCACGCTACACCAGCGCGCCGCGGCGCTCAAGCGGGAACCGGTCGGGAAGAGGCGAAAAAAAACCGGCGGGAGCCTCTCGGGCTCCCGCCGGCCGCGCTCGTCGCTCGCGCCGCTCGTCAGTGGATAATCCTCGCGGCCGTCGCCGCGTCCCCGTAGATGTACAGAGCGTACGGAAGAAGGTTCTTCTTGCTCTTTACCGCGTATTGGTCCGCGCTCGGACCGTTGAAGCGGATGTCGGGATCGTTGCTCACGAAGAAGTTCCAATCGCCCTCGCCCGTGCCGTTCGTGCAGTAGTCGAGATCCTCGACGACCCGGCCATGGTAGAAATCGAGCCAGATCTTATTGAGGGTCGCGGGATACGCGTTCTCCATGACGTAGTACGAGGTCAGCGCGATCTGAACGTTCCGTATGTTCTGCACGACGACCGCGACTTCCGCCGCCTTTTTGGAGCGGATGTAGTTCGACATGACGATCGTCGCGAGAAATCCTATGATCTCGATCACGATAAAGAGCTCGAGCAGGGTGAATCCGGCGTCGCCGAGGCGGCGCAGGATCGATCTCCGGGCCGCGTGCCGGCGCGGATGCCGGGGAAAAACGCCGTATGCGCGTCGCATAATGCAATCCTCCCGGTGCGGGGAACCGTCCGTTCCCGCGCTGTCGTTCGCCGGACGAGACTCATGCAAGAACCGTGACAAAAAGAAAGCGGCCCCGCACCGGCAGGGCCGCATAATGACTTGTGAATACTTGCGTTAGGCCGAACCGTCNNCCGAACGCCAGCGTCATCTGGGACATCGGACAGCCGGCGCAGGCGCCCTTGAGCCGCAGCTTCACGACGCCGTCGACGACGTCCACGAGCTCGACGTCTCCGCCGTCCGCCTGAAGGCTCGGCCGGATCTGATTGAGGATCTCTTCTACCTTTTCCCGCATCGATTTCACCTCCGCGAAGCGACCGCTGGAAGATAACAGGTTCGCCCCGCCGAGCCAAGCCCGCATTTTCTTGGAACAAAAGTGATCCCTCCGGCGTAAATAAATTTGACAAGCGTGGGATCGCCCCGCATATTTAGATAGAGAAGAGACCCCGATACCCACTCTGTTCCCCACCGTTCTACCCCCACGTGAAGACCCCCCACCCACCGCAGCGTTTTTGCGTCCGGAGCCCCGGCGATGCCACCGGTCTGCCCGGACAGCCCAGAGGAGGTGGTGTGCGAACCGAATCCGGGGATACGTAAATTACTCGCATCTAATGGTTCACATTTCATAGCATGGGGGGAATCAGCTATGAAGAAGTCTTCCGTTCTGCTACTCAGTTTGTGTCTCGTCGCCCTCCTCTGGGGATCGGTCGCGGCGCGCGACGTCGCGAATCCCGGTTTGCGCCCGATGCGCGACATGGGCGAGCAGCCGCTCGGCGAGATCGATCCGGGGCTCCGCGGCCTCTATGAGACCGCGGCGGTGGACACCTACTGCCTCGTTTGGTACACCTTCGAAACGAATAACTGGCAAGGATTTACGCGGGTCGATTTCACGGCCCAGGCCGACACCTTCTTCCACGTCGACGACTTCTCCGGGCTCGGCGGCGGCAGCTTCGGCGGCCTCGTGCCGATCCAGGGAGCAAGGTCGATGTGGTGCGGCGTCCGCGCCAACTCGAGCGATCCGTACCTCTGCTCGTGGCTCAGAGCGCCGGGCTACGGCAACTCGTGGGACCAGATGCTGATCACGAGCGCCATCTCCTTCGTCGGCGCCATCACCTTCGATTACCACATCACGTGGGATTCGGAGCCGTCTTTCGATTACACCTACGTGGATTACGACGCCGGCGGCGGCAACTGGCAGACGATCGCCACCTACGACGGCTTCGGCGACAGCGTGGCCACGCACTTCCTGCCCCTCACGCAGGCGCGCACGAAGCTCCGCTTCCACTTCACGGCCGACGGCGCGTGGAGCGACGAGGACGGCCTCTGGAACACGGACGGCGGCTGCATCGTCGACGAGCTGCGCATCCGCGACGCCGCGAGCCTCAACCTCTATCAGGACTTCGAGGCGGTTCCGGTCGGAGCGACGACCGCGGGGGTCTGGATGGGCGTGCCGCAGGCGGCCTACGGCAGGTACTCCGGCCTCAGGAACAACCTCGCCGACAAGGATCCGTGCGGCGACAACTTCGCCACGCAGGTCGTGTTCTTCGTCGGCTCGCCCAACCCGAGCTCGAGCTACCCCGGCCTCTACGACACCCCCTTCTGCGCGGGTCTCGGCGGCATCACGAACCCCTGTCAGCAGGACTTCGTCGTATCTCCCGTCATCGACATGACGAAGTACACGACGAACAACAGCAACGTCCAGAACGGCACGATCCCTCCGGGGGATCTGCCGCTCCTCGGCGGCGCGCAGCTCCGGTTCACCGTGTACCGCGATCTGCCCCAGCTCAACCTCGTCTACTACCGGTGGAACGTGAGAAACATCGTGGACGGGTGTCCGGGCCAGTGGCTCGACCGCAACTTCGTGTACTACGGAGAGGATCAGGATTACATATTCAGTCTCTTCAACGTGAGCGACCTCCTCTCGAGCAACCTCGTGCAGGTCGCCCTGGGAACGCACGACATGTGCTCGGTCTGGTACAACCAGTTCGGCAACTGCGCGGCGCACACGCCGTCGCCGTGGGTCGACAACATCCGGCTCGAGCGCTATAAAACCGCCGGACCGCAGTGGTCGAGCCGCGACGACAGGATCGATCTGTTCCAGGACAACTTTCCCGCCGACGAGTTCAACATCGAGAGCCTGGTCCGCGCCGATTGCGGCAACGACCTGCTGCCGAACAACAGCCCGAACCTCCGTCCGGGCGATTCGATCGTGGTCGACTGCACCGCGCCGCTCGGCGGCGGCATCGCGGCCGATCCGGCGGGCGGCCCGGCCGTGTACCTGCACGTGAAGTGCACCTACGTCGGCAGGGACGCGGCGAAGCCGGCGCAGATCGCGGGCTCGCAGCTCGCGGGCAGTGTCCAGTACGGCACGCCGCCCTCGACCCTCAATTTCCGGTACGTGAGCGATAACGGCACGTGGACGATCATCCAGTGCGACACCGCGCGCACGGGGGCCGGGACCGTCGCGGGGCGCTACATGGTCGACCTCAACGACGCGCTCTTCACCCGCGGCTACGTGATCGAGTACTACTTCAAGGCGAAGGACAACTCGGGCGTCGAATCGACCATCCCGCGGTGGGTCGGGCGGACCGGCGCCGGTCCCTTCTTCGAGTTCACCTGTCTGCCGACGCAGAACAGCAACGTGCTCTTCGTCGACGACTTCGAGGGACGCGGCACCTTCGTCGGAAACGTGCAGAGCTACTGGGATCCGGTGTTCGAGGCGGTCCTCCCCGTGAACAATCAGCCCGACCGCTACGACGTGAACGCGCCGTCCTCGGGGATCTCGAACGGCCCCGGCAGCCGCGCCAAGAACAAGCACATGACCGACCAGTACGACATCATCGTTTGGGATTGCGGCAACCTCAACTCCGTCACGATCAGCGACGGCACCCCGAACAGCGACAAGAGCAACGACTGCCAGATGCTCATCGATTGGATGAACCTCTCCGAGCATTCGTGCGGACTCTGGGTCCTCGGGGACGAGGTCGCCAACGATCTCGACATCTGCGGTTCGGCGCAGGCGATCGGTCTCATGAGCACGCGGTGCGGCGTCGACTTCGTCGACGAGAGCTACTACAACCTCACCGGCGGCCGTACCGGCGGCGGTGTCGTGTCGCCGCTCCTCACCGGCGATCCCGAGGGCATCTTCTACCACGGCGGCTCGCCCGACAAATGCTACGCGTTCGGCGGCTGCTTCATCATCAACCAGTTCGACATCCTCGAGAAGACGGCGAACGGCGCCTACGCCCTTCAGTATCCGTCGTACGCGGGATCGAACTACTACGCGGCGATACAGGCGCAGAGCACGAACAGCGGCGGCTACGACGTCCGCACGATGTGGTTCAGCTTCAGCTATATGTACCTCCGCGACGACACGAACGCGTCGCCGCAGGATCGCTTCGAGATCGCGAAGGACGTGTTCACCTGGATGCAGGCTCCGACGAACAGCGACGTCACCGACGCGAAGACTCCGTCGGCCTACGCGCTCGCGCAGAACTTCCCGAACCCCTTCAACCCGTCGACGACCATCCGGTTCGACATGCGGGAGAAGGGCTTCATGACGTTGAAGATCTACAACGTCGCGGGACAGCTCGTGCGCACGCTCGTCGAGGGCGTGAAGGATGCCGGTTCGTACAACGTCGCTTGGGACGGTATGAACGACCGCGGCGGCTCCGTCGCGAGCGGCATCTACTTCTACAAGATGGAGACCAAGGACTTCAGCCAGACCAAGAAGATGGTCATGCTGCGGTAG
>DHHB01000047.1:33238-38002 GCA_002403075.1 bacterium UBP1_UBA4783 | reverse complement strand
ACGTTCGCGACGAACCCCGCGGCGAACGCGAGCATGCGCGCGCCGAGGCTCCAGGGCATGGCCCGCGCGACCTTCTCGATCGTCACGGCCCCACCCCCCCGGCGGGAACGAACCCGGGGAGGATCGCGCCGGCGACGGATGCGAGCGCCGTTTCATCTCCGGGAAGCGGCGCGTTCGACAACATGACGCTGTACATATCCTCCGCGTCGGGATGGTAGCCGTGCATGGCGGCGACGGCGCCCGCGCCCATGTGGCTCGGCGCGATGACGACGCCGGGATCGGCGAGATACACGAGATCCCCGAACCTGCCTCCCGCGCCCCCGGCGCCGAGAGAGCGCATCTCCTCCTCGCCGAGCAGTCGCCCGCCGGGAGCGGCGGCGAGCAGCTCCTCGAGCCGCGCGCGGGCGGAAGCGGAAAACACCCTGAAGCGCGCCATCGTCGAATCGTAGAACGGGATGTAGTCGCCGGGGATCGAGAGGCCGAGGCGTCCGACGCCCGGCATGAGGTCGACGCGCGAACGAACGTCGCACATGCCGTGATCGCCCAGTACGAAGATCCGCGCGCCGCCCGAGCGCCGCGCGGCGTCCGAGATCCGCTCGATGCGCCGCCCGTACCGTTCGAGCCGCGACGCCACCCGTCCGTCGCCCGTGCCGTACCGGTGGAGATCGGAGTCGAGACCCGCCGCGTAGAGAAGGAAAAAGCGCCCGCATCCACCCGAAACCGCGGTTTCGAGCTCGTCGAAGGATCGCTCCTCGTCGACCCGGTAGTCCCACACGCGCGCCGGCGTCCCGGCGTCCGCGAGCTCGTCGAGCACCGTTTTGGCCGGAGCGGCTCCGCCGGGAGCGAATATGTCGCCGCGAGCGGGGAGATCGAGGTACGGCAGAATCTCGCGCGGAACGTCGTAGAGGCTGAAGTAGCCGCGCACCCCGTGCACGCGGCGAAGGTTCCATTCCATGAGCCTTCGAAGCCACCGCCGCCGCGCGGACACCGAGCGCGGCAGAAGACGCAGCCACCGCAGCGGCCCCCCTTCCGGACGGAAGGCGTACATCATCCACAGGCCGTGCTCGGCCGGCGAGAGGCCCGTGAGGATCGTCGCGATCGCGGCCTGCGAAAATCCGAGCACCGTCCGCACCCTCGCGCGGCGATCGAGCCCCGCCGGAGCGAATCCGCGCGCGCGGCAGAGCTCGAAGCCGAGGGCGTCTATCAGTATGACGATCGTCCGTTCGATCATATCCTAGGAGTCCTCGCGTCCGAACACGATCCCTCGCCACGCGGCGGAGAGCTGCGAGGCGGCCTCGTTCCACCCTGCCGCGCGGTAGGGAAAGCCGCCGGGTGGACGAACGACCGGCGCGCCCGCCCCGCGGCGCACACGGTGCGAAAGGAGGCGCGCCGCGTGCTCTCGCACGACGTCGTCCGGAAACGCCGCGAGCATCCCCGCGCCGCGCGCGATCGCGATCTCGAGCGCCCGCCGCGCGCCGAGAGGCGCGAGGTATCCGCGCCAGCTCCTCAGCCGGTCTCGCGCCGTTCCGGCGCGCCTGCCGGCCTTCGCCAGTCTCTCGGCGGAGGGAGGCCGCGAAAGCCCCGCTTCCCCCGATACCGCGACGGACGCGGCGAGAGCGCGGAAGCGCTCGATGTCGGACGCCGCGCGTTCCCACGCCGCCTCCGCCCCGCCCCCCTCGTCCGCTCCCGCCGCGCTCTCCCGCGAGGGCGCGATCTTGAAACGCGTCCACGACGCGATCCGCCGCGCGAGCGGCTCGTCGACGAGCCTGCCGAGAAGCGAGCCCGCGTCTCCCGCGGCGGCCGAAACGATCCTCGCGCGCTCGGCGTATCCCGCGCGGTAGGAGCCCGCGAGGGAGAGCGCCGCCGCGGCGACGTCCGTGTACACCTTCGCGATCTCGTACCGGAAGCGGTACCACTCATCGCCCGCCGGTCCGGCGGACGCCGCCGCGAGACCGAGGAGCGCCGCGATCCTGTTCTCGACGAGTATCACCGCCTCGCGGGCGGGAACGTCCCGCGGCCCGTACGCGGGCACGGCCGAGAGGATCTCCGGATCGCCCGCGAGGACGCGCCCCGCGCTCTTCATGTCGAGAACGCCCGGCCGCGCCGGAAGCGCGGCGAGATCGCGGGGCAGCATGATCCCCACGTCCACGCGACCCGCGAAACGGACCTCCGGCAGCAGCGCCTCGCAGGCGGCGCCGAGCTCGACCCGGCGCGGCCCCCAACGCTCGAGATCGGCGAGGGAGGCGACGACCGCCGCGAGATCGACGTCCGAGAGAAGGATCGGCGGCTCCGTTTCGAGAACGATCGACTCGTCCCCGGACGCGAAACTCCCGCAGAGAACGAGACCGCGCAGACGGTCCGCGCCGACGCGCTCCTCGACGAGGCGCGCGCAGGAGGCGAGAAACGCCGGGGATCTTTGCTGCCACCACTCGGGGGTTCGAGTCACGGCGCGTGTCACACCCGTCGGTAGATGCGCTCGGGGATGTAGTACTTTTTCTTGTTGAGAACGGTGCCGATGAACGCGCCGTCGAGCTTCTGCACCATCAGCATCGCCCGTTTGATGACCTCGCGCCGCGTCTTCGCGGCGTGAACGACGAGAACGATCCCGTCCACGCGCGAGCCGATGAGGGCCGTTTCAGGCGATTCGAGCACCGCCGAGGAATCGACGAGCACGTAGTCGTACCGGGACGCGGCTTCCTTGAGAAAGAGGCGGAAGGCGTCCGAGGCGAAGAGCGGCTGCACCGCGTCGGCGTCCTCGCACGATCCCGCCGGCACGAGATCGAGCACCCCTTCGTCGACCGATCGCACGACGTCGGCGAGGGAGGCGCGGCCGGAGAGATGCTCGACGATGCCCTTCGTGTTGCCCGTTCCGAAGAGCCGGTGGAGCTGAGGATCGCGGATCGCGCAATCGACGAGCAGCGTCTTCTGCGAATCGCCGAGCGAGAGGATCCGCGCGAGCGAGGCGACGATCGTCGTTTTGCCCTCGCCGCGCACGGCGCTCGTGAAGAGCACGACGCGGGAATCCTTTGCCTTCATCTCGGAGTCGATCGCGTTCTTGAGGTTGAGGAGCGAGCGGCGGAACCGCTCGTCCATGCCCGTGAGAACGCGCGTCCCCTCCGAGACCCGCGCGGGACGCGGCTGCGTCTCGCGCTCCTTCGGCCGCGGTCTTCCGCGGTCCTTTTCGGCCCTTCGCAGGGCGTCGTATATCTTGCTCATGCCGAACTCCCCGCTCGGCCCGGCGGCGCTAGGCTCGCGGCTTCGCGACGCGGTGCCTGCCGGACGATACGCCCGGCGATTCGAGATCCCGGATCCCCTCCCGCACGAGACGGCCGTCGACGACGCGCGTATCGGCCACGTACGCCACGAGCAACACCCGGTCGCAGAGGATATTTATCAGGCGCGGGATGCCGCCCGAGTAATGGTAGATCTCGTCGAACGAATCGGAGGTGAAATGCACGCCGTTGCCGCGCCCTCCCGCCACGTCGAGGCGGTAGCGGATGTAGTTCTCCACGTCCTCGCGGTTGAGCATCGATATGCGGCAGATGCCCGGTATGCGCTGCCGGAGCTGCCGGAGCTCGTTCATGTTGAGCAGCGTCTCGAGCTCGGGCTGCCCGACGAGCATGATCTGGAGGAGTTTCCGGTCGCGCGTCTCGAGGTTCGAGAGCATGCGGAGCTCCTCGAGCACGTCGGGGCTCAGGTTCTGCGCCTCGTCGATGATGAGAACGGCGTTCCGGTTGTCCTCGTTCTGCCGGATGAGGAACTCGTTCAGAAGCAGCAGCATCTGGGCCTTGTTGAGGCCGTCGGCCGACAGCCCGAAATCCTTGCAGATGAGGAAGAGGAGCTGCTCGAAGGGGAACTTCGTCGAGAAGACGAACGCGACCTCGAGCGACGGCTCGAAGAGATCGATGAAGGCGCCGACCACCGTCGTCTTGCCGACGCCCACCTCCCCCGTCATCGCGACGAACCCCTTGCGCTGAAAGACGCCGTACGTGATGTACGCGAGCGCGTCGCGGTGGCTCACGCTCCGGTAGAGGAAACGCGGATCGGGCGTCACGTTGAACGGCAGTTCCTTGAACCCGAAGAATTCCTCGTACATGACCCGTCATTTCCTGTTCGTCTCGGGAAAATTGGCGAGGACCGGGAGCCCCAGATTCTCCTCGGCCTCGGCGATGCTCTTGATGGAGTGGTCGAGGTTGTCCACGAAGAACGCGAGCCCGAGCGCCACGACGAGGCTGAAGAGGGGTCCGAGCGCGAGTCGCACGTAATCGCGCGTCGTTTTTCGATACGCGTCGCTCGCCGGATTGAGGATCGTTATCGTCCATTCCGGGTTGCTCGCGACCTTGATCCTCGCGGACATGTGCTGGTCGACCACGTCCTCGTACGTCGACTGGAGCTTCCCGAGCGTCGATTGCACGCGCTCGAGCTCCACCTCTTTCTGCGGATACGCCTCCCGCTGCGCCGCGAGCCCACCGAGGAGCCCGCGGATCATCGTCTCGCGCTCCGTGAGAACGTCGAGCTGCATCCGGTTGATGAGGATCTGCGTGTCGACTTCCTTCGAGAGCATCGCGTGGACGTCCTCGAGCTGGCTGCGCACCCGTATGATCTCGGGGTTCCGGTCGGTGAACTTCGCCGCGAGCTCCGATTCCTGCATCGCGAGGTTGTGGATTTTGACGCGCAGGTCCGATATGACCGCCGTCTCGATCTGGGAATCGGTGAGCCCGCTCGAGGCCGCGGCGAGCTCCTCGACGGTGCTCGAGCGGAGCC
>DHHB01000047.1:0-33169 GCA_002403075.1 bacterium UBP1_UBA4783 | reverse complement strand
TCCTTGAGTATCTTCTCCTTGCGGGCGCGCCAGAACTCGATCTCGTCCTGCAGGCGCCCGATCTCCAGCGCGAAGAAATCCTCCATGGCGGGCGGGGTCCGTATCCCCGCGTAGTACTCCCGGTAGGCGTTCACGATCGCGTCGACCGCCGCCTTGCAGAAACGGGGATCCCCGGAGTTGTACGTGACCCAGATGACGTTCGACGTCGAGACCACCCCGGCGTTGACCCTGCCGAGGAGGATCCGCTGAGCGGCGCGCTCGTCCTCGCCGAGGTACCGCGGCAGGAGGCTCTGCGCGGCGTCGACGACGACCTGCGACTTGATCATCTCGATCTGGGACGATATCTCCTCCTCCCACGTGAGCGTGCGGATGCTCCCGTCGTACACACCCGGCGCCTCGCCGCGCCGCACGAGCATCTTCGCGACCGATTCGTACATGGCGGGCTGGCGGAGCGTCATGACGACCGTGACGACGACCGCGACGGCCACGATCCCGACGATGACCCATTTGCGCCGGAACACGACCTCCAGGAAATCCTTGACGGTCGATTCGCGCCGCACCCCGCCGACGTTATCCGTTCCGTTCGCCATCAGAACAGTCCCACCCGTCTGTAGTAATCGTACATGACCTGAACGTTCGACACCTGCCAGCCCTTGAGATAGAGATCCATGGGCTTGCTCAAAAGGTCGTGGAGAACGGTCACGAAATCCTGCGTCTTGCCGATCGCGGACTTCGGAACGAACACGATGTCCCCCGCCTGCAGGGGCACGTTGAGATCGAACCGCTTGCCGCCCGCGACGTCTCCGTAATCGATCTGGATGCCGACGACGTGCGCGGGACCCACCTTGCGTATGATGAGAACGCCCTTCGAGCCGCTCCTGGGCATCGGCCCGCGTCCGAGGGCGAGCGCGGAGAGAAGCGTCATGCCGCGCTCGTACGGGAACCCTCCCGGCGTCGCGACCTCCCCGAGCACGTAGATGACCTGACGGGCGAATTGCTTGACGATCACGTCGACGCTCGGATCGACGAGGTAGTTCGCGTATCGCGCGGTGATGACGGAATCGAGCGCCGACGGGGTCATCCCCGCCGCCGCCACGTCCCCCACGAGCGGGATCGTGATTCGCCCGTCGGGCCGGACGGGGATCTCGTTCTGGTTGAACTCCCTGTTGAACGGAAAGAGGATGTCGAGCATATCACCGTGTCCGATGACGTACTCGCCGCCCTCAGGGGCGCGCGGTATGCTGTCGAGCTCGAGCGTGCCGCTCTCGATGAGCCCGTCCCGGTTGCTGATGAGCCTGTTTCCGCCGCCGCATCCGCACAGCGAGAGCGCGGCCGCGCACACGACGGCCGCTATCCCCGCTCCGTAACGTCCCGACCCCTGCATGAGGGAACCTTTCCTCCGCCACGACAACATGTCACCGCGCGCACTTGGAACCACTTTAAGAAAATGGATAAATTCTGTCAATTTTTTAAAAAAGCAAGATGCGTGCCGCTCGCGCCTAGTAGGCCCCCTTCCTGGCTATAACCGCCGGAAGGGTCTGCAGCATGATCTTGAGGTCCGTAACGTAGCTTCTTTTACGGACATACTCGAGATCGAGGCGCATCCATTCCTGAAATCCGATGTGGCTCCTGCCGGCGATCTGCCAGAAGCAGGTTATGCCCGGCGTCACATCGAGGCGTCTGCGCTGCCAGGGAAGGTATTGGGAGACCTCGGAGGGAAGGTTCGGGCGGGGCCCGACGATGCTCATCTCGCCGCGAAGAACGTTGATGAGCTGGGGGAGCTCGTCGAGACTCGACCGGCGGAGGAATCTGCCGACGTGCGTGATCCGCGGATCCTCTTTTATCTTGAAAACGGGGCCGTCGACGCCGCTCAGGGGTCGAAGCGTGTCGATCGCGCCCTCGGCGCCCGTGACCATCGAGCGGAACTTATAGAAATTGAACGGCTTGCCGCCTTTCCCGACCCTTCTCTGCTTGAACAGGATCGGCCCCGGCGAATCGAGCCGGATGAGGAGGGCGACAACGGGGATGATCGGCAGGAAGAGCAGGAGCAGGAAGCCCGCTATGACGATGTCCGTCAACCGCTTGAGCGCCGAGTACGCCCGGTTCGGGCGGGAGAGCTTGAGCTCGATGATGCTCGCGATCGGCTCCGTGCTGTACATCGCTTCATGCAGCTCAGGGGACCCAGCCATGATGCGCCTCCCAGAATGACAAACCCGGGCGGAGTCTTCCGCCCGGGTAGAAGAAAACGTTTGCCATAGAAACGTCACTCTAAAGCGGGCGGAACGCCTCTCAAAAGCTCCAAAGCGAATTCCTATAGCAAACGCTCGCTAGGTCCCTCCTATTTCGGTGTCTATAGTACCACAATCGACGGGCTTTTGTCAACCGCGAAAAACGCGATCCATCGCCGTCAGTGAACGCTCCAGATGAGGTACACGCCGCCGAGAATGACGAGAACGCCGCACACCTTCTTGAGAACGACAGCGCCCTTGGAGCGCTCGTTCCAGTTGAGATACCTCTGCACCATGCTCGTGAACGTGCCGGCGAGCACGATGACGGCGCAGTGGCCGATGGCGTAAGAGAGCACGAGGGAACCCGCCATGACGGGCCGCGTGGAGGCGACGGCGAACGCGACGGCGAGCATCGGCGCCATGAACGCGAAGGTGCACGGCCCGAGCGCGACGCCGAAGGCGAACCCGATGAGGAGCGCGGCGAGCGCGCCCTTGCGCTTCGTCTTCGGTTGGTTCGCCGCGCCGAGAAACGGGATGGTGATGACCTCGAGCAGATGAAGACCGATGATGAAAAAGATCGCCGCGACGAAGTAGTTCCCGACCTTTCCGACATCCCCCATGAGCCGCCCCATCATCCCGGTGACGACGCCGATGAGCGCGATCGTCACGAGGATCCCGAGCGAGAAAAGGCCGGCGAGCGCGAAGGCGCGCCGCTTCGTGACGATCCCCTGCCCGTCGATGAATCCGACGATGAGCGGAATGCTCGAGAGGTGGCAGGGGCTCAGAAGTATGCTCAGCACGCCCCACGCCGCGGACGCGGCGAGCGCGACGGCCGGCCCGGCCTGAAGGGCCCCGGTGAGGCGGTCGAAGAGATCGATCATCGTCGAACGCCCTTCTGCTTCAGCACCTTGACGAGCTCGTCCTTGGGAAAGAACCCCTCGTGCCGGAAGTACTCGACGCCGTCCTTGTCGAGGAAGACCTGCGTGGGGATGACCCGGATGCCGTATTTCTGGGCGTAGGGCTTGCCCTCCGCGGTCCATACGTCGTGGAAAACGACCTTGACCGTGCCCGCGTACTCCTCCTCGATCTCCTTCATGATCGGCTGCATCTTCTTGCAGGGGATGCAGCGCACGGAGCCGAGCTCGACGAAGGTCACGAGATATTTTCCGTCCTTCGCCGGCGCGTCCACCGCCGCGCCGCCCGAGGCCGCCGCGCCTCCGGACGCCGGCTGCGCCGCGAACTTTTCGCTGGAACCCTGCGTTTCCTTCCCGGCGGGCGCGTCCTTTTTCTCCTGCGAGCACGCGACCCCCATGAAGAGAGCGATTGTCGATGCCGCCACGATGCCGATTCCTCGCCTCATCCGTCGCTCCTTTCCGTTGCGATGGCTACTTCAGCAGCTCTTCGATCTGAGCCGTCGAAAGGACTTTTCCCGCTGCCTTTACCTGTCCGTCCACGACGAGCGCCGGCGTCGTCATAACGCCGAACTGCATGATATCCGTGATTTTTTCGACCTTCTCTATTTCGGCCTCGATGCCGAGGGTCTTCACGGCCTCCTCGGCGTTCGCGAGCAGCGCCTTGCACTTCGGGCATCCGGTGCCGAGTATCTGAATCGTTTTCACGTCCATTCGCCTCCCTCCGGCGCACAATCGCCGGCTCCTCTCATTCCGTTCCTTCGACCCGCCCCTGCATCCGGCCGTCGGCGAATTCGTCGATCTGGCTGTCCCCCGAAGAGCGGATGTTTCGAGCGAGCTCGACCGCTTCCCTGATCTGATCTTCGCCGACACCGAGCTCGCGGGCCCGCATGAGGTGATGCGCGAAGCACGGCCGGCATTTTCCCGCGATGGCCGCCGCGATTGCGGCAAGTTCTCTCGTCGCGTCGTCCACCTCATTCCCTCCCTCGCCTCACAGCGCCAGACCGTAAGGCTTGTTGACCGCAGCCGTCATGCCGCCCAGGAGCGCCCCCGCTCGTGCAGCGTCTCCGGAAACAGCCGACACGGCAAGCTCGTCGAGCGCCGTTGACAGCTCGTGCACGGCCTCGGCGTAGGCGCCGTTGCGGCCGTCGCCGGCGGGCCATGGAAGCGGCGCGAGAAGCGCCTCGTCGCGCTGCCGCAAGAGCGCGGGCATCAGCGGAATGATCCCGCCGAGGCCGCTCACCTTATACACCGACGAGGCGGTTTTGATCGTCTTTCGCAGATGGAAGAGACGATCGAGCGCGTACACGAGGCCGTTCTCCTCATGCATGGTCACGAACAGGCCACAGCCGTAGCCGCACGCAAACATGGATCGGCGGGCGTTCCCCGCCTCGAGCGCCCTATTCATATCATCGAGCGCATTCGAAATATCCTGCAGCCGCGCTTTGAACTGCGCGTCCGCCGCGTACGCGGAAGGGGGATTCGACGCATAGGTTTTCTGAATCCGGGCCCACCTCTCCCTCGCGTCCGAGAGAAGCGTCAGCCCCATCTCCCGTTTGCCGGCGTCCGCGGTCGCATCTTTCGCCATATCCTGAACGATCGCGCAATACTGTCTGATCACGCGGCGGCAGGCCGCGACTTCGTCGTCGAATGCGGCAAGCGGCTGCTGAGCGCCTCGTTCCTGCGCGTGAGAAGCGAACGACAACGACATCAGCACGGCCGCGCCGGCGATCGCGCCGGCGGACATTCTCCGAACCATGAGTCAACCTCCTTTTTTCCGCGACATGCCGTGCATCGCGACGTAGAGACACGGCATCAGAAAGAGCGCGACCGGTATCTCCACAAGCAGTCCGCCGATCGCCCCGGCGGCCATCGGCTGTAGCATATCCCCTCCCTGTTCGAGAGCGAGAGCGAGCGGAATAAAGGCGACGAGGGTGCTCGCCGTCGTCATAACACGCGGCCTCAGACGGATCTTCGCCGCCTCGACGACCGCCGAGAACGCCGGCCGCCCATCGCGTTCCTGAAGCTCCCGGGCGAAGGTGAGCAGCAGCACGCCGTCGTTGACGGTCGCCGCGACGACGACGAGCGCGCCGATGATCACCGTCGCCCCGAGCGGCAGCCCGGTGAAGAACATCATGAATGCCATGCCCGCGAGACACACGGGCACGCTTCCAAGGATCATCGCCGGCAGCTTCAGGCTATCGAACTGCACGACGAGAACGATGAACGAGAAGAAGAGGGCGAACGCGAGAATCGCCGCGACGGAGCGCTTCATCTCGTCCATCATTTGTGCTTGTCCGCCGAACGAGTACTCGTAACCCGCCGGTCGATCGTACTTCGCGAGGGCGCTCTTGAGCTCCCGAAGGGCGGTTCCAACGCTGACGCCGGACGCGTCCCCCCTGACGACCACTTCTTTGACCTGATCTTCGCGGATGATCTCCACCGGGCCCGCGCCCCTGCGAACCTCCGCTATATCCTTCAGACGCGCGTAGCCTCCCTGCGAGCAGCTCACGAGAAGATTTTCCACGTCCTGCCGCGAAGCGACGGCGCTCTCGGGGATCATGAGCCGTACATTGTAGTATTCATCCCCTTCGCGGTATCTCGTCGCGACGGCGCCGGTTATCAGAGAGCGCACCGTTTCGGCGACGCCAGCGACCGACACCCCCATTTCCGCGGCGCGCGTTCGATCGATGTGGATTCGGTATTCAGGCTTCGTCATGTCCATGGAGACATAGACGTTCTCGAAATGCTTGAGGTCGTTCATGGCGGCCGCGGCGCTCCGGGCGAGCTCGTGGAGAACGACGATATCCTGACCCTTGATCTTTATCTCAATGTCCGCTTCCCCGAGCTTGCGGATGCCCTTGACCTTCATCTGCATGACCATGGGCCTGCCGCCCGGAACCGACACCTTGCCGACGACGGACCGAAGCTTCTCGATATACCCCTTCGTGCTGACGCTCCGCTTGTTGCGCGGCACAAGCTGCAGATTGATCTCTCCTTCGTTCGCGATCTCGTACGTGTAGAGGCCCCATACCTTTCCACCGGAGAGCGCAAAAACGCTCTCAACGACCGGATCGTCGCCGATCGCTTCCTCGATGCGCCGGAGCGCCGCGTCCGTTTCGGCGAGGCCGGTTCCCGTCGGCAGCTTGACCTTGATCATGATGCGTCCGTCGTCCATCTGCGGCAGGAATTCGCTCCCGAGCCGGCTGAGCAGGACCCCGGATAGGACAAGGACCGCGGCGAAGACGACGAAAACGATCATCCTGCGGCGAAGCGCACGTTCGAGCGCACGACCGTAGGCCGCGGTGAGACGGCTGAAAAAGCGTTCGAAGGATCCCCCGCTCCGAGCGGTCCGAGCGCCCTTCTTCAGAATCAAAGACGCCAACATCGGCGTCGCGGTCACCGCCACCGCGAGGCTGATCACGACGATCCCCGCGATGACGAGGATGAGCTCCCGGAAGAGGAGGCTCATCAGGCCAGGAACGAGCAGGAACGGCACGAAAAGGGCGAGGAACGAAAGCGTCGCGGCGACGATCGCCGGACCGATCTCGGCCGTCGCGGATACGGTCGTGTCCTCGAGCGAATCCTCAGGCCGCTCCTGGCGATGCCTCGTGATATTTTCGATGACGACGATCGAATTGTCGAGCAGCACGCCGATCGCGACCACGAGACCGCCGAGGGAGAAGATATTGAGAGAGAATCCCGCGATCCTCATCAAACCGAAGTTGAGAACGAGCGTCACCGGAATCGCGAGCGCCATCACCGCGACATGGCGCCACGAACCGAGGAAGAGAAAGACAATGATAATGAGAAGTACCGCGGCTTCCATCGCCGCGTTTCTCACGCCGCCGAGAGCCGCCGAGACGTATTCGGCCTGATTCTCGACCGTGCCGAGGCTCACGCCTTCCGGAAGGGAGGTCTGCAGAGCCGCGATCCTCCGGTTCACGGCCCGCGCAACGGCCACCGTGTTCGCGGTCGCCTGCTTGAGAACGCTCAGCTTGACGCACGGCTTTCCATCGAGCCTCGTTATGACGCGGACTTCCTCGTTGCCGTCCACGACCTCCGCGACGTGCCGCAGACGAAGGTCGGCTCCGCCGCTCCGGGCGAGGACCACGTCGCGGATCTCGTCGAGGTCCGTGAACTCGCCGACCGTGCGCGCGATGATCTCCTTCGAGCCCGCCGTCACGCGTCCGCCGAACAGTTCGAGGTTCTCATCGCGCAGCCGCCGGACGATCCCGTCGACGGTGAGCCCGTGCTTCTCGAGCGCGAGGGGATCGAGATGGACGCGGATCTCGCGCTTGAGGCCGCCGACGATCTCCGTTCCCGCCACGCCCTCCACGGCGAGGAGCTGGTCCTGCAGCCATTCGTCCGTCCATGTCCGCAGCTTCACGAGATCCCATTGATCGCTGCTCACCGTCATCTGCAGCACGGGAAGCTGCGAGGGATCGGCTTTGATCACGATTGGCGGGTCGATGTCGGCGGGGAGTTCTCTCGCAACCCGCGCCATCGCCGCGAGAGCGTCCTGATACGCGACGTTCACGTCCACGCCGTACTTGAAGTTGACGAGGAGCGTGTACATTCCCTCGATGGACGAGGACTCGAGGTAATCGAGATCGTCGACCGTGGCCATCTGGCGCTCGACCGGATCGGCGATGCTCTTGTCGATCTCTTCCGGCGTCGCCCCGCGCCACCAGATATGGACCTTGATCATCGGGTAGGTGATGTTCGGCAGGAAGTCGGTCGGCAGCGTCGCGAAGCCGTACAGGCCGAGCACGATGAGGGCGACGAAGATCGCCCCCGATGCGACGGGGTGCGAGACGGATGATTTCGTGAGCCTCATTTCGACCCGTCCGGGGATTGCGGGGAACGCTCGGCAGACGGAGCGCTCCCGTCCGCATTCGCGCCGCCCTGCTTCTTTGTGTCGCCGGCGACGCGCACCGCGGAGCCGTCCTTGAGCTTGTCGTTGCCCGCGACGACGACCTTCTCGCCTGACTCGACGCCGGAGAGGATCTGGACGCTCCCAGCCTCCTCGATTCCGATTTTCACGGGACGGCGCACGGCCGTGCTGCTGTCGATGACGAAGACGACCGCGCCGCCGGCCGGCGTCGATACGAGCGCGTCGATCGGCACAACGATCGCGTTCTCGATCGTTTCGAGCTTCAGCGTCATCCGCGCGAACATCCCCGGCAGAAGACCGACCGAGCGCGGCGCGTCGACCTCGATCGTTCTCGTGCGCAGCCGGTCATCGAGGTAGGGATACAGACGCGAGATCCGCGAGACGACCGGGGTCGAGGGCCGCGCATCCAGCACGACGTCGACTCGCATCCCGGCTCGGATCTCCGACGCGTTTCTCTCGGGCACCGCCGCGCGTATGACAAGGGTCGCCGGATCGTACATCTCGAGCAAGGGGGAGCGCGGGGCGACGTAATCCCCCTCCTTAACCATGAGGCGCGAAACGACGCCGTTCCACGGGGCGGCGACGAAGTAATCGAGAGCGCTCTCCTCCGCCTTGGCCAGCTGCGCTCTCGCCCGCTCGAATCTCGCCCGCGCATCGTCGAGGTTTTCTCCCGGAAGCGCTCCGTCCTCGACGAGGCGCGCGGTGCTTCGGAGGTTCTCCTCTTCCTTCCGCAGATCCTCACGCAGAGCGACGACGAGAGCGTCGGCTCCCGTTTTCCGTCCGATCGTGAGCAGAGTGTCTCCCGCCTTCACCCTGTCGCCCTCGCGCACGCGAATGCTCTGAACGGGCCCTTCGGCCGGGGAGGCGGGCTGCGCGAGCCGGAAGGGCTCGACGGATCCTGTCAGCTCGAGCGTCCGCGAAATCGGCGATCTTTTCGCCGCGGCCACCCTGACTTCGGGAACCTTTTTCTGGGCCTGCTGCTGCTCGCCGTTTCCGCCGCACGAAAAAATCCCGGCGGCCGCGCCGAGGAGCAACAATCCGTACGCCGCGGCACGGGAGCAGGCGATCAATCTCCGCCTCGCGCGCCTCCGCGATTCCGGCGCCGCCGCGCCGCCGCGGCGGCTTTGCGGCCTGCTATTCTTCTTCATACCGTCTCTCCATATCCCGCGCCGGCGTCCCGGCCCGGGGGATAAAATGGGCATCGAGCTCCGTAGCACATTTTATTCTGCGAATGCCAGCGGCATTCTCCGGCGCCGGCATCCAGCCTCTCGTATCCCAGCCTGCGAAGCTCATGCACCGCTACCTGAATCGCCGTATAGCTGCTCCGCTTGCAGCACCTGCGCGGGTAGGCCGCGATCGCGCGCAGCGTTTCCGATACCGCGAGCATCGTCTCGGATCTTTCAATATCGTGAATCGGCGTAAGTTTCCTCGCGATGCTCAATACAATCCCCACGCCGTAAGCTCCTCCGCAGGCGCCGGCGAAGCCGCACGAACCTCCGAGGAGCTTCTCGCCCCTGCTCATCGCTTCGGCGATATCTTCATCCCGGATAACGTATCCGCAGTTCCTGAGCGCGCAGACGATGACCCCCGGCACGAGAAAATGGTGCCAGTCGGCGTTGCTCGGAAACGACGGCTTGGTCCAATGCGGCGCGAAATCCGAGAGTATGCGGTCCAGCATGACGCGGGGGCTCTTCTCCGGCGCGGACAGCACCATTTCCTTGAGGACCAGCGCTGCGGCGGCGAAATCCTCGTCGTCGAACCCGTGAGCCTTCCGCATGAATGCGCGGAATTCGCGCTGGAAATATTTCGATCGCGCCTCTTCGAGCGTTTTCTTCGCCCCGGTTTCCTTCATCGGTCGTCCTTTGATTGCCGGCGCCGACGCCCCCCTTCCGTCATCGCACTCCCTCCCCAACCGCGAGTTTCAGCCGCGCCCGGGCCCCATGGTAATCGGCCAATGCGCGGTAGTAATTGGTTTCCGATTCGAGCAGGGCCGCTTGCGCGTCGAGCACGTCGACGATCGCGCCTTTCGCCAGCTCGTATTTTCTCTGCTCGATCCGCAGGCTCTCGCGGGCTTGATCCACGGCCTTCGCCGTTGCGTCGATCCGCTCGCGCGAGGACCCGAGGTCGAGCAGAACGGTTTCGACCTCGAGGCCGATCTGCATTTCGAGCTTTCGAAGACGTTCGCGGCCGGCCGCGAGCGAAGCGCGCTCCGCCTCGATCCGCGCCCCAATCCTGCCGCCCTCGAAAAGAGGAAGATCCACGAGCAATCCGATCCTGCCGATATCGTCGCGTTCGTTCCCGGTCCCGGAAAGATCCCCGAGAGCCCACCGTTCGCCGTACGTTCCGAACAGCGAGACGTTCGGCCAGCGGCCGGCGCGCGCCGCGTCGACCATTCGCGCCTGCGCCTCGAGCGAGGCTCGCGCCGCGAAATAATCCGGCCGCCGATCGAGAGCCGCCGCGAGCGTCGAATCGACTGGCGGGATCGGTTCGTGGAGGTTTTGCGCGAGATCTCCACGGACGAAAAGCTGTTCACTCCCTGGATCCATGCCGAGCAGATTCGCGAGAACGCGGCGCTCAATCGCGAGAGCGCCTTTCTCCTTCGCGAGCCGTTGCGTTATATCCGCGAGCCGAACCTCGGTTCGCATGCGGTCCACATCGGCCGCCTTGCGCGCCGCGACGAGGGCTTCGACGCGCCCGAGATGCTCTTCGAGCGCGTCGCGCGAAAACTCGAGCGATCCGACGACGCGCTCCTGCGAGAGTATTGCGAAGAAAACGGCCGATACGTTGAATACGAGCTCTTCACGCGTGCGGGCGAGCCTTCGATCGGCCGAATCCCGCAGCAGATCGGCCGCCCGAATCTCGCTCGCAAGCCTCCCCCCGGTGAAAATCGGCACGGTGAGCACAAGATCCCCCGTCACGATATCCCTGCTGAGGATCGACGGATCGCCGGGCCGGCGAACGGGCAGCAGCCGCTGCTCGTCGAGGTGATGCATGTATCCGCCCGTCGCGCTGATTCTCGGCAACCGTTCCCCGGACGCGAGATCGTGCCTCGCTCGGGCGGCCGCCGCATCCCAACGCGCCGCCGCGAGATCGGGATTCGCCGCGAGCGCGATCTCGACGGCCCTCTCCAATTCAAGCGGCCCGCCCGGGTTCGGGGCGGCGAACTCTCGCGGAACCGATGCCGCTGCACCCGGCCAGTCGCCCTTTTTATACGGATCCGTCGGGCGGACCGAAGCGCACCCGGCCCCGAGGGCGACCGCCAGCAGAATCGGAATTGCAGTCTCTGTTCTCATCTCGCTATCGCTCCGTACAGCATGCCGGCGAGCGTCGCCATGACGACCACGAGAGAAACGAATACGACGGTTTTCTTCGTCCCGAGGACGCTGCGGATGACAAGCATGTTCGGTAGACTGAGCGCCGGCCCCGCCAGCAGAAGCGCGAGAGCCGGCCCCTTCCCCATGCCGCTCCCGATGAGCCCCTGCAGGATCGGGACCTCGGTCAGCGTCGCGAAATACATGAACGCCCCCGCGAAGGAAGCGAAGAAATTGGCCGAGAGCGAATTGCCGCCCACGGCGCGCGCGACCCACGATGACGGTATGAGCCCCTCGTAACCCACCCGGCCGAGCAGCGCGCCCGCGACGAGCACACCCATGAGGAGAAGCGGCAGTATCTGCTTCGCGAACCCCCACGTCGAGGCGAACCATTCCGAGGTTTCGCCGCGCGACGTGCTCGTGAATATCGAGATCCCGATCACCGCGACCGCGAACGGAGCGATCGGATGTCCGGGCAAAAGCAGCGCGAGAACAGCCACGGGGATTGCGGTGAGCGCCATTTTCCACCACGCGATCTCGAACCAGAGCACGAGCATGACACCGAGCGCGGCGGCGAAAAGGGAGGTCACGATCCATTTCGCGCCGTACAGGGCCGCCCAGATCCCGCTCGCTTCGGCCGGCTTGCCCCAGTTGGCGAAAACGAGGATGCCGACCATCGCCGCGAAGTACAGGGCGGTTTTCCAGAGCGGCCGCTTCGTCTCGGGCTCGGGAAGCGTCGCCTGCGCCGCCGCCTTCGCCTCCTCCTCCCGGCGGAATATGAGATGCATGGATACGCCGATCACGACGCTGAAAAGGATCGCGCCCACGGCGCGCGCGAGCCCCATCTCGAAACCGAGCACGCGGGCGGTGAGAACGATTGCGAGCACGTTGATCGCGGGTCCCGAGTAGAGGAACGCCGTCGCCGGACCGAGCCCCGCCCCCATCCGGTAGATTCCCGCGAAGAGCGGCAGCACCGTGCACGAGCAGACGGCGAGGATGGTTCCCGAGACCGACGCCACCCCGTACGCGAGCACCTTGTTCGCCCGCGCGCCGAGGTACTTCATGACGGAGCCCTGACTCACGAAAACGGCGATCGCGCCCGCGATAAAGAACGCCGGTATGAGGCACAGCAGCACGTGCTCTCTCGCGTACCACTTGACGAGGTGAAACGCCTCGACGATCGCGTTGTCGAACCGCAGCGTGCCGACCGGGAGGTAGAAACACGCGAGGAATACGGCCGCGATGAGAGCGAGCTTCTTCCACTCGTTCTTCCAATTCATGCGGGGATCCTTCCCTTCTCCCGTCCGGCCGGCGTCCGCGGGGCTGCGCTCAGCGCGCGAGCTTCGCGTAGCGCTCGGCGTTTTCCCTGATAGCCGTCTCGATGCAGCCGATGAACTGGGTGACGCACGTCGCCCGCAGGCGGTAGAACACCTTCTGTCCGCGTTTCTCGATCTCGACGAGCCCCGCTTCCTTGAGAACCGAGAGATGCTTCGAGACCGTCGAGAAATCGGCGTCGATCCGCTCGACGAGGCTGCAGACGCAGCACTCGCCCTTGCTGAGCTCTTCGACCATGAAGAGCCTCGTCGGGTGGCCGAGCGCCTTGAGCGCCTTGGCCTTCGCGACGAGCAGCGACCGCTCCGCGCCCGTCATCGCTTTCCTCCCTCGCTTCGTTATCATATTTGGCAAAATAGCCACATATTGTCGCCGTGTCAAGCCCGTTGTGCGTGGGACGTGCGGGGGACGCGTTGCGCGGGGGACGCACCGCCTTTTTGTCGAGGGATCAGCGCGCCGCCACGGGCCGCGCCGCGGCGGCGATCCGGGCGATCGCGTACGAAGCGAAGATCGCGATCACCGGCTCGACCGGCGCCCGCGACCGCAGCGATCCGTAGAACACGAGTGCCGTCGCCGTATGGACGACGACGATCGCGTGATAGACGAGGAGGCGACGCGTCTCGCGCGCGGCGAGGACGAGGCCCGCGAGAAAAAGCGGTATTGCGACGATCGAATAGACGAAGACGACGTCGATCGCGCTCGCCGCCCTGCCGAGCGTCTTCCCCTTGTCCCACCACCAGCCGCTCTTCACGCCCGAGAGCCCCGACTCCGCGTTGAACCGCCAGAACCGGACGAACTTCCACATCAGCATGCGCGGAACGTCCGGTCGGTTCTCCGCGAGGAACACCCTGCCGAGCCGCCACGCCTCGCGATCGCGCTCGATCTCTCCGTCCTTCGCGAGGATGCCGTCCCAGCCGGGGAGCGCCGCGATGGGCGCCACTCCCCCTCGATATGTCGGCTCATCGATCACCAGGCGGTTGTTCCCCTGATAGAAGGTGATGCCGCCGTGCGTCGTGAAGAGCACCGGGGCGCCGAGGCGGCTCTCGTTCCGTATCGCCCACGGCGCGCACGCCGCGGCGAGCCCGGCGACGAGAACCGCCGCACGCGCGAGGCGCGACGTGAACGCGCCGGCGCCCGCGATCGCGATCCAGGCCGCGGCGAGAAGCGCGACCGGAAAGATCGTCGGGCGCGCGAGGCTTCCGAGCCCGAAGAGAACGCCGGCGAGAAGAAAACGGCCGAGAGAACGCTCGTCGCGGGCGCCGCCCGCGACGATCATGGCGGAGACGAGCATGAGCCCGATGGCGAGGCTTTCCGAGAGAAGGTAGCCGCTCGTGAACACGAGCGACGGATTCCCGGCGACGAGGAGCGCCGCGAGGAGCGCCGCGCCGCCGCGTCCCGGAAACGCGCGCCGCGCCGCCGCGAAGGCGAGCGGAACGAGGAGCGTTCCGAGAGCGATCGCGAGGATCCGTCCGGTCTCGGGGCGCGCGCCCCCGATCCGGTACGCCCCCGCGAGGACGAGCGGCCACAGCGGCGGCCGTCCCGCGGTTGGCTCTCCCCCGCCGCCCGAGAAACCCCGGCCCGACGCAAGGGAGGCCGCGAGCGCGTGGTAATCGACCTCGTCCCCCCGAAGGGGCGCGTGAAGACCGACGACCGCGAAGCAAAAGACGGCGCGCGCGAGCGCGCCGGCGATCACGATGGCTGCGAGGGCGAGCGCCGTTTTTCGGCTCATGCGGCGTATACCGGTGTCTTCGGCCAATCCCATATCGCGGGCGGATCGTCCCGGCGCCCGGCGCGCCCGCCCCCGCGCGCTCAGGAGACGACGAGCGAATGGAGAAGCGGAATCACGGCCTCGTGGCGTCCGGTGATCGCGACGGAGAGGCCCCCGAAACCCGAGGGGCGCGCGAGCACGTTCGTGCGAGGCCGGTAGTGCTGGATCATGTCGAGGTTCGCCGTGACGAGACGGTCGAACGGCGCGCCGAGGTTGCGGGCGACGCTGAACGCCTTGAGGAACACCTCGGGGCAGATGACCGCGGAGCCCGCGTTGACGGCGACCCCTCCCGCGCGTCCGAGTCTCTCGACGCGGGCGGCGAATATCCTGAAGTCCCGCGCGGAGAGCTCGCCCCACGCGGCGCCGTCGAACGAGGGATGCTGATGGATGATATCGGTGCCGATCGCGACATGCACCGTCACGGGGACGCCGAGACGGCTCGCCGCGGCGAGGATGCTGTAGGCGGCGTGCGGCGCGGGGCCGCCGTCGAGGGCCCGCCCGAGCGACTCGCCGAGGCCGCGCCCCTCTTCCCTCCCCCGCCGGACGGCCTCGAAACATCCCTCCGCCGTCTCCCGCGCGAAGCCGAAGACGCCGCGATCGAGGTTTCGAGCGACGTCCTCGGATGTTTCCCCGAATGCGGCGATCTCGAAATCGTGTATCGCCGCGGCGCCGTTCATGGCGACCGCCGTGACGCATCCGCGGCGCAGGAGATCGATCACGTACCGCGAGAGGCCGCACTTGACGACGTGCGCCCCCATCATCCAGACGATCTCGCGATCGCCCGCGGCCGCGCTCTCGCGGATCGAGCGGGCGAGCGTCTCGATCCCCCGCGCGGCCTCGTCGGAGAGAGGCGCCGCGCCCGCGGGAGACGCCGCGCCCGCGATCGACGCCGGATCGCCGAAGTCGCGGATCGTCACCACGCTCCCGCGCTCGCGGATCGAGTTCGTCCGGACGCGGGAGAGATCCATTTCCTCGAAATCACTCGGCACCTGCGGGCACATCCTTTTGCTCGATCGGGCGGTGCGGCTCGCCGCTCAGGCGGTACTCCTTGAGCACCGCCTCGAAGGCGCCGACGACGACCTTCGAACGCAGCAGCACGGGCATCTTGACCGTATCATCCGTTATCCATATTGTCAATTTGCCCTTGTTCTCGAAGATGCTCGTCGTCTGCAGCACCGGTTCGACCACGAGGCAATCGAACTCTCCCGCAGGCACCTTGATCCGGTCGCGCTTGAGAACCTTGATGAAGATCGGGTAGTTCTTGCCGTCGGTGTGGTTGGCCATCGCGATCGCGTCTCCGACCTCGAGCCGAAGGGTTCTCGCGTAGTAGAGGGCGCTCAGGAAATCCTGCGTGTTGGGCGGGATGGGAACCTGTTTGTCCGGGTAGATCGCGACGTGCGCGCGCTGATCGAAGATGACCTTCGTGTCCCTCTTGAACTTCCCCTCGCGCAGATGCTTCTCGAAGCTCAGGCTGTAGAGGTTGTCGTAGTCCATGAAGGAGTCGTGCCGGTCGCGGACCTTGAAGATCCTGTCGAACGCCTTGTTCGTCCGCGCCGTCGAGATGATGTGGTAGGCCCGCACGGTGTCGAAGGTGGCGACGTTCTTGATTTCGAGCGTCGCGTCCCCGGCGTAGATGAGCCCGTACTGGATGGCGAACGTGAGAAGCTCGCCCTCGCCGTAGGGAACGATTTCGGGAAAACGATGCACGATTCTATACCCGTCGAGCCCCGCGTTCCGGGCTGCCTCGTCGTTTTGCGCCTGCTGCGCCATTGCGTCCCCCGCCGGCGAAAGGCCCGGGAGCCCGATATGACCCCAAAAGAGGACGGAAACGAAGACGACGAGGGCGATAGAACCCCTTACGGTACGTAATCTTTTGCTTTCATTCATTCTCATATCTCATTTCCATAGTTAGCGATATTACGTCATCTGTCAAAATCGCGGCCTCCGCGCGATCCTTCTCATAGGGGTATCCTGCAAGCGCCGTGCACGCATCCGGAAAATCGTCATCGCCAGCCGCCCGCCGCCGCGTCCGCGTTCAAAACCGCCCGGTAGAGCTCGAGCGTTCGATCGACCGTTATCGAGATGTCGAACAGGGCGGCCCTCGCCTTCCCGGCCTCCCCCATCCGCCGCCGGAGATCCGGATCGGCGAGGAGCCTCTCGATCGCCCCTGCGAGCGATCCCGCGTTCCCCGGCGGCACGAGGATCGCGCACTCGGGCGAAACGGCCTCGGGTATCCCCCCCGTATCGCTCGCGACGACGGGGAGACCCGAGGCCATCGCGGCGAGGAGCGCGGTCGAGAGGCCCTCCTCGAGAGACGGGAGAGCGAATACGTCGAATGCGCCGAGCGTCTCCTCGAGCGAAAGGTCCCGCCCCGTGATAATCACCGAATCGCCGAGCCCGGCGCGGGCCGCCCTCTCCGCGAGCCCCGGCCCGAGGCGCCCCTCGCCCGCGAGCACGAGCCGCGCGCGCAGGCCGCGCGAGCGAAGCGCCGCCGCCGCGTCGACGAGCGTCGCGAGCCCCTTCTCGGCCTCGAAAGCGGCGACCGTTCCCACGACAAGCTCGCCGTCGCCGATGCTCCACCTCCCGCGGCCCGCGCCTCCCGAGCGCCGCGCGAAGCGCGCCGTTTCGACGCCGCTCGGAACGACCGTCATCCGCTCGGCCGGGACGCCGATGCGCGCGAGGCTCTCCGCCGCGGCGCGCGATATGGGAATGAAATGCGCCACGCCCCGCCGGTACTTCATGAGCGAGAGCGGCGTCGGCGCGATCCTGAACGCGACGCGGCGCGAAACGACGAGCGGCGGCCGGGACGAGGCCGCCGCTCGCGCGAGCCACAGATGGGTGTGCGCGCCGGCCGTCTGCGCGTGGCAGATATCGGGGCGCCACGCGGCGATGAAACGCGCGAGCGCGAACGGCGTCGCGACGGGCCACCTCTCGAACGCGAAGACGCGCCGCTCGATCCCCTCCGCCTCGGCGCGCGCCGCGAGCGGAGATCCGGCGCGGCACGCGATCGCGACCTCGCACCCGCGCGCCGCGAGCCCGAGCGCGAGGGCGATCGTCTGATGCTCTCCTCCGCGGAAGCCGGCCTCGTCGTTCGCAAGAAGGGCTCTCATGCCAACCCCGCCTCCCGGAATATCGCCGCGCACCGCTCCCCGATCCTCGTCGTGTTGAACTCGGAACGGACGCGGGCGCCGCCCGTGCGGCCGAGAGATTCGCGAAGCCGCTCGTCGTCGGCGAGACGCGCGATCGCCGCGGCGAGCGCGGCGGCGTCCCCCGCGGGAACGCCCGCGAAATCCTCCCCCTCGCGCAGAAACTCCCGCATCGCCGGGGTATCCGCCGTGACGACGGGCCTTCCGACGGCGAGCGCCTGAAACACCTTGTTCGGCACGACCATCCCCGTCTTCGGCGTCACGCCGAAGACGCCGAGGACGACGCCGGCGGAGGCGACGAGCGCCGGAAGCTCGCTCGGGGGGACCGGCGGACGGAACTCCACGAGCCCCGCCGGCACTCCGGCCGCGCGCCTCGACGCCTCGGCGTGCGTCTGCCCCGCGCCGACGAGAACGAAGCGCACGCCCTCTCCCCTCAGAAGACGCGCCGCCTCGACGATCGTCTCCGCGCCGTGAAGCGGCAGGAACGAGCCGTAGAAGAGGACGGCGACGGGCCGCCCGCGCGGCGGCGGCGCCTCGGCGAAGAGCCGGTCGTCGAATCCGACGGGGAGAACGCGGATCCTCCCGCGCGGCACGCCGAACTCCCGCGCGTAGAACTCCGCGTGGGCGGAGGTGTCGGCGAGAACGAGATCGGGAAGCCGGAGCGAGATCGAATCGATGTTGCGGTTGTGCCGGGCCTGCGCCGACCCGCGCGCCGCGTCCGCCCGGTCGAGCACGCGGGTCTCGTAGCGCGAGACGAGCGGATCGAAGACGAGCCGTCTCCCCGCGCAGCGCGCGAGCGCCCACGCGAGCGGCACGTCCTTGTGGCGAAACTCGGGGACGAGCATGACGCCGCCGCGATCCCTCGATTCGAGAAACCGCGCGATCAGCGCGGGGTACCGCATATGGACCTTGAGCCGCCCGTCCACGCGGCACTCGGAGACGGCGAGCCCCGCGCGGGCGAGCCCCTCGCGCAGGATAGCGTTTCGCGGATACAACGGATCGTACCCGCCGAAAAAGAGCACCCCGCTCCCGCGCCCGGCGCGCTCGGAGGCGGCGCTCATGCCTTCCCCCCGTTCGCCCGGCCGCGGTCCTCCGCGCCGAGCTCCCGCAGGAACGCGTACTTGAGAAACACGCCCGTCGCGGCGAGCGAGCAGAGAAGGAATCCCGCCGCTCCGTCCAGAAATCCGAGCTGCAGGACGTACATCCGGAAGAAGCGCGCGGGCGGCCGGAGCAGGATGCCCGGGAACCACTTCGCCCCGCGCCTTCGGAGCTCCTCGGCGCCGCGGCGGCTGTAGCTCTTCATGCGGTCGACGTACTCGTCGAGGTTCCGGTACGGCCGGTGCTCGATCGTTCCCGCGATCTGCGCGGCCTCTCCCGCGAGCTCGAGCCTCTCGTGCACGGCGCGTTCGGGATACCTCCCCGCGCCGCGCCGGAACAGGCGCAGGATGCGGTCGTCGTGCCAGCCGCAGAACCGGATGCGCCGCCCGAGAAACTCGCTCCGGCGGAGTATCCAGTACCCGTCCGCGCGCGGCGCGCCGATCGCCTCGGCGACGGAGCGCGCGAGCGCGGGGGTCGCCGTCTCGTCCGCGTCGAGCACGAGGATCCATTCGCCGCGCGCCTGAGCCATCCCCCAGTTCTTCTGCTCGGCCGCCGACGCGAACGGGCGCTCGTATACGCGCGCGCCGAGACGGCGCGCCGCCTCCGCCGTTCCGTCGACGCTCGCGGCGTCGACGACGACGACCGCCTCCCCCGCTCCCGGCAGGCTCCCGAGACAGCGGGCGATGTTGTCCTCCTCGTCGCGCGCGACGACGACGAGGGAAAGGATGTCGAGGGCTCCGGACATCGTCACTCTCCCGGGAAATCGCGGCGCCTCGGGCGGTCTCCCGCCGCGGCGACCGCCGCCTCTATCTCCGCCATGACCATATCGGGCGTGATTCGATCGAGACAGAGGTTCGGCACGCACTCCTTCTTCCTGCAGGGGAAGCACTCCACCGCCGCGCGCAGCGTGCGGTGGCGCTCCGTCATCGGATCCCAGATGCGCGGATCGGTGGGCCCGAAAAGCGTCACCGTCGGCACGCCCTGAACGACGGCGAGGTGCTTCGGCCCCGAATCGATCCCGACGAGGCAGTCGAGCTCGCCGACGAGCGCGCCGAGGCGCGCGACGCCGGTCTCCGGCGCTGCGGCCGCTCCGGGCGCGTTCGACGCGATCCACTCGGCGAGCGCGCGCTCTCCCGGTCCCCACAGGACGATTACGGCGGCGTTCATGGTATCACGCAGGCGCCGCGCGATCTCGATGAAATATTCCTCGCGCCACGATTTCGCCTGATAGAGCGCGCCGGGAACGAGGCCGACGAGGAGCGCCCGCCCCCGGGAGGCGGCCGCGGCGACGCTTCGCGCCCAGTCCCGCCCGCTCTCCGCGGCGGGGAATCCGATCGCGTAGCGGCCGTCGTCGCGGGCTCCGCGCTCCCCGCATCCCCGCCGCTCGTCGGCGGGAAGGCCGAGGAGACGCACGATCTCCTCGTTCGAATCGAGCGTATAGCATTTCACCCGCTCGCCGCCCCGATAGAACGCGCGCGGGAGCACGAGATGGTAGCACCAGTTGTGCCTCCGCGTATCCATGCCGATCCGGAGCCTCGCCCCGCAGAGCGCCGAGAGAACGGCGCTCCGCGGCGAGCCGAGAAGATCGATCACGCAGTCCGGACGGTCCCGACGCAGCGCCGCGGCGAACCTCGCCTGTCCCGCCGCCGTCTCGGGCAGGACGAGCTTCTCGTCGATCTCGCGCACGCCGGCGAGCGCCGCGGCGTAGCGCTCCCGGCAGAGGTACCGGATGCGCGAGCCCGGAAACCGCGCGCGCAGAGCGCGGACGATGGGAAGCGAGAGGACGATGTCTCCGAGGGCCTTCAGCCGCACGACGAGTATCGACGACGGCTCCCCGCGGCGCCATCGCTCCGCCATCCGCCCCGGCGCGATCAGCTTTTCCACGCGAGCACCTCGCCGAGCTTCCCGAGCACCTCTTCCGGCTCGATGGATTTCAGGCATTCGCCGCTGTCGCAGTAGTGCTTGTGGCACGGCGCGCACGGCGGCGTGTGCGTCATGACGGCGAAGGGGCCCTTCCCCTCGTACGGAAACCATATGTCCGTTTCAGTCGGCCCGAAGACGGCGACCGTGGGTCTCCCGAGCGCGACGGCGAGGTGCATGATGCCCCCGTCGTTCGCGACGACCGCGTCGCTCGCGGCGAGCACCGAGGCCGCGCGCCGAACGGACATCGGCGGAAGCGGCGTGAGCGCGCCGTCCGAGGCCGCGGCGGCCGATCGCGCGATCCCCTCCTCGCCGGGGCCCGCGAGCGCGACGACCGAGGCGCCGAGCTTCGCGCGCAGAAGAGCGGCGAGCCGGCCGAAGCCCTCGGGCGGCCACCGCTTGGCGGGCCACGTCCCGCCCGGGTGAAACGCGACGACCCGACCCTTCGCGACTCCCGAGAGAGCCCGGTCGATCTCGGCCCTCCCCCCTTCGATCTCGGCCGCGGCGAGATATACGCGGGGAAGCCCCTCCCCGTCCTCGACGCCGACCGCGCGGAGAAACGCGACGTGATGGGCCGCGGCGCTCCGCGTGCCCGGCGGCGCGTTCGCGACGTGCGTGTAGAGACGGCGCCGGATCCGTCGCGATCCTCCGACCCGTACCGGAATCCCGGAGAGAAAGAGCAGCGCGGCGCTGCGCGGATTGTAGAAGAGATCGATCGCGGCCGAGAAGCGCAGCCGCCTCATCGCCGAGACGGCCTCGAGCGAGCCGCGAACCCCCGGACGCAGCGGGATGACGCCCGAAAGATGCGGGTTCCCCTCGAGCACGGAGACATAGGGAGCTTCCGCGAGGTAATGGATTTCGGCCGCGGGGTATCGCTTCGCGAGCGCCGCGAGCGCCGGCGTCGTGAGTATCACGTCGCCGAGGTACCGCAGCCTCGTGACGAGGATCCTGAGCGGTATGCCCGCGCCGCGGGAGGCGGCTTCAAGATCCACGCGCGTCAGCCCCCCGGATGCCCCGCAGGACGGCGCTGCTCGAGTGATCCTTCGGATCGCCCGCGATCACCGTGCGGCAGCCGACCGCGCGGGCCGTTTCGCGCTCGGGAACGGTGTCGGCCGTGTAGTCGGTCCCCTTGGCGTGGACGTCCGGCCGCAGCTCCCTGATGACGCCGTCCACCGTGGCCCCGCCGAAGACGAGAACGTGATCGACGCAGCGCAGCGCGAGCAGCAGCGCCGCGCGGTCCGCGGCCGGCATGACGGGCCTCCCCGCCCCCTTGAGCGAGCGCGTCGAGGCGTCGTCGTTCAGGGCGACGACGAGCACGGCGCCGAGCGCCGCCGCCTCCTCGAGGTACCGCACGTGTCCGACGTGCAGGATGTCGAATACGCCGTTCGCGAGGACGAGCGGACGCCCCCGCCCGGGTCCCCGTTCGAGGGCCCGCGAGAGCTCTCCCGCATCCGTCCAGAGTCTTCGTTCGTCCATGCTCATCCTCGCCGCCCGCCCGCGGTGCGGCCGGACCGCGCCACCGCGCTCCTCCCGCTACGGGCGCGCGAGAAGCTCCTCGAACTGCCGCTCCATCCTATCACAAAGCCGCTCCCACGTGAACTCGAGCACGCGCCTGCGCGCCTCCTCCCCGAGCCGGCGCCGAAGCTCGGGCTCCCGGCAGAGACGCCCGATCGCGCGGGCGGCGAGCGGCGCGAACCGGGCCCGCAGGATGAGCGCGCTCTCCCCGTCGCGCGCGAAATCCTCCGTTCCGCTCGACGTGCACACGAGCGGGAGTCCGCACGCCGCCGCCTCGGCGGCGGTGTTGCTCCACCCCGCGTGGCGCTCGGCCGAGGCGAAGATGTCGGCCGCCCCGTACATCGCCGCCATCCGCTCCTGCGGGGGATCGAGGTAATAGCGGTACGGCGCCCCCGGCTCGAATCCGATCCGCGGGTCGGAGTCGCCGGGATTCGGCGCGTCGAAGAGATCGAGCTCTACGTCGAGTCCGCGCCGGCGCAGCGCCCGCACCGCGTCGATGACGAAACGTGTTCCCTTTCGCGGCTTCGAGAGCCGCCCGAAGCTGATCACACGGATCGGACTTCCCGCCCCCCGCTCGACGGGATGGAAGAGATCCGGATTGACGCCGCCGATCCCGTCGAGCGGCTCAACGCCGTAGCGCCGCCGCACGCGCCGCGCGAGCCCCGACGAGACGACCATCACGCGGAGCTTCCCCGAGCGGACGATCTCCCGCTCGTTCGCGACGCCGTCCATTTGAATGTAGAAAACGCGAAGCCGCGCGCTCGCCGATTCGAGGCGCCCGACGAGCTCCGGCGAGCCGCAGAGGCAGACGTCGTGCTCCCGCCCGGCGAGCTCGTCGAAGGTCCGCACGCTCCCCCGGAACGGGAGCCACGAGGGCGGGGCGCCGTCGGGCGTGTATATCGCGAACTCGTGTCCGCGCGAGGCGAAGACGTTGCCGAGCTCGATGTAGCGGCGCACGCCTCCGAAGACGAGAAGATGCGGCAACAGCGCTGCGATCCTCACCCGGCGGAGCTCCTTTCGACGCGCTCGAGCGCATCGATCGTCCCGAGCACCTCGGCCGTGCTCGCGACCGCGGTGCCGCGCTTCATCACGACGATCGAGGCGGCGACGTTCGCGAGCCGCATCGCCGTCCGCATGTCGCCGCCCGCAGCGAGCGTGAGCGCCGTCGCCGCGGCGACGGTGTCCCCCGCTCCCGTGACGTCCGTCGCGGCGCGGCTTCCGACGACGTCGATCGCGAGCGTGCGCTTGCCGGGCTCGAAGAGCGCCATCCCGAACCGCCCGCGCGTCACGAGCACGGAGCGCGCGGCGAGGGTTCTCAAGAGCCTGCGGCCGATCCGCTCGAGCGCCGCGCCGTCCCCCGGCTCGAGCCCCGCGGCCCGCGCCGCCTCGACCTCGTTCGGCGTCGCGGCCGCCGCCCCCCGAAAGATCGGGAGCCTGCGGCGTGAATCGACGACGACGGGGACGCCCCGCGCACGGCACATCCGCATCGCCTCGATCGCCACCCGCTCCGAGAAGAGCCGCTGATCGTAGTCGCTCATGAGCACGGCTTCGCAGCGGGCGAGCTCGCGCTCGAGGGCGGCGAGAACGCGGTCCTCGAGCCGCCGCGAAAGGGGCTCCTCTTCCTCGCGGTCTATCCGGACGACCTGCTGCCGCTGCGCATGGAAATCCCCGGCCATGACGCGCGTCTTCGTCGTCGTGCGCAGAGCGCGCGCCTCGACGAGGCCGCGCCGAGGCATGCCGCGCGCGGCGAGAATCCCGCGGAGCCTCGCCCCCGCCTCGTCTCCGCCAACGACGCTCACGGGGACGGCGACGCCGCCCAGCGCCGAGATGTTTTGCGCGGCGTTCGCCGCTCCGCCGGGCATCCATTCGGATCCGTCGTACCGGACGATCACGACCGGCGCCTCCCGCGAGACGCGGCCGGTCCTCCCGTAGACGAACTCGTCGAGGATCATGTCGCCGAAGACGACGACGCGTCTGCCGAGCCACGCGCACGCCGCGAGCCGAAGGTCGTCGAAGGACGGTCGGAGTCGTTTCACGTCACTCTCCCTTGAGAAGCGATACCACGGCGCGGTGAACGTCCTCGACGCTCACGCGCTCGAGACATTCGAGCGTGCCGCGCGGGCACTCCCGCCGGTAGCAGGGAGCGCACTCGGCGGCCGCGCGCACGATCCTCACCGCGCGGCCGCGCGGGGCGGTCCATTCGACGCTCGTCGGGCCGAACACGGCGGCGGTCGGCGCGCCGAGCGCCGCGGCGGCGTGCACGGGGCCGCTGTCGTTTCCCGCGACGACCGCCGCGCCGCGCAGCACGGCGAGGAGTTCGCCGAGCGAGAGCGTCCCGGCGAGGCTGCGCGCCCCCGCTCCGGCCTCCGACGCGAGGCGCTCCGCCTCCGCGCGCTCCGCGGCTCCGCCGACGACGAAGACGGCGAGGCCATCGGCGCCCGCGAGCCGTCGAGCGAGCTCCGCGTACCGGAGCCGGGGCCACATCTTGGCCGACCCGTACGTCGCCCCCGGCGCGAGCACGCAGTAGGGACGGTCCCCGCAGAGCCGCGAGGCGACCGCCCGCCATCCGTCGGGCGGCGCGACCGCGGGAAGGGGTATCTCCGCGATCGTCTCCCCCGAGAGCTTCTCGAGCAGAGCGAGGTACGCGCGGGAGAGATGTCCCCGGCGATAGTCCCTCCGGGGCAGCGCGTCGGTGAGGAGCGCGCTCCGCGCCTCCCCCCCGTAGCCGATCCGGCGCCCGGCCCCCGACGCGAGCGCGACGACCGCCGCGGCGAACGAGGGCGGCGCGACGAGGCAGGCGTCGAATCCGCCCGAAGGGCGCGAGCGCCGAACGGCCGCGGCCCGGGCCCATACGCCGTCGCCGCCGTACACGATGAGCCTTCGCCGCGCTCCGCCGTTCTCGAATATCGCGGCCGTGTACCGGCGGCACGCGACGGCGACGCGCGCTTCCGGAAAGCGCTCCTCGACCGCGCGGACGAGCGGCGTCGCCATAACGGCGTCGCCGAGCCAGTTCGGAGCGATGATGATGAGCTCGTCAGGCTCTCGCCTGCATGTGGTAGAGCTTCCGGTAGATCCCTTCCTCACGGATCAACTCCTCGTGGCTGCCGATCTGCCGGATGCGCCCCTCGTCGACGACGATGATGAGGTCGGCGTTGCGGATCGTGGAGAGACGATGGGCGATGACGAGGTTCGTGCGCCCCTTCATGAGCCGTTCGATCGCCTCCTGCACGAGCGCCTCGCTCTCGATGTCGAGCGAGCTCGTCGCCTCGTCGAGGATGAGGATCTCGGGGTTCTTGAGGAGCGCCCGCGCGATCGCGAGGCGCTGGCGCTGCCCTCCCGAGAGCTGCGCGCCGCGGTCGCCGATGACCGTCTCGTACCCGTTCGGCATGGCTGCGACGAAATCGTGCGCGTTCGCGGCCCGCGCCGCCCGCTCGATCGCCTCGAGCGGGCAGTCGGCCATTCCATAGGCGATGTTGTTTCGGATCGTGTCGTTGAAGAGGATCGTCTCCTGCGTGACGATCCCCATGAGCGATCGCAGGGACGAGAGCTTCACGCCGGCGACGTCCGTGTCGTCGATGAGGATCCGGCCCGAGCTCGGACGGTAGAACCGCGGCAGGAGGTCCGCGATCGTCGATTTGCCCGCGCCGCTCGCGCCGACGAGCGCCGCGACCTGCCCGCGGCGTATCGTGAAGCTCACGTCGCTGAGCACCTCGACGCCGCCGCCGTAGCTGAAGCTCACGCGGTCGTAGACGATCCGGTCGCGCAGCCCCCCGATGACGATCCCCTCTTCTCCGTCGTGTTCCGGCTCCACGTCGAGGATCTGGAAGATGCGGTCGCCGGAGGCGAGCCCCTCCTGAACGACGCTGTTGAGCTTGCTGAGGTTCTTCACCGGATTGATCACCCAGAGCATCGCCCCGACGAAGAGCATGAGGTTCGCCGGATCGAGGCTCTCGCGGATCACGAGCTGGCCGCCGTACCAGAGGATGACGACGCTCGCGAGCGTGCCCAGCGTCTCGCTCGTCGGAGAGGCGAGCTCGGCGTACCGGCGCATCTTGAGGTAGTCGCGGAAGTACTTGAGGTTGAAGAAGTCGAACTTGCGCCGCTCGAAGTCCTCCATGCCGAAGGCCTTGACGACGCGGACGCCGGAGATCGTCTCCTGCAGCACCGCCGTCATGTCGGCCATCCGCTCCTGCGCGCGGAGCGATCCCTTCCGCAGCTTGCGGCTGATGACGCCGATAAGGAGGATGTTGAGCGGCAGGAGCACGAGCGTCAGCAGCGAGAGCTTCCACGAGGTGACGAACACGATCGTGATCGCGATCAGCGCCATGAGGCCGTTCTGGACGATGCTCGCGAGCGATCCGACCACGACCCCGCGCAGGCTCGTCACGTCGTTCGTGATCCGCGAGATGAGGTGGCCGGTCTTGTGCCTGTCGAAATAGGCGAGCGGGAGCGACTGCGTCTTGTCGTAGAGATCCCGCCGGATGCGGTAGAGCACCGACTGCTCGAGGCTGATCGTGAGGTACGTGCTCATGTATCCGAAGACGTTCTTCGCGATCATGAGTATGAGGAAGAGGATGCAGAAGCGCCCGAGCCGCTCGATCGGCGATCCCACGTAGATGAGGCTCTTACCCGCCGAGACGAGCGCGTCCTTCGCGGCGCCCACGGCCGCCGGGAGCGGGACGCCGTGATCGCCCGCGGCCTCGGCGGCCGCGGCCGGCGCCTCGCCCTCGTTGAAGAGGATGTGGAGGAACGGAGGGATGAGCGCGAGCTGCACGCCCCCCAGCGCCGCGAAGAACATGCTCGCGACGAGCAGCACCGCGACGAGGCGCCAGTAGGGCCACAGGTACGCGAGAAGTCTCGGGTAGGTTCTCCTGAGTCGCGAATCCGGCACCGGCTTCCACCTCGCTCAGACCCGCGGCGCGCTTTCCGTCCGGGCCTCGAGCACGTCTTCGACGTTCTGGAAGAACTCCTTGAGCGAGAGCTTCTCCCCGCGAACGCCCTGCATGATCCGCACGCGCGGCGCCGCCTCCGGCACCCAGCCCTGCCGGTCGTACCTCGTGAAGAGCCCGATCGTCGGAACGCCGAGCGCCGCGGCGAAGTGGAAGAGGTTCGTGTTTCCGGCGATGAAGAGATCGCACTGCGAAAGGAGCGCGACCGTCTCGGTGAGGTTCGACGGCCGCAGGTCGAGTATCTCGCCGCGCAGATCCTGCGAGAGCGAACGGACGAGCTTCTCCTCCCACGGGTTCCCGAAGAGCACGAACTTCGCCCGCCGGCGGCTCGCGAGGTTGTTCGCGAGGTACGCGACGATCTCGGGGATCACGTGATGCTTCGTCTTGCCGGTCGACGGATCGAGCCCCACCATGAGGAGGTCCCGCTCCGGCTTCCAGAAATGCTTGAGCTGCCGCGCGTGCTGGATCTCGCGCGGCACGAGCGCGACGTCGTCCCACCCCGGCTCGAGCCCGAGGCCGAGCGCCTGAAGGATCCGCGGGAGCTTCTTGCCCTCGTACCCGCCGTCGGCGACGCGGATCTCGCAGTTCACGAACGGGTACGAGAGCGGATGGGCGAATCCGATTCGCACCGGCGCCCCGGTCGCGAAGGCGAGGAGGTGCCGCTCGATCGAGAACCGGCGGTCGAGGAGCATCACGGCGTCGATCCTCTTCTTCCGCAGCTTGCGCGCGAGCGCGAGGTAATCGGCCGAATGGAGCTTGAGCTGCTTCGGCTCGTACGAGACGATGGCGCTCACCCGCATGAGCCCTTTGACGAGCTCGCTCTCCGACGCGCGCACGAGAAGCGTCGTGCGTATGTGCGGAAAGCGCGCCGAGAAGCAGTTCACGACGGGGGCGGCGAACAGGAGGTCGACGACGTCCCCCGAATCGATGAAGAGAAGGGATTTCGCGTTCGTGATGCCGCCGGGGAGCTCGAAGGCGTGCGTTTTCCCCATGCTCCGAACGAACCGCGATACGACGCGCGCAGCGATATCCCTGCCGCCGCCCTGCTCCGTCATGCCGCTACCCTTTCCCCGCGCGGCGCCGCGGACGGCGCCCGTCGGCCGCGAGCGCCCGGGACACCGCCTCCTCCGCCCGGTCGACGAACCGGAACCGGAGCCCGCGCGTGATGCGGTCGGGGATCTCCTCGAGATCCTTCTCGTTGAGACGCGGCAGCACGATCTCGCGTATGCCCGCGCGGTGCGCCGCGATGACCTTTTCCTTGACGCCGCCGACCGGCAGCACCTTGCCCGTCAGCGTCACCTCGCCGGTGAGCGCGAGATCGTTGCGGACGGGGCGATCGAGGGCGAGCGAGGCGAGCGCCGCGGCGATCGCGACGCCGGCGCTCGGACCGTCCTTCGGCACCGCCCCCGCCGGGACGTGGAGATGGATGTCGCGCGAGACGAAATATCCGTCCGCGGCCTCCGAGGCGTACCGCGATTTCACCCAGCTCAAGGCCGCCTCCGCCGACTCCTTCATGACGTCGCCGAGGCTCCCCGTGAGCTTCAGCTTGCCCGTCCCCCGAACGGGGAGCGCCTCGATGAAGAGGATCGTGCCGCCGGCGGCCGTCCGCGCCATGCCCGTCGAAACGCCGACGGCCGGAGAGGCGAGCATCTCCTCCTCGGGGAACTCCTCCGGACCGAGCCATCGCTTGAGGTTCGCGGCGGTGACGCGGTACGGCCCCCTCCCCCGTTCGACGATGCGGCGCGCGGTCTTGCGGGCGATCGAGGCGATCGCCCGTTCGAGGCCGCGCACCCCCGCCTCGCGCGTGTACCGCTCGACGATGCGCGCGAGCGCCTCCTCCTCGAAGGCGAGCGAGCGCGCCGGCACGCCGCTTTCGGCGAGCTGGCGCGGCACGAGAAACCGCTTCGCGATGCGGAGCTTCTCGTGCGTGATGTACCCGGGGATTTCGAGCAGCTCCATGCGGTCGAGGAGCGGCGCCGGGATCGTGTCGCGCACGTTCGCCGTCGTGATGAACATGACGCGCGAGAGATCGAACGGCAGATTCACGTAATGATCCTCGAACGAGACGTTCTGCTCCGGATCGAGCACCTCGAGAAGCGCGGAGGCGGGGTCGCCTCGGAAATCGTTCCCGAGCTTGTCGATCTCGTCGAGCATGAACACGGGGTTGCAGCTCCCCGCCGTGCGGATCCCCTGAACGATCCTGCCGGGAAGCGCGCCGATGTACGTGCGCCGGTGGCCGCGGATCTCCGCCTCGTCCCGGATGCCGCCGAGCGACACGCGGACGAAGCGGCGCCCGAGCGAGCGGGCGATGCTCTTGCCGAGAGAGGTCTTTCCCACGCCGGGGGGCCCCACGAAGCAGAGGATCGAGCCCTTGGCGCTCCGGCGGAGCTTCTTCACGGAGAGGAACTCGAGGATGCGCTCCTTGACCTGATCGAGATCGTAGTGGTCGGCGTCGAGGATGCGCCGCGCGCGCCCGATGTCGAGCTTGTCCTCCGTCGCGCGCTCCCACGGAATCTCGAGGAGCCAATCCAGGTAGGTGCGGGAGACGATGTACTCGGCCGAGCTCGGCGACATCTTCCGCAGACGTCCCCACTCCTTGAGCGCAGCGTCCTTCGCCGGCGCCGGCATGAGCGCGCCCTCGATCCGCTCGCGGAGCTCGTCCACCTCCACGCCGCTGTCGTCCTCGCCGAGCTCCTTCTGTATCGCCCGCAGCTGCTGTCTCAGGTAGTACTCGCGCTGCTCGCGGTCGAGCTCCTTGCGGACGTCGCGCTTGATCTTTTCGCCGATCTTCACGATCTCGAGCTCGTTCGAGATGAACTCGTATACGAAGCCGAGACGCTTCACCGGATCGACGATCTCGAGCACCTTCTGCTTGTCGGGGATCTCCATCGGCAGATTCGCGGCGAGCATATCGGCGAGCCTGCCGGCGCTCCGGATCCCCGAGACGACGTTCTTGATCTCGTCGGGATAACTCTCGGCCGCGTCGACGATCGAAAAGAAGGAGGAGACGACGTTGCGCATGAGCGCTTTCGTCCGGTCGTCGCGGCGGTCCGTCTCGGGGACGATCGCGACGCGGGCCCGCATGAACGGCGTCTCGTCGGTGAACCGCTTGATCTCGATCCGCGCGAGCCCCTGCCCGATGATGCGGACGTGGCCGTCCGGGAATCGCGCCATCTTCTGTATGAGGAGCGCGCTCCCCTTCCGGTAGATGTCCCCCGGCCCCGGGCTCTGCAGATCCTTGTTGATCTGCGTGAACACGCCGACGATCTTCGATCCCGCGAGCGCCTCGTCGACGATCCGTATCAGATTCGCGTCGGTGAGGATGAGCGGAATGAGCATGTACGGAAAAACGACGGCGTCGTTGATCGGCACGATCGCGAGCTCGTCCGGGATCTCGCGCAGCAGATCGCTGCCCTCGGCTATCTTGTCGACTTCGATGCCCATGTATGGACGGCGCCTCGCCGGCCTCTCCTCAGTCTATCTTCACCCGCTTCACGTACTCCGACGGGGCGAGCTTACGGATGCGCACCTCGAGCAGGCCCTTCGTATATTGCGCCGACACCTTCGCCGGATCGACGCGCGACGGCAGGACGACGGCGCGCTCGAACGGGCCGGAACGGATCTCGATCTGGTGGAAATGCTTGACGCCGGGCGCCGCCGGTCCCCGGCGCGTGCCGCGCACGCGAAGCACCGCGCCGTCCGTGACGACGCTGATATCCTTCCCCTCCATGCCGGCGATATCCACGGAGACGACGATTTCGTCCGCCGTCTCGACGACGTCGGTCGGCGGCTCCCACGTGAGCTCCGAGGGCATCCGCAGCCGGGGTTTCCCCGGCGCGTCGCCCCTGAGAAGATCGTGCAGCTCGCGCATCGGGTCGCGCTCATCCTCCGCGGCGAGTCGAAGACGGTCGGGCTTCACGGTCGAATCCTTTCGTAGAGGCTCCCGCGCACCGCGGCGCGGGCGAGAGTACGCACCAGAGTACGTTCGCGGCGTCGGTCATGTCAAGAAAAAGGCGGGGAGAATGGAACGGGGGCGCGCTCGGCGTTCGCCTGGGATCTCCTCTCGAACGCCGATATACCGTTCTCCTGCGCCCCCGCTTCGTTCAACGCTTCCGGGCGGGGTTGGCCTTTTCGACGAGCGGCGTCTCGCGCAGCTCGTACTTCGCGGCGATCCCCTGCGTCGTGAAGCGCTTATTGTCGACGTCCCATACGCGAAGGGTGTCGTCCTCGAAGGTGAGCGTATAGATCAGCATCGAGAGCGCGTCGCGGTCCCTGACGTAGTAGATCCAGTGCTCCGCGGGCGACGACCGGGACACGGCGTAGACGTTCGGCATCCCCCACGCGGCCATCACCTCGCGCGCGCTCATGCCGTGCGTGATCTCCCCCTCGAGGATGAGATCGTTGAATGCGCCGTCCGGGTGGATCCGCACGTAGTCCTCGCGCGCCTCGGCGGCAATGAGATCGGCGCGCTCGGTCGTCGATTTGCAGGAGCATCCGGACCAGACCATTGCAAGGGCGGCGAAAAGGATCGGCAATCGTCTCATGGCGACGTACCTCCTTGCCCGGAGGTGTTCCATCCGCGCAATTCCGGGAAAGGTATGCGGCGGCGAAAAATAAAAAACGCCTGCTGGCCTTTGTGCCTGAGGCGTTCGAACGAACGGCGGGATCTTGCGGCTCATCGCTCTCACGGGAAACCTCCCGGGAACGAAAGAAACCTTCTCTATATATTATATCCCGTTTGCGCGGAGCGTCAACCCCCTCCCGGCGCGAAACCGGCGCCGGATCGAACCTGCGGCGGCAGGAGGCACGACGCGCGGCGCCTCGCGCCGCGCACAATTACGTATCATATTATATAATAATTTGTTAGTTCGTTCGTCTCTCGTACAATATGAGATCTACCCCCGGGTACTTCCACGTTCCGGCCAGCCTGCCGGCCGCCGCGAGGGAGGCGGGAAGCAGGTCGTCCGGGTCCCTTTCCCAGTGCCGGCTTCGAACGTACCATATCCGGGGGTGCTCCGCGAACGCGGCCGCGACGCGCCCGTCGAGCCGCTCCCTCCCGAGATCGACCGGGTAAACGAGCCGGATCTCGCCGGGCCCGCGGTAGTAATGCCGAAAGACGTCGTGCACGGTCGGAACGACGACGAGGTCCCCGGCGCGCCCCTCGCGCTCGACGAGCGCCGCGGCGCTTCGCACGTCCTCGCGGGCGTACGCCGGGTCCGCGTGGTAGTTGTAGACGGCGGCGAGCATGACCGCCGAGACCGCGGCGACGGCGGCGTATCGAAGGATCCGCCGCGCGGGGAGTCCGAGGGCGAGCAGCGCCGCGTAAAACGGAAAGGCCGGGATGAGATAGCGCACGTTGAAGACCTTTATGTTCGTCATGACCGCCGCCGTGACCGCCGCCACGGCGACGCCGAGCGCGGTGAGGAAGTATCCCAGCCGGCGCCGCCGGGCCGCCGCGGCGAGCCCCGCCGCGGCGAGCGGACCGAAGATCGCCGCGGCCGCGACGACGGCCCCCGCGTGCGCCGCGACCGCCTCGCGCGGCGCGGCGACGTGAAGCTCCCGCAGCGACGGACCGAACGAATACCCCACGGAGAACGCGTACAGGAAGTACGGATACGACCACCTGCTGAGCGTGAGCTCGCCCCGCAGCCGCTGCTCGACGGGAAGCGCCGTGACGCTCGTGACGCGGATGCTTCGCAGATACACGATCTCGCGATAGATCCACGGAGAGACGATCACGAGAAACAGCGCTCCCGCGAGCGCCCCCGAACGCAGGTGCGCGCCCCGGAGCCTTTTCGTGAAGAGCAGATGGAGCGCGAACGCCGCGGCGAGAAAGAGCGCGGAGAGATGGGCGAGACAGGCGAGCGCGAGCGCGAGGCCGAGCCGCAGCCCCGCGCGCGTCGACGGATCGCGCAGGAATCGCTCGAACGCGATGAGCGCCGCGACGGAGAGGAGCGCGAGGAACGAGTAGAAGCGCACCTCCTGCGAGTAGTACAGGTGGAAGGGGCTCAGCGCCGTGAAGAGCGCCGCGGGGAGCGCCGCGTCCCGGCAGCCGAGATCCGCGAGCCAGCGGTAAACGAGATAGACCGTGAGA
>DHHB01000023.1 GCA_002403075.1 bacterium UBP1_UBA4783 | reverse complement strand
GGCTCTTGACCCCGACCTTGGACCAGACCTACCCACATTTAGCTAGTCTTTCCGGGTCGTTCTTCTTGCTCCAGTCCGCTCCGTAGATGGCCGGCGCCAACTGTCCCAAGCTGCCGTGGGGTCGANNCGAGTTTAACACCCCCGCGGCTTCATTGAGATCCAAAAAGTAATGGTGCGTTAAGCACTCACGTCTGACGAGCCCGTTGAAGGCCTCGTTGCGGGCATTGTCTCCAGGTCTCCCGGGCCTGCTGAAGGAGAGCCCGACCTTGTTCCGGTACGCCCAATGATCCAGTGCCATCGACGTGAACTCCGTTCCTTGATCGCATTGGATCGTCCGAGGCTTGCCATGGCGAACGACCAGATCGCTGAGCACCTCGGCCACGTGTTCCCCTCGATAGCTCCTTCGCACCTCGAGCGCCAAACACTCTCGAGTGAACACGTCAATCACGGTCAACACCCGCATCGTGCGGCCGTCAAAGAGCGTATCATGCATAAAATCCATCGCCCACCGCTCGTTCGGACTCGTCACCGACTTCTTCTCCTCGCGGGCAACGGCCGCTCGCCGCCGCTTCGGCTTCTTCCTCTTGAGCCCAAGGCCTTCTTCCAGGTACAGCCGATACACCCGCTTCGCGTTGATCGGCCACCCTTCCCGTCTCAGCACCACGTGCAGACGACGATATCCGTAACTGATACGAACCGCGGCGAGCTCCCGGATCCGACGTCTCAGGGCCTCTTGCGGCGGCCTCCGTGACTTGTACACGATGCTCGATCTCGCAAAGCCGCTCACCAGGCATGCCCGACGCACCGACACCTGATACGCGACCCGGGCCCACTCGACCCACAGGCGCCGCTCCCGGGCTCTCAGTACTTTTTTTTTAGACTCTCCTGCAGGATGTGCTTATCCAGCGTCAGATCCGCCACAAGCTGCTTGAGCTTCTTGTTCTCTTCCCGCAACTGCCGAAGCTCCCTGATCTCTGGCGTTCCCAGACCCCGGTACTTCTTCTTCCACCGGTAGAACGTCTGCTCCGTGATCTGCAGCGATCGGCAGATCTCAACAACCGGCGTCCCAGCTTCCGCCTGCCGAAGGGCCATGGCTATCTGTTCCTCGGAAAATCTGCTCTTTTTCATCGATGGGTCCTCCCGGCCTCCCCCTCGAGGCCTTCGGTTGGACCCAGAAGACTAGCATAAATGCGAGTCCGGGCGGTCTAAGAAACGGGGATCAGAGCCCAATGCATCGGCAAGCGGGGGCGAATTATCTCGAGGACTCGAACAGGATTCTGGAACTCGCACAAAACGCGTTCTCGCTATACATTACGCAGGATAATTTCGAAAAGAAGAAGTTGCTGTGTCTGCTGCTCTCGAACTCGGTCGTTCGAGACGGGAAGATAGAGTACAGGCTGAGGAAACCGTTTGATACGCTTGCGGATGGAATCGAGGAAGAGCGAAAACTCGAAGCGAAAAAAGTGCCGTTTGAGGCGCGAAATAAAAACTGGCTCCTGAGGTAGGACTTGAACCTACAACCCTCCGGTTAACAGCCGGATGCTCTACCATTGAGCTACTCAGGAGCACGGATAGATTTTCGATTTTCAAAAACCAAGCGACGCCCGGGGGCATCGCCGAGAATCTATAATAGTGCGCCTCGCTCGCGATGTCAACGCCATAATGGCCCGGCCGCAGGCCGCATCGAGCGCGCCAACTCGTTGCGGATCGCGCGGTTGGCGCGCGCTATCGAGCCGAGGGAATCGCCGCCCCCGCGGCCTCGCGCCCGGCCGGCAGAAGGCTCTCCAGATCCTCGAGAAGAAGCTCCGCGGGCGTCCGCACCGGGATCTCGGCGGCCTTCTCTTTCCCCTTCGCCCCGGTCCCGAAACGCCTGCGTATCATGTCCATAAGCTGAATCCTGCAGAGCGGGCACGCGGTCGCGACGACCGCGGGATGAACCGCCGCGACGGCGTCCATCTTGACGCGCGCGATCTCGGCGGAGGCGTCGGCGTTGAGAAACGCGAACGCCCCTCCCCCGCCGCAGCAGCGATCGGCGTCTTTCATGCGGACGAAGCGGTATCCGGGGAGCGCCTCGAGGATCGCCTCGGGCTGCCAGTCGACGTCCTGTCCGCGGCTCAGATGGCAGGGATGGTGATACGTGACCACGGGCTGCGGCTTCGCCGCGGCGGTTTCGTCCCGCCTCGGTTCGTGAAGCTCCTCCGCCTCTCCGAACAGGCCCTTCACGGCTTTCCCCTCGTGGCGAAGCCCGAGCGCATCCGCGAGGAGCTCGTTCACGTCGCGCACCTTTCCCTCGACGTGACTGCGGTAGAGATCCTCTGCTCGCGCGTACTTCCGACGCGTCCCGCTCCGCTCGGGATTGCGCCGGAAGGTCTCGAGCTCCGGGTCCCACGAGATCTCGAAGTAGCCGTCGTAGTTGAGATCGAAGAGCCGCGGGAACTCGTTCTTCAGCATGAGGCTCCCCGACGAGCAGGTCGAGACGATCCAGTCGTAGCGCTTCCCCTCGAAGCTCTCGAGCACGCGCATCGCCGACCCGCGCGCCCCCTCGATGTCGCCCGCGTAATAGACAGGCGCGCCGCAGCAGAGCTGGTCGCGCGGCGCGAGAACGTCGACCCCGAGAATGTTCAAGAGGCGCACGACGGCGCGCGCCTCCTCGGGGAAGAAATTGTTCACCGAGTGCCCGACGAAGAAATACACTCGCGCGCCGGCGGCGAGATTGCGCTCGCGAGCCGCGGCGGCGCGATGCGCGAGCTCCTCAGCCCGCATTCGGTCGAAGGGCGCGCCTTCGGCGAGCCGCCGCAACGTCTCTTCGTCCGGCCACGAAACCTCCGCGTCCGCCGCGGGATAAAACTCAGGCCCCGACGCGAGAAACGGCTTCTCCGCGGGAAGCGGGATGAACCGCTCGCGCGGCCACCCGAGGAGGGGATAGAATATCGAGATCGGGCTCTTGCCGCCGACGCCGTGGAGCGGGCCGCGACGCACGAGCCCGAGCGATCTCATGACGCGGAAGAGGCCGTTGTCGGCGCCCTCGAGGAGCCGGAGCGCGAGCCGCTTCACGCGCGGCATCATGCCCCGGCGCGCCATCTCGGCGCGCGCCGCCATCACGATCTCGTCGGCGCGCACGCCCGAGGGGCAGTTCTCCTCGCAGGTCATGCAGTGGAGGCAGAGGTCGAAGATCTTCCGCAGCTCCTTGTCATCGATCTTCTCGCCGCGGAAGAAGGCTTCGGCGAGCTCGACCTTGCCCCGCGCCCCCGCCCATTCCTCGCGGTACACGGAGAGAAGGGGGCACACGTACCGACACGACCCGCACCGGTTGCAGAGGAGAAAGTCCCCGGTCACGTCGCGCTTCTTCCCGTTCTCCGTTTTTTCGGAAACGCCCATCGTTCCCCTTTCCGCACCCCCTCCTTCAATCTCATACACCCGGGCTAGCGCGACATGATGCCCGCGGGATCGAATACCCGGTAAATTTTCTCCCTGATGCCGGTTAGAACGCCGCGGTCCCGAGGGTCGCCGGTCGAACCCTCCCTCGCCGCGGCTTCGGATATCCCCTGGTCGGCGCTCGCGCCCGGCGCGACGTCGCGCGAAGCCCCGTCTGGGGTCTCGCGCCCGAACGGCCTCGGCAACAGCCTGAAAGTCGCCCGCGCGATCATGCCACATCTCCCGCCGCATCCGATGACGAAGCCCGCGACGTCGTACCCCGTGACGTCCTTCACGGCGCGGGAGCCCGTGCGAACGACCTCTCCTTTCGGGATCGCGAGCTCGAGCGCGAGCACCCACTCGCGCAGGCGCCCGAACCGCTCGTCCGTCGGGAAGCGGGCGCCGGCCATGAGAACCCCCGCCACGCTCGCCTCGCGCGTCCGCGCGTCCGGCTCGTGAGGAAATCGCAGCCCCGCGCGCGACACGGCGTCGAGAAAATCCCCGAACCTCGCGCCGCCCCCGACGACGGCTAGATAATCGGCCTTCGAAATCTCCTCGATGCCCGCCATCGCGGCGTGGCTCACGATCACGTCCGCGCCGGCGCCGGGACCGAGCGACTCGAACTCATCGAGAGAAACCGATGCGTGGGGAAGGGAAAGACCGCGCGCCCAATCGGGCGGGCTCTCGAGAATCGCGGCGCGCACGTCCCGGCCCTCCGCGCGAAGCCTCGTGCACACCCCGAAAATCCGGGCGGCCTCCGCAACGTCCCGAGGCGTGAAATGAAAGATCCTCTCGGCCATGGCACTCCCCGCGGCCTCCGCGGCCCGCGGAAAAAGGAACGCGGCCCGCGCCTTGCACGACCCAAGCGCTCCCCAGCGCTCCGCGCCCGCCCTAGCCGCCGATGACCCGCAGTATGATCGGTATGCTCGCCATGCTCGCGAGCGTGGAGGCGAGGATCGCGACCGCCACTATCCGCGGCCGACAGTTCCACTCGGTCGCGTACACCACCATGTTGACCGCCGTCGGCATCGACGACTGCAGGATGAGCACCTGATTCATGTTCGGTCCGAAATCGAACAGATGCACGAGCCCGTAGGAGACGGCGAATCCGCCCGCGATCCGGAGCGCCGCGGCCGCCGCGCCGTCCTTGACGTCTCTCCCGACCGTGGCCGCCGTGTCGCCCGGGGCGCACGCGGCGGCGCGGGCCCCCTCCTCCTCGAGGTCGAGCGCCGCCGCGGCGCCGTTCCGCCAGATCGACCACTCGAGCACGATGCGCTCGAGCTGCATGCCCAGCAGAATGAGCCCGAGGGGGATCGCCGCCTGCCCGAGCATCGTGATCATCTTCATGAAGGGCTCGGGCGGCAGCGCGTTGAAATGAACGAGGATCCTCGCCGCGACGATCGCGTAGATGAGCGGCACCTTGAAGATCGACGCAAAGGCCTGCCGCGCCCCCTGCCGTCCCGCGCTCGCGAGGAATACCCCCGTCGTCGACTGCGTGATGGATGAGGCGACCATGTAGATCGTCCCGTAGACGAGCCCCCATTGTCCGAAGGCGAGCATGCAGACGGGGATCCCGTAGAAGCCGCTGTTCACGAAGACCGAGGAGATCGCGATCGCCTGCCGTTCGGCGCGGTCGCGCCGCGAAACGAATCCCGCCCCGAGCGACACGCCGAGTATCACGGCCTGCATGCAGACGATGAAGAGGAGCACGCGGAGGATGAGCCCCGTCTCGGCCTCGGCGCTCGCGAGCGACATGAAGACGAGCGCTGGGGAAAGCAGGTAGAGCTGCGCGCGGGAGAACGCGCGCAGGTCCACCTTTCCGTATTTTCTCAGGAGAAAGCCGAGAAAGATGATGAAGAAGACGGGCAGAATGACGTTCGTGAGCACCACTGCAGCACTCGCCCGGAGCCCGGGCCCTCTACTTCTTGCCCTTCTTCGTCTTCGGCTCCGCGCCCTTCGTCTTTTCCTTCTTCGGGGCCTTCGGGGCCTCGGCCTTCGGCTTCGGGGCCTCCGCGGCCGGCGTCTCGACGGCGGCCGCTTCGGCCGCGGGCTCCGCCTCGGCGGGCTTCGCGGCCTTCTTCGGCGCGGCGGGGGCAGCCGGCATATCGAGCTTGTGGTAGGTCTTGCGAGGCGTTTTCTTTTTCTTGCGGCCCTCTTCGTCCTTCTTCAAGAGCTCGAGGTAGGCGGTCTGCGCGCCGTCGCCGACGCGCAACTTGGCGAGCCGCACGATCCTCGTGTAGCCGCCGGGACGCTCGACGTAGCGCGGGGCGATCTCGTCGAAGAGCTTCCGCAGGACGTCGCTGTCGTGCACGATGCGCGCCACGCGGCGCCTCGCCGCGAGCTGCTTCTCCTTGGCCCCCGCCTCCGCGGCGGCGTTGCCGCGGCGGGCGAAGGTGATGAGGCGCTCGGCGAGGCTGCGGGCTTCTTTCGCCTTCGGGATCGTCGTTTCGATGCGCTCGCGCTCGAAGAGCGACGTGACCATGTTGCCGAGCATAGCCTTTCTATGTGTAGCGGTTTTGCCGAGCTTCCGGCCAGAATGTCTGTGCCGCATTATTCCTTCTCCTCTTTCTCCTTCTTGTCGGTCTTCTCGGCCTTGTCGATCTTCTTGTCGAGCTTCTTCTCCCCGCGGAGCAGCGCGTCGACGTCCATGCCGAGCGCGAGACCCATGCCCTCGAGGATGTCGAGGATCTCCTTGAGGCTCTTCCGGCCGAAGTTGCGGTACTTGAGCATGTCGGCCTCGGTCTTGCGCACGAGCTCGCCGAGGCTCTTGAGGTTGGCGGCCTTGAGACAGTTCGACGAGCGGACCGAGAGCTCGAGCTCGTCGACGCTGCGGCCGAGCAGCTCCCTGATGCGCTCGAGGTCCTGATCGACCACTTCGGCGGATTCCTCGACCGGCTCCTCCTCGAACTTGATGAAGAGCAGCATGTGGTCCTTGAGGATCTTCGCCGCGTAGCCGAGCGCGTCCTGCGGCGTGACGCAGCCGTTCGTCGTGATCTCGAGCGTGAGCGCGTCGTAGTCGGTGCGCTGGCCGACGCGCGTGTTCTTCACGGTGTAGTTCGCATGCGTCACCGGGCTGAAGTTCGAGTCCATCGGGATGAGGCCGATCTCGAAATCCTCGAGGTTGTGGAGCTCGGAGGAGACGTAGCCGCGGCCGTGCCCGACGAGAATGTCCATCTTGAAATGCGTCTTCTCGGTGCACGTGGCGATGAGGAGATCCTTGTTGAGGATCTCGAACTCGGGATCCGCGACGATGTCGGCCGCCGTGATCTCGCCCTTTTTGGTGACGTCGATATGGAGAAACTTCGGATCGTCGCCGTGCATCTTGACGATGAGCTGCTTCATGTTGAGAACGATGTCGGTGACGTCTTCTTTCACGCCCTTGATCGCTCCGAACTCGTGAAGAACCCCGGCGATCTTGATCGCCGTGACCGAGGCGCCCTGGATCGACGAGAGGAGCGTGCGCCGCAGCGCGTTGCCGATCGTGTTGCCGTACCCGCGCTCGAGCGGCTCGACACGGAAGCGCCCGAAGGTNNGGGCTCGCCACGGTCTCGTCCGCAACGATCTCCTTCGGCATGAGAAGGTTACGCCATTTCATCTATGCAATCCTCCTTGCACGGCCCGCACCGGAACCCCCGCCGGGCACACCGCGGCGGCTGCCGCCGCTTCGAGTCCCCTTATTTCGAGTAGAGCTCCACGATGACGTTTTCTTCGATCGGAACCGGGATCACGTCGCGCGTCGGCTCTTCGACGTAGACGCCCTCCCGCTTCGTGACGTCGACCGTCACGTAGGGCACGGTCCCCCGGCTTCCGTATTTCTTCAAGGCCTCTTCGATGACGAGGAGATTCCTGCTCCTCTCGCGCACGGCCACCCGGTCGCCCGGACGGAGCTGGAAGCTCGGCCGGTCGACGAGCTTGCCGTTCACTTCGAAATGCTTGTGGAGCACGAGCTGCCGGGCCGTCTCCCGCGACGGGGCGAAGCCCATGCGGAACACCATATTGTCGAGCCGCGCCTCGAGGAGCTTCAGGAGGTTGACGCCCGTGACGCCCTTCATCTTGACCGCGCGGTCGTAGTAGCCGCGGAACTGCCGCTCGAGCAGAATGTACATGCGGCGGAGCTTCTGCTTTTCCCGAAGCTGCAGCCGGTAGCCGCTCCGGCGGCTGAACCGCGCGTGTCCGTGCTCGCCGGGCGGATAGTTGCGCTTTTCGATCGCGCACTTGTCCGAATAGCAGCGGTCGCCCTTGAGGAAGAGCTTCACGCCGTCCCTGCGGCACAGCTTGCATTTGGACTCCAGATACCTCGCCATCGCTCGAAAAACCTCCTTGAACCGCTCTCGCCGCGCCCGCGGCCTCAGCCGTTTCCGCCGCCGGTCGTTAGATGCGTCTCCGCTTCTTCGCGCGGCAACCGTTGTGGGGGATCGGGGTGCAATCCTTGATCGCCGATACCTCGAGCCCCGTCGCGCGCAGCGAACGGATCGCCGCTTCGCGCCCCGGGCCCGGACCCCTGACCCACGCCTCGACCTTCTTCACACCGAGGCTCATCGCCTCGCGGGCGGCCGTCGAGGCCGCCTGCTGCGCCGCGAACGGCGTGCTCTTGCGAGAGCCCTTGTAGCCGAGCCGTCCGGGGCTCGACCAGGTGATGATCTTGCCTTCCCGATCCGTGATGCTCACGATCGTGTTGTTGAAGGTGGACTGGATATGGACGACGCCGAACGCGTCCACCTTTTTCGTTTTCTTTTTCGCTCGCTGAGGTCCCGCCACCGTCTAACCTCCTGTTCGTGCTCTCTCCCGTGCCGCGCGTCCGCGCGGACGATCAGGCCGTGGCTCCCGGCTTCGTTTTGCGCTTCGCCCCCGGACGGTTGCGCGGTCCCTTGCGGGTCCGGGCGTTCGTGTGCGTGCGCTGGCCATGGACCGGCAATCCCATCTTGTGCCGCATGCCGCGGTACGAGCCGATCTCCATGAGCCGCTTGATATTCATCGTCATCTCGCTCCGCAGGGCGCCTTCGATCTTGTAATCGTCCTCGATGATGTCCCTCAGCCGGACCGTCTGCTCCTCGGTGAGATCCCTCGTTCTCGTATTGTGCGGAATCTTCGCCTTGTCGCAGATGCTCCGGGCGGTCGAGCGGCCGATCCCGTAGATATAGGTCAGAGCGATCGCGATGTGCTTGTTGTCGGGTATATCGACACCGGAAATACGCGCCACGGAAACACTCCTTTCACGCGCGCCGTTGGCCCACCCGTCAGCCCTGGCGCTGTTTGTGCTTCGGATTCTTGCAGATCACGCGGAGGACTCCCTTCCGCCGGATGATCTTGCAGTAAGGGCATATCTTCCTGATTGAGCTTCGAACCTTCATCTCGTCTCTTCCTTTGCCGTTCGGGGCCGGAATGCCGCCGCTCCGGCCGCTGCCGTCATTTGTACCGGTACGTGATCCGTCCGCGCCCGAGATCGTACGGACTGAGCTCGATCGCGACCCGATCCCCCGGGAGGATGCGGATGAAGTGCATCCTCATCTTTCCCGAGACGTGCGCGAGAACGACGTGCTTGTTCTCGAGCTCGACCCGGAACATCGCGTTCGGCAACGCTTCGACGACCGTTCCCTCGACCGCGATTCCTTTCTGCTTCGCCATCTGCGTCTTTCGGACCTTCCCGCCGCGGAGCCCCCGGGCGCTCCCGGCCTGTGACCTTCTCGCGCGGTCCCTATCGCGTCATGATGACCGGGCCGCCGTCCGTCACAGCGATCGTATCCTCGAAATGAGCGGACAGCTTCCCGTCCGCCGTCACGAACGTCCAGTTGTCGGCGAGCGTGAAGACCTCGTGGGTCCCCTCGTTCACCATCGGCTCGATCGCGAGCACCATCCCGGACGCGAGGACGGGACCCCGCCCCGGGGCGCCGAAGTTCGGGATCTGGGGCTCCTCGTGCATCCGACGCCCGATCCCGTGTCCGACGAGCGCCCGCACGACGCTGAATCCGTTCTCCGTCGCGTGCCGCTCGACCGCGTGCGAGACGTCGGAGAGCCGCCGGCCCGCCTTGGCCTCGCCGATCGCGAGATCGAGCGCCTCGCGCGTGACCTCCATGAGCCGCCGCGCCGTCTCGCCCACCTCGCCGATCGGGTACGTCCGCGACGCGTCCGCGTGCCAGCCGTTCCGGAACACCCCGATGTCGATCCCGACGATGTCGCCCTCCCGGAGCTCGCGCGGCCCCGGAATCCCGTGAACGACCTGCTCGTTCACCGAGGCGCAGATGGCGGCGGGGTAGCCCTGATAGCCCTTGAACGAGGGCGCCGCCCCCCGCGACCGGATGAACCGTTCCGCCGCCTCGTCGAGCGCGCCGGTCGTCACGCCCGGCCGGAGCATCGGCTCGATCGCCTCGAAGCAGTCCCGCAGGAGCTCGCCGCTCCGCCGGATCTCCTCGAGCTCCGCCTCGCTCCGGATCGCTATCATTTCATCGCGCGGAGTATCTCCGCGAATATCTCCTCGATGCCGCCCGATCCGTCCACCGTGACGAGCCCGCCCCGCGCGCGGTAGTGCTCGATGACCGGCGCGGTCTGCTCCTCGTAGACCCGGAGGCGCTTGCGGATCGTCGCCTCCTCGTCGTCGGGGCGCTTGACGATCTCGGCGCCGCAGGCGTCGCAGCGGCCCGGAACCTTCGTCCGTATCGTGTCGAGGTTGTAGACCGCCTTGCACTTCGGGCACACCCGGCGGTTCGAGAGTCGCCGGACGATGAGCTCGGGATCGACGGCGATATCGATCACGTAATCGATCCGCTCCCCGCGCTCGATGAGCATCTTGTCGAGCTCCTCGGCCTGCGCGAGCGTCCGCGGGAAGCCGTCGAGAATCCACCCGCTCCCCTCGGAAGCCGCGAGCGCCTCGCGCATGAGCGCGAAGATGATCTCGTCCGGTCCGAGGCGCCCTTCCCGCATGTACTCGGCCGCGCGGAGCCCGATCTCGGTCTTCTTCGCCACGGCGTCGCGCAGCATGTCGCCCGTGGAGAGGTGCCGGAGCCCCTTCTCCGAGGCGAGCCTCGCCGCCTGGGTCCCCTTGCCGGACCCCGGAGCGCCGAGAATGATCACGTGCAACGCCGCCACGAAACCCGTCCTCCTAGAAGCGCCTGCCGCGCAGGTGCCCTTTCTTCATGAATCCGTCGTAGTGCCTCATGAGGAGGTGCGTCTCGATCTGCTGGAGCGTATCGAGCATGACGCCGACCACGATGAGGAGGCTCGTTCCGCCGAAGTACACCGTCGAGGGGAGCTTCCCCCGCTGGATCATGAGATCCGGCAGGATCGCGATGAACGCGAGGAAGATCGCGCCCGGGAGCGTCACCCGCGTGAGGATCCGGTCGATGTACTCGCTCGTGCGCTTTCCCGGACGGATCCCCGGAATGAACCCGCCGTACTTCTGCATGTTCTCGGCGAGATCGACCGGGTTCAGGACGATCGCCGTGTAGAAGTACGTGAAGAATATGATGATGATCGCGTAGACGCTCATGTAGATGAGCGAGCTCGGATTGAAGATCGACATGATGCCCATCATGACCGAGTTCTCCCGGAAGAACGCGGCGAGCGTGCCGGGGAACATCATGATCGACTGGGCGAAGATGATCGGAATGACGCCGGCCGTGTTGACGCGAAGCGGTATGTACTGCGCCTTCCCCCCGTACACGCGGCGCCCGACGATGCGCTTGGCGTACTGGACCGGGATGCGCCGCTGTCCCTGCGTGATGAGGATGACGCTCGCGGTGACCGCCACCATGATCACGAGAAGGATCACGAGCCGCAGCGGGCTGATCGTGCCGAGCCGCAGGGCCCGCCACGTGTCGAGCATATCCGCCGGATAGCGGGCGACGATGCCGATCATGATGATGAGCGAGATGCCGTTTCCGATGCCCCGCTCGGTGATCTGCTCGCCGAGCCACATCACGAAGATCGTGCCCGACACCATCGTCACCATCGTGAGGATCCGGAAGAAGAACCCCGGCATCGGCACGACGGCGGCGCCGCCGATGTTGAGGCTCTCGAGGTAGAAGGCGATGCCGAACGACTGGACCGCCGCGAGCGCCACGGTGCCGTACCGGGTGTACTGCGTGATCTTCTTGCGGCCCTCCTCGCCCTCCTTGGCGAGCTTCTCGAAGTACGGTATGACCGCCTGAAGGAGCTGGAGGATAATCGACGCGCTGATGTACGGCATGATCCCGAGCGCGAAGATCGTCGCGCGCGAGAAGTTGCCCCCCGCGAAGAGGTCGTAGAGCGCGAAGATCGTCCCCTGCTGGCTTTCGAACGCCGCGCGGAGAGCGAGCGGATTCACGCCCGGCGTCGTGATGTGGCCGCCGATGCGGTACACCACGAGAAGCCCCATCGTGAAGAGGAGCCGGCGCTTGAGCTCGGGGATGGCGAATATGTCCTGCAGCTTCTTGAACATTACTCTTTCTCCCGCTTGTCAAGTCCGGGCGCCTTCTTTCCCGAGAGCAGACGGATCGTGCCGCCCGCCTTCTCGATCGCCTCGGCGGCGCTCTTGCTCACGGCGTCGACCTCGACCTCGAGCGGCACGCTGATCTCGCCGCGGCCGAGGATCTTGACCGGATCGCCCGGCTTGCGGACGAGCCCCGCCTCGACGAGCGTGCCCCGGTTGACCTTCGCGCCGCTCGCGAAGACCTTGAGGCCGTCGAGGTTCACGACCTGATACTCGGTCCTGAAGATGCTCACGAACCCTCTCTTGGGAACGCGCCGCTGGAGCGGCATCTGGCCGCCCTCGAACCAGGGCGGAATGCCGCCGCCGGAGCGCGCCTTCTGTCCCTTGTGGCCCCTCGTCGAGGTCTTGCCGTGTCCCGAGCCCGGACCGCAGCCGACCCGCTTGTGCTTCTTGACGGCGCCTTTCGGAGGCCTGAGATCGCTCAGCTTCATCGCGATTGTCTCCTTGCGGTTCCCGTCTCGAGAACCGTGATGCCCGGTCCCTTTGCGGCGGGGACCGCGATGTCCTTCTCGTCGATCGCTTCCCAGACCACCATGTGCTGCACCTTGTGGAGCATGCCGCGGATCTGGGGCGTGTCCTTCTTGTACAGCGTCCGCTGGTTCTTGCGGAAGCCGAGTGACTTCATGACGGGCCGGTGCTTGTCGTTGAGCGAGTTGATGACGCTCTTGACCTGCGTGATCTTCAACATCTTCGTCATGGCCGTTCCTCGCTATCAGGCGTTCTCGGCGCCCTGCTTGTCCCGGGGCGCGCCGAAGAGCTTCGTGATGGTGATGCCGCGGCTCCCGGCGACGTCGCGGGCGCTGCGAAGGCTCTTGAGACCCGTCATCGTCGCCTTGACGAGGTTGTGCGGGTTGTTCGAGCCGAGCGATTTCGTGAGAATGTCCTTCACGCCCGCCACCTCGAGCACCGCCCGCACCGCGCCGCCGGCGATGACGCCGGTTCCGGGGCTCGCGGGCTTCATGAGGACGCGCGCGGCGCCGAAGACGCCCGTCACGCCGTAGGGGATCGTCCCCTTGACCATCGGGATGAGGAACATGTCCTTCTTCGCGGCCTCGGTGGCCTTGCGGATCGCGTCCGCGATCTCGTTCGCCTTGCCGAGCCCGACGCCGACCTTGCCCATCCCGTCGCCCACGGTCACGATGGCGTTGAACCCGAAGCGGCGGCCGCCCTTGACGACCTTCGCCACGCGATTGATATGGACCGTCTGCTCGAGAAACTCGGGTCCGAGGTCCTCGCCGGAGCGGGAATCCCTCGAATCCCGGCGGTCGCGGCGATCGCGTCCGCCCCTCGAATCGCGCCCACCCTGCGAGCCTCTCGGCCCGCGGGCCGGCTGCTGCCCGCGCGTATCACGCGGCGCCTGCGCCGGTGCCGCCTTCGGTTCCTGTGTCGGTTTTCCGTCCGTCAAATCCACCGGTCATACCCCCGCGGATGGTGTGCGGCGCCCGATCGGGCGCCCTCGCCCTAGAATTCGAGTCCGCCTTCCCTCGCGGCCTTCGCGAGCGCGGCGACCCGTCCATGATAGAGATACCCGCCGCGGTCGAACGCGACGGCCTTGATCCCCTTCGCGATCGCGGCCTCGGCGATGAGCTTTCCGACCGCGACCGAGCGGCGCATCTTGAGGGTCAGCGGACGCGCGGGCTTTTTGCCCTTGCCGCCCTTGTCCCCCTTCTCGCCTTTTCCCGCCTTCTCGGCCTGCTCCGGCTTCTCCGGCGCGGCCTGCTCCTCGGCCGGGAACGCGAGCTTGAGGCTCGACGCCGCCGCGAGCGTGCGCCCCGTCTCGTCGTCGATGATCTGCGCGTAGATATGGGTGAGGCTCCGCGTGACGCACAGCCGCGGCCTCGCGGCCGTGCCCCGGACCTTGTCCCTGACCCGCTCGTGGCGACGCACGCGCGCCTGCCTCTTTTCGCGATGGATGTTCCGTTTCACCTGTTCTCGCTCCCAGCGTTCATTGCCAGGCGCCGCGGGCCGGGACGCCGCCGTCCCGCCTCCGTGCGGCGCGTCGTTAGAAGCTCGTGCCGACGGCGGCCTTGCCGGCTTTGCGCTTGATCTGCTCGCCGGCGTACCGGATGCCCTTGCCCTTGTACGGCTCGGGCGGGCGCATGCTCCGGATCTCGGCGGCCGTCTGGCCGACCTTTTCCTTGTCGATGCCCGCGATCGATATCTTCTTCGGATCGGTCACCGTGATCGTGATCCCCTCGCGCGGCTCGTACCGCTTCGGATACGCGAACCCGAGGCTGAGCATGAGCGCGCCGCCCTTGAGCTCGGCGCGGTACTCGACGCCCTCGATCTCGAGCTTCTTCTCGTACCCCTGCGACACGCCCGTCACCATGTTCGCGATGAGCGTCCGCGTGAGGCCGTGCAGCGACTTGTGCATCTTCGATTCGCTCGGGCGCTTCACCGTCACCGTGCCCTCGCCGACCTCGATCATCATGTCGGGATGGAGCGTCCTCGTGAGCTCCCCCTTCGGCCCCTTGACCGTGATCACGCTGCCGCGGATCTCGGCGGTGACTCCCGCGGGTACCGGTACCGGATATTTTCCTACTCGCGACATAACGGTTCTGAACCTCCGTGAGCTTCCCGGCGCCGCCGGGACCGCGGGGCACGCGCGCGTCCCGCTACCAGATGTGGCAGAGAACCTCCCCGCCCACGCCGAGCGCGCGGCATTCCTTGTCCGTCAGGAGTCCCTTGGACGTCGAGATGATCGCCGTGCCGTAGCCTCCCTGAACGCGGGGCAAACGGTCCTTCGTGACGTACACGCGCCGGCTCGCGAGCGATACGCGCCGCAGGCCCTCGATCGCGCTCCGCTTCTCCTCGTCGTATTTGAGATAGACGCGGAGCACGCCTTGCTTGTCGTCGTCCATGTACTTCACGTTCTTCACGTAGCCGTGATCGAGGAGAACCTTCGCGATCTGGGCCTTCATGCGCGAGGCCGGGATATCGACGTGCGATTTCCTCTCCTTGATCCCGTTTCGGATCCGCGTGAGCATATCGGCTATCGGATCGGTCATCATTGCGCAATCACCTCGTCGAATCGTTTGACGTTCGAATGCGTTACCAGCTCGCCTTGACGACGCCCGGGATCTTGCCCTCGAGCGCGAGCTCGCGGAAGCAGATGCGGCAAATGCCGAACTTGCGCAGGTACGCGCGCGGCCGGCCGCACCGGCTGCAGCGGTGGTAGGCGCGCACCTTGAACTTCGGCTGCCGCTTCGCTTTCGCTATCAAGCACTTCTTCGCCACGGATACTCCCTTTCCGATCAGGCCTGGCGGAACGGCATGCCGAGGAGCGCGAGCAGCTCGCGGGCCTCCTCGTCCGTCTTCGCCGTCGTTACGATCGTGACATCCATGCCCATGACCTTGAGGACCTTGTCGTAATCGATCTCCGGAAAGATGATGTGCTCCTTCACGCCGAAGGAGTAGTTGCCGCGCCCGTCGAAGCTCTTCGGCGACAGACCGCGGAAGTCGCGGATTCGCGGAATCGCCACGTTCACGAGGCGGTCGAAAAACTCGTACATGCGCCGGTGCCGCAGCGTCACGTGGCAGCCGATCGGAATGCCCGCGCGGAGCTTGAACCCCGCGATGGCGGCCTTCGAGCGGGACGTCGCCGGCCGCTGGCCCGTGATCGTTCCGAGATCCTTCGCCGCGGCTTCGAGAAGCTTCGCGTCGCTGATCGCGTCGCCGACCCCCATGTTGACGTTGATCTTCACGAGGTGCGGCACCTGCATGACGTTGCGGTAGCCGAACTTCTTCATCATCTCCGGCACCGCCTTCTCGAGGTACCGGCCCTTGACATTCGGTACGTACTGCGTGTTCGCCATCGAATCCACCGTTTCCGTTTTCGGTTTCCCGTTTCCGCTCTCGCGGGAGACGCTCCGGCGGAGCGCCGCCGCGTCAATCCTGATCGCTCAGTATCTCCTTGCACTTCTTGCACTGCCGAGCCCTGCTGCCGTCGGCGAGCACGGAGACGGCCGTTCTCGTCGGCCGGCTGCACTTCGGGCACACAAGCTTGATGTCGGAGATGTGGATGGGCGCTTCCTTCTCGACGATGCCCCCCTGCTGGACCTGTCCGCGCTGGACGCGCGTGTGGCGCTTGACGAGACGGACCTTCTCGACGATCACGCGGTCCGTGTCGGGGAACACCTTGAGCACCCTGCCCTCGAGCCCCTTCGAGTTGCCCGAGATCACCTTGACGAGGTCGTTCTTCCTGATCTTCATCGTTTGTCCCGTTTCGCTAGATTACCTCGGGAGCAAGCGAAACGATCTTCATGAAGCGCTTGTCCCGGAGTTCCCGCGCGACCGGCCCGAAGATGCGCGTGCCGATCGGCTCGTGCTGTTCGTTGATGAGCACCGCCGCGTTCTGGTCGAAGCGGATGTAGGTGCCGTCCTTGCGGCGCGTCTCTTTCCGCGTGCGGACGACGACGCATTTCACGACCTGGCCCTTCTTGATCGCCGAGCCCGCGATCGCCACCTTGACGTTGGCGGCGATGATGTCCCCGACGCCCGCGTACCGCCGCCGCGTACCGCCCATCACGCGGATGCACCGGACGCTTTTCGCGCCGGAGTTGTCGGCCACAACGAGATTCGTATAGGTCTTGATCATCGTCGACTCCTACTTCGCCTTCTCGAGGATTTCCACGACGCGCCACCGCTTCATCTTGGAGAGCGGCCGCGTCGACATGACCTTCACGAGGTCGCCGACGTGCGCGCCGCGCTCCTCGTCGTGCGCGTGGACCGTCGCGGTCCGCTTCACGATCTTCTTGTAGCGCGGATGCTGGAACCGGCGCTCGATCGAGACGGTCACGGTCTTTTCCATCTTGTCGCTCACGACGCGCCCGACCAGCGTTTTTCGGGGCTTTCTCGTTTCCATACCTTCTCCTCGTCGATATCCGCGCCGAACGACGGCGCTATGCCTTCTTCGTTCCGGCGTCCGCCGCGCCCGCCGCCTCGGCGGCGCCGGCGCGCTTCTTCTCGTTCATGATCGTCCTGACGCGGGCGAGATCGCGCCGCGTGGTGCGCGCCTTGAGCGGATTGTCGAGCCGCTTGAGCGCGAGCTGCATCCGCATCCGGGCGAGCTCCTCGGAGAGCTCCGCCGCGCGGGACGCGAGCTCGGCGAGGGTCATGTCTCTCAATTCGGTCGTTTTCATCCCGTTACCTTTCCCGTCGCGACCCGGCGCATGAACTTCGTCTTCATCGGAAGCTTCGCCGAGGCGAGCCGCATGGCCTGCCGGGCCTCCTCGTGATCGACGCCCTCGAGCTCGAAGAGAATGCGTCCCGGCTTCACGACGGCCACCCAGAACTCAGGGGCGCCCTTGCCCTTGCCCATGCGCGTCTCGGCCGGCTTCACCGTGACGGGCTTGTCCGGGAAGATCCGGATCCAGAGCTTGCCGGTGCGCTTGATGTGGCGCATGATCGCGACGCGTGCGGCCTCGATCTGGCGGTTCGTGACCCACGCGGGGGCCTCCGTCTGGAGCGCGTAGGTTCCGAACTCGATGCTCGCGCCCCGCGTCGCCATCCCGCGCCGGCGTCCGCGCTGCTGTTTGCGGTACTTCGTTCGTTTCGGCATCAACATCGCCAATCAACCCCTTGTCTCGATCGTCAGCGCGTCCGGGAGCCCTCGTCGACCGCGGCTTCGCTGATCCGGCGCTTGAAATCCTTCGGGAACAGCTCCCCGAGATACATCCATACCTTGACGCCGACCGCGCCGTAGGTCGTGAAAGCGGTCGCCCGCGCGAAATCGATGTCGGCGCGGAGCGTATGCAGCGGCACGCGGCCGTCCATGTATCCCTCGACGCGGGACATCTCGGCGCCGCCGAGACGGCCGCTCGTTTTCAGCTTTATGCCGAGAGCGCCCATGCGCATCGCGGAGCCGATCGCCTTCTTCATCGCCCGGCGGTAGGACACGCGCTGCTCGATCTGGCCGGCGATGTGCTCGGCGACGAGCATCGCGTTGAGCTCGGGCCGCTTCACTTCCTTGATGTCGATCTGGACGTTCTTGCCCGTGAGGTGCGCCATCTCCTCGCTGAGGAAATCCACCTCGGCGCCCTTCCGCCCGATCACCATGCCCGGCCGCGCCGTGTGTATGTGCACCCGCACCTTGTCGCCGCGCCGCTCGATCTCGATCTTCGCCACGCCGGCCCGCGCGAGGCGCTTCTTGATATATTTCCGTATCATGACGTCTTCTTCGAGCCAGTTCGCGAAGTTCTTCTGCGCGAACCACATCGAATCCCAGAGGCGGTTGATGCCGAGCCGGAGCCCTATGGGATTGGTTTTCTGTCCCAAGATTCCTCCTCGCGTTACGCTTCGGTTACGCCCGTATGTCGAACAACCACGGTGATGTGGCTGCTTCGAATGCGAATTCTATAGGCGCGTCCCTGCGCCCGCGGCTTGATCCGGTACATCGTACGGCCCTCGCCGATCGTGATCGATGTGATGCCCATGTCCTTCGGCTCGACGTGATGCTCCATCTTGCCGGCGAGGTTGTGCATCGCGGACGTGACGGTCTTGAGTATCGGCGTCGACGCCGTCGCCGGCGAGAACTTGAGGATCTCGAGGGCCCGCTCGACCGACTTGCCCCGCACGAGGTCGGCGATGAGCTTTGCCTTCCGCGGCGAAACCCGCACGTGCCGCTTGATCGCGCGCGCTTCCATGTGTGCTACCTCCGCCATATTACGCCGCCGCCGCCTTCTTCACGCCCGGATGTCCACGATAGGTCCGCGTCGGCACGAACTCGCCGAGCTTGTGGCCGACCATGTTCTCCGTGATGAACACCGGGATGAACTTGTTGCCGTTGTGGATCGCCAGCGTGTGCCCCACGAACTCGGGGGAGATGGTCGAGCGACGCGCCCAGGTCTTGACGACCTTCTTGTCGCCCGCATCGTTGAGCTGTTCGATCTTGCCGAGCAGGTTCTCGTCGATGAAGGGGCCCTTTTTCAACGATCGTGTCATCGAACCTCCGTGCCGTCTTTCGCGCCGCCCCCTCGTCGGCGGGGCGCCGCGGGCCGCCGCGCGGCCCATGGACTGTGACTTCCTACTTCTTTCTCCGGTGGACGATAAACTTATTCGACTGCTTGTTGCGCTTGCGCGTCTTGTAGCCCTTCGTCGGCTTGCCCCACGGGGTCACCGGGTGCCGGCCGCCGGAGCTCTTGCCCTCGCCGCCCCCGAGCGGGTGGTCGACCGGGTTCATCGCGACGCCGCGGACCTTCGGACGGCGGCCGAGCCAGCGCGTGCGGCCGGCCTTGCCGATCGATATGTTCTCGTAGTCGATGTTGCTGACCTGTCCGATCGTCGCGTAGCACTCCTTGCGGACCTTGCGGATCTCGCCGCTCGGAAGCCGCAGGAGCACGTGGTTCCCTTCCTTCGCCATGAGCTGGGCGTAGGAGCCGGCGCTGCGCGCCATCTGCCCGCCGCGGCCGGCGATGAGCTCGATGTTGTGCACGAAGAGCCCCGTCGGGATCTTCTCGAGCGGAAGCGCGTTCCCGGGATGAATGTCGGCCTCGGGCCCCGCGAGGAGCGTGTCGCCGACCTTTATCCCGTGCGGCGCGATGATGTAGCGTTTCTCGCCGTCGCGGTACGTCAGCAGCGAGATGAACGCCGACCGGTTCGGGTCGTACTCGAGCGAGCTCACGGTCGCCGGGATCCCGATCTTGTTCCGCTTGAAATCGACGATGCGGTACATCCGCTTGTTGCCGCCGCCGATGTGCCGGCTCGTGATGTGGCCGTCGTTGTTGCGGCCGCCCGTTTTGCGGATCGGCTCGAGGAGCGATTTCTCGGGCGGTTTCTTCGTGAGCAGCGAGTAATCGATGACGGTCTTGTACCGCTGCCCCGGCGTTATCGGTTTGAACTTCTTGATTCCCATCGGTCCGTTCCTCTTTGCGTAGCGCCGCTTCCGCGGCATCCGCGTCACGCCCCCCGCGCCGCGGGAGGTGGGCGACGTACTACACCTGATCGAACATCTCTATGTTTTGTCCTTCGGCGAGCTTCACGATCGCGCGCTTGCGGTCGGGCCTCTTGCCGAGAAACCGTCCGCCGCGCATGAGCGTCTTCTTGGGCTTGCCGCGAAGGACCGCCGTGTGGACGTCCTTCACCTTCACGTTGAAGAGCTTCTCCACGGCGAGCTTGATCTCGCGTTTGTTCGCGCCCGGATGAACCTCGAAGACGAACGAGTTCGTCGCCTCCTTGAGCGCGTTGGTCCGCTCGGTGATGATCGGCTTCAGAATGATCATGTGCAAATCCTTCACTGCGCAAACACCCCTTCGAGGGAGGAGAGCCCTTCCTTCGTGAAGAGAAGCACCTCGGCACGAAGGATGCCGTATGCGTTCAAATTGCGGCCGAGCGTCATTTCGACGCCGGGGATGTTCCGCGCCGAGCGGAACACCGCGTCGTTCCAGGAATCGACGACGAACAGCACGCGCTTGCCGCCGAGGCCCGCCGCGCGCAGGAAGCTCGCGAAGGGCTTCGTTCTCGGCTTGTCGATCGCGATCCCCTCGACGACGAAGACGCCCTCGCCGCGCCCCTTGTCGCTCAGCGCCGAGGCGAGCGCGAGCCGCTTCATCTTGCGGGGGATCGTGTAATGGTAATCGCGCGGCTGCGGGCCGAAGACGACGCCGCCGTGCCGCCAGATCGGGGAGCTGCGCATGCCGGCGCGCGCCCGGCCGGTCCCTTTCTGCCGCCAGGGCTTCTTGGTGCTGTAGCTGACCTCGCCGCGTTGCTTGGTCTTCGCCGTGCCCCGCCGCTGGTTCGCCAGATACTGCTTCACCGAGTCGTAGAGCACGCCCGTGTTGACCGGCTGATCGAAGAACGCCGCGGGGAGCTCCACCGTGCCCTTCAAGTTGCCGCTGAAATCGTACAGTTTCGCGTTCGCCATGGATGTACCTCTGTGTCCCGCCTACGAGGACGCCGTGATTCTCAGAATCGTGTTGGCGGCGCCCGGCACGGCACCCCGCACCATCATGAGATTGTTCTCGAGATCTATCTCGACCACTTTGAGATTCTTGACGGTGAACCGCGTGTACCCGGTCCGCCCCGCCATCTTTTTCCCCTTCATGACGCGCGACGGATAGGCGGAGCTTCCGATCGAGCCCGCCACGTCGTGCGACTTGGAGCCGTGGGACGCGGGGCCGCCGTGGAAGTTGTGGCGCTTGTGGAGCCCCGTGAAGCCGCGCCCCTTCGACTTGCCCGTCACGTCGACCTCCGCCGTGTCCTTGAAGATCGTCACGTCGATAATCTGCCCGGCCTCGAACTCGTCGGCGTTCTCGACGCGGAACTCCTGGAGGTCCCGGTACGCGGGAAGTCCGGCCTTTTTGCAGTGGCCGGCCCGAGCGAGCTTCACCTTCGTCGGACGCACGACGCCGAATCCGAGCTGGATCGCGGCGTAGCCGTCCTTCTTCGGCGACTTCACCTGAACGACGGGGCAGGGGCCCACCTGTATGACGGAGACGGGGATCTGCGTCCCGTCCTTGTCGAAGAGGTGCGTCATGCCGATCTTCTTGCCTATCAGCCCTCGCATCGTGTCCTCCCCGCTCATACCTTGATCTCGATGTCCACGCCGGCCGGAAGATCGAGTTTCTGCAGCGCGTCAACCGCCTTCGTCGTCACGTTCGTGAGATAGATGAGCCGCTTGTGGACCCGTATCTCGAACTGCTCGCGCGACTTCTTGTTGACGTGCGGCGACCGCAGGACGGTGTACACGGTGCGCTTGGTCGGAAGCGGAATCGGCCCCGACACGTCCGCACCGGTTCGCCGCGCGGTCTTCACGATCTCCTCGGCGCTGCGATCGAGCATCGCGTGCTCGTACGCCTTGAGTTTAATCCGTATCCGCTGTCCGTCCACCGGGCAACCTCCATCCGCGCCAGTGTTTACTCCGTAATCTCGACCACGATCC
>DHHB01000048.1:1256-6379 GCA_002403075.1 bacterium UBP1_UBA4783 | reverse complement strand
GCGTGGTGCTCGGCGGCATCGACGGACGCGAGAGGTTCACGGCCGTTATCTGCTGATAGCCGCCGGTCGAGAGCCGCATGTTCATGTCGACGCGGCCGTCCGCGAGCGGCGCGTCGGCCGGGAGCTCGGCGAGCGGATCGTTGGAGGTGATGCGTATCATGTCGCTCACGCCCGTCACCGGGTTCCACCACGCGTCGGTCGCGTAGACGGTCACGGTGAAGGCGAAGTTGATCGACTGGTCGGTCGCCGATCCCGTTCTCCCCGTCTCGGTCCCCGGGGCGAGCGTTTCGCCGGGGGCGACGATGAGTATCCGGGAGTAGGCGCCCGCGAGGATCTCCACGGGCCGCGAGGTGTGCGGCGCCTTGTCCGAAGAGGTGACGTCGGAGGCGGTGATCGTCTGCATGCCGCATTCGTAGAGAGTCGCCGCGAAGGTGATCTCGCCGTTCACGAGCGTCATTTCACTCGGCATGCCGGCGAACGGATCCGACGAACTCAGGGCTATCCGGTCGTTCACCGTCGGTACGCGGTTCCAGAATTGATCGACCGCGCGGACGATGACGGCGAACGCTGTGCCCGCGTTCTGGCTCGTCGGCTCGCCGCTGTATCCGGACTCCGTGCCGCCGCGCGGCGTCTGACCGGCGAGCAGCACCTGAAGCCCCGTGAACGGTCCAGGAAGCACCTGGAAGTTGTTGCTCGTGCCGGTGTGCGGTGGGGTCGAGAAATCAGAGCAGGTGAACGACACCGCGGCGCCTGCGCCCTTGAAGGTCATCTCCGCCGTCCACACGCCGTTCGTGAAGGTTATCGCCTCGGGGGTGATGCTCCCGGGGCCCGTGTTCGCGAAGAGGATCGCGTTTCCCTGATAATCCGGGATCGTGTTGCCGCCGACGTCGACGGCGCGGATCGTGACGCTCCTTGGCGCGCCCGCGACGATTGGCGAGGCGATCTGATCGATCGCGAAATGATCCGGGGCGCTCGGGATGACGCTCACCGGCGCGCTCGTCATCGGCGTGATGCCCCCGTTCGTCTGATCGGTGACGGTGAGGGTCTGGGAGCCGACCGTCGCGAGCGTCACGGTGAACTGGCGGTAGCCGTTCGAGAGCGAGCCCGAGACGGGAGTGCTCGCGCCGGGGTCGCTCGAGGTGACGCGGACCGCGTCGGCGCTCGGCACGACGTTCCAGTAGTTGTCCGTCGCGTAGACGTCGACGACGAAACCCTGCCCGGCCGCCTGAGTGGCGGGAGAGCCGACGAGGCCCGAGAGGCTTCCCGGAAGCGGCGCCTGGCCCGGGAGAACGATCTGGAGTCGCGCAAAGGGTCCCGGATGAACGATGAACGGATCGCTCGTGCCGTTCTTCGCGGGATTGGCCTCGAGGTAGGCGTACGCGTTGGCGTTGCCGCGGTTGATGCTGCTCTCGTCGGCGCGGTACATCGTGAGCTGTCCGGCCCACGTGCCACCGGAGAGCGTGACGACCTCGGGCGAAATGCGGCCGTCGCCGAAGCTCGTCAGCTCGCGCAGGCGGACCGCGCCGCTGAAGCCCGTGACGACGTCGCCGTTCGGATCGATGGCGGTGATCGTGTAGTTATCCGGAACACCCGCGTAGCGGTGCTTCTGGCTGATCGTATTGAACCTGAAGCCCTGCAGCACCATGCTCGCGACGTACGCCGAGGTCGCTTCGGGAACGGTCGGATCGGAGTCGTCCCGCGCCGAGAACGTGAACGAGCCGCCGGCGTTGAGCGTCGCGGAGAACTCCGACGCGCCGCTCACGAGCTGCCGCGGTCCCGGCAGACTCGCGCTCACATCGGTCGAGGAGATCGACACGACGTGCGTGATCGACGTCACCGTGTTCCACGTGGCGTCGCATGCGCGCACCCTGACGGTGAAGGGGACGCCGGCCGTCTGAGCGACGGGGGCTCCCATTTTACCGGACGTCGTGCCGGGGGCGGCCGTTTCGCCCGGGAGCAGGACCTGAAGCTTCACGTAGGTCTGCGCCTCGGCGGGCACGGCGGCGAGATCGATGCCGATCAGCCCCGCGCAGGCGATTGCGAGTGCGACGATAAACTGTTTGTTGGCCCGGTGCACGGCTTTCACCTTCCCTCGTTTACAGCGCGATTCGGCCGCGAAGTTTCGGTTCGCGATCGATTCGCCTCGTTTCGTTGTCGAATCGTTTCGATTCCTTCCTCGAAAGGGATTGAGCGCTACAAGAAGCACGCCACGGACGGCTGGAGGGCGCGGCGCGGGGACGTCGCCGGCAGCGCGAACGAGCGACATCGAGAGAGGTTAGAGAAATTCGACGGCTCTCGAAACGCGGCCGCGCCGCGTCGACGTTTCGCCGTGACCGGGCGATGACGCGCGCCGGAATGTTGCAGAATGTGCGTGTACGAATGGGAACGGACGGGAAACATTTTCGGAAGATGAACGCTCATGTCCCGACATGAGGCACAGGAGCGCCCGTCGGGCAACGCGCAAAATGCGACGCGAATGCGGGGAAGGGACGCCTCGCGGCGGGAGCGATGCGGGGGATTCGCGAGAAACGGTCTGCGGGCGGCCTCAAGGCGCGATCTGCGAGATCCCGATCCACAGCGGCAGCGCGTAGGCGCCCCATCGAGAGACGAGATCGCGCCGCAGCTCGCCGGCGCGCTCCGTCCTGCCGAGCGCCTCGTTTATCTCGATGGCGTGGAGCGCGTACACGGGGCGCGACGGATCGAGCCGCATCGCCGCTTCCGCGGCATGGAGCGGGACGACGCGAAGACCCTCGTCGAAGGAGGCGACGGCGAATCGGTCGAGAGAGACCGCGAGATCCGCCGGCTGGAACCACGCGACGAACGCGATGCTCGCGACGAGCAAGGCGACGGCCGCGAGATCGCCGCGCGGCCGGGGCTCGGCGCCCGAGAGCCGCTCGGCGAGACGGGCCCCGTCGAGCGCCTGAACGATCCAGACGAGCGCGCCGAGAAGCCCCAAGGCGCCTATCGCGACAAACGCGAGCTCGAGCGTATCGGGCGGAAGGGCGAACGATCCCGCGCCGAGGTTCCATCGCCAGATCGCGGGCGAGTGCGCGAGCGCCACGATCGAGATCGCGATGAGCGAGACCGTCCAGAGCGCGCACGCGGCGCGCCTCGGGAAACCGGCGGCGTGAAGACCGAAGCCGGGGAACAGGAAGCCCATGAGGCAGACGGCCGCGGGATGCCTGATCCATGCGGGCAGACGACGGAGGGGCGCGTACTTCCAGCGTCCCACGAGAAACACGCCGCGAGCCCATGCGGTGAATCCCGCGACGATCGCGAGACACGCGGCGACGAGCCACAGGAGGGAGCCCAGTCCGAAACCGTGCGCGGCGCGCGGAATGACGCCGATCCAGCGGACGGCCGCGGCCGAAGCCGCGGCGCACGATATGATCGCGGTCCAGATCCAGAACAGGCTTCGCTTCCCGCGCCGCGTCGCGAGGATCGAGAACGGTCCCGCGAAATACGCGAGAAGAGCGAGGGCGGGGGAGCCTTTTTCGTCGAGGCGGTCGAGGTCCTCGTATCGTCTCGACGCCGAGCGCGCGGCGCCGGCCGCGGACGATTTGGACCCGGCCGCCGATTCGTCGGCGCCGCCGGTCCATGGACCTTTGCCCTGAATCTTGATCTTCGGGACAGGATCGATCACATACACTTTCTCGTTGCTGCTCATGATTCCCTCCTCGTGCCCGGAACGCCGCCTCCGGCCTCGCCGCGGCGCGTCGCGCGCGCGGGACGGATACGGCGCGCCGGGGCACGGCGCATATTCCGTGCCCGGCGTTTCTCAAACGCGAGGAGGGCGCGTTTCGCCGCGATATGGGTCGCCGCCTCTCTTTTTCGACTCAAGCGAATCCTTGCGGGGAGGCGAAGGGAGCCGATATGATGACGGCGCGCGCTCCGCGCGAAACGTCTTCGACGCGCGGAGCGTTCGGAATCGAGAAGGATCTCCCGATGATCGAATCCCTGAAGCGTCTCGAGTACGGTTGCCGCTGGACGTGGATCGGCCTCGCGACGATCGCGTGCGCCGCATGGGCCGAGCTCGCGGCGCTTTTCGCGCCGCGGCGAAGGCGAAGGGAGATCTACCTTCGCGCCGCGCGGCGGTGGGGGAGGATCTTTCTCGCCGGAAACCGCTGCACGCTCGAGGGCGCGGCGCACGTTCCGCGAGGCGCGGCGGTCATCTATGCCTCGAACCATCAGAGCGCCTTCGACATCCCGCTCTTCCACGCGCTCCTGCCCGCGGGNNGCGCTCGGGCGAATGGGGGCGATCCCCGTGACGCCCGGCAGCGTCTCCGACGCGCGCGGATCGTGGCGCGAGGCCGTCGCAGCGCTCAAGGAGGGAGAGAGCCTCGTCATCTTTCCCGAGGGAACGTGGGGGAACAGGGACGGGAGGATGCTGCCGTTTCAGAAAGGGGTCATACGGATCGCGCGCGAGGCCGGAGTCCCGGTCGTTCCCGTCACGATCGAGGGCAGCAACAGGGTGAATCCCCCGCGCACGAAGGAGATCCATCCGGGGGCCATTCGGATGACGATCCACCCGCCGCTCGGGCCCGCGAGCTGGGAAGGCGTGACGGACGAGGCATGGCTCGAGACGCTGCGCGAGCGCATCGCCGAGGCCGCCTCGGGGACGTCTATTCCCTGAACGAGATGTCGGCGAAGAACTCGTCGGGGACGACTTCCCTGATGCGCTTGTTCACCGCGACGTATTCCTGCAGCAGATCGGGCGGGCCGAGGGATATTTTCTGCAGCAGGTGCAGAGAATCGACGAGCCTCGATTCCATTTCGACGGGGAAGAGGCTGTACGCCACGAGCTCCCCGATATCCTTCATCTTGAAGCCGCCGAGACCGCGCCGGACGAAGTTCGCCCGGTATCCGCGCGGCAGATCCTTGCTGTCCCACATCACCGAATGCGTGTAGGCGACCTGATGAGCCGAGAGACCCTCGAACGGCACGCAGGAAACGGCCTGTTTCGATCGGATGCGGTCCGCGCACGACGCGATCTGTTGCTTGCCCACGCTGTAGAACTCGAGCGCGATCGACGATTTGTCGATCGTCACGCTGTCGACCGGCTCGGTACGGCCCGTATAGACCGGATGGAGGCGTTCGGCGTGGATCACCCTCGTCGGCGGCCC
>DHHB01000048.1:0-1228 GCA_002403075.1 bacterium UBP1_UBA4783 | reverse complement strand
ATCGTCGACAGGAACTCGAATATCGAGCGCCCCCGCTCGAGATCCTCGACGGGGAAGCGGACGACGTGCCCCTTTTTCCCCTCGAGCCCGAGCCGCAGCGGAATCTCCTCGGGCTTCTCGGGGTCGACGCCGGCGAGGCGAAGGGTTCTATAGTAGAGATCCGCCCCCGTCGCCGGGTCGACGTTCGGATACTTGTGCTTGCCGCCGATGTAGCTCAGTTTGCCGTAGATCATCTCCTCGGTGTATTCCTCGCACGACGTCTGAAGCTGGAACGGCTCGCTTTTCTGCGTCGCGTCGTAGAAGAGGGCGATCCCCCGCGGTCCGAAAACTCCGGCCTCGCGCTTGATGAGTATCCCGACCGTCAATTTCTCGTATCTCGGCGCGTCCATCGTGTGCATCCTCCTCGTGGGGCGGCCGGCCCGGATTGCCGCGCGACGCGAGCGACCCGGCGCCAAGCGCGTTCGAGGGGCGATTATAGCATGGATCGAGGGGGGATTCATACCTTTCCACGTGCCGCTCATATACACGAAATCGCGTCGAGCCGGGCTCCGTCCGGCCGCCGCGCCGGGCGCGCGACATCTTGACATGGGGCCGAACTTCCCATAGAAGAAAGGTTTGGGGGTCGATGAGAGCCCGGGCCCGATGAACGGAGATGGCGAATGCGAGAGATGCCGTCGATGAACGGCGCTGACCGGCGTCCCGGCGGCTCGCCGCGTGCGCTGCTCATAGGCTACAACGGCGCCAACAACACCGGCGCCGAGGCGCGCTTGCTCGCCATCATCGACGACATGCGGGCGGTGCTCGGCCCGGACGCCCTCATCACGGTGCCGACCCTGAACGAAAGGAACCTGCGGCGCTACCTCGAAGAGGGCCCGAGCCTCCGCATCGCCCCCATACCGCCCATCTTCCCGTTCGCCATTCGGCGGCTCGTCAGGGAGCACGACCTCGTGATGCTCGTCGAGGGGAGCTGCTACATGGACACGTGGACGTCCGCCCTCCTCTGGGAGTTTCTCTGGGGGACGAGGCAGGCCCGCGCCTTCGGAAAGGCGTGCGTGGCGTACGCCGTCGACGCGGGGAGGCTCTCGCCCTCGAACGCGAAGCTCGTGAAGAGGGAGGCGAGCAAGACGGACCTCATCATTACGCGGACGCGCGCCGCGGCCGAGCGGCTTCGCGAGGTCGGCGTGACCGCGCCGATCGAGGTCACGGCGGACGCGGCATTCGCATTCGA
>DHHB01000084.1:138120-138392 GCA_002403075.1 bacterium UBP1_UBA4783 | reverse complement strand
CTTCTTCGTCTTCTCGGTCTTCTCCGTCTTCTCGGCCTTCTTCTCCGCTTCGGCTTTCATATGCGGACATCCGCCGGATTCGATGAGCTTCTGGCAGCTCTCGTCGCCGTGCTTCTCCGCCGCGCACCCGGTCGTGGTCTTCTTCGGCTCGCCGCACGACTCGTAGTTCGCCTCGCGCCCCTTGCCGAGGTGCTTGCCGGGATTCTCCTTGAACTTCTTCATGCAGCTCTCGCAGCAGAAGTAATACGTCTTGCCGTCGTGCTTCATCGAAG
>DHHB01000084.1:77162-137997 GCA_002403075.1 bacterium UBP1_UBA4783 | reverse complement strand
ACGAAATCGTAGTTCACCTCGTACTCATCGGGGTTCGCGAAGTACTTCTCCTTGCACGCCTCGGCGCAGAAGTACACGCGGCGGCCGTTGTGAACCGCCGAGACCGCCTTCGCCTTGTTCACCGTCATGCCGCAGACGGGGTCGTAATCCATCCCCGCCGCCACGCCCTTCGGATCCTTGTCGAAGTAGGCTTTGCAGCCGGCGCTGCAGAAGTGATAGGTCGCTCCCTCGTATCGAGCCGAAAGAGCCTCGCCCTCGTCGACGAGATACCCGCAGAGGGAACATTCCTTCTTTCCAGCGGTTTCTCCGGCGAAAGCGGCCGCCGCCGCGAGCAGAAGCGCCGCGACGGCTGCGAACGTTGCGATACCTTTCATTCCCGACCTCCCTATCTGATGAAGAGCGGCGCAAAGACGAGCGCCACGACCGCCATGAGCTTGATGAGGATGTTCATGCTCGGACCGGCGGTGTCCTTGAACGGATCCCCCACCGTGTCGCCGACGATAGCGGCGGCGTGAACCGGCGTTCCCTTGCCGCCGAGGTTCCCCGCCTCGATCCACTTCTTGCTGTTGTCCCACGTTCCGCCGACGTTCGCCATGAAGATGCCGAGCAGTACGCCCGTCACCGTCGCCCCGGCGAGGAACCCGCCGAGCGCCTCGGGGCCGAGCAGGAACCCGACGACCAGCGGCATGACGACGGCGAGCATGCCGGGGAGGATCATCTCCCGCAGGGCGTTCTTCGTCACGATGTCGACGCAGCGCCCCGTATCGGGCTCCCCCGTGCCTTCCATGAGACCGGCGATCTCGCGGAACTGGCGCCGTATCTCGATCACCATCTTGTTCGCCGCCTTGCCCACGCCCTTCATCGTCATCGAGGCGATGACGAAGGGCATCGTCGCGCCGAGGAAGAGACCGATCACGGTCGTCGCCGACGCCAGGTTGATGGAATCGATCTTCACGGTGTGCTGATACGCGCTGAAAAGGCCGAGCGCGGTGAGCGCCGCCGAACCGATCGCGAACCCCTTGCCGATCGCGGCGGTGGTGTTGCCGAGCGAATCGAGCTTGTCCGTGATGGCGCGGATCTCCTTGCCAGCGTGGGACATCTCGGCGATGCCCCCCGCGTTGTCGGCTATCGGGCCGTAGGAATCGGTCGACATGACGACGCCGATCGTCGAGAGCATCCCCACCGCCGATATCGCGATGCCGTAGAGGCCGCTCGTCTCGTACGCGACGAAGATCGCCGCGCACAGCGTGATGATCGGGAGGATGACGCTCTCGAACCCGACGGCGAGCCCCGTGATGATGGTCGTCGCAGGGCCCGTCTCGCTCGCGCGGGCGACCGTCTGCACGGGCGGCCCGGAGGTGAAATACTCGCTCTCGGCGCCGATGAGAAGACCGCCGACGATACCGGCGAGCGCCGCCCAGAAGGGGCCGATCTCGCCGAGGATCGCCCGCGTCAGGAAGAAGGCGCCCGCGATGAAGACCGCGCCCGCGACGTAGGTGGCGTACCGAAGCGCGGCCGCGGGATCGAGTTTCTTGAGGACCTCTATCGAGGAGATGCCGACGAAGGATCCCACGAGCCCCAGGGCGATGAGCGCGAGCGGCAAGGACATCCAGCGGATCGGATCGACCATCGTCGCGCCGATCGCCATCGTCGCGACGACGCTGCCGACGTAGCTTTCGAAAAGGTCCGCCCCCATGCCCGCCGTATCCCCCACGTTGTCTCCTACGTTGTCGGCGATGACACCGGGGTTGCGCGGGTCGTCCTCCGGGATCCCCGCTTCGACTTTGCCCACGAGATCGGCGCCGACGTCCGCGCTCTTCGTGTAGATACCGCCGCCGACGCGGGCGAAGAGCGCGATCGAGCTCGCGCCCATGGCGAATCCGTTGATGATGATTGGATTCCTCGTGAAGACGAAGAAGAAGCCGAGCCCGACGACGCCGAGAGCGGCGACGCTGAGCCCCATCACCGATCCGCCTCGGAACGCGATGAGGAGCGCCCGGGCCACGCCGCCGTCGATCGCGCCCTGCGCCGTGCGCGCGTTGCTCCTCGTCGCCGCCTCCATGCCGAGGAGCCCGGCTCCCATCGAGCAGAGCGCCCCGGCGAGGAACGCGACCGCAGTCCATATGCCGAGCAGGATCGCGAGCGCCGCGAACACGACCGCGATGAACACCGAGATGATCGAATACTCGCGTCTGAGAAACACGAACGCCCCGTGATGCACCCGGTCGCTGAGCTTTCTCATGAGCTCGTTTCCGGCGGGTTTCTTCATGATCGAAAAATAGGTGAGCACCGCGATAATTATCCCGAGGACGCCGAGCCACGGAATGAGACCGGTCAGCCGTTCGAGCAGTTCGATCTGCATGCCATCCTCCCTGCGCAATGCCGCCGCGGCGCGCGGTTCCGCGCGCCGCGAATCCGACGTAACAAATTGCGATTAAATAAGGTTAAAGCACCCCGGCTGTCAAGATATTTCGGCTCCCGAACTCTCCCCGCCGCGGGCTCACCGGATGACGCCGAGCCCGCGTCCGACCTTCGTGAAGGCGCCGATCGCCCGGTCGAGGTGCTCGCGCGTATGCGCCGCCGACACCTGCACGCGTATGCGCGCCGCCCCCTTCGGCACGACCGGATAGAAGAAGCCGATCACGTAGATCCCCTCCTCCAGCATCCCGGCCGCCATCGTCTGCGCGAGCTTCGCGTCCCCCAGCATGACGGGGACGATCGGATGCTCGCTCGGGATGATGTCGAACCCCGCCGCGGTCATCGCGGAGCGGAAGTACGCGGTGTTTTCGCGCAGTCGATCGCGGAGCTCGCCCGTCGTCGAGAGGAGCTCGAGCGCCTTGATGGAGGCGGCCGTGAGCGCCGGCGCGAGCGTATTCGAGAACAAATACGGGCGCGACCGCTGCCGCAGGAGATCGATGATTTCGCGCCGCCCGGTGGTGAAGCCGCCGGAGGCGCCGCCGAGCGCCTTGCCGAGCGTCGACGTGATGATGTCGACTCTTCCGAGCGCGCCGCAGTGCTCGACGGCCCCGCGGCCCGTCGGGCCGAAGAAGCCGGTCGCGTGCGAATCGTCGACCATGACGATCGCGCCGTACCGCTCGGCGACGTCGCAGATTTCGTCGACCTTCGCGACGATCCCGTCCATCGAGAAGACGCCGTCCGTCGCGATCATGATGCGCCGGGCGCCCGCCGCCTTCGCCTCGTCGAGCTTCGCGCGCAGATCGCTCATGTCGTTGTTCTCGTAGCGGAAGCGCTTGGCCTTGCAGAGCCGGATCCCGTCGATGATGGAGGCGTGGTTCAGGGCGTCGCTTATGACGGCGTCCTCCTCGCCGAGAACCACTTCGAAGAGCCCCCCGTTCGCGTCGAAGCAGGAGGAGTAGAGGATGGCGTCGTCCGTCTCGAAGAACTCGGCGATCGCGCGCTCGAGCTTCTTGTGCAGGTCCTGCGTTCCGCAGATGAAGCGCACCGACGAGAGGCCGAATCCGCGCGTCCGCATCGCCTCGCAGGCGGCGTCGACGAGCTCCCGGTTGTTCGCGAGACCGAGGTAATTGTTCGCGCAGAAATTGAGCACTTCTTGTCCGGTCTCGACCTTGATCTCCGGGCGTTGCTCGGTGACGATAACGCGCTCGATCTTGTACAGCCCCGCGTTCTTGATCTCCGCGAGCGTCTTTTCGAGATCCTGCCGAAGGGTCGACTGATACATGCTCCCCACTCCTTCTATCGTCGTTGCCGCGGCGGCCGCGCCTCAGAGCGCGACCGTCTCGTGTCTCTTTTTCAGCGCCGCGATCATGTCCGCCGTCATGCGCGGCAGATCGTAGTCCGGTCTCCAATCCCATTCCTCGCGGGCCGCGCCGTCGTCCATCCAGTTCGGCCACGAATCGGCGATGGCCTGCCGCATCTCGTCCACCTTGTAGTCCATGACGAAATCCGGAATATGCTTCCGGATTTCGGCGGCGAGCACCTCGGGCGTGAAATGCATCGCGGTCACGTTGAACGAGTTCCGGTGGCGCAGTCGCGCCGGATCCGCCTCCATGACCATGATCGCCGCTTTGATCGCGTCCGGCATGTACATCATGTCGAGGGAGGTGTCCCCCCGCAGGATGCACGTGTACCGTTTCCGCTTGATCGCCTCGTAGAAGATCGTCACCGCGTAATCGGTCGTTCCGCCGCCGGGCGGCGTCACGTTCGATATGATGCCCGGAAAACGGACGCCGCGCGTGTCGACGCCGTAGCGCTTGAAGAAGTAGTCGCAGAGAAGCTCGCCGGCGACCTTCGATACGCCGTACATCGTGTTCGGGCGCTGGATCGTGTCCTGCGGGGTGTTGTCGAGCGGCGTCGTCGGGCCGAACGCGCCGATCGAGCTCGGGAAAAAGACCCCGCACCGGTGCGTGCGCGCCGCCTCGAGCACATAGAACAAGCCGTCCATGTTGATGTGCCACGCCTTGAGAGGCGCCATCTCGGCGATCGCGGAGAGCACCGCGGCGAGGTGGTAGACGGTATCGACGCGGTGTTTCGCGAGCGCCGCGTCGATCTGCTCGGGTTTCAACACGTCGAGCAGCTCGAATGCCACGCGCCCGCCGAAGAGGCCGGCGTCCTCCTTCACGTCCGTCGCGACGACGTTGTCATAGCCGTAGCGCTCGCAGAGCGCCGTGGTAAGCTCCGAGCCGATCTGTCCGAGGGCGCCCGTGACGAGTACTCTTCTGCTGATCTTCATACGCTCCCTGTTCCGCGCCGAAGGTTATGCCCGGCTCCTGTCATCCCGCGGCGGACCGTGGCCGGACTGACGCCCGCCCGCGGACGCTGTAAGCTAGCATCGAGGCCGCGCGGCGGTCAAACGACATTTTCCCCTGACCCTACCGCCCAGCTTTCTTCCCGAGGATCTCGAGCGCCTCGGCCGTCTCGGCGAGGAGCGCCTCCGCCCCGACGCGCGAGCCCGTCGCGTTCTTCATCCAGAGATCCGGCAGCACGCTGCCGAACGTCGCCATCCGCTCGAACTCCGGTCCGATCGAGCCCGCCTCCTTGACCTTCTTCTCGATCTGCACCGACATGAGATGCCCCATCGGATAGTCGGGCAGGTAGAGGTAGGAGTCGATCATGTGGGAATAGACGGCGAGCAGGATGACGTCCTTCTTCTTGAAGACGGGCGCGTAGTAGCGGTTCCACACGTCCTTCGCGATGCCGATGACGGCGTCCTTGAGCTCGGCCGGCGACGCCTCCGGATGATCGTACATCCAGTGCCACACCGCCATGTCCACGAGGGCCACGCCGGCGATCTCGTACGTTCCCCAGAAATCGTTCAGCGCCCTCATCGCCTCCGCCGTTTCGTCGGAGGCGACCGGAAGATCGAGAAGCGCGAGATCGCGCGCCTGGAAGAGGAACGCGAACGCCTCGGTGAACGCGGTGTTCGGAACGCCCTGCAGCAGCGTGTGGTCCACGTCGTTGATCGAAAGAACCTGTTCGACGTTGTGGCCGAGCTCGTGGATCGCGATGTTGAACCCCTTGTAATCCATCCCGCCGGGGCGCACCCGCGTGCGCAGCCGCGCCGTGCCGCCCTTCATGCCGGCGCCGGAGGCGTGCCCCGAGCCCCGCGCCGGGTCGACGCCGATGTGGCGCGCGATGTACTCCGCGCGACCGCGCTCGAACCCGAGCTTCACGAGGATGTTCGGTATGTCGCGCTCGAACGCCTCGGGGGTCGGATACTTCGCCGCGACGATCCGATCGAGCTCCTCCTCGCTCCTCGCGCTCGCCGGCCGGAACCCGCTGTACCAGATGTCGTACGGCTCGAGCGCGCGGCCGAGCCTGCGCTCGATGAGCTTCGCCGTCTTCGCCGCGAGCGGCGACGAGCAAACCTGCACCATCATTTCGTGAACGCGCTCCTCGGGGATTTCCCGGCTCTCGTCGAAGCGGCGCGCGATGAGCGTGGGCGCCGTGGGCGAGTATGGATCGACGAGACGCGAGGCCTTGAAGGTCGACAGCAGCGTCGCGTACCGGGTATCGGGCTCGCGCTCGTTCGTCGGGGCGGCTGCGGGCTCGACGCCGGCGTCCTTCACGGCCGCCGGGCGCACATCGTTCGTGTACGGATTCCAGTCGACCGCCGGGTTGTCGACGACCGCGCGGGGGATCGTCTGCGTGATGATCCGTTCCATGACCCGCACGATCATGCGCTGCTTCGCCGGACCGTTCTCCGCGTCGCGGTAGCTCGCCTTGAGCTCGTCGCGCAGGTTCCAGTGCGTGAGCAGACGCATGCCGGGCGGGAAGAGCCGCGCGCCGGCGTCGTCGAGCAGGTGGTGCATCCAGATATTATAGCCCGAGACGTAGGCCTCCGCGTCGGCGGATATCTTCGCGGCTGCGAGGTTCACGCTCGCCGGCACGCGCCGCGAGAATCGCTGCGCGAGACGCACCTCGGCCCATTCCCTCCTGCTCCACCGTTCGCCGCCGGCGATGCGCTCCTGGAGCGTCGTGAGCGGGAAGTTGAGGAGAGCGACGAACGCGATCTTGTTCGCGAAGAAATCGTCGCCGAGGTGCGCCGCGGGGGAATACCCCGCGAAGATCTCGTCGACCGGAAGGATCGGCCCGATGTCGAGATCGGCCTGGCGCCGCATCTCCATGCCGATCTCGTGCATGTGTCCGTCGAGCTTGTCGAATATGCGCTCGAAACGCTCGAAGATCGCGTCCCGCGTCGCCGTATCGCCCGCGAAGTTCGCGCGGACGAAGGATTCGAACGCGGTCTCGTCGCCGTCCTCGGCGCGCCAGAACGAAGCGACCTGCTCCATGCCGCGGCGCGCCCCGGCCCGCGCGGGCTCGCCGTACTTCACGGCGAGCTCCCCCTCGAGCCTCGAGATCGAGGCATTCATCCAGACCGGTCGCTCGGATTGCGCGCGCGCCGGCGTCGCGCCGGACGAGCAGAAGGCGACGAGCGCGAAGGCGAGGCAGGCGAAGATTCTCATCTCGTTCATCGTACGCTCCCTGTCGAAGGTTGGTCTCTGCGTGTGCCGCGGCGGCGGGATCGACCGCGAAATGCCGCGTGGGGTCCGATTCCGGAGCGTCCCCCGGTTTCGAGTGAAGGATTGTAGAGCATGCCGGCCGCTCCCTCCATAAAAAAGTTGGAGGACCGCGGCGCCCGCGCCGGGTGATTCTGCAAGACGCGGGCATCAGCTATCTGCTATAATTATAAGGAAATAATCGGCAATAATTCCAATTTGCCAGATTTTTCATACTGCGCCCGAGGAGGCCCCTCATGTCGAGCAAAGGTATCGTGTTGTTCTTCGTTTTGATGCTGGTATGCGATCCCGCCGCCTCGCAATGGCTCGAGAACGGGACGCCGTTCCCGCCCGCCTCGCGGGAAATCGCCGCCCGCCGAGCGGTTGCCGACGGCTTCGGAGGAATCCTCACCCTCGCGGAGCACTCGGATTGGGCCGGCAACGGGTATCTCGTCGCCCTGCGAATCGACGGCTACGGCATCAGGCGCTGGGGCGCCGTCGTCGATACCTTGGGCGGCGCCTACTATCCGTGTATCGCCCCGGACGGCTCCGGAGGCGCGATTATCGCAGCCGTGCGCGGCGGCGATCTCTACGCGTACCGGATCGACGCGGGCGGTTCGGCGGCATGGGGAACGAACGGGATTTTCGTGTGCGGCGCGGGCGATACGATCGCCTCGCCGAGCCTCGCGGGCGACGGAGCCGGAGGCTGCTTCATCGCGTGGCAGGACATGAGAAACGACGCCGGGGACATCTACGCGCAGAGGCTTTCCCCGTCGGGAACGCCACAGTGGGCCCCGGGCGGCGTTCCCGTCTGCGATACGGCGCAGGCGCAGCGCGAGCCGAGCGTCGCTCTCGATGGCGCGGGCGGAATCATCGTCGCGTGGAGCGACAACCGCGATTCGCTTCAATACGACGTCTACGCGGCGCGCCTCTCCGCCGTCGGCGTCCCCCTCTGGCGGGTCGACGGCGTTCCGGTCTGCGCCGCGGCGGGGGATCAATCGCGGCCGATCGCCGCTCCGAACGGAAGCTACGGCGGCGCCGTCGTCGCATGGATCGACGCGCGTTCCGGGAACGACGATCTATACGCGCAGCGCCTTCTCGATGCGGGCGCGCCCTCATGGGAGCCTGACGGCGTCGCCGTCTGTCCCGCGTCCGGCGCGCAGAACGGCCTCGTTATGACGCCGAGCGACGCGAACGGCGGGCTCCTTCTCGCGTGGGTCGATCGACGCGGCGGATCCGCGGACATATTCGCGCAGAAGATCGTTTCGACGGGCGCCTCGGCGTGGCTCGCGGGCGGAGCCCCCGTCTGCACCGCGGCCGGAGATCAGACAAACGCCGGCATCGTGCCGGACGGCGTCGGCGGAGCGCTCGTCGTCTGGCGGGACGGCAGGACGGATCCCGAGCCCGATATCTACATCCAGCACCTCAACGCCTCGGGGTATTCGGCGTGGGCCGTCAACGGCGTCGCCGTCTGCGCGCTGTCCGGCGCCCAGACCGATCCGGCCGTCGTCCCGGACGGCGCCGGCGGAGCCCTCGTCTCATGGACGAGCCCGCATCCCGACCAGCCTTCCGCCTTCGCGGGCTGCTGCCAGCGCATCGATCGCAGCGGCTATTGGGGCTACCCCGCCCCCCGCATCGCGGCCGTGCGCGACGTTCCGGGGGACGAGGGCGGATTCGTCAACCTCGCGTGGGACGCGAGCAGGCTCGATCCGTGGCCCTATCAGACGATCCTCAACTACTCGGTCTGGCGGGCCATCCGCCACGAGGACGCCGCGGCCCTTCTCGCCTCGGGCGCGCGCGCGATGGAAAACCTCTCGTCGCTCGATCCCGGGACCGACGTCGAGCAGATCCGCGTCGAGCGCCTCGGCGGAGCGACCTACTACTGGAAGTTCATAAGCTATCTCTACGCCGCCTCGCTCCCGCATTACGCGGAGGTCGTCCAGACCGTGTTCGACTCGACGGCCGTGTGCGGCGAATATCACTACTTTCAGGTCATCGCCCACTCGTCGGTCGATCCCAAGGCGTCGTGGATCTCCGCGGCCGACAGCGGCTACTCCGTCGACAACCTCGCCCCGGCGACCCCCTGCAGCCTCGCCGCGCGCCAGACCGGAGACGATCTGCGGATCTCGTGGAAGGCGAACGCGGAGCCGGATCTCTCCCATTACGCGATCTTTCGCGGCATGACCGAGGATTTCGAGCCGCTCGATCCCATCTGCGTTCTGACCGGCACGTCCGTCGTCGATACGGCTTGGACGAACGGCTCGAACGACCGGTACTACAAGCTCGTCGCGTACGACGTGCACGGCAACGCGAGCCCGGCGGCCGTGCTGCGGCCCGACGCGGTCGTCGCGACGCTGCTGCAGTTCTGCGCCGCGCGCCTCGTCGATAGAGGCGTTCTGATCGAATGGAGGCTCGCCGACATCGACGAAGGCGCCCGTTTCCGGGTGAGCCGCCTCGACGCTCCGGGCGATGAATACGCAGCCATCGAAGACGCCGCCGTCTCCCGCGACGGCCTTTCCTTCGCCTTCATCGACGAGAGCGCGAAGCCGGGCGGCGAATATCGGTACCTCGTCGAGCATTCGAGCGGCGGCGAATGGCGCGCGTTGTTCGAGACCGAGGCGATCGTCGTTCCCGTTCGGCCGCTCTCGCTGTTCCAGAACCACCCGAATCCTTTCAACCCGTCGACGTCGATCCGCTTCTACGTGCCGGCGTCGGCCCGCGTCAGGCTCGAGATCTACGACGTCGCCGGCCGGCGCATCCGGTCGCTCCTCGACGAGCGCCTCGCTGAAGGGTTCCACGCGGCTTCGTGGGACGGAGCGGACGACGAGGGACGGCAGGCGAGCTCGGGGGTCTATTTCTACGTGCTGCGGACGGAAAAGGAACGTCACGCGAAAAAGATGACGCTCATTCGATAACGGACGTTTTGACAGGGGGGCTCTCGTATGCGTTGGAAACACTCGATCCTATCGATCGTCCCCGCGGCGGCTCTTCTCGCGCTCGCGGCCGCGACCTTCGCCTCGCCGGCCGCCGCGGCCGACAAGCCGGCCGGCATCCCTCCGTCCATGCTGTACGAGGGATACCTCACCGACTCGAACGGCACGCCGCTCCCGGACGGCAAGTACGGATTCACGTTCTCGCTCTTCACGCAGGCGACCGGGGGGGCGCCGGTCTGGACCGAGGAGCATCTGCGGATCCCTCTCGCGGGAGGCCGCTTCAGCGTGTTCCTCGGCAAGGGCACGACACCCCGCCCGCTCGATCTTCCCTTCGACCGGCAGTATTACCTCGCGATACGGATCGACGGCGGCCCCGAGCTCGTGCCTCGCCTCGAGCTCGCGACCTCGGCCTACAGCTTCCGGGCGCGCGCCGCGGACGAAGTGGCCGACGGATCGATCACGGGACCGAAGCTCGCTCCGCTCTCCGTCACCGACGAAAAAATAGCGAGCGTCAGCTGGGACAAGATCACGGGCGCTCCGAGCTTCGAGGACGACGTGCTCATGGTGACTCCGTCGACCAACGACAAGTCCGTGCCGGCCCACACGTGGCACATCACAGGAAACCTCCGGACCGACCCGCAACGAAACTACCTCGGCACCGCGGACAGCACCGATCTCTCGTTCCGAACGAACGCCACCGAGCGCATGCGGATATACGCCTACGGAAAGATCGTCATGAAGGGCGATCTCGACGTCGAGGGGTACGTCACATCGCGCAAGACGACGACCGAGGGCGGCTTCCTCCTCTGCGACCCGCAGCACGGGCTCAAGCGCTTCGGCAACGACGACGTCCGCCTCTTTACGACGGGCGGCAACATCCTTCTCGAGGGAGGCAGCGTCGGGATCGGAACCTCTGCGCCGACCGCGAGCCTTCACGTGAACGCCGCTCCCGGCGTCCCGACGCCGCTCAGGGTCTCGAACGGAGCGAGCGACCGGCTCACCGTGGACGACGCGGGCCGCGTACGCATCTCGAGCTCCGCGAGCGGATCTCAGGATCTCCTGACGAGCTATCCGCTCGCGATATCGGGCGGCAGCCAGGGGATCGCCATCACGGTGAACGAGAACGCCGACAGCGACAACAACTTCGTGAGCTTCCTCGATCCGCGCGGCTTCCGGGGCCGGATCGAGGGACAGAGCGTGGGCGACGTGTTCAGCGATCCCGAGTACGACCTGCTGACGGCCATCGACGCGATCGAACTTGCCGTGGCGGGGATCGAGCTCGCGGGCGCCGCGTCCTCGGCCAACGCGTGCGTGGGCCTCGGCGTCGTCGCCTGTCCTCCCGTGCCCTCGCTCATTGCGGCCGCGACCGCCTCCCTCGCCGCGCAGCTCGCCCGCACGGCGATTACGCAGGGATTCTTCTGGGACAATCTCGGCGTGGCGTACGAGTCGGGCTCGGCCGATTACGCCGAATGGCTCGAGCGCGCCCGCCCCGCGGAACGGATGGAGCCCGGCGACATCGTGGGCGTCGTCGGCGGCAAGGTTTCGAAATCGACCGCGGGCGCCCACAAGCTCCTCGTCGTCTCGCGGGCGCCGATCGTTCTCGGCAACATGCCGCAGCCGCACGAAGAGAAGAACTTCGAAAAGATCTCCTTTCTCGGGCAAGTGCCGGTGAAGGTCGCCGGGACCGTCCGGGCGGGGGACTACATCATACCGTCGGGTCTCGAGGACGGCACGGGTATCGCCCTCTCCCCCGAGCTCATGACGGCCGACGAGTTCATGAAAGCGGTGGGACGCGCCTGGACCGCCTCGGATAGCCCCCTCGTGAAATACGTCACCGTCGCCGTCGGCCTCGACTCCGGAGACGTCGCGCGGGTCGTACAGCGCCAGCAGATCGAGATCGAGGCCCTGCGGAGGGAGATCCGTTCCATCGCGGCCGGAATCGGCGATCGAGAGGCGGGAAACGCGTACGGCGCGTCCGGAGCGAACACGCCGGCCGGGGCCTCGACGGCCTCGCGCTAGCCCGGGAGGTGCGCATGAAATCGACATACCTCGCATCGATCGCCGCGGCGCTCGCCGTCCTCTGCGCCGGCGCCGGCGCCGGACTCGCTCAGCACGCCGTCGACGCCGGCGGCGGGAGCCTTCCCGCCGCTCTTCAGGATCCCTCGACCGTCGCCGCTTCGGGCCTTCTCGCCGGCTCGGCGTGGCTCGCTGAGCCCGATGCCTCGGGCTCCCTCGGAGCCGCCCTGCGTCTCGCCGAATGGCGGTTCGACGATCGCGGCAACATCCTCGAGCAGATATCGTACGACCGCGACGGAGCCGCTCCGCGCCGCGTCGAATACGTCTACGTTTCCGGGCTCCTCGTCGAAACGCGCAACATCGGCGTGCCCGGGGTCGGCGATTTCAGAACGTCGATGCGCTACGACGCGGCGAACCATCTCGTTTCGAGCGAAAGCGTGCGGGAGGACGGAAGCCTCATCGTCCGCACCACGTACCGTTACGACGACCGCGGCAAAATGATCGAGCTCGTGACCGAGACGCCCGACGAGGCGGCGGGCAGACGGGTGACGATCGTGTACGACGACCGCGACCGGGCGGTCGAAACCGTCGTTCGCGACGCGGGAGGCGCTGTTGCGGCCTCGACCCGCTCGTCCTTCGACGACGCGGGAAACCTCCTCGAGCAGTCGAGCTACGCCGCGAGCGGCGCTCCCCTCTCGACGACGCGCAACACGTACGACGCGGAGGGAAGGCTCGTGAGAACCGTCGCGCTCAACGCGGCGGGCGAGATGGTGCAGATGTTCGCTCACGGCTACGACGCCGACAACCGCCTCGCGGAGTCGGTCTCGTCGAGCCCTCCGGCCCGCACTTCCTCGAAAACGGTTTTCGAGTACGACGTTCGTGGATTGCCGGCGCGCGTCGACACGTTCGACAAGCTCGGCCGGCTCGCGAGCAGCATCACGTATCGCTACGAATACGGCGACAAGCCCGGTTCGCCCGATCCCCGCAAGGAGTGATCGCGCCATGAAACGAAAATGGATCGCCCTTCTCGTGCCGTTTTTCGTCGCGCTTCCCGTACTCGCCGGCCCCGATCCCGCGCTACGGAACGCCTCCGTCGGCAGGAGCGCCTCGGGGCTCTCGCTCGCCGCGGGCAGGAGGCTCTCGACCGCGCTCGGCGTCGGCGTCCCCGCCCATACCTTCTCCGTGTCGCTCTCCGCGCCGTCGAAGGACGATCCCGCGGATCGAGAGGCGCTGAAGACGGAACGGCCCGTGCCCGAGAGAACGAGCATCGAAGCGCCCTATCCCAATCCGACGAACCCGGCCGTCTCTATCCCCTTCGCGCTCGCCGAACCGTCGCACGTGCGTCTCACCCTGTACGCGGTGAACGGAGAGCTCGTGCGCGTTCTCGTGAACGAGGCGCGAAGCGCCGGCGAATACAACGCGCGGTGGGACGGAAGGAACGAGCGGGGAACCGATGTGTCTTCGGGGATCTATTTCGCGAGGCTCGAGGCTGGCGGCGGGCTCTTTACGCGCAAGATCGTCGTCGCGCGATAAATGCGTCTCGACCTCGCGCGGCCGGCGTAAAGCTCGTGGAATCCATCCGCCGAATATCGCCCTTGACAAACTCTCGTTATGCGATACCCTCGTGAGCAAGCGGTTGGGGTCAAACGGATTCGCATAACGTCGGACACATGGAATGGAGGTCATCATGACACTCGCCGGCCGCCGTCCATGCGGAGTTTCCCTGCTAGTGATGCTCCTGCTTATGCATTGCTCCTGCGCGAAAAGCGGAATGAGCCCTTTTCAAGGATCCAAGACCAAGCCTGAATATCTCATTCTTTCGGATGAGCAGGCCGATGAGCTGTTCCGCGGGATCAGGTCGAGCAACGCCGATATCGGGGTCACCCAGCAGTTCTTCAAGGACAACTCGTTCTATTTCAAGCGGGTGCAGGCGCTCAGACAAGAGTCGCGCGTGGCGTGCATCGCCTTTTACGAATCGCGGGCCGAAAGGGAGCGCCTCGGCATGCTGGTCATGAAGCTGAGGGGTGATGATCTCGTTGAGACGATGTCGGGGATACTGTGGCTTACTCCCCGCAACCCCTCCTTCCCCAATGAAATCGAGGGCCCCCGGGTGACATCTTCATCGACCATGAGCCTCTCCGCATGGTGGAGCTGCGTGTTCAACAGCATCGGTATGCAATATCCTCTCAGATGCCGGGATTACAACCCTGACATACCGAGCGACAAGGTGGCCTGTCTTGAAGAATCCTACGGCCTCCCTATGGTGTACGTGTGGTTCCGGCATTGCTATTGATGCGCGCTGACGGAAGAAGCTGGCTGAATTCATCGGCCGATCGATTCGATCCAAGAACAAGTTGAGCGTCGGCTTTGGATAGAGACGTCCGCGCGAGATATCGGCGAAGATGATTCTGGCGTCCCCNNATTGGAGCGGGATCGCGAAATTCGCTCTGCCCTCAGCGGTAGATCGACTTTATGGCACCCCAACTCGTCCGCTCGATTGAGACACCCTCGCACCCGACAGGATAAGCACCGATGAGTCCGCACGGGGCTCCATCCGGATGATTGCCGGGGACGCAGGGAGAGTCGCTCTGGAGAAAAAAGTTCCCGGAGCCCGGAGGATCAACAGCGCAAAACTGGGGATCGACGCTTATATTGCCGTTCGTCCCCGTGGGATCCGTCCCCTGCAGGTAGTTGGCGATGGAGTTGCCGAAAACGTTGTTGCATGAAACTTCCCCGACCACTCCCCCGCTCAAATTGACCCCGTAGTTGTTCCCGACAACGAGATTGTTTCGGATCGTATTCCAGGGATAGGTTCCGTCGAGAGAGAGGCCGGTCCCGCAGGCCGTGATGGTGTTATGAATGAAGATGAATCCAGAGCTCTCCTGAAGCGCGATGCCACTCCCGTACGAATAGATGCAATTTCCCGAGATCGTCATCCCCTCATACAACCAAAAAATCATGCCGTATTCGTACGGATCGCCGGTCCCGCGGAGGATGTTATTCGATATTCTGCCCCCCCTTCCGAAGCTTGCTCCCTCGGAGATAAATATCGACTCCAAGGTAAATCCCTCGAGGACCGAATCATTGCCGATCATAATGAGGACCGGCGCGCTGGCGCGTCCGAGAACGGTGGCTTCGGCTCCTGCTTCGCTCACGAGCGTGACCCGCCCATCGATCAACAGATGGGAATCGATTTGATAGTTTCCCGCCGCCACGAGAACGCTGTCTCCCGCTGAGCAGCTGTCGAGGGCGGCGGCAATCGAATGCGCATCCCCTGTTCCGGCGGCGTTTACATGCCATGTTCGCCCGTGCACACTGGTAGCGCAGAGCGTCGAGCCGATCGACACGACCAGCGCCGCGATGAGCCATTTTTTCACGATGAGTCACCTCCGCTCCACTCATTGTACCAGTTAATTGTAGCTGTAATACGAAGTATTTTTCTCTTTTATATCTGCGAAGTCAAGCTGTATCGGGGAAACCAGTTGCGGGCGCAATGAAATGGCATACTCTGAGGTGCTATCTCCGAACCTTTCTGTTGGGAATAAAGGAGTTGCAGCTGTGTCCGACCTGGCTGCCGAAGTTGCCAATTTACACCATGCTATGGAGCTAACTCACCACGTGTTCAGCGAAGTCAAGGATCTTATTGCACAATCGATCCAAAAGTTCCGATCTATTCCCACTCGAATTGAGCTTTTCAAGAGTAGCCGTGATCAACATACTGTTTTTCCGCCGCACATCGGTGAACCCTTTCTCCCCTCTAGCCTCCGCCTCCGCGAAATCCCAAACCTCGGCCCCGAAATCATCTCGGATAACGTCTCCTATTTTGGATTTCCACATGACGAGATTCTTGCCGAAGAAGTTTTCTCTTGGAAGTGAATCGACTCCGTCCGCTCCGCACAATTTCAGAATACACGAATTATCTCGTTCAGTGTCCCTTGATGGTGTGTGAGCATCCGAGTCAAACACGATGAAAACCGGAATACTTAGCTCTTTCGCTATTGCCAATGGACGACTCAATGAAGTTTTTCCCCCTCCCTCAACAAAATGGCAACCAAGCTCGCGAAACTTGCTCCACTTCTTACTCAATTCTAGGTGCGTCGAAATGAATGCGATGTCTTCTATCCCCTCGACGAGAATCATTGCTTTGCAAAAAAACAGCTCTTTCTGCGAAGGACGCATAACTTGTTCTACTCTAGCCATCAGAGATGACGGCGACGCCGGTGTTTCACCTAGCGCATCCGCCAGGCATTTCTCCACTTTACCGAATGTTGTACTCCTAACGCTGGAACAACATCCATTGCGTTGTTTACGAACGACGCGCACATTCTCAAACCCTCTAGTCGATACGAAATATGGGCTATGCGTACTTACTATGATTTGCGCATTACCTTCTGCCTGCGTGGCCAGTTCTTCCAAGACATTTGCTATATGTTGTGCCTGAGGCGGATGCTGATACAGCTCAGGTTCCTCGAAGCCGAGCAACAATTTTGGAGAGTGTTCCTGGTCGCTTGAGGCGAGCTCCTGGAGCATTGAAACGATAAATGCCCTCTGCATCCCGTGTCCGAGGCGAGCGATTTCACCTACGAAGTCATCCTCTCCGACAGCCACACGTGCGACGGGTTCGTTTATCACGAGGGATTTGTCTGGGTCGTAATACCAGTTTAAATCGACCGTAGCCGAACTACTCGCCCACTTGCGAAGCCGTCCCTCAATTGATTTCTGCACCTCGGCTAGGGCCTGCCGCTCTTTATCGATAATCTCCTTATAACTCTGTTCCAATTGCTTCTTAAGGTCAGATATTGGCTGCTCGAAACTGACTCGAGTCCGGATCGTTCGCTCGAGGAGTTGGCCCAAAGCGGTTTTGCTGCTCTCTTCTTGTTCTGACGACGCATCCTTGACCGCGGGAACGAACACCCATTGGATGTACTTCCTGAGCTTGTTCTCGCCTCTCGTCCATCCATAGAATTGTTCTGTATCATCGAGCAGTTCGCACTTCTCGGGATTAGCCTCCTCGTAAGAACGAAGTGCCTCCACCATTTGTACTTTGGTACTAGGTTCCTCCAGATTTGGAACTTCCTTCATGATCTCTCTATATACTTCCTTGAGCTCGCCGACCTTTGCACCCTTATTGTCCGCTTCAAAAAAACGAGCGAACGCTCTCATCACTAAGCGCGAGCCGTATTGTTTCACTTCGGCGATTTTCTTTTCGCGATCCCATGACGCCTTCGCGAACACTATCAACTTATCCTGTCTGAAATAGTGTTTGAAGTCATCCTTGGCTCCTTCAGAGAGATCTTCGAAGGTGAGCGTTATTCTTATCGGGACTTCTACGTTCTTATGGTGATAATCCTCATCCGTCAGCGCCAAGACGTTCGTAGCAGATGACGCGCTGTTTCTAAAGAATACATTCAGCGCATTGAGGATGGCCGATTTTCCAGCGCCGTTGGGACCGACAAGACAGGTATAATCGTTGAAACAAATTGTTTCGTCCTTGAAGGAGCGAAAGTTTTCGATTCTCAGCGACGTGAGCCTCATCGAACCTCTCCTCGGTCAGCAGAGCACAAAACACGGCCGCCCTCGCCAGTTAGCGGTTCTGTCATCCATTTCCCTGAGTGTTTGGGATTCCCGTTTGACCGTCAAGCAAGAAATACACGCCCCGTGACGTCGGGAACTATCGATATTTCAAAGAACGATGTTGCCGAGCTCTCTCCTTCCAGGAGAAGAGCTTTGACAGGAATGTTAGTCCCGAACACGGCTGACCGTCGATCGGCAAACAATCAATCCTAACCTCATCCGGTAGGGTTCCACTCTGGTCAGGAAAAGTCCAGGTTCTGGATGTCGAATCATACACATGTCCCAAGAATTTTTGGCCCATAGCTTTGTTCTGCAGTTGGTTAGTTGCCAAAAAAGAGGTTTGGGCGACTGAAAATCTCAGAAAAGACCGTTCAGGACATGAAGGTTTGGTATCAGAAGGAGAGTGGGAAGGAGATCGCAGACTCAGGAGCAGGGGAGGCGGCAAAGAATCTAATAGGCTTTTTTGAGATTCTCGCCCGCTAGGATGCGGAGAAGAAGCCTAAAGGCGGTTCGAAGGAAGAGGCAAAGCTCCGCTAACTGCCTTAATTATAGCAATTTAGAAAGATCAATGCAAGTGCATAACTGTTGTGGTTATATGGGGATAGAGCGGTGGCGAAAACTGGCGTCCCCAACGGGATTCGAACCCGTGTTGCCGCCGTGAAAGGGCGGTGTCCTAACCGGGCTAGACGATGGGGACGCCCGAAAAGCCTATGCAATCTATCGAACGGCGGCCCTCCAGTCAACGGGAAAAGGCCCTCCCACGCCCCGGGTACCGCCGGATGACCCCGACGACCGTGCCGACGACCGACGCCGCCGCGTTCCCCGCGGAGAGGACGATCGGCGCATAGGCCGGATTCGCGGGCTCGAGAACGACGCGGGAGCCCCGCCGGACGTAGCGCTTCACCGTCGCCTCGCCGTCGACGAGCGCGACGACGAAGCTTCCCGTCTCGCACGAGGCGGTCTTCCGCACGACGACGAGATCGCCGGAAACGATGTGGGCGCCTGACATGCTGTCCCCCTTCACCTCGAGAACGAAATCCCCCTTCCCGCCGAACAGCCGTTCGTCGAGGAGCAACGATCCGTTTCCGTCCTCGAGCGCCTCCTCGGGCCTTCCCGCCGCGACTCGGCCCGCGACCGGATACGCCTTGGCCCTTCCCGCGCCTTCGGCGTTTTCCCCGTCCGGTCCGGAGATGGCGATCGCCCGCGAGCTTCCTGGCAGCCTCCGTATGCTGCCCTTCCGCTCGAGCGCCCGGAGGTGATCGACGACGCCCCGGTTCGACCGCAAGCCGAACGCCGTCCGGATCTCGCGTATCGTCGGCGGATAGCCGTGGCGCCGGAGGTAGTCCCGAAGGAATTCGAGCACGCGACGCTGGCGCTCCGTGAGCCCGTTCATCTCTCCCCCGCCTCTCCGTCTTCCCGCGCGCCGCCGCCCGGCCCCGATCCGGGTCCGGGTTCGAAGAGCGAAATCTGACGATCCGTCCCGCGGCGCTTCCCGCCCCGGACCGGCTTCGGCGGCGCCGCCCGTGCCGGTTCCGCGTCCGCGCTTCCGCGGTAGAAATCCAAGCAGAGCGTCCGCAGATAATCCCGCGAGGAGCCGCTTTCGTCGAACGCGCCGCTGCCGACGAGCGCGAGAACCGTGTTCTCCGACACGCGGCCCTTCATGCGCTCGAGGAAATCGGAGAACTTCGCGAAATCACCTTTCCAGATCCTCTCCTCTATGATCGCCTCCCATTCCCCCTTCTCGAAAGAGACGACCGCGCCGAGCGGCGCGCGGACGACTCCATTCTCGTACGAGAAGGAAACGGCGTCGGCGTTGATCCCGTAGGGGGCGACGGGAACGTTCTTCGAGCGCACGTACTCGAGATAGCGCTGGAGGCGTTCCTTCACCCCGAGGTTGCTGTTGAGGAGCGCGGTGAAATACCGCTCGAAGGCGTGCGCTTTGAGATACGCCGTTCGGTAGCTCACCGACGCCTGCGCGCAGCTCAGCGCCTTGCTGTGCGTGTAGGCGATCGCGTGGAGCAGATAATCGAAGATCTTCTGCGCGTCCTCCTCGTCGGTGCCCGCGTCCATCGCCCCGCGGATGTACGCGAGGCGCGCCGCCATGAGCCCGCCCGAATCGCGGTCGCGGAGCGCCCGCTCCACCGAAACCGCCTCCGCGCCGCGGAGCCCCGCCGTCTCCTCGAGGATCTCCCGGACCTGCTCGCGGTAGAGGAGCACGCCGCGGGTCCGCGCCAGTATCGCGGCGAGCGACGCGTGCGGCAAGAAGACCTTTCCTTTCTTGTCCGCGTTCTCGAGGTATTTCGCCCAGAGCCCCCCCTCCATGGGGCCGGGCCGGTAGAGGGAGATGACGTTCACGAGCTCGTCGAAGGACGTCGGCTGTATCCGCATGAGATGGTCTTTTATCCCCTGGCTCTCGAGAAGGTATACGCCCTCGGTCTCCCCCGACGACAGGAGCGCGTACACATGCGGATCATCGAGGGCGAGGGGCATCCAGCGCCGCGAATCGGACTCGAGGGCGCCGTCGAGGCCGTTTCCCGATCGGGCGCGGAACATGCCCACGGTCTCCGCGACCGCGGCGAGAAAATGCGAATGCTGAATGCCGACGAGCCATCCGCCGCAGGATTCGATCGCGCCGGCGCCGATCTTCGCGAACCGGTCCCCCGCGGGGCCGCTGACGTACGAAACGAATCCGTCCATCTCGCGGGGAAGGACGACGATCCGGGAGCTGTCGAGCGTCGCGTGAAAGAGTCTGCCCTGCAGGGCGTAGGCGGCGTGGAGCGCGCTTTTCGCGAGCGGCTCCGCGGTGTAAAGACGCTGAACCTCCGGCGAGGCCGCGAGCAGCGAAGCGAGCGTGCGGTGGCGCCGCTCGAAGGCGCGTATCCGCGAGAGCTCTCCGAGGAGCTCGACCGGAAGGCCGAGGGCCTCCGCGACCTCTTTCGCGATGGTGGCGAGCGACATCTCCTCCCGCGTCATCTGGTAGGTCGGCGCGTATCCGGGAAGGAGCGCGTCGATGATGCCGACGAGCTCTTCCTTTTTCGGCTCGGACGTTATGAGCTCGACCGGCGGAGGCGCGCCGCGCGACGACGAGGAAAACGATTCGAAGAAGAGCTCGTGATCGGCGGGATCGAGCGGCGTGATCTCGATGCAGTGGGCGACGAGGCTTTCGAGAAGAGGGCTTCCCATGAGCTCGATCCAGATGCCCCGCGCCGCCGCCTGCGAGAAGAGATGGCGCAGAAAAAGGAAAAATCCCGACAGCCCCTCCTCGCGGGCGCTCCGGAGCTCGCGGTCCACGAGGCGCGCGAGGTGCGCCCGCTCGTCCGGCGGGCGATTGTGGTAGGCGAGCTTGAAGCGGCGGCGGCACCGGTCGGCGAGCGCCTCGTCCGGATTGGAGAGCCCCGAAAACGCGATCCGGCCGGAGCGCGGCAGATCGACGGCGCACCGCGAGGCGATCTCCCCCGATCGCTCGAAAGGATCGTCCGTTCCCGTCGCGAACAGCGGCCGCAGCTCGCGCTCGCGCTTCATGTAATATTCTTCCACCCGGGGATCCCCTTCGTCCTCGTGCCGCTTCTTGCCGATGAGCCGCGCGAGCCGGTAATGCTCCGCGTCCTCCTTGAGGGCGTACCGGTCGTTGTTCGTGGCGACGGTCGGCATGCCCGCCTTGCCGGCGAGCACGGCGAGCTGTTCGGAGACGAGCGCTTCCTGCGGCGTCCCGTGGTTCATGAGCTCCACGTAGACGTTCCCGCGCCCGAAGATTTCGGCGAGCTTTACGAATACGTCCCGCGCTCGCCCGAGGGTGCCGTGCAGCACCGCCTGCGACGCCTCTCCGCGGATGCATCCGGTCAGCACGATGAGCCCCTCGCCGTGCGCGCCGAGCTCCTCCGCGGAAACGAACCCTCCGCGCTCGCGCGACGAATGCAGGGATACGAGGGAACAGAGATTGCGGTATCCGCGGTCGCTCTCGGCGATCACGGTCAGGTGAAAGAGACCCGACGCGCCGGTGAAGGAAGGGTGCTGGAGCTCGGCGCCGAACACGGGCTTGATGCCGGCCTTGCGCGCGGTCTCGGCGAACTCGTAGTGCCCGTACGTCGAGGCGTGATCCGCGAGGCCGACCGCTTCGAATCCGAGAAAAGCGGCGCGCGCGACGACGTCGGCGAGCGTGAGCAGGCTCTCGCCGTTGCTGTAGACGCTGTGAACGTGCAGGGGGACGTACGGCACGGCGGAAACCTCCCTGAGCGGCCGACGCCATACTACTAAACGTTTGTACAGATTGCAACGGAATATTTCCGGCGCGCCGCGCGGGAGCATACATCGCCGGCCGAGCCGCATTCTTGTTTGCAAACGATTCGTCGATGCGCTACAATGCCTCGGCGGTAGAGGCGCGCCGTTCTCCGGCGCGCCGGGGGAACCTTCAACGACACTCGATAGACGGGAGCGCCGATCATGGCCGATCCTTCGCGAAACAACGAGTTCGAGAGGATGGCGAGGGAGAACGAGCGGCTTCACGGGGCCGTCGAGGAGCTCTCCATCCTGAACGACATCGCCACCGCCGCAGGCTCCACGTCCTCCCTCGACCGCGTCATCGAGCTCATCGTCCACAAGTGCATAAAACACCTCAAGGTCGAGCAGGCGACGATCACGCTCCTCGACGCGAAGCGGGACGACGCGCAGTTCCGCACGATGATCCGCGGCGCCGACACGTCCCACGAGATCCGCCCCTACCGTCTCGACGCCGAGCTCGCCGGCTGGATGCTCAAGAACCAGAAACCGCTCATCGTGAACGACCTCGCGAGCGACGACCGGTTCCAGATGAAGGACGGGGACAGCAGCATGGTGCGATCGGTGCTGAGCGCGCCGCTGCTCCTCAAGGGGCGTATCATCGGACTCCTCAACCTCTTCAACAAGCGCACCGGGAACTTTACCGACACGGACGCTCGGCTCCTCGGCATCGTCGCGGCGCAGTCCGCCCAGATCATCGAGAACGCGCGGCTCGCCACCGAGGAGCAGTCTCTGAAGCTCATGCAGGAGGAGATGCGGCTCGCCTGCAAGATACAAATGGACCTCCTTCCGCGGGAGTCCCCGCTCGTGCCCCGGTACGACATCGCCGGAACGAGCATCCCCGCGAAGCTCGTCGGCGGCGATTACTACGATTTCATCCGGATCGACGGCCGCTCGATCGCCCTGTGCCTCGGGGACGTTTCGGGAAAGGGGATGCCGGCGGCGCTCCTCATGGCCAATCTCCAGGCGACGCTCCGCGCCCAGACCGCGGTCTGCCGCTCGCCGAAGGAATGCCTCGAGCGCTCGAACGAGCTTCTCTACCGGAGCACCGACGCGGACAAGTTCGCGACCCTCTTCTACGGCGTCCTCGACACGAGCGCCGATCGATTCATCTACGCGAACGCGGGGCACAACTACCCCTTGCTCCTCAAGATAGGCTGCAACCCGCAGCGCCTCGATCTCGCGGGGCTCGTGCTCGGATGCATGGAGGAGTTTCATTACAACGAGGGCGCGATCGATCTCGGGCCGGGCGACATCCTTCTCGTCTACTCCGACGGCATCACCGAATCGATAAACACGGACGAGGAGGAATACGGCGAGGAACGGCTCGTCGCCCTGCTGCGCGGCCAATGCGGGAAACGCGCTTCCGAGATCATCGAGACGATCGTCGAGTCCGTGCGGGCCCACGCCGGCGGCGCCGCCCAATCGGACGACATGACGCTGCTCGTCATCAAGCGGGAGTCCTGAAAGGCTCGGGCGTTCCACGCTCGGAGGTCGATCGCGGATGCGGGCCGTTCAATCGAAGCTGTACGAGATACTCGAAACGTCGACCGGCTCCCGCGCCGGCCGGCTCGTGAACGCCCTTCTCATCGTCCTCATCGTCGGCAACGTCGTCGCCGTAACGATGCACACGGTCCGTCCCTTCGCGTCCCGGTACGTGAAGCAATTCCGCGCGTTCGAGCTCGTTTCCGTGGCGATCTTTTCGATCGAATACGTCCTTCGCATGTGGGTCTGCACGCGCAACGATTCGTACCGGCGCCCCGTCCTCGGCCGGATCAGGTATTTCTTCACGCCCTTCGCGATCATCGATCTCGTCGCCGTTCTCCCCTTCTACCTCCCGATGCTCATACCGTTCGACCTCATCTTCGTTCGCGCGCTTCGGCTCATGCGGCTCCTGCGGCTTCTCAAGCTCGGACGGTACTCGGAATCGATCCGGACCATGGGCGCCGTGGTTTCGGAGAAGCGCGAGGAGCTCGGCGTCGCCGTCGCGATGTCCCTCATCCTGCTCCTCATCGCCTCGGCGCTCATGTACTTCATCGAGGGCCCCGCGCAGCCCGAGATCTTCTCGAGCATTCCGGCGGCGATGTGGTGGGGCGTCGTCACGATGACGACGGTCGGGTACGGGGACGTTCTACCGGTCACGACGGCCGGCAAGATACTCAGCGGCCTCATCGCGGTGCTCGGCATCGGCCTTTTCATCCTCCCGGCGGGCATCATCGCCGCGGGGTACGGGGCGCAGATACGCAACAGTCGACGCGGGCGGCGTATCTGCCCGCACTGCGGGAAACCGATAACGTGAAAGAGGGGATGCGCGGGGCCGCATGCGCATCGGGTGCGGCTCGAAACGGCATGAAGGAATCGTTCGGAAGGAACCTCGACTCGCTCGACGATCTCTTTCGCTTCGTCGAGCGTTTCGCCGAGACGCAGAAACTCGGCGAGGGAGTGCTCTTCGTCGTCCGGCTCGCCGCGGAGGAGCTCTTCACGAACCTCGTCCGCCACAATACGGGGGGCAGCGACGCCATCGACGTGAGCCTCGACCGCGAAGACGGGCAGCTCGTCATCCGCCTCGTCGATTTCGACGTGGATCCGGTCGTCGTCGACCCCGATCATCCGCCCGATACGGCGCTCCCGCTCGCCGACCGGACACCGGGAGGACTCGGCATCCATCTCGTGAAAAGCATGGTCGACAGCCTGACCTACGAATACGATCATCGCACCTTTCGCGTGACCGCAATCAAGAAACTGGAGGACGTGCATGTTTGACGTGAGCCGCGGCGAATCCGGTTCGCTTTTCTTCACGGGACGCCTCGACGCGTCACAGGCCGACAGGGCCCGCGCGGTTCTCGACGCGATATCGGAGTCGTGCACGATCGATTTCGCGGCGCTCGACTACATTTCGAGCGCCGGTCTCGGCGCGCTGCTCGCGACCCAGAAGCGCCTGAGCGACACGGGACGCACGTTGACGCTCGTGCATCTCAACAAGCACATACGGGAGATTTTTCGCATCGCGGGGTTCGATATAATCTTTCCCATCGAATAGGCTTCGGACGGAGAGACCATCGCGCGGATGCGCGACGTTTACCATAGGGATTTGCGCGACATCTCAGAGAGCGGCTCTTCGCACGACAACTTTTCACCGGTTCGTTTGTAGTTAGAACAGATGAGGCGGCGCATGATGAAGGCCTCGCAGATGGATCGAGAAGCTTTTGGAGCGGTCGTCCATCGATACGGGAAGGCCATATTCAACGTGGCATACCGGATCGTGAGCGATGACGAGGACGCCATGGATATCACGCAAACGACATTCATAAAAGCGTACGAGCGGCTCGAGCGGTACGATCCCTCGCACAACATCTTCAACTGGCTGTACAAGATCGCCGTGCACGAGGCGATCAACGCGGCGAAACGAAACAGCCGCACGGTCCCGCTCGACGACGAGCTCCGCTCTTCCCCGGAAACCGCCGATGAAGCCTGTATTCAGAACGAAACGAGCGAACGGCTGCAGGACGCGCTCATGCGCATCCCGCTCGAGTACCGAACGGCCGTCATCCTCCGCCATTTTCAGGATCTCTCGTACGCCGAGATAGCGGCCATTCTCGATATCCCCGAAAAAACGGTCAAATCGCGGATCTTTTCCGGGAGGCGGATGCTCAGGGACTCGCTCCTGAAAATGGGGTATGCGCCATGAAAAAAGAACGCTGGCAGGAGCTCATGCACCGCGAGCTCGACAACGCCAATTCGCCGGAAGAAAGCGCTGCGCTTCGCTCCCACCTCGCCGAGAACGAAGACGCGCGGCGGCAGTTCGACGAGCTCGGACGGGTGGTCCGGATGTTCGAAGACGCCGGCGACGTGAATCCGCCCGCTTCCATGGAAGCGAGGATCATCGACGCCATCGCGGCTCGCCACGCCCTCGTCGAGCGCGAGCGGGGTTTCTTTCTCGATTTCCTGAGCCCGCGCCGGAAGATCGCCTACGCGTTCGCGGCCGGCATCGCCGTGGGCATCATCGTCTTCATCATCGTCTACCAGGCGCTCAACGGGGGAAATCAGCTCAACGTGCGGGATCTCTACGGAACGCTCGCCGAACGGGAGCGGGCGGGAGCCGTCATCGACGCACAGTCGGCTGCGATTTCCGTGCCCGGCCTCGCCGGCACGGCGATCGTCCAGTACCGCGATCAAGCCGTCATCGCGAGCGTTTCCGTCGACGCGGATACCGAAGTGGAGATCGAAATCTCGCCGGCGGGAACCCTCGTTTTGCGGAGCGTCCGCGCGCCGGAGTGCGGTCCGTACGCGCTCCGCGGCTCGGCCGAAGGCGTCGCCGTGCGCGTGAACGGCCGGTGCGAGTTCGTGGCGGTGTTCGGCGACGCGAAGGGCGAGCGCCCCCCCGTGAGCGTGCGCGTGACGGGCGCCGAAGGCACGCTTTTCGAGCGGACGTTTCTCGTGGACCGAAACTAGGGGATGATCCGTACTTCGTCGCCAACCTTTCGCCCGTCGATTTGTAGTTCAAGTGTGACGTCCGGCAACCTGTTGGTAGGCATTTCATGAGAGGCTCATTTTTCGAGAGGAGGTTCGAGATGGCAAGGGGACGATTCTTGCTCGGCGGAATCGTGGTCGTCGCGGTTATCGCGATCGCGTATTTCGCCCTCGTCTACCAGGCCCCGTCCAAGGACGATACGACGGGCGCCATCGGAACGGCCAATAAGTACCGTTCCGAGCAGATAACCGATACGGATGTGGTGCTCGCGGATCAGGGATACGCCGATTCGCCGGAGTACCATATGACCGCTGAAGAGGCGGCCGCTTTCTTCGAACGCGCTACGCCGACGCTTCGGGCCGAGCTCCTGAAGCGGGCGCCCGAGTTCGAGCGGGCCGAGGTCTTCAACAAACTGACGCCGGCGGAGCAGTTCGCGCTCTGGAAATCGATCCCGGCCCAGGCGCGGACCGAGCTCTTCGCGCGTCTGCCGCGCCCGGCGCAGGATCAGGTCGCCGAGCGCGCCGGCTTCACGATGGACGACTACGGCCGGACCTCCGCAACGATGCTGCAGCGCTCCGAGATGCTCGCGCGGGCTCCCGAAGTCGAATGCGCGAGGCTCTTCGATCAGGCGACGGTGCAGGAGAAGGCCTCCTTCATCGTTCTCGCTCCGGTTGAGCGGCAGGTGCAGTGCCTCGGCCGCTGCGAGTTCGAGAAGACCTCCCGCCTGCTTCAGCGCGCCACACCCGATGAGTTCGCCGCGGTCGCCAAGAACTGCACGCCGGCCGAGCGCGCCGTCATGTTCCTTCGCGCGACCCCGGTCGAAAAAGCGCAGATATTCCAGAGCATGCCGCTCGAGGAGCGGGCTTCCTTCCTCAAGAGACTGTCCGCGATCGAGCTCGGAAAGTTCTTCGCGTATGCGACTCCGCAGGAGCGCGTGGAGTTCTTCGAGCACCTCGCCGCTCCCGACAAAGCGGCGTTTCTCGGGAAGTTCTCCGTCACGATGGAAGCCTGGAACAAGCTGCCGGTCGAGGAGCGGAGCCGCTTCATGATGGAGCGTCTCACTCCCGAGCAGCACGGACGGATCCTCTCCGTGCCGGCCATGGAACGCACGATCGCCGTGTTCGAACGCGCCGACGTCCTCCAGCAGGCGAAGGCCATGAACGTCGCGTCCCTCGAGGAGCGCGCGACCTTCGCCGCTCGCATGACGCCCGATCAGGCCGCCATGCTCGTCGCGAGAACGGCCGATCCCGTGGCGGACTTTCTGGGCCGCGCCCCCGAGGCCGAGCTCAGCGCCCTGATGAAGAGCGTATCGGCGCAGGAGAAGGCGACCGTGTACTTCGGAAAGGCGACGCCCCAAGAGCAGGCGGCGATGTTCGAGCGGCTTCCCGCGCGCGATCAGCAGGCCTTCCTCGACCGCGTCAACATGACCGCGCAGGCCTTCAAGGCGCTGCCGCTCGCTGAGCGGGCCGATTTCGTCGCGAAGAACGCCGCGATCCAGGAAAAGGCCGCGTGCGTGGACCTCGCCTCCGCGAAGGAGCGCGCGTTCCTCGTCCAGCGCGTCGACATGACGGCGCGGCGCGAGCTCATCGGCCACTCGTCTCTCGCGCTGCGCGCGGACTTCGTCGCGCGCGCGTCCGAGATGAATCAGGCGTTTATGGCCCAGCGCGCCTCCCTGCAGCAGCGCGCGGAGATCCTCGGCTACGCGTCGCAGCCCGAGCAGGCAGCGCTGCTCGCGCGTGCGCCGGTCGCCGTGTACGCCGCGCTCCTCAAGGACGCCACCGTCGCCGAGCGGGCCAACATCTTCAAGCTCGGCGCGAGCGACGTGCGCGCCGCCCTCTTCGCCCGGTTCACGCCCGAGATGCAGCGGGTCTTCTTCGAGCGCAGCGGCGTTCGGCCCGAGATGTTCGAGCGCGAATCCGCCGCGGCGAGGAGCGAGATGCTCGCGCGCGCGAGCGAGGCCGAAATGGCCGCCATGGTCGATCTCGCGACCGTTCAGGAAAAGGCCTCCATGTTCAAGGCCCTCCCGGCGGCTGAGCGGGCGAACTTCATCAAGGCCGCGCCGCTCGAGGCGAAGTCGATCATGCTCGACGGGGCCACGTTCAAGGAAATGGCCTCGTTGATGGGACGCGTCACCCCCGAGAAGGCCGCGGGCGTATTCGAGCGCTCGTGGGCTGCGCTCGAACGTTCGACGCCCATGATGGAGCGGTCAGCGACGCCGATGCAGGAGCGTTCGACGGCCGCCAAGGAATAGTCCCGGATAATCGGGACTCTCACCGGGTCCGCGGGGGAAGGGGGAAAGCCTCCTCCCCCCGCGGACATCTCATTGAAACGGGGCCTTGCAAGATTTATATAACATGCTATTTTTTAACAAGTTAAATGGTATGTGCCGGGGGCGGCGTTACTGCCTCATCGCCATTCTCCTCGTATCTGCAATCGCGACGGCAGGAGGCGCCGCGGACTTCAAGGTGGTCTATAAGACGATCGAGACCGAGGACCTGCGGCTCGCCTACTACGACTCCGCTCACCACTATATCCTCCCCCACCTCGCCCGCTGTTTCGAGAACTCCTTCGCGTTTCACAAGAAGCTCTTCCGCTACGAGCCGAGCGGAAAGGTGACCATTTCGTTTCAGGATTTCGACGATTACGGATACGCGGGCACGACGACCATACCGTTCAACTATATCACCCTCGGGATCGAGCCCTTCGAGTACGTGTACGACACCTGCCCGACGAACGAGCGCATGAACTGGGTCACGAACCACGAGCTCGTCCACGTCGTCGCTTCGGATCAGGCGACGAGGGGCGACCGGTTCTACCGCAAGCTCTTCCTTGGAAAGGTGCCGCCGACGGACGAGGATCCGGTCTCCATATTCTACAGCTTCCTCACGAATCCGCGACGCTACGCCCCGCGCTGGTACCACGAGGGGATCGCGGTGTTCCTCGAGACGTGGATGGCGGGAGGCATCGGACGCGTGCTCACCGGATGGGACGAGATGGTCTTCCGCACGATGGTCCGCGACGGGAGCTACTTCTATGAGCCCGTCGGGCTGCAGTCGGAAGGCACGGCGATCGATTTTCAGATCGGGCAGGTGGCGTACCTCTACGGCACGCGTTTCGACACCTACCTCGCCTACCGGTACGGTCCGGAGAAGCTCATCGACTGGGTCCGCCGGGAGGACGGAAGCTGCCGCTACTACGCATCGCAGTTCAAGAAGGTCTACGGCGTCTCGCTCGACGACGAGTGGGCTCGCTGGATCGATTTCGAGCGGGAGTGGCAGCGGGCGAACCTCGACTCGATACGGGCGTACCCGGTCACGCCGGCGCGGGTCCTCTCGAGGCAGGCGCTCGGCTCGGTGTCGCGAAGCTTCTTCGACCCCGCGAGCCGGACGCTCTATACGGCCGTGAACTATCCCGGCGAATTCTCCTCTATCGCGGCCCTCGACATCGATCGCGGAACGCTCCGCAAGCTCTGCGAGATCCCGACCCCCGCCCTCTACTACGTGTGCTCCCTCGCGTACGACGACTCCTCCCGCACCCTGTTCTTCACGACGGACAACAGCCGCACCTACCGCGACCTCAACGCGTACTATCTCGATACCGGCGAAACGAAGATCCTTTTCAAGAACTGCCGCACGGGGGATCTCGCCATGAACCGCGCGGACCGCTCCCTCTGGGGCGTGCAGCATCACAACGGGTTTTCGTCTCTCGTGCGCTTCGAGCCTCCCTACGAGAACGGCCGCGAGATCCTGCGTCTCGCCTACGGCAGGGACATCTTCGACATCGACATCTCGCCCGACGGGAAATATCTCTCCGGCACGATCGCCGAGATCAACGGCGACCAGCGTCTCGTCCGCATGGAGACGGCGAACCTCCTCGTCTGGGACAGCTCCTACGAGGTCCTCTGGGAGTTCGAGAACAACCCCGCGGCGACATTCGTCTTTTCCCCGGACGGCGCCTCCCTCGTCGGGACGTCCTATCAAACCGGCGTCTCGAACGTCTTCCGCTACGATTTCGAGCCGGGGATCATGAAATGCGTGAGCAACGCCGAGACGGGACTGTTCCGGCCGCTCGCTATATCCGCGGACTCGATCATCGCGATGAGCTTCACCGGCAAGGGGTTCGTGCCGGTCATGATTCCGAACGCCGCGATCGAGGACGTCGCGCCGGTCAAATACCTCGGCCAGGCGGTCGTCGAGAGCCACCCCGTCGTTCAGGAATGGAAGCTCGGATCGCCGCTCGTCGTCAACCTCGACTCGATCGCCGTCGGTCCCACGCGATTCAGCGCCCTGCGGAACACCCGCTTCACCTCTCTCATTCCGATCGCGGAAGGGTACAAGACGACCGCCGCGTTCGGGCTGCGCGCCGATTTCATGGATCCGCTCTGGCACAACGGCTTCAACGCGACCGTTTCGTATTCGCCGGCGGCTGAGCTTCCCGACGACGAGCGCTTCCACGCGAAGCTCAAGTACGAGAACTGGCGGTGGACGCTCCGGGGCACGTACAACAAGGCCGATTTCTACGACTTCTTCGGGCCGACCCGGGTGAGCCGCAAGGGCTACTCTCTCGGCGTTCAGTTCAAGGGATACCCGGTCTCGGACGGCCCGAAGTCGCTGCAGTACACCCTCGGCGTCTCGGGCTTCTGGGGTCTCGAGCGGATGCCGCTCTATCAGAACGTGGCGACGACGTACGATCAGTTCTACAGCCAGTCGGCGAGCCTCAACTACCGACGGCTCCGCGGAACGATCGGATCGGTCGAAGCCGAGAAAGGCGCGCTCTGGAGCCTCAACGTCGACAACACGTACGTCCGCACGGTCAACTACCCGAGCTTCTACGCGACGCTCGACCTCGGCGCGCTGCTGCCGATCGATCACTCGTCGATCTGGCTCCGCACGGCGGCGGGCTACTCGTTCGGCAAGCGCGAGGAACCGTTCGCCAACTTCTTCTTCGGCGGCTTCGGCAACAACTGGATCGATCACGCCGCCACGGTCAACCGCTACCGCGAGCATTACAGCTTTCCCGGCGCCGAGCTGAACGCGATCGGCGGCACGAACTTCGGAAAGGCCCTCCTCGAGTGGACGCTCCCCCCCGTGCGGTTCAAGCGGATCGGCATCCCCTCCCTCTACGCGAACTGGATGCGCCTCGCGTTGTTCGCCTCGGGTATCGCGACCGATATGGAGAGCGGCGAGCACCGGCGCACGATCGGAAACGGCGGCGCGCAGGTCAACGCGAAGATCGTTCTGTTTTCTTCGCTTGAATCAACCTTCTCGGTCGGGTACGCTCGTGCCTTCGAGCGCGGCGCCGAGACGACGGACGAGCTCATGGTCTCGCTCAAGATCTTGCGGTAGCGCCGCGCCGTAGGACGGCCGGCCGCGGCGGTCGGCGATTCGACCCGGCACGGTGACAATGGCCCTTGCAGCGACACGATACGCGGCGAGCGTTCTGCCTGTCGTCCTGTTTCTCGTCGCCCTCGTTTTTCTCGACAGCTTCAAGCTCGTGCGCTTCCGCTCCGTGGCGATCGCGGTGATCGTCGGTTTCGCGGCCGCGGTCGCGAGCTTCATTCTCAGCACCAGGCTCGCCGCCGCTGCCGGCGTTTCGATCGACGTTCGGGCCCGCTACATCGCCCCTCCCCTCGAGGAACTCCTCAAGCTATCCTACCTCGGCTGGCTCCTCCGGACAAAGCGCGTCGGCTTCATGGTCGACGCGGCGATTTGCGGCTTCGCCGTGGGCGCGGGGTTCGCGATCCTCGAGAACCTCTATTTTCTCCGAACGCTCGCCGACAAGAACGCCCTCCTCTGGATCATCCGCGGTTTCGGCACGGCCGTCATGCACGGCGGCACGACGGCGCTCGCGGGGATCATCGCGGTGAGCCTCCTCGATCGAAAGGCGGCCCGTGGAATCGCCGTGCTCCTTCCCGGCTTCGTCATCGCGACGCTCATCCATTCGGCCTACAACCATTTCTTCCTCTCTCCCGTTCTCTCGGCGCTCGCGATCGTCGTCGCGCTGCCGCTCTGCATGCTCGTCGTGTTCCGCAAGAGCGAGCTGGGGCTGCGAACCTGGCTCGGCATCGGCTTCGACAGCGACCAGCAGCTCCTCGAGATGATCACGACGGGAACGATCGCGGAAACACGGCTCGGTCATTATCTCTTCTCTCTCAAATCGCATTTCTCCGGAGAGGCGGTCGCGGACATGCTCTGCATCGTGCGCCTCCATGTCGAGCTCGCCCTCAAGGCGAAGGGGGTTCTGCTCATGCGGCAGGCCGGATTCGACGTAAAGCCCGATCCGGGGGTGCGCGAAACCTTCGAGGAGCTGCGATACCTCGAGAAGAGCATCGGAAAAACGGGGCTCCTCGCCCTCGAGCCGATCCTCCACTGGTCGACGCGGGATCTCTGGCAGCTTTACATGCTGGGGAAAAAATAGCTCGGCACCGGGACTGTTTCGCCCTCCCGCCGCTCGGCCCTTTCCTTTCGATCGAGAACGCTTTCAGGTTTATCGCAATGCCTTTGACATTACGTGAATATCGCCGTATACTGTATTTGGGACTCGAACCAAAACGAATTTTCGTCTCTCGAGCCGGTTCAATCGGTCGTGCGCGATGGATACCCATATCCGTCACTATCGCCTTCTCGAAAAGCTCGGCTCCGGCGGCATGGGGGTCGTCTACAAGGCCGAGGATACCCTCCTCAAGCGCGTTGTCGCCCTGAAATTTCCGCCGGAAACGACGGTAGCGGACGAGACTTCGAAGCGCCGCTTCCTCCGCGAAGCCCGCGCGGCTTCGGCGCTCGACCATCCGAACATCTGCTCCATCCATTCGATCGAGGAAACGGACGACGGCAGGCCTTTCATATGCATGTCATGGTGCGACGGGGCGACGCTCAGGGAGATCCTCTCACGCGGCCGCATGGATCCTCTGCGCGCCATCGATATCGTTCTCCAGGTCGCCCGCGGCCTCGAGGCGGCCCATCAGTCCGGCATCGTCCACCGCGACATCAAGCCCGGCAACATCATGGTCTCGACGAAGGGCCAGGCCAAGATACTCGATTTCGGCATCGCGAGGATCACCGACGCGACGCAGATCACGAAATCGGGCGCGGGCTTCGGCACCGTCCTCTACATGTCGCCGGAACAGGTCCGCGGGGACGCCGCGGATCATCGAAGCGACATCTGGTCGCTCGGCGTCGTTCTGTACGAGCTTCTCGCGGGCGTGCCGCCGTTCCCCGGCGAATACGAAGCGGCGGTCCTCTACTCGATCGTCAACGACGGGTTCGAGCCGGCGTCGCGCGCGTCGCCGCAGAACCCGCATTCTCTCGATGCCGTGATCGAACGGGCGCTCCAGAAAAAGCCCGCGAACCGCTATGCATCGATCGCGGAGATGATCCGCGATCTTGAAACGGTTCACGCCTCCCTCGTCTCCCCCGCGGGGACGAAACGGGCGCGGCTGCCGAGGCATACGGCTCTCCATTTCGCGCGCCGCCGGCCGATTGTCGCGATCGCTCTCTGCGCATTGGCGGCCGCCCTTGTCGCGATGGTTTTCAACCGTTTCGCGTCGCGTGAACGGCTCTCAGCGGCCGTTATCCGAATAGACGCGCAGCAGGCGCGCGCCCGGACCGGCGCTCCGATCGACGACCTGCTCGCCTCCCGCCTCGAAGGATGGCCCCTCGTGCGTTTGCTTCACGATTCACGGCTCCGGGAGATCCGCTCGGCCCGCTCGGCGGGAACGATCCGCACGGTCGGCGGCGCCGCCGCCTTGGCCCGGCGCGCGGGGGCCGAACTGTTTATCGTCCCGAAGCTCGTCGACCACGGGGATTCGACCGAGCTCTTCGCTCACGTCTACGACGCCTCCGGCGGCGGCCATCCCATTTTGTCGGTGCGCTCGGCGGAGGCGGGAAGGGCCGCCGCCGTCCTCGAAACCCTGCTCGATCGGACGGCCGAACGGATCATCGAGCGCTCAAGGGCGATTCCGGCCCTCGCCCCGGCCTCCGACGCCAGGACGCTGTTCGAGAAGGGAAATTCCTTGTACCTGCACGGCGATTTCGAGGGGGGCATCCCCCTCGTCGAGCTCGCGCTCCAGGAGGATTCGACCCTCATACCGGCGTATCACCGGCTCGCGCTCTGGTATAGATACGAAAACCGGCGCACGGAGGCTCTTATCTGCGCGCAAAGGGCCGTCGCCCTGTCGAAGGACGATCCGGTTCTATCGCTTCGGGCCGAGATCGTCCTGCATCGCGTCGCGGGACGCACCGATCTCGCGGAGGCCGCCCTGAGACGCTATCTGGCGATTACGCCGCCGAACTGCGCGGGCCTCGCCGAGCTCGGCTACGTGCTCTATCACGACCGGCGTCTGTTCGAGGCGGCCGTACAGCCTTTGCAGCGCGCGCTCGAGCTCGATCCGCAGGATCTCGACGGCATGCGGGCGAAAGTCCTCGATTGCCTGGGTCACGCATATCTCTACGGCGGTAGGTACGACGAAGCCGAGGGCTGCTTCGAAAAATACGCCGCGCTCGACACGGCGAACTTCGACGCGATACACAGTCTGGCGACGTTGAATCGCGCGCGAGGGAACTACGAAGCGGCGATCGAGGGCTACAAGAGAACGAAGAAGCTCCGTGCCGGGTTCTTTCCGGCGTACGACGAGCTGGCCTTGACCTATCTCGCGATCGGCAAACGCTACAAGGCTCTCGATGAAATCAAGACTTTCCAGATCGAAACCCACGATTCGCTGGGCGTCAAGGCGCATGCGCTCAAGGGAATGGTGCATTTCATCCAGGGCGAATACGAGGAGGCGTCCAGGGCGAGCCGCATGGCCGTCGCGATCGACAGTCTCTGGATACCCGCGCAGTGGCTTCGCGGGCGAGCCGCTCTCGAGCTCGACCGCCTTCGCGAAGCGCGGGAAGCCCTCGCGCGCATCGCGCGCCAAGGCGCAGTTGCGAACGGCGCGGACGATTCCGCTTACGTCCACAACCTGCGCGGCTGGATCCTCCTCGCGGAAGGACGCGCCGCCGAGGGGATCCGGGAACTCGAGCGCTCCCCCTTCCTATCGCTCGAGAACGCGATGGAATTCAGGAAGGATCTCGTCCGCGGCCTGCTGCGGGCGGGACGCGTCGCCGAGGCCGAACGCCGCGCGCTGGAGGCGCTCTCCTATAACGATGCCGACGCCGATCTTCTCGCGCTTCTCTGCGAGATCTGTTTCAGAAAGAACGACCGGCGCGGGGCCGCGCGGTACTACAAGCTGGCCCAATCGGTTTGGGAGGAGGCGGACAGCGACTTTGCGCCGCTGCGCAGGCTCATCTCTCAAGCACCAGCACGATGGGACGATACCTAGCTCGCCGCCCGTCGATTCGCGAAAGGAGGAATCGACGGAGGCGAAACTCAATCGCTCGGTTCACGGTGAGCGGATTACGAGAATGGAGAAGACCATGTCCACTTTTCACACGAAGGATGACGTCAGAAATGACATAAAAGCCACGAGGAGTCTGGGACACCGGAGAGTTCCCATTTCGCTTCTGGGAACAAAGGCGGGGGCCGGCGTGCCGATTTCATGGATCATCGATGAGGCGAAGAAGCTCCAAGCGGCGGGAGAAACCACAATGCGCTTCGTCGTCATGATCCGCAAGGGCAATATCGGCAATCGCGCGGTCTTCCAAAGCGGAATGAAGTTCGGTCTGGTGTTGTCTCCGGCGGATTATGGGTTGTTCATCGAGAGCACGAACCGCCCCGCAACGAGCGCGGCGCAGCTTGCTCTGAGCCAAACGACCATGAGCGCGCCCGGAACGGTGATCGGCTATACGGAGGATATTCCCGTCGAGCTCGTTCCGTGAGCCGCGAGCCGGGGCGATAAAAAATGAGCCGCCCGGGGTTCGAACCCGGTACCCCCTGCTTAAAAGGCAGGTGCTCTACCACTTGAGCTAGCGGCCCATCGACGATCTATATTTTCATTTCTCCGCGCGCTGCGCCCGGGGCCTCCTCCTCGCGAAGGCGAATCTTTCAGGGATGAGCTATTTTCGGACGGTCGAGTAGGTATCGGACCGGATGATGGTCTCTTCACGCGCGGGCCCGGTCGACACGAAGGTGATCGGCACGCCGAGCCCCTCTTCGAGCCGCTCGACGAATCGGCGCGCGGCGGCCGGGAGCTCCTCGATGGTCCGCGCGTCCGAGAGCCGTTCGGTCCAGCCCGGCAGATCCTCATAGACCGGCTCGCAGCGGGCGAGCGATTCCGCGTTCTGCGGGAAGCCGGCCGTCGCCCGGCCTGCGACTCGATAGCCCGTGCAGATCTTCACCGTCGAAAAGCCCGACAGAACGTCGAGCTTCGTGAGCGCGATCTCGTCGTAGCCGTTCAGCTGCACGGAGTATCTCCCGGCGACCATGTCGAACCAGCCGCAGCGGCGCGGCCGGCCGGTCGTCGTGCCGTATTCCCCGCCCCGCTCCCGCAGCGCCTCGCCGTCGGGGCCGCCGATCTCGCTCGGCATCGGGCCGTTGCCGACCCGCGTGATGTACGATTTGAAGATGCCGACGATTCGTCCGATGTCCCGCGGGCGAAGCCCCGTTCCCGCCACCGCGCCGCCGATCGAGCACGAGCTCGACGTCACGAAGGGGTAGGTCCCGTGATCGATGTCGAGGAGCGTCCCCTGCGCCCCTTCGAGCAGGATGCGCCGGCCCTTTCCCTGCAGCTCGTGCAGCGCCTCCTGCGTGTCGACGACGAACGGCTCGATCGCGTCCTTGATGCCGACGAAATCGCTCGCGATCGTCTCCGCCGAGAGCGTCGGGGCGTTGTAGGCCGCGAAGATCCGGTTGTTCCAGTCGATCGAGCGCTCGATGATGTCGAAGAGCTCGTCCTTTTCCCGCAGGAAAACCCCCATGCGGAGTCCGCTCCGCATGTGCTTGTCCGAGTAAGCGGGTCCGATCCCCTTTCCGGTGCTCCCGATGCTCGCGTCCCGCCGGTCCGCTTCGAGAACGTTGTCCATGAGCTTGTGGACGGGGGTGACGACGTGGGCCGCGGAGCTCACGAAGAGACGCTCGGTCATGTCGACGCCGCGCGCGCTGAGATCGTTGTACTCCTGCAGGAAGGCGAACGGATCGATCACCATCCCGTTCCCGAGGATGCCCGTGACGGCCGGGTAAAGGAGACCCGACGGTATCTGGTGAAAGGCGAACTTGCCGAGCCCGGATACGACCGTATGCCCCGCGTTCGCCCCGCCCTGGAACCGGACGACGACGTCGTGATCCCCCATGAGGAAATCGACGACCTTCGCCTTTCCCTCGTCCCCCCACTGGCCGCCGATGATGACCGTGGCGCCCATTCGCGCAAATTCCCCTTCTTCTTCGAAAAACCGCCCGAAGTGTATGGCATGCGTTCCGGGCCCGCAACCGATATTTCAGGCAAACAAAAACCGCCTCGTTGCGAGGCGGCCGGGATGCTGCCGTTGCCTTCGCGGTCCCGGTGCGATCAATCCTCGAAGAGCGATTTCAGGATACCCCAGGTGCTCTGGTCGATCGCGTTCGGCGTATTGAGCGGATCGCCGGGATTGCTTCGCTCCACGGCGATCTCGGGAACGCCGTCGCCGTCCACGTCGCCGAGCTCGAGGCCGTTCAGGTAGCCGTCCCCGTCGCTGTCCTTCGAGGCGAGCGCGTTGTTCCACGCGAACGAATTGGTCCTGAAATCGACGCCGAAGGCGTTGAGATCCTGACCCGATACGGGCTGCGCCGACTTGTGGCAGATGGCGCACTGATAGGTGCGGTAGACGGGGAGCCGTTTCATGTATACCTCTCCCCCATAGACGGCCCCGGCGGCCGCCAACGCGAACGCGCACAGGAGACACACTCCCGCGCTGATTCTGCCACGTGGGCGCACCTCTACCTCCGATTCAGCTAATTTGATTATATACATGCCGGTTACAACTGTCAACCCCTAATCGCGCGCCCGATATCCCGCCACAACAGCCTCCGCAATCCGACGCCATCATGAGAATAATCGAGACTTCTCGGAATAAGCCATCATCCGCTCCTCCGCGAGCGCCGCCTCTCCGGCGATTCCGGCATCCCGCAGAGCCTCGCTCAAGGCGCGCACGAGCCGAAGAAGCGTCCCTCCGTCGTAGAGACCGAGGAACCCTGTGCGGACGATCCTCCCGCGGAGCGCCCCCTGTCCGCCCGCGGCGATGAAGCCCTTTCGAGAAAGCGCGTCGAGAAGATCCTCCCCCCGCGCGCCGTCCGGAAGCCCGAGCGCCTGCACCGCGGCGGACGGCTCCTCCGGGAACACGGACAGCCCGAGCGCGCCGCACGCCGAAAGGAACGCCTCCGACGCGAGCCTGTGGCGCGAGCGCACGGCGTCGAATCCATACCCGCGCATGGCGTCGAGGGAGCGGTGGATCGCCTGCATCGTCCCCACCGCCGGCGTGAACGGCGTCGCGCTCTCCCCCGCCTCGGACGCGTACCTCCGAAGGTCGAAATAGTAGAGCCCCCTGCGCCCGGGCCGCATTGCTCCCTTTCCCATGCACACGAAGCCCGCGCCCGCCGGGGCCCCGAGCGCCTTCTGCGAAGCGCCGGCGACGACGTCGATCCCCCACGCGTCCATCTCGAGCTCCTCGGCGGCGAACGACGACACCGCGTCGACGATCACCGTCGGACGCTCTGATCCGAGGCGCGCCGCGAGCTCCTTCAGCGGAAAGAGGCTCCCCGTCGAGGATTCGACGTGCGTGACGGCGACATGGCGCGGTTGATCGGCGCGAATTCGCCCGATCGCGGCCGCGACATCGACCGCCGCGCCGTCGGGCACGCGCAGCACCGACACCTCGCACCCGAACGCCGCGCCTATCTCCGCCCACCGGTCCCCGAACTTGCCGCAGGAGAGAACGAGCAGCCGCTCTCCCGGCGCCGTCGCGTTCGCGATCGCCGCTTCCATGGCGCCCGTGCCGGAGGCCGTCAGGAAATGAACGGGGTGCTTCGTGCCGAGCGCCTCTCGGACGGCCGCGGCCGATTCGGAGACGACCCGCTCGTACGCCGCGGAGCGATGGTGGAGGGGCGGAAGATCGCGCAGCGCCTCGGGCGATACGTCGACGGGGCCGGGGCTCACGATGACCGGACGGCTCATGGACGGCGCCTCCCCGCTACACGCGTTCCTCGATCCATTTCCAGATTCCGTCCGCGCCCTCGCCGGTTTTCGCTGAGAAGAAAACGACCGGAAAGGCGCCCGCGATCCGTTCGGCGTCCCGAAGGGCGCGGGCGCGATCGGAGCGCGGTATCTTGTCCGCCTTTGTAAGCGCGACCAACACGGGCCGTCCCGAGCCCCGTAGAAGATCCATCGTCGCGGCGTCGTCCTTCGTGGGCGGATGCCGCGCATCGAGGAGCTGCACGACGCCGGCGAGCGCGTCCCTTCCGAGGACGTACCCTTCGATGACGTCGAGCCACTTGTCCCGCAGCTCCGCCGAGACCTTCGCATACCCGTAGCCCGGAAGATCGACGAGGTAGAAACGGTCGTTCACGGCGAAGAAATTGATCGATCGCGTCTTGCCCGGGTCCTTGCTGATTCGGGCGATGTTCTTGCGGCCGAGCAGCGTGTTGAGGAGCGAGGATTTCCCGACGTTCGAGCGTCCCGATACGGCGACCTCGGCCCACGGGGAACGCGGGAAGCGGGACGGATCGAGCGTCTTGCACGCGATATCGAGCTTGCGGATTTTCACTGCCGTCAGGCGGAGCTCAGTTCGTCGGCTTGGGCTGAACGCTCCCGAAGATGCCGCCGATCTGGCGCCGATGCTCGATCCCCCAGTCGAGCTTCTTCGCGAGAGCCGTCTCGACGACGTCGTCCATCGTCTCGACGACCTGGATCTTCATGTTCTTGCGGACCTCTTCGGGAAGCTCCTTGATGTTCTTCTCGTTTCCCTTCGGGAGCAAGAGCTTCGTGACGCCCGCGCGCAGCGCGGCGACCGATTTCTCGTTGATGCCGCCGACGGGGAGCACCTTGCCGCGCAGCGTCACCTCGCCGGTCATCGCCACGTCGCGGCGGACCGGGATATCGAAGAACGCGGAGACGAGCGCGGTCGCGATCGCGACCCCCGCGCTCGGGCCGTCCTTCGGGATCGCCCCCTCGGGGACGTGCACGTGCACGTCCACCGACGAGAAGAAATTCTTGTCGAGCGGCAGCAGCCGCGCCTTGTTCCGGGCGAAGCTGAGCGCGATCTTCGCCGATTCCTGCATGACTTCGCCGAGCTGGCCGGTGAGGATGAGCTCCCCCTTGCCCGGCATGAGGGTCACCTCGATGTTGAGGATCTCGCCGCCGACCTCCGTCCAGGCGAGCCCCGTCGCGACGCCGACCGATTCGAGCGCGTCGATCTCGCTGTCGGAGAACTTCGGCACGCCGAGGTAGCTCTCGAGGTTCTTCTTCGTGATGCGGAGGCTTCCGGTCTTCTCGCTCGATGCGAGCTTCCGGGCGACTTTCCGGCAGATCGAGGCGAGCTCGCGCTCGAGGTTGCGGACACCCGCCTCGCGGGTGTAACGCCGGATGATCTCCCTCATCGTCTCGTCGGAGACGCGCATCCGGCCCGGCTCGATGCCGTGCTGCTTCATCTGCTTCGCGAGCAGGAATTTCTGCGCGATGTTGACCTTCTCGTGGAGCAGATACCCCGGCAGACGGATGACCTCCATGCGGTCCTGGAGCGCGGGCGGTATCGTGTACATGACGTTCGCCGTCGTGATGAAGAGCACCTCGCTGAGATCGAACTCGACCTCGAGGAAATGGTCGCTGAAGTGCTTGTTCTGGTCCGGATCGAGCACCTCGAGGAGCGCCGAAGCCGGATCGCCGCGAAAATCGGTGCCGAGCTTGTCGATCTCGTCGAGGAGAAACACGGGGTTCCTGCTCCCGGCCTTGCGCATCATCTGGATGACGCGGCCCGGGAGCGAGCCGATATACGTGCGCCGGTGGCCGCGGATCTCGGCCTCGTCGCGGACGCCGCCGAGCGATACACGGACGAAGCTCCGGCCGAGAGCGTCCGCGATGGAGCGCCCGAGCGAGGTTTTCCCCACGCCGGGCGGCCCGACGAAGCAGAGGATCGGCCCCTTGAGTGTGCCGACGAGCTTCACGACCGCGAGAAACTCGACGATGCGCTCCTTGACCTTCGCGAGGCCGTAATGGTCGGCGTCGAGCTTGGCTTTGACCTGATCGAGATCGAGGTTGTCGCGGGTGCGCTTCCGCCACGGGAGCGCCGCGAGCGTTTCGATATAGTTGCGAACGACCGTCGCCTCGGGGGTCATCGGCGGCATCATCTGCAGGCGCTCGAGCTCGCGGTAGGCGACCTTCTCGGCTTCCTTGCTCATCCCGCTCTTGCGGAGCTTGCGCTTGAGGTCCTTGTACTCCTCGTACTCCTCCCCCTGCCCGAGCTCCTTCTTGATCGCCCGCAGCTTCTCGTGCAGGAAGAGCTCCCGCTGGGTCTTCTGCACCTGGCTCGACACCTTCTCGTCGATGTCCTTCTCGACCCTGAGGAGCTGTATCTCCTCGCCGAGGATGCGGTGCAGCTCGGAGAGACGCTCGCCGAGATCGATCGACTCGAGGAGCCGCTGCTTCTCGTCGTTGTGCACGGCGAGGTGCGCCGCGATGGTGTCGGCCAGCACGCCTCGGTCCTCGATCGACTGGATCGAGAGGAGCACCTCGTTCGGCATCCGCGGGTTCATCCGCACGTAATCGCCGAAGAGGGCTTCCACGCGCCGCGCGAGCGCCTCGATCTCGCGCGAGGACGCCTCCTCCGTCGCGAGGTCCGCGATCTGGGCGCCGAAGTAGTTGTCCAGCTCGACGAAGTCGAGGACGCGCACGCGGCTCACGCCCTCGAGCATGACCTTGATCGTTCCGTCGGGCAGGTTGAGATGGTGGAAGATCTTCACGAGCGTTCCGACGCGGTACAGATCGTCCGGGCCGGGCTCGTTGACGGAGGCGTTCCGCTGCGTGACGACGACGAGGTTCTTGTCCGTCTTGATCGCCCGCTCGACGGCGTTCACCGAGGGCTGGCGCCCGACGAGGATCGCCGTGGCCATCGACGGAAAAATGACGACGTCGCGCAGCGGCACGAGCGGATACACGTCCAACTGCCTCTGGCGATTGCCTTGCGAACCGAGTTTCATGATAACCTCACCGTCGTTGCGCCGGAAACCGCGCCCGCGGCCGGATCACTGCGCCTTGAGCTCGCGCTCTTTGTCCACGAAGAGCTGCGCTTCGCCGCGGCTCGTCACGGTCTCCTCCGTGATGAGGATCTTGCGGATATTCGCCTGCGAGGGAATGTCGTACATGATGTGAAGCATCGTCGATTCGAGGATCGCGCGCATCCCCCGCGCCCCCGTCTTGCGCTCGAGCGCGAGCTTCGCGATCGCCCGCAGCGCCCCCGGCGTGAACTCGAGCTCCACGTCCTCCATATCGAACAGCTTCTGGTACTGCTTCACGAGGGCGTTTTTCGGCTTGAGCATGATGTCGATGAGCGCCTGCTCGTCGAGATCGTGGAGCGGAGCGACGATCGGAATCCGGCCGACGAGCTCCGGTATGAGCCCGTATTTGATGAGATCGTCCGGCTGGACGAGACGGAGGATCTCGCTCGTGTCCCGCCGGTACGCCGGACCGCGCTCGGCCCCGAAGCCGATGATCTTCTTGCCGATCCGGCGCTCGACGATCTCGTCGAGCCCCTGAAAGGCGCCGCCGCAGATGAAGAGGATGTTCTTCGTGTTGACCTCGATGAACTTCTGCTGCGGGTGCTTGCGGCCTCCCTGCGGAGGGACGTTCGCGACGGTCCCTTCGAGGATCTTGAGGAGCGCCTGCTGGACACCCTCGCCCGACACGTCGCGGGTGATCGAAGGGCTTTCGCTCTTGCGCGAGATCTTGTCGAGCTCGTCGATGTAGACGATGCCCCGCTCCGTGGCGGCGAGGTTGTAATCCGCGCTCTGGAGGAGCCGCACGAGGATGTTTTCCACGTCCTCGCCGACGTACCCCGCCTCGGTGAGACAGGTGGCGTCCGCGATCGCAAACGGCACCTTGAGGAACCGCGCGAGCGTCTGCGCGAGCAGCGTTTTGCCGACTCCGGTCGGGCCGAGCAGGAGGATGTTGCTCTTGTCGATCTCGACGTCGTCGGCGCGCCGGTCGTGGCGGATGCGCTTGTAATGGTTGTAGACCGCCACCGACAGGACGACCTTCGCGTGCTCCTGCCCGATGACGTACTGGTCGATGAAATCCTTTATCTCCTTGGGACGCGGGAACGATTCCATCTCCCACGCGGTTCCGCCCGACATCTCCTCCTCGAGGATCTCGTTGCACAGGCGGATGCACTCGTTGCAGATGTAGACCGAAGGCCCGGATACGAGCTTGGCGACCTCGTCCTGCCCCCGGCCGCAGAACGAGCAGCGTATCGCCTTCGGAACCATCGGTTTCTTCTTCATGACGCTCCTTCGCGCACCCGGCTTCTCACCATAATTATACAAACTTCCGGACCCGGATGCGCAATGAAATCGGGCCGCGCGCCTACTTCGGCGCCCCCTCCGTCCGCTTGAGCTCGCTCTTCGAGGTCAGAATGGCGTCGATAATGCCGTATTCCTTCGACTCTTCCGCCGACATGAAGAAATCGCGGTCGGTGTCCTTCGCGATCCGCTTGATCGGCTGATGCGTGTGCTTCGCGAGGATCTCGTTGAGCTTGTTCCGCAGGGTGACGATCTCCTTCGTGTAGATCTCGAGGGTCGTGGCCTGTCCCTGCGATCCGCCCGACGGCTGATGGATCATCACCCGCGCGTGCGGCAGGGCCGTGCGCTTTCCCGGCTTTCCCGCCGCGAGCAGGATGGCCGCCATGCTCGCCGCCTGCCCCATGCATATCGTCGAGACGTCGCAGGAGATGTACTGCATCGTGTCGTAGATGGCGAGCCCCGCCGAGACGACGCCGCCCGGGCTGTTGATGTACACGAAGATGTCGCGGGCCGGATCCTCGGCCTCGAGGAAGAGGAGCTGCGCTATGACGCTGTTCGCGAGCGTATCCTCGATCGCCGTGCCGATGAAGATGATCCGGTCCTTGAGCAGGCGCGAGTAGATGTCGTACACGCGCTCTTCCCGTCCGCGGGTTTCGATGACGTACGGAACCGGGACGTAGGCGGAATTGGATATCGTGCTCATACCGTCCTCTCTTTGCGCGGGGCGTCTCACGAGGCCCCGAGAATGATCGTAAACAGCTTCCGCTCGCGAAGCCGCGCCCGCAGGTGCGTGAGGCGGTCTGGGTCGCGCTCGAGGTATTTCCGCAGCTCCTCCACCGGTCTCCCGTTCTCCGCCGCGATCGCGGCGAGCTCGCCGTCGATCTCCTCGCGCGAAACCTCGACGCCCTCTTTCTCCGCTATGTAATCCATGATGAAATACCGTTTGATATTCCGCTCGGCGACCCGGTCGAAGAACTCCTCCATCTGGGCCTTGCGTCCGGCGTCCTCCTCGGGACCCACGCCGACGGCCTTCCGCCGCTCGTCGTCCTCGGCGTACAGCTCCTTCTTGAACCGCTCGCGCATCGAGGCCGGGATATCGAACGGATTGCGTTCGATGATGAGATCGATCGCCTTCTCCTCGCGGCGCCGCTGCGTTTCCTTCTCCTTCTCGCCGGCGAGCCGCGCGCGCACGTCCTCGCGGAGCGCCGCGAGCGTGGCGAAGCGCTCGTCGATCCGGGAGGCCAGCGCGTCGTCGAGCTCCGGCAGACGGCGTTCCCGCACCTCGTTCACGACGAACTCGTAGGTGACGGTGCGACCCGCCAGATTCTTCGGCTCGAAGTCCGCCGGGTACGCGATATCGACCCGCCCCGACTCGTTCGCCTTCTTGCCGGTGAGCGCCTCCTCGAACGCGGGGAATATCCGTCCCGCGCCGAGCTGCACGTGAAAGTCCTTCGCGCGCTCCTTCTCGTCGATCGTGCCGTCAGCCCCGACGGGCGCGTACTCGATCGTGAGAACGTCGCCGGCGGCGGCCGCGCGGTCGACCGGCGCGAGATCCGCCGCCCGCTCGCGGAGATTCCCGAGCACCGCCTCTATCTCCTCGTCCGTGACCGGATTCGCCTCCGCCGGCGCCGCGACGCCCCGGTAGTCCGCGATCGCGAGCTTCGGCATCACTTCGACGCATACCTTGAAAGCGAGGGGCTTGTCCTGCTCGAGCTTCACGTCCTGAAACTCCGGATCACCGATCGGATCGAGCTCGTGCGCGCTCAATACGTGACTGTACGCCAGCGGCAGGATGCTCCGCAGCGCCTCGCTCTGGATCTCGTCGGCGAACCTGCGCTCGACGACCTCGACGGGCACCTTCCCCTTCCTGAACCCGGGGATGGAGACCTCTTTCGTCATCTCCCGGAGAACGCGCGCCTTCTCGTCCTCGAAGCGCGCACGCGCAATCTCGACGGAAGCGACCTTCTGGCAGCTCCCGCCGTCGGATAGCTCCACGCGTATATCGTTTTCCAGCAGTCTATCGTCCATCTCTCCCCTTTGAAAGCCGGTTGGAAAATAACCACATCGGCGTATTTTGGCCAATGCGAGAGGGGGGATTTGAACCCCCATGAGTTTCCTCACTGGATCCTAAGTCCAGCGCGTCTGCCAGTTCCGCCACTCTCGCGCTTATTGGGCGTTCACATCCTATTGAAAATGAGCGCGTTACGCGCCGGCGCGCGCGACGCCGCGATACCCTGCCCGTAAGCCTGCGTAATACTAATGCTTGCGGTTCCCCATTTCAAACGGAATCGAGCAAGAGCTCTGCCATCCGTCCGCGGGGTTTAGCGCCCCGTGAAGACCGCCTGCCGCTTCTCGAGGAAGGCCGTCATCCCCTCTTTCATGTCGTTCGTGCCGCAGGTCATCGCGAAGAGCGTCCCTTCGAGGCGAAGCCCTTCCTCGAACGACACTTCCGTGCCGTGAAGAACCGCCTCCATGCAGGCGCGGAGCGCGAAGGGCGGCTTCGATAGAAGGATCGCCGCCGTCTCCTCGACCGCGCTCTCGAGCTCGCCCGAGGGAACCACCTTGTTCACGAGACCGAGGGAGAGCGCCTCCTGCGCGGTGAGCACCCGCCCCGTGAGCACGAGCTCCATGGCGACGCCCCGCGGGACGAGCCGCGCGAGACGCTGCGTGCCGCCGTATCCCGGTATCGTTCCGAGATTGATCTCCGGCTGTCCGAACCGCGCGCGATCCACGGCGATCCGGAGCGTGCACGCCATGGCGAGCTCGCAGCCGCCGCCGAGGGCGAAGCCGTTGACGGCTGCGATAACCGGCTTGCCGAGGTTCTCCATGAGAAGCGTGAGCCCCTGGCCGCGCGCGGCGAACTCCTTTCCCGCGAGCGGATCGAGCTTCTGAAGCTCCGCGATGTCCGCTCCCGCTGCGAAGGACTTCTCCCCGGCGCCGGTCAGCACGACGACGCCGACGCTCTCGTCGTTCTTCATGATCGCGAAGGCCTCGATGAGCTCCATGACCGTCGCGACGCTCAGCGCGTTCAGTTTCGTCGGACGGTTGATGACGATCCTGCCGATGCGGCCTTTTTTTTCGATGAGGACGTTTTCGAATTCCATCGCCGGCGCTCCTCCCCTTGTACGATTTTACGAACGTGCGGCCGACCCGCCGCGGGCTATTTAAGAATGCCCCCGAAAGGGGTGTCAACAACAAACTGCCGCTTGACTTGCACGTCCGCGTTCGCGTATCCATTGTACGATTATGGAATCGCCTTCCCGCTTCGCGCTTCGCTGCGTTCCCCTCCTGCTCGCGATCCTCCTCGCGTGCGGCCCGGGGCGCGCCGAGTCGGCGCCGCAGGACGAAAGGCTCGCGGGCGCGCTCGCCGCCCGGCTCGGCCGCGCTCCGGGCGGTTCCGCCCCCGGCGGATTCAATCCCCTCGAGAGCCTCGACCGGTACCCGCTCACGGCGTTATCGGCGTACCTCCTTCTCGGCGACGATCCGAACCTCATGCGCTCCCTCTATCCCCGGATCCAGTCCGCCGTGACGGATCTCTTCGCCCCCGCGCGGCAGACCGGCCCGGGTCTCCTGACGGGAGACGCGGACGAATCGCTCGGCGGCGGCGGACCGCTCTCCCCGGCCCTCAACGGGCTCGCGTGCGTGGAGCTCTGGAGCCTGCACCTCGTCGCCTGGAAAACGGGCGCGTACGAGGACGCCCTCGAATATCTCGCGTGGAAGCGGCGTCTCTCCGCGACGGTCGCGCAGAGCTTCTACGTTCCGGAGCGGTACGGATTCTATCCGATGGGGGGGGCCGGCCTGCCGCTCCCGATCGAGACGCCGGCGCAGCTTCTTCCCCTCGTGACGGACGAAACGCTCGGGCTCGCGGCGCACGCGCGGATTTCCGCCTCGTTCGCCGCGCGGATCGGGGAGGCCTCCGCGGCCGGGCGGGCCCCGTTCGAGGAGAGCGGAATGTGGAGCGATCCTCTCGCGCGGCCGGTCGTTCTCGATCTCCTCTCGACCGTCCCCGGCGCGCGCGGCTCCCTCGCCGAGACGGTCGCCGGCGTCCTCCCCCGCGAAGCGGCGGCCGACGATCCGGCGAAGGCCCTGTGGATCGATTTCTGGCGAAGCAACCCTTCCCGACGCAGAGGACTGTTTCCGGACTGGAGCGATTATTCGGCCCTCGTGAACCTCGTCCTGCTCCTCGAGCGCGAATCGGTCGCCGTCTCCGGCGAGATGAGCGCTCTCAGGGCGGGCGTCGATTCGCTCGGGCGCGCGCTCGCCCCTCGAACGCTCGACGTCGAATCCTTCGCGCAGAAGATTGCAACGATAAACCGTCTCATGTCGAGGATCGAGCGCTTCGCCTCGCTCCTCGCCCAGCCGAAGGAGCGCTGGCGCGTGGTCGAGGAGGCGCCATGGAGGCGCATGTCGCCGCGGACGAAACGGCTCGTGTCGGAGACGTGTCCCGTCGCCCTCGCGGAGCTCGTCGGCGTCAAGGCGAGGCTGGCCGAGCGGCTCGAGGCGGGGACCGGGATCGCCTTCGCGCTCTCTCTGCCCGAAGATCCCGTGCTCAAGGGGGAGCCGGTCGCCTTCACGGCCGTTCTCGAAAGCCCGCGCGAAGCCCTTTCGATATCGGACGCCGTCCTCCGGATCGGCGATCTCGGCTGGACCGTCGTGGAGAGGGGCGCGGCGGCGTCCGCCGCCCCCGGAGCGCCGCTTCGCTTCACGGGAACGCTCGCACTCCCGCCGCTCGAGGAGCCGGGAGTCGTTCCCCTTTCCGCGTCGCTCGAGGTCGGAACCGCGGGGGGGCGCATGGAGCTTCGCCGGCGCGAGAGCGTCGTGCTCGCCCCGCCCTATCGGGTCTCGATCGATTTTCCCGAGGGGAGGCGCTTCGGCGGCGGACCGCTCCCCGTGGCGGTCACGGTGCGCCACCGGCTCGACCACGACATTCGAGGGACGGTCGAAGGGACCTTCATGAAGGAGCTCGAAACGACGCCCCCGCTGCCGGCGCGATTTCTCGCGAGCGCGTCTCGTGATCGCACCGATCTCGTCGTGGCGGTGTCGCCCAAGGAGAGGCTCTCCCCCGGACGATATCCCTTCTCCCTCTCGATATCCCTCGACGCGGGAACGATCGCGCGTTTCGAGGAATCGCTCGTCTATCCGCTCCGCTGGCTGTACCTCGCTCCGATGAACGCCCAGGAGGCGTTCCGGCGCGGCCCCGACTTCCAGCGGGATCTTTTCGGCCGCTTCTCGACCGGCGGCGCGACGGGGGTGCGCTGGCGCGAAGCCGCGGGCGACGCGTACGACGCGGACGGCGCCCTTCTTCCCGGACGGCTCCCCGGGGCGGCGGAAGGAAACTGCGTCCTGCTTTCCACGACGATCGACGCGGCCGCGCGCGCGAAGCTCCGCTGGTCGATCGAAACGGCGAATGCGGTCTCGATCTGGATCAACGGCGCCGCGGCGCTCCCGGGGGGACCGGCGGCGGGCTCCGCCGCTCCGCGGGAAACCGCGGAGCTTCGAAAGGGTCCGAACTCGATACTCGTCGCCGCCTGTTGGAGCGGCGCCCCCGGGCGCATCATCTTCGAGCTCACCGACGAGAACGGATATCCGGCCGGGGGGCTCGGGAACGAGCTCGAAGCGATCATCGACGGCTTCGACCGGCTTCTCGCACCCGATCATTCTCCGGAAGCGGCGCCCGAAGACCCCGAGAAGCGCATGCGACAAGTCGCTTTTTCGCTCGCGCTGCCCGAAGCGTCGGAGGTGTCGCTCATCGGCTCGTTCAACAACTGGGATCCCGCCGCCACGCCGATGAAGCGGGACGCGGACGGGATATGGCGCGCCGCCCTCGTTCTCAAGCCGGGCAGATACCCGTACAAATTCTACGTCGACAGGAAGACGAAGATCGTCGATCCCGCGAACGCGGTCGCCGAGCCCGACGGCTTCGGCGGCCGGAACTCCGTGCGCGAGGTCAAATAGCGGCGCGGACGGCGCGCGCTGAAAGGAACGGCCGGTGGACCGGAAACGAACGAAGCGGCGGGTGATGATCGTCTTCGGGACGCGGCCCGAGGTCATAAAGCTCGCTCCCGTCATCCATGAGCTGCGCCGCCGCGGCGGGTACGCCGCGCGGATCTGCTTCACGGCCCAGCACCGCGAGCTCTGCGATCCACTGCTCCGCTTCTTCTCCATTCGGCCCGATCACGACCTCGACGTCATGACGGAGAACCAGTCCCTCATGGCGATCGCGACCCGCACGATGAGCAGGCTCGACGCCGTGCTCGATCGCGATCCCGCGGAGATGGTGATCGTTCAGGGGGACACGACCTCCGCGTTCGCCGCGGCGCTGCTCGCGTTCTACCGGCGGATCCCCGTCGCCCACGTCGAGGCCGGCCTGCGAACGAGCACGGTCTGGAACCCCTATCCGGAGGAGATGAATCGCCGGCTCGTCGGACGGGTGGCCGAGCTCCATTTCGCCCCGACGGAGCGAGCCCGCCGCGCGCTCGCGGCCGAGGGGGTGCCCGGCGCCGCAGTATGGGTCACCGGCAACACCGTCATCGACGCGCTCCTCTTCACCCGCGCGGCGATCCGCGCGCGGCGGCGCCCCGCCCGAAAGGGCCTCGAGCGCCGCCGGCGCATCCTCGTCACGGCGCACCGGCGCGAGAGCTTCGGCCGCGGCATCGAGGAGATCTGCGCGGCGATCCGTGACATCGCCGCGCGCAACGGCGACGTGGAGATCTTCTTTCCCGTGCATCCGAATCCGGCGGTCCGCGCCGTCGTTTCGCGGACGCTCGCCGGACGCGAGCGGATCGTCCTTTCGCCGCCGGTCGACTACCGGGAGCTCGTGCGCGCGATGGACGAGAGCTTCCTCGTGCTGACCGACTCAGGAGGGTTGCAGGAGGAGGCTCCCGCGCTGGGGAAGCCGGTCGTCGTCATGCGCGACGAGACGGAGCGGCCCGAGATCGTCGCGGCAGGCGGCGCGGTCCTCGCCGGACCCCACAGGGACCGCATCGTGGCCGCCGTCGAGCGCCTCCTCCACGACCAGCGGGCCTACGCGCGGATGGCGCGCGTCCGCACCCCGTTCGGCGACGGTCGAGCGGCGCGCCGCATCGTCCGCGTCCTCGACGCGTGGTTCCGCTCGGGAGGGAAAACGCCGCCGGGCCTCCGGCGCACGGCGGAGTTTCGCCCCCGCGCCCCGCGTTCTCCCCGCGATTAGGGCTTTGCGTCGCCCGGCGGCGTGTGCTACCGTTCTACGGAACGGGTCGGCGGAACGCGTGCGTCGATCGTTCGAGGGGAGTTGACGGGCAGATGACAAGAACGCGCGGCATCGCGCTCGCCGTTTCGGCGGTCGCCGTCGCGGTCCTCTTCGCGGCGCGCGTCCGCGCCGAGCTGCCGCGGCGGATCGCCGCCTCCGCCGCCGTGAGCTACTATATCTTCGACGGCGACTTCTTCGATCTCGGAAACGCCGTCGGAGCGAAAGCGGCGCTTCGATACGAGCTCGCGGGCGACATCTATTTCGAGAACTCGATAGGATTCTTCGACACGGAGGGTTCCGGCGTCGACGTCGGGGGGTTCGATTACCGGCTCGGTCTCGCCGCCGTCTTTCCGGTGCTCATTCCCTACCGCCCGGTCGCCCGGTGCGGCGTGGGATTCCTGACGGTGGATCCCGTCACCGTAACGCCGACCGAGTCGTTCCGGCCGGCGCAGACGACGTTCTACCTCTGCGCCGGCGTCGGCGCGACGCGATCGCTCTTCGAGCGTTTTCTTCTGGAAGCCGAGGCGAGTTTCTGGATCACGCCCTACCGATACCGGATCTACCGGTTCAACAGGATCGACGTGACGACGAGCGAGGAACGGTTCATGCACGTGGGGCTTTCGCTCGGCGCCGTGTACACATTCTGACGGGTCGGACTCAGGGCACGTAGATCATCTTGACCGTTCTCGACGCGACCCCCGACCGGAATACGCAGAAGTAGACGCCCGCCCCGAACCCGCGGGCCGCGGGCCGCCACACGATCTCGTGCGCGCCCCGCTCGCGCTCCCCCGCGACGACGCGGTCCACTCGCTTTCCCGAAACGTCGTACACGTCCACTTCGACCGGGCCCCTTTCCGGCACGAAGAACCTGATCGTCGTTCCGGCGTTGAACGGATTCGGATAGTTCAGGACGGACGGTTCGACGCCGATCCGGTACGGTCCGGCGAGCACGTACGGCTCCTCGACGCCGCCGTCGAGATAGGTGACGATGCGGTAGGAGTAATCGACGCCGAGCTCGACGAGCTCGTCCCGAAACGAGAACGCTCCGTCGTCGCCGCGGAGCGTGTCCGCCGTGACGGGCGCGAACGGGGCCCCGCCCGACGAACGGTACAGGAGACAGCCGCGGATCCCCTCGATAGGCTCGAGGGTCCACGACACGACGAGATCCCTCGCGCCCTCGGCGACCGAGGCGGTCCGGTACACAGATACGACGGCGACGGCCCGCGCGAGAGAGGCGGTCTGGCCGTCCCCGCTCGCGACGACGAGGCTCCACGCTCCGGCGAAGAGCCCTTCGACCGGTATGACGGCGACGATCCTGTTCTCGCCGAGCCACTCGACGGACGTCGCCCGGACGGTATCCGAGCCGCTCGCGAGCGCGCAGCCCGCGCCGTAGAGGATTCCGGCGCCCCGGATATCGAGCGCCGTTTCGCCGTCGCGGAGCTTGTCGATCGTATCGGGCTCGACGCTCGCGATCGAGGGGGCGCTCATCCCGCCGGCGAACGTCGCCGAAACGCTTCCCGACGAGCCGACCGAGATCCCGGATATGGCGATGCGCGTCGGCCGTCCGCCGTTCGTGTGGCTTCGCGGCACGGTCGTCGGACCGAAAGAGCGGTTGTCCGTGCTTCCCGGGAAGGGATCTCCGGTGTCGCCGTAGTTCCCTCCCTGAAAGCTCGGAACGAGGAGGTTGTACTGCCCGTCAGCCTCTTCGACGACGAGCCCGCGGCATTGACCGTTGCTCGATCCGCCGCTGTTGCCCGCGTCGGTCCACGCGATGCTGTTCTCGGCGTGATAGACGAGCATCCCCTGCCCCCGCAGGTTCGCGTCGAAACCGAGGCGCCTGCGGTTCTCGACGATGAAGTACTCGGCGGGCTCTCCGTCGAAGCGCCATCCGCCCGCGTCGAGCTCGAAGTCCGCTGTGTAATCGAGGCCGCCGCCCGATACCGACACGTCGTCGATCGTGAACGAATAGCCGCCGCGGGAGTTGTAGTAGCCGTCCTCGTCGCTCCAGCTCTCGTCGGAGACGAAGAGGAACCGCAGCGTGAAATCGCACGGTCCCGCCGGGAGGCGCGCGCCGAGATCGATCGTCTCGCGGAGCGCGCTCCGGCCCGTGTAGCGCGCGAGCGTGTCCGCGGCGCCGTCCCGCTCGAGCACGAGCATGCCGAAATCGTAGTCGTCCTCGGCCTCGATCGACACGTCGTACCGCAGGTTCACGGGGCGCGACTCGTCGACCGCGAACTCGCGGATCATCGATTCGCGCCAGCCGTTTCCGTATCCCTCGCCGCCCGGCCAGCCGCGCTCGACCGCTTCGGCGCCCAGATAGCCGCAGACGAGCCCCGCGTCGCCGGTGGCGTATTCTCTCCGGGCGAACCGTCTCGTGGGCAGGGGAAGCTTCACGGCGTCGGCGTTCGTTTCCACGGGCCGCAGCGAGACGCTGCGCGGCCTCCAGTCGATCTCGACCGGATTCAGCCACCCGAGCTGCTCGCGGCACCAGGCGTCGGGATGCGCCGGCGACGAGGGCGTATTCCAGTTTCCGGCGCCCATGAGCCCCCAGTAGCCGATGCCGCTGCCGCCTCCGTTGTAGTCGTAGAGATCCGGCAGCCCGATCGCGTGCCCGACCTCGTGGCAGATGACGCCGATCTCTATCATCCCGATCGTGCAGGAGACCGCCGGCACGATGATGTAATCGTCGATCCGCACCGTGCCGCCGCCCGCCGCGGGATCGTTCGTGCGGTAGGGCTGGCCTCCCGACTCGGGCCAGGACGAGTACCGCCACGAATGGGACCACATGTGGGCGGTGTTGTCGCACTCGGCGCCGTAGGTCGGATGGACGACGAGAAGCACGTCGACGTATCCGTCGTCGTCGCCCGAGTTCGGGACGCCGTCGGGTCCGTCGTTGTCGTAGGCGCCGAAATCGACCGCGGCGTCGCGGGCGTCGAGGATCTCCCGTATCAGCTCTCCCGTGCGGGACTGGCCGGGATAAAGCCCTTGGTAGATCCCTCCGGTGTAGTACGCCTCGTTCTGCGCGAGCTGCACCCAGTCGTACACCGCTCCCCCGACCTCGAGGAGACCGAACGACACTTCGCTCCAGTACTGCGTCATCGTGCCGGGGGTCCACGGCCCGGTGAAGAGCAGCCTGTCGATGGCGACGTTCGTGACGGGGGGGTTCGTTATTCCGGCGTAGGTCCCGAGAACGACGGGGATGCCGAGCCGGCCGGCGAGGGCGCGCTGCGGCGAAAGGAGCGGCGTCTCAGCCGCCGAGGAGACCTCGCGGAAGCGTCCGTCCCCCCTTCGCTGGCGCTCGAGACGATCGATCCAGGCGCGCCCGAGGGTGAAGGCGCCCTTGTGGCGCGCCATGACCTCTCGGTACGCCTCGGGATACGGCCCTCCGCCGCGCGGCGATACGACGCCGCTTCGCGCGCCGGGCCATGAGGCGAGCGCGACGAGCGGGATTGCGAGCGCGAGGATGCGAGCTTTCAATTCATCACCCGTCGTTCACGGCGCGCGCTTCGCGCCGCGCATCAGTCCGCGGGATTGATGATCGCCTTGTACGCGGACGCCTCTACGATGGGAAAATTCTCGTCGCAGACCGCCACGCCGAGAATGTTTCCGGTGTGGCTCGGCATGATGCTGATTTCGCCGTTCTCGATCCCGGCAGGCACCTTCAGCACGAGCTCGTGCAGCACGAGCTTCGGCCCTGCGATGCAGGGGAAGGTCTCGCTGATGCCGTGCTCGAAGGTTCCGAGCAGCGCCGCCCGTTTCTCGTAGAATTTGTCGTATTCGATCGTGACGCCCTCGGGCAGCACGAGACGCCATTCGACGGCGCCTATCTGCAGCGTCGCCGGAAACGAGACGATGATGAAAAGCTTCGTATCCTTCGCGCCTTTGATCCCGATCGTTCGCTTGGTTCCCTCGGCGTCGAAAAACGCGCCGAAGCTCACCTCGTCGGAGACGTACTTGATCGTCGAGTCGCCGGCCGCCGAACCGGCGGCTCCCGATTCGGCCTGCTGTTCCTTCTTCGCGCACGAGAAACATACGAGAACGGCCGCGGCGGCGACTGCGAGAGAGCGGATGCGAAAGACCATTTCACTACCTCCTTGTATACGATGCATCGTTCGACCCGGCCCCGCAAGGCCGATCAGGACCATGATACACGCTGCCCGCGGCCCGCACAACGCCTTTCGGCACATTGCGATTGACCCCCGCGCGGCGCGTGCGGTAGAATGCCGGACTATGCGGACAGGCCCGCGCGGACGCGGAGCGGACCGGCGGGGCCGGGCCAGCCGAGGAGGTATATTCCGTGCAATCCAAGAAAGAGAAGTTCGAAGTCCTCGCGAAGCATCGCGAGCAGGCGCTCCTCGGCGGGGGCGTCGATCGAATGCAGAAGATCCACGAATCGGGGCGTCTCACCGCCCGCGAGCGGATCCACATGCTCTTCGACGAGGGCACGTTTCAGGAGCTCGGCGTCTTCGTGACGCACCGGTCGACGTGGCCCGGCATGGAGGATCAGAAGATCATCGGCGAAGGCGTCGTGTGCGGCCACGGCCTCGTGAACGGGCGCAACATCTTCGCCTTCGCGCAGGATTTCACCGTCTTCGGCGGCTCCCTCAGCGAGGCCAACGCGGGAAAGATCACCCGTCTGCTCGACATGGCGATGGAGAACGGCGCCCCGGTCGTCGGGCTCTGCGACAGCGGCGGCGCCCGCATTCAGGAGGGCGTCGCGAGCCTCGGCGGCTACGCCGATATATTTCTCCGCAACACCCTCTCCTCGGGGGTCGTGCCGCAGATATCCGCGATCATGGGGCCATGCGCCGGCGGGGCCGTCTATTCCCCCGCGATCACCGATTTCATTTTCATGGTGAAGGACACGAGCCACATGTTCATCACCGGTCCGAACGTCATTAAAAAGGTCACGCACGAGGACGTGACCTTCGAGGAGCTCGGCGGAGCGCTCACGCACAACAGCAAGAGCGGCGTCGCGCACTTCGTCGCCGAGAACGACGAAAACTGCATCAACATGATCAAGGAGCTCCTCTCCTTCCTACCGCAGAACAACCTCGAGGACCCGCCGTACACGCCCCCCACCGACGATCCCGGGCGCCGCGAACCGAAGCTCAACGACATCGTCCCCGACGATCCCCGGCAGCCGTACGACATCGTCGACGTCGTCCATCTCGTCGTCGACAACGGCTCCTTCTTCGAGGTTCAGCCGCTCTGGGCGAAGAACATCGTCGTGGGCTTCGCGCGGCTGAACGGCCACGTCGTCGGCATCGTCGCGAATCAGCCGCTCCACATGGCGGGCGTGCTCGACATCGACAGCTCGATCAAGGGCGCCCGGTTCATCCGGTTCTGCGACGCCTTCAACATCCCCCTCGTCACGTTCGAGGACGTTCCGGGCTTCCTCCCGGGAACGAACCAGGAGTGGGGCGGCATCATCCGCCACGGCGCCAAGCTCATCTTCGCCTACTGCGAGGCGACCGTGCCGAAGCTGACGATCATCACGCGCAAGGCGTACGGCGGAGCGTACTGCGTCATGTCGAGCAAGCACATCCGCGGCGACTACAACGTCGCCTGGCCCACGGCCGAGATCGCCGTCATGGGGGCCGAGGGCGCGGTCAACATCCTCTACCGGAAGGAGATCGCGGCCTCCAAGGACCCCGACGCGGAGCTCCAGAAATACATCGACATGTACACGGAGAAGTTCGCGAATCCGTACATCGCCGCGAGCTTCGGCTATCTCGACGACGTCATCATGCCGGAGAACACCCGGCCGATGATCATTCACGCGCTCGAGAACCTCATCAACAAGCGGCAGCAGCTGCCGCCGAAAAAACACGGGAATATCCCGCTCTAGAAGCGATGCGGCGATGAGAGACGACCTCGGCGAACGATTCCGCGCGTGGCGCGAACGCGCCTACGAGCCGTTCCGCGCCAAAGGAGGCGAGCGGAGCCCCGCCTTCGAGACCTCTTCCGGAATAGGGATCGAACCCCTCTACACCCCTCTCGACTTCCCCGGGGAGCGCTACGGGGAAGAGATCGGCTTTCCGGGAACGTACCCCTTCACGAGAGGGGTCTACCCGAACATGTTCCGCGGTAAGTTCTGGACGATGCGCCAGTACGCGGGCTTCGGCTCCGCGGAGGAGACGAACGCGCGGTTCCGGTATCTCCTCGAGCGCGGCCAGACGGGGCTCTCCGTCGCCTTCGATCTGCCGACGCAGATGGGGTACGACTCGGACCATCCGATGGCCGCCGGCGAGGTTGGAAGAGTCGGAGTCGCAATCGATTCCATCGACGACTTCAGGGTCTTGATGAAGGACATCCCCCTCGATCGCGTGAGCACGTCCATGACGATCAACGCCACGGCGGCGATCCTGCTCGCCATGTACGCCGCCCTCGCGGAGGAAACGGGGGTCCCCCTCTCGAAGATCTCGGGAACGATACAGAACGACATCCTCAAGGAGTACTACGCGCGGGGAACGTACATCTACCCCCCCGCGCCGTCCATGCGGCTCGTCACCGACGTCTTCGCCTGGTGCAGGGCCAACACCCCCGCGTGGAACACGATCAGCATCAGCGGCTACCACATCCGCGAGGCCGGCTCGACCGCCGTGCAGGAGATCGCCTTTACGCTGGCCGACGCCGTCGCCTACGTCGAGGCCGCCGTCGCGGCGGGGCTTTCGGTCGACGATTTCGCCCCCCGGCTGTCCTTCTTCTTCGGCGTTCACAACAACCTGTTCGAGGAGATCGCGAAGTTCCGCGCCGCGCGGCGCCTCTGGGCGCGGATCATGAAGGAGCGGTTCGGCGCGAAAAGCGAGCGATCGATGCTGCTGCGCTTCCACACGCAAACGGCCGGCTGCACCCTGACGGCCCAGCAATACGAGAACAACGTCATCCGCGTGACGCTTCAGGCGCTCGCGGCGGTTCTCGGCGGCACGCAGTCGCTCCACACGAACTCGAAGGACGAGGCGCTCAACCTCCCTTCCGAGGAAGCCGCGCTCACGGCGCTGCGCACGCAGCAGGTGATCGCCGAGGAGTCGGGCGTCTGCGACACCGTCGACCCGGTCGGCGGTTCGTGGTTCGTCGAGAGTCTCACCGGAGAGATCGAATCGCGGACGATCGCGCTCATGAAGACGATCGAGGAGATGGGAGGAATGATCGCCGCGATCGAGGCGAGGTTCCCGCAGCGCGAGATCGAGCGAAGCGCCTACCGCTACCAGAAAGGGATCGAGGAAGGCTCGATCGGCGTCGTCGGGGTCAACCGGTACGCCGACGCGGGACCGCCGCGGAGCGGGCTCTTCCGGATCGATCCCGCCGTGGCGGACAGGCAGCGCTCGCGCCTCGAGACGCTCCGCCGGGAACGCGACGCAGCGCGCGCCGCCGGGCTCCTGCGGGATCTCTCGCGAGCGGCGCGCTCGAGCGAGAACCTCATGCCGCTCATCGTTTCGGCGGTACAAGAGCGCTGCACGCTCGGCGAGATTTCGGCCGCGCTCGAGACGGCCTTCGGCCGGTACGCCCCCGGCGCGACGGCGTAGGCGCGCCCCGCGCGTCTTCACGATCGGCCCGTTTCTTCACGGAGGTACCACGGTGAATCGCAGACTCGAGGCGATCGATCACATCGGCGTCGCCGTCCCGAACCTCGAAGAGGCCAAGAAGATCTTCTGCGGCGCGCTCGGCATCCCCTGCGTCGAGGAGAAGACCGTCCCCGAACGAGGCGTCAAAATCGCCTTCCTCTCGACCGGCAACACGACGATCGAGCTCCTCGAGGGGATCGGCGAGAACAGCCCCGTCTCGAAGTTCGTCTCCCAGCGGGGCCCCGGCGTCCACCACCTGTGCTTCGAGGTCGCCGATATCGCCTCGACGCTCCGCGAGCTCGGCGAGAGCGGCGTTCAGCTCGTGGACACGGTCGCCCGGACCGGCGCCGAGGGGAAACCGGTCGCCTTTCTGCACCCGAAATCGACGGCGGGTGTTCTCGTCGAGCTCATCGAGAAATGATCAGAGCCACTTCTTCCTGCGGAAGTAGGCGAGCATGGCCACCGCGATGCCGAGGATCGCGAGCATGACCGCCGGATAGCCGTACCGCCAGCCGAGCTCCGGCATGTGCCGGAAGTTCATGCCGTAGATGCCGACGATGAACGTGAGCGGGATGAAGATGGTGGCGATGATCGTCAGCACCTTCATCACCTCGTTCAGCTTCATGCTGAGGCTCGAGAGGTAGAGATCCATCATGCCGGCGACGAGATCCCGGAACGATTCGATCGTCTCGATGATCTCGATCGTATGGCCGTACACGTTCCGGAGGAACGGAGCGGTCTCGGGGCGGACGAGCGGCGTTTCGTTCCGCTCGAGGTTCGAAATGACGTCTCGAAGCGGCCAGACCGCCCGGCGCAACTCGATGAGCTCGCGTTTGAGCTGATGGAACCCCTGCACGCTCTCGGCCGTCGGCGCCGCGACGAGGCGCTCCTGTATCTCCTCGATCCGGTCGCCGAGCCACTCGAAGACGACGAAGTAGCCGTCGACGACGGCGTCGATGAGCGAATAGGCGAGGTAATCGGCCCCGGAGCGGCGGATACGCTCGGCGCCGCTCCGAATCCGCTCCCGCACCGGATCGAAGACGTCTCCCCCGTCCTCCTGAAACGAGATGACGAACGAGGGGCCCAGCACGAGGCTCACCTGCTCCACCTTGACGCCGGGATTCCCGTCCTCGAAGTAGAGCATCTTGAGCGAGATGAAAAGGTACCCCCCGAAATCGAGCATCTTCGGGCGGTCGATCGTGTTGACCACGTCCTCGAGAACGATCGGGTGGATGCCGTAGCAGGCTCCGATCTTCTCGACGACCGAGACGTCGTGCACCCCGTCGACGTTGATCCACGTCGTCGTCGGCCGGTCCTTGTACGGGAAGCATTCCTCGACGCGGTCCACGACGCGTTCCTCGAACCGGTCCTCGCCGTAGTCGATGACCGTGATGCGGACCTTCTCGACCTTCCGCTCGCCGATATGGACGATCGCGCCCGGCGGAAGACCCGCACGCTCGTGGAAACGCTTGAGAAATCTGAACACGGCCCCTCCTCTCGGGCCTCCGGGGCCGGCCCGGCCCGCGCGGCGGCCGGGGAGCCCGCCCGCGCCGCGGCTACGCCTTTTCGTACGTGTAGAAGCCCCTTCCCGTCTTGCGGCCGAGGTATCCCGCGTCGACCATCTTCTTCAGCAGCGGGCACGCGCGGTATTTCGGATCGCCGAGCCCGCAGTAGAGAACGTTCAGGATGTTGAGGCAGATATCGAGCCCGATGAGATCGGCGAGCGCGAGCGGGCCGAGGGGATGGTTCATCCCGAGCTTCATCACGTCGTCGATCGCCGGCGCCGTCGCGACCCCCTCCATGAGGCAGTACACCGCCTCGTTGATCATCGGCATGAGAACGCGGTTCGCCACGAACCCGGGGTAATCGTTGACCTCGACCGGCGTCTTCTCGAGCTTCTTCGAGAGCGCGACGACGAGCGCGGCCGTCTCGTCGCTCGTCGCGAGCCCCCTGATGATCTCGACGAGCTTCATGACCGGCACGGGGTTCATGAAATGCATCCCGATGAACCGGTCGGGGCGGGACGTCCGCGCCGCGAGCGCCGTGATCGATATCGAGGAGGTGTTCGTCGCCAATATCGTCTCCGCGCGGCACAGGGCGTCGAGCTCCTTGAACACCGCCGTCTTCGTTCCGAAATCCTCGAGCGCCGCCTCGACGACGAGATCGGCCGCCGCCGCGTCCGCGAGCTTCGTCGTCCCCTTGATGCGCCCGAGGATGCCTGCTTTGGTCTTCTCGTCGATGGCCTCTTTCTTGACGAGCCTGCCGAGGCTCTTGTCGATCGCGCCGATCCCCCGCGCGACGAACTCGTCCTTGACGTCGACCATGACGACGTCGAATCCGCGATGGGCGAACACCTGCGCGATGCCGTTCCCCATCGT
>DHHB01000084.1:33480-77101 GCA_002403075.1 bacterium UBP1_UBA4783 | reverse complement strand
AGAGAGGCGAGGCCCCGCTTCCCGCCGGTGCGCTTCAAAACGTGCAGCAGCGTCACGAGAATGCGGGCGCCGGAGCATCCGATCGGATGGCCGAGCGCGACGGCGCCGCCGTGCACGTTGACCTTCGCCGGATTCATCTTGAGCTCCTTCATGACGGCGCAGGGCTGCACCGCGAACGCCTCGTTGAGCTCGATCGCGTCGAAATCGTCGATCGAGGCCCCGAGCTTCGCGAGGAGCTTCGGTATCGCCACCGTCGGCGCCATCATGACCCACTCCGGCTTCATGCCGCCGGTCGCGTACCCCGTCACGCGCGCGATCGGCTTCACGCCGAGCTCCTTCGCCTTCGCGTCGGACATGAGCGTCATCGCCGCGGCGCCGTCGCTGATCTGCGAGGCGTTCGCGGCCGTGATCGTGCCGTCCTTCTTGAAGACCGGTTTGAGCTTCGCCATCCCCTCGACGCTCGAGTCCGGACGCGGCCCCTCGTCGCGGGCGATGCGCACGGGATCCCCCTTCTTCTGCGGGATTTCGACGGACAGCATCTCCTCGCGGAAATACCCCTTCTCGTGGGCCTCGACCGCTTTCCGATGGCTGTGGTACGAATACTCGTCCATCTCCCCGCGCGACACCCCGTACTTCTCCGAGACGAGCTCGGCCGTGTTGCCCATGTGGTAGTTGTTGTAGATGTCCCAGAGGCCGTCGAAGACCATCGTATCGACGATCGCCCCGTCGTTCAGCCGGTACCCCGTTCGCGCCTGGCGCAGAATGTACGGAGCGTTGCTCATGCTTTCCATGCCGCCCGCGACCACGATTTCGGCGTCCCCGAGCTTGATCGCCTGCGCGCCGAGCACGACCGCCTTGAGGCCGGAGCCGCATACCTTATTGATCGTGAGCGCTCCGGCGGTTTCGATGACGCCGCCGTAGATCGCGGCCTGCCTCGCCGGGTTCTGGCCGAGCCCCGCCGAGACGACGTTCCCCATGATGACCTCGTCCACGCGGTCGCCCGGAACGCCCGAGCGGCGGAGCGTCTCCTTGACGATCATGGCGCCGAGCTGCGTCGCGCCGAAGGGCGTGAGCCCCCCGAGAAATTTCCCGAGCGGCGTTCTCACGGCGCCCGCGATGACCACTTCCTTCATGAGCTCCTCCTTTGATCGTTTCACGCGCTCTGCGCGAAGTTCTTCCTGATGAAATCGACGATATCCCGCGTATCGGTTCCCGGGCCGAAGAGCCGGGCGACGCCCGCCGCCTCGAGCCGCTCCGCGTCCTCGGCGGGAATGATCCCGCCGCCGAACACCTTGATGTGTCCCGCTCCCTTCTCCCTCAAGAGCTCCAGAATGCGCGGGAACATCGTCATGTGGGCGCCCGAGAGGATGCTGAGTCCCACGACGTCGACGTCCTCCTGCACCGCGGCCTCGGCGATCATCTCCGGGGTTTGGTGAAGCCCCGTGTAGATCACCTCCATGCCGGCGTCCCGCAGGGCGTTGGCGACGACCTTCGCCCCGCGGTCGTGGCCGTCGAGGCCGGGCTTGCCGATGAGCACCCTGATCGTTTTCCCCATGGACATACCTCCGGCGAACGTGTGCGATTCTAGAATACGGGCGTCTCGACGTACTCGCCGAACACTTCCTTCAGCGCGGCGATGATCTCGCCCTCCGTGCAGTAGCAGCGCGCGCAGTCGAGGATGACCGGCATGAGATTGTCGCTCCCCTCCGCGGCGGTCCTGAGCCGGACCAGCTCGCGCGCGGCCTTGTCGTTGTCGCGCCCGGCGCGGACCGCGGCGACGGCGCTCCGCTGATCGAGCTCGACCTGCTGATCTATTCTGAGAATGGGTATTTCGATCGTTTCGTCCTCGAGCTGGAATCGGTTCACGCCGACGACGATCTTCCGTTCCCGCTCGACCGCTTTTTGATACTCGTACGCCGCGCGGCCGATCTCGCGCTGGAAGAACCCCGCCTCGATCGCCTTCACGACGCCCCCGAACTCCTCGATCCGCTCGAAGTACTTCTCCGCCGCCTCCTCCATCTCGCGCGTCTTCGCCTCGACGAACCAGGAGCCGGCGAGCGGATCGATCGAGTTCACGACGCCCGTCTCGTGCGCGATGAGCTGCTGGGTGCGCAGCGCGATGCGGACCGCCTTCTCCGACGGAAGCGCGAGGGTCTCGTCCATCGAGTTCGTGTGGAGGGATTGCGTGCCCCCGAGCACCGCGGAGAGCGCCTGAAAGGCGGTGCGGACGATGTTGTTCTCGGGCTGCTGCGCGGTGAGCGAGCATCCCGCGGTCTGCGTATGGAAGCGCAGCAGCCACGAGCGCGGATCCTTCGCGCCGTATTTCTCCTTCATCCGCTTCGCCCAGATGCGGCGCGCCGCGCGGTATTTCGCGATCTCCTCGAAGAAATCGAGATGGGCGTTGAAGAAGAAGGAGAGCCGCGGGGCGAACTCGTCCACGTCGAGCCCGGCCGCGATCCCCGCCTCGACGTAGGCGAAGCCGTCGGCAAGCGTGAACGCGAGCTCCTGGACGGCGGTCGATCCCGCCTCCCTGATGTGGTAGCCGCTGATGCTGATCGTGTTCCATCGCGGCACGTGGTCCGCGCAGAACGCCATGATGTCGGTGATGATCCGTATCGACGGCTCGGGCGGGAAGATCCACGACTTCTGAGCGATGTACTCCTTGAGGATGTCGTTCTGGATCGTTCCGCCCATCTCGTCGAAGCGCGCCCCCTTCTTCTCCCCCGCGCAGAGGTAGAAGGCGAGCAGGATCGACGCCGGCGCGTTGATCGTCATCGAGGTCGTGATCTTCGCCATGTCGATCCCGTCGAAGAGGATCTCCATGTCGCGGAGCGAATCGATAGCGACGCCGCAGCGGCCGACCTCCCCCTCGGCGCGCCGGTGGTCGGAGTCGTATCCCATGATCGTGGGCATGTCGAAGGCGACGGAGAGGCCCGTCTGCCCGTGATCGAGGAGGTAGTGGTAGCGCCCGTTCGTGTCGCGCGGCGTTCCGAAGCCGGAGAACTGCCTCATCGTCCACTGCCGCCCCCGGTACATCGTCGGGTACACGCCGCGCGTGAAGGGGTACTCCCCCGGAAATCCGAGATCGCGCAGGTAATCGAGCCCCGCCGCGTCGTCGGGTCCGTAGAGAGGCTCCACGGGCGCCCCCGAAACCGTCGTGAAATCGACGTCCTCGGTTCCCCATTCCTCGTAGAGGCGCCTCCAGCGCTTCTTCGCCTCCGCGAAATCGTCTTTTCTCTCCGATGCCATCGTCCGTCTCCGTTCGGTTCGCCGCGATCGCGCCGCGGATCACATCTGCAAGCCGCCGGCGACGAGCCGCTCGAGCTCGCGCACCAGCCGGTACGGCGAAAGCCGCCCTCCGTACACGTCCTCCATCCCCCGTTCGATGACCGACCGCACGCTCTCGTGCTCCCAGACGCGCCGCTCGACGCGGTCCATGAAGGCCCCGCGGACGCGGGAATAGAGCACGCGGCGCCGCTTCTCCGCGAGCAGCCCCCGCTCCTCGAGGTGGCGACGATGCTCCTCGATGCGCTCCCGTACCTCGTCGATCCCCGTCTCGCGCGTCGCCGAGGCCAGGACGACGGGCGGCCGCCAGCCCTCCTCGGGAACGTCCTTGAGCCGAAGCGTCTCCTCGAGCTCGCGCGCCGCGCCGACGGCGTCGCGGTGGTCGGCCTTGTTCATGACGAATACGTCCCCGATCTCCATGAGCCCCGCCTTCATCGCCTGAACGCCGTCCCCCGACTCGGGCACGAGTATCACGACGACGGTGTGCGCCTTCTCCGCGATCTCGAGCTCGGACTGGCCGACGCCCACCGTCTCGATGAGGACGAGATCCTTGCCGAAGGCGTCGAGCAGATCGGCCACTTCGTCCGTGCAGCTCGAGATGCCGCCGAGGCTGCCGCGGCTCGCGAGGCTGCGGACGAAAATCTCCGGGTCCTCCGAAAGGCTCTGCATGCGGATCCGGTCGCCGAGGAGCGCGCCTCCGCTGAAGGGGCTCGTGGGATCGACGGCGATCACGCCGATCCGCTTCCCCTCGCCGCGCAGGATGCGCGACATCCGGAAGACGAGCGTGCTCTTTCCCGCCCCCGGAGGGCCGGTGAATCCGATCCGGTACGCCCCCCGCGTCATCGGGAACACGCCGTCCATCACCGCTTCCGCCCGGTCGCCGCCGTTCTCGACGATCGTGATGAGCCGCGCCGCGGCGGCGACGCGGCCGCGGGAGAACTCGTCGAGAAGCAGGGCGATATCCGGATCTCTCTTCATCGTTTCGGCGTCAGTATTCCACGCCCTTCCGCGCCTGCACGCCGGCACGGTAATGGTGCTTGATCTCCCGCATCTCGGTCACCGTATCGGCGAGCTCGATCATCTCCTTCGGGGCGTAGCGGCCGGTGAGAATGAGCTCGAGCCCGTGCGGCTTTCGCCTCATGAGACCGGTCACCCGCTCGAGGGCGACGAGCCCGAACGCGACCGCGACGTTGATCTCGTCGAGGATGAGCATATCGATCGAGTCGTCCTCGAGCAGCTCCTCGGCTCGACGCCATCCCTTCTCCGCGAGCTCGAGATCGACGGGCTCCGGCCGTTTCGGATCGACGAACTCGTCCCGGCCGTGCTGCTCGATCGTGAGGCCCGGCAGATGCGCGGCGGCGGCCAGCTCGCCGTAGAGGCGCCCCTTCATGAATTGGACGACCGCGACCCGCCTCCCGTGGCCGAGCGCCCGGAGAGCCGCTCCGAGAGCGGCAGTGGTCTTTCCCTTGCCGTCTCCCGTGTAGAGCTGGATCGTTCCCTGTTCGAACCCGGTCATACCGAACCTCTCCCCTTCGGCGCGGAAGCGCGATGCCGCCGGCCGACGGTGATGTGCACGTAACATGTTGGAGCGTATATCAATCGCGCGGATTTGTCAACGGCTCGTGCGGCAAACGCTCGGGAAGGCCGGAGAGCGCGGCGCGCCTAGTTCCCGGCCCGCTCCTCGGCCGGCGCCATGCTCCGCTCGCGCACGAGGGGAAGTGTCACGAGGAACGTGGCCCCCTTCCCCTCCACGCTCGTCACCGTGATGGCGCCGCCGTGGTCCTTCACGATGCGCTGCGCGAAGGCGAGCCCCAGCCCCGACCCTTCCTCCTTCGTCGTGTAGAACGGCGTGAATATCTTGTAGACCTGATCCGCGGGGATCCCCTTTCCGTTGTCCGAAATCTGCGCGCAGATCATGTCCGCGTCCCGCTTCGTGCTCAAACGGATGACGCCGCCCGAGCCGATCGCCTCGACCGCGTTCTGCAGTACGTTGAGAAACACCTCATGGATCTTCACGACGTCGAACTGGCATCGCGGAAGATCGGGAGCGAAGCTCTTGAGGAGCGTGATCCCGCGATCCTCGAAATCCTTTCTCAGGAGCTGGCAGTTGTCCTCGAGCACCTGGTTGAGATCGCTCTCCTCGAGCCGAAGCTCGCTGACCTTCGACTGAAGCCCCTCGAGGTAGCGCTCGAGGCGAAGCGCCTCGTTCATGATGATCTCGAGCTTGTCCCGGTCGGCGCCGGTGATATCCGTGGACTGGTACAGGTTCCGGGCGAATCCGCCGATCGCGACGAGCGGATTCTTGATCTCGTGGATGACCGAGGAGGTGAGCTCGCCCGAGATCGCGAGCCGCTCGGCCTTCATGATCCGCTCCTCGTAGGCCTTGAGCTTGCGATAGGTCGCCTTGAGGCTCTCGACGTTTTTCTTGAGGGATTCCTTGAGCTGCGCCGCCCGGAGCGACGTCGTCGCGTGGCTCACGATCATCTCGAGGAGATGCGCGTCCTCCGCGGTGATCGCCTTTCCGGTGAATATGTTGTCGACGAGCAGCAACCCGAGGCTGTCCTCCGCGGTCGCGACGGGACATATGCAGAAGTCCTCGAGACCGAGCGCCCCGGCGACTAAGCGGTCCGCCTCCGAGACGAGATCGTCCTTCTTCACGAACCGCACCTCGTGCATCCCCCTGATGATGACCCCGTCGAGGTCGTTGATGGGGATCGAGAGATCGCCCGTCGTCTTCGTGAGCGGGCTGTTCCGCAGGGTGTGGAGCTTCTGCCCCTTGTTGACGAGCTTGTCGAGGGAAAGGTTCTCGTCCTTCTCGAGAACGCGCCAGATGCTGTCGGCCTCCTCGGCCGACGAGGGTCCGAGAGCGTACTTGCCGCGCAGCAGGTCGAACTCCTGTCCGCGCAGGAACACGAAGGCCCGGTTGAAGCCGAGCCCCTGCTTCGCCGTGATGACGGTGAGGATGGCGAGCAGGATATCCTCCTCCTTGTCGAGATGGGCGATGATCTTGCTCACTTCGCCGAGGAGGTTCATGAGCTTGCTTCTCCGGATCACCTCCATGTAGAGATCCTCGACCTTCTTCGAGTACATCGAGGAGCGCACGAGGGCGTCCTCGAGCGTCTCGAGGAGCGTGATGTCGACCCAGCGCCTGCCCTTGACCCGCTCCTTGAGCTGTTTGAAGAAGGGGCATTTGAAACAACACTGGATGAGCTTTTCCTCGAGGCGCGGAAAGACGCGGTCACCGCACCGGTGTCCCGTGATCTCCCAGCAGGGGGCGCTTTCCTGCCCGAACGCGGGGCAATCCTTCTTGTCGCAGGAGAGAAACTCCCAGCAGTTGTTGATTTTGTTGGAGTACTTGCTTTCTATCATGGCCGACATCCGCGGAGACGCTAGCACACGGACGAGGCGCCCGTAAAGCGGTAATATCCGGGGCGGTGGCACGGCGGCTCGATTCGAATCATCCATCCCGCCCCCGGGTATCGAGCGCCGGCGCTACCGGATGTAGATCCCCTTTATCGCGCCCCACGTCGCCGTCGCCGCCGGCGTGAGGCAGGTGTTCTGCAATCCGGGCGTGGGAAAACATCCCGTGCCCGCCGGATCGCAGGTCGCCGTGCACGGGTTGAGCGCGTCGAACGTGATCCAGACCGAGGGAGCGTCGGAACGCCGGCCGATCGATCGGTCGTCGCGCGCGGCGACCTCGCGGTAAGCGTAGCTGTCCACGAGCGCCGTATCGCCCCCGGCGAGCCGGTAGAGCGAGACGACGTCCCCGGTGTTGTTGAGGCTGAGCCCGTAGAGAGGGAAGCCGTTCGCCTCCTCCCACGCCCGGGAATCGCTCCCGTAGACGACTCGCACGGCCCCCGGATCGAGCGTTCCCGCGAACCCGTACCGGAACACCGTCGGGCCCTCGGCGTCCGCGAGCCGGTACGCCGAGAGGTCGACCGGAACGGTGCCGACGTTTCGTATCTCGATCCATTCGTCGTCGCGGAGGTTCGTCGTTCCGTCGCCGTCCCAGTCGCGGGCCGGATCAGCGACGAACTCGTTCACGACGATCTGCGCCGCGCACGGCGCGGGCAGCGAGGAGAGCGCGCACAGGCAGAAAGCGAGACGCAACAAAAAACGGAATATATTCCTCATCATCGTCCTCCCTTCATCCTACCCCGGAACATATTCCCGCGGGCGGGCCGCACGAGCCGCCGTGCCGATCCGCCGGCCGTCAGCATAACACGGCGGCGCCCCGGAAATCCAGAGGGCATTTTCGGGGCACGCCCGGGAATCGCCGATTCGCGGCATAAAAAAGGAAGGCCGGCGTCCGGTCTTCCTTTCTCCCCGTCGATCGGCGCGGCGCCGCTATTTCGATCCGTCCGACCCCCTTTTCGCGAAAAACGCCGAGACCAGCAGTCCGCACCCCATCCCGAGCGGGATGAGACCGAAGACGCCGTTTTCGAGTCCGGCGTGGATCGAGACCGAGACGATGATCCCGAGCGATATGAAGCTTATGACGAGGCCCCAGCCGAGCAGCGCGAGGAAAGAGTTCGACCTTTTCGGCGGCGCCGCGGGCTCCTCGGGGATCGGGAGCCCCTTCTCGATCGCCACGATGCGCTCCTTGCGCTTCAGCTCCTCTTCCCTCCCCCGGTAGATGATGCCCACGATCGCGATCGTTATGCCTCCGAAAACGGCGATGATCGGGATGAGCACCGCGAGCGTTTCAGGTCCGACGTTGAACATACCAGGCTCCTTTCTCGTTTCCTGTCCGCGGGCCGCCTCGCTCGTCCGGGCGGCCTTCCGAACCGTATGACCGCGCGCCGGCCGGAAAGTTTCGGAATTCTTCGCGGCGCGAGGAATTCCTTTCCGGGCGCCGCGCCGCGTGCGATAATTTTTGAAACCGGCCTGCCGATCGGTTTGTCATACGGACATGGAGGAATGCGTGCGGCTGCCGATGGAACGAAGCGTCGTCGATAAGGCGTGCCTCGGCGACGAGCGCGCCTTTCGCCGCATCCTCGAGGAGCACCATGCGCTCATTTACTCGGTCGTCCACGGCGTGCTGCAGAACCGCGCCGAGGCGGAGGACGCCGTGCAGAACGTCTTCATACGGATCTATCGCGGTCTTCCGGAGTATCGCGGCGACTCGAAGCTCTCGACGTGGATCTACCGCATCGCCCGGAACGAAGCGCTCAACGCGGTCGCGAAGCGGCGAACGGATCATGTGCCGCTCGACGATTGCGACGGCCTTCAGTCGGCGGGCGGCGGGCCCGACGAGGCGCTCGAGGGCGGCGACGCCGCCCGGCTCCTCGGGCGCTCGATGGAGCGCCTCGACGAGCCGCAGCGGATCGCCATCGACCTGCGCTACCGCGCGGAAAAATCGTACGAGGAGATCGCCGAAATCATGGAGCTCCCGCTCGGAACGGTGAAAACGCATATTCACCGGGGGAAGATCGCGCTCCGCCGCATGCTCGCGCGCGGAGCGGCGGGCGCCCCCGTGAAAGGAAGCGGTGACGTATGACGTGCCGGAACATCGAAGAGCTTCTCCCCGCATACCTCGACGACGACCTGCCGCCGGCCGGCCGCGCGGCGATCGAGCGCCATCTCGCCTCCTGCGCGGCGTGCCGCCTCGCGCTGGACGAGTTCGCGCGTCTCGAGGGCTCTCTCGTCTCGCTCCGGGACACGGTGCCTCCCCCTCGAGCGGCGCTCCTCCGTTTCGACGAGCGCCGCGGCCGGAGCCGGGCGCTCGCCCTCGGCCGCGTCCTTCTCGCTCCGCCCGCGGTCGCCGGCTTCGCCTTGGCGGCCGCCGGCGCCGCCCTCGTCTCCCGCGGCCGCGAGATGACGACGGCGCTCGAGCCGTTCGCCGCCGCGGCCGCCTCCCGCGCGGCCTCGCTCGGTTCTTTCTTCGCCCGCCTGGTCGAGGCGATCGCGGAGGTCGATTTCGTTCTTCTGTCCGCGATCTACGGGCTCTGCGCCCTCGCCGTCATGCTGGGGAGCGTGCGATTCGCGTTGAAGTGGGGAAAGAGATGACGGAACGGGCTACGTCCCGAGCTTCACGCGAACGAGCTCGCCGGTGAGCTTCGGATTCGCCGTGCCGCGGCTCTTCTTCATGACCTGACCGACGAAGAAACCGAGCAGCGCCGTCTTTCCGGCGCGGTACCGGGCGGCCTCGTCCGGATTCTCCGCTATCACTTCGTCGATCCATTTCTCGAGCGCGGCGCTGTCGCTCTCTTGAGCGAGACCGAGACGCGCGACGACCGTCTCGGCGGTCTCGCCGGATCGAACCATCTCCTTGAAGGCGTCCCGGGCGGCCGAGCCGCTCACCGCGTTTTTCTTCACGAGCGCGATGAGCCCGGCGAGGCGCGACGGATCGAGCGGCGCCTCGAAGCCGAACGGTCCCGCTGATGAAACCGCGCCGGGGTCCGATCGAGGAGCCGCCGGACCGGACTTCATCTCCTCGAGCACCTCCCGCATGATCCAGTTGGCTGCGAGCTTCGCGTCCGCTCCCGCGCCGGCGACCGCCTCGAAATAGTCCGCGAGCCCCTTCTCGCCGCAGAGGACGGAGGCGTCGTAGGGAGGAATGCCGTAGTGCCGGCGAAGACGCCGCTCCCGATCGACCGGAAGCTCCGGAAGCGAGCGCCGCAGCGCTTCGATCCACTCCGCGGCGACCTCGAGCGGCCGGAGATCGGGCTCGGGGAAATACCGGTAATCGTGCGCCTGTTCCTTGCTCCGCATCTCCACGAGGCGCTTCGACGCCGCGTCCCAGAGGTTCGTGACCTGCTCGATCCGGCCACCCTTCGAGAGCGTCTCGATCTGGCGGTCCATCTCCCAGCGGATGCCCATGTCGACGGCGCGGAACGAGTTGAGGTTCTTGATCTCGGTCTTCGTTCCGAGCGCCGTCTCGCCCGCGCGCCGGACGGAGACGTTGACGTCGCATCGAAGGGAGCCTTCCTCCATGTTGCCGTCGCAGATCTCGAGATACCGCAGGATCCGTCTCAGGGTGACGAGGTACGTCGACGCTTCTTCGGGGGAACGGATCTCCGGACGACTCACGATCTCGATGAGCGGAACGCCGCACCGGTTGAAATCGACGAGGCTCCCGCCGCCGGCGTCGTGAAGAAGCTTCCCCGCGTCCTCCTCGAGATGGATCCGCTCGATCCCGACGCGGCGCCACTCGCCGCCGAGCTCGAACTCGACGAACCCGTCTTCGCAGAGCGGCCTGTCGTACATCGAGATCTGGTAGTTCTTCGGGCAATCGGGATAGAAGTAGTTCTTCCGCGCGAACACGCTGAGCCCGGCGACGCGGCAGCCCGTCGCGAGCCCCATGCGAACCGCCATCGCGACCGCCTCACGGTTCAGCACGGGGAGCGCTCCGGGCAGGCCGAGGCATACGGGGCATACGAGGGTGTTCGGATCGGCGCCGTAGACCGCGGGGCATCCGCAGAATATCTTCGTCGCGGTCACGAGCTGGGCGTGAACCTCGAGACCGATGACCGCCTCGTATCCCCTCTCGTTCACGACAGCCGCCCCCCTCCAGCCGCCGGTCCCGGAAAGCGCTCGCGGAACCGGAAGACGCGTTCGAGACCGCACGCGCCCCTCAGCAGGACGCTCTCGCGCCCCCAGCCCGCGAAGAGCTGCATGCCGATCGGGAGCCCGTCGGGGGAAAGCCCGGCCGGAACGGAGATCGCCGGAAACCCCGCGATGTTCGCCGGCGTCGTGAAGATGTCCGAGAGGTACATCGCGATCGGATCGGCGAGCCGCTCGCCGAGCCGGAACGCGGGCGTCGGGGAGGTCGGAAGCATGACGAGGTCGAACTTCCGGAAGACGGCCCGGAACTGTTCGCGTATGAGCGCCTGCACGCGCTGCGCCTTGCCGTAATATGCGTCGTAATACCCCGACGACAGCACGTACGTTCCCAGCAGGATCCGGCGTTTGACCTCCTCGCCGAACCCTTCGCCCCGCGTGCGCTCGTACATCTCGGCGAGCGCGCCGCTCCCGGCGCGGTAGCCGTACTTGACGCCGTCGTAGCGGGCGAGGTTGGAGGACGCCTCCGCGTTCGCGAGAACGTAGTAGGAGGCGATGGAGGTTTCCATGCCGGGAAGCTCGACCGTCTCGGGCTTCATACCCTCCTCGGCGAGCCGAGCGACGGTTTGCAGAACGATCTCGCGGACCGGCTCGTCCATCCGCCAGCGGTCGAGCCCCGCCGGGACGGCGAGCCGGAGCCCGTCGAGCCCCTTGTCGAGGTCCGCCGAGAGCGCCGGCGCGGGCTCCGGGATCGTCGTGGCGTCGTTCGGGTCGTGACCCGCGATCGCCTCCATCACGCGGGCGGCGTCGCGCACACCGCGCGCGAGGGGTCCGATCTGATCGAGGCTCGACGCGAACGCCACGAGCCCGTACCGCGAGACCCGCCCGTACGTCCCCTTGAGCCCGGCGACGCCGCAGAGAGCGGCCGGCTGGCGGATCGAGCCGCCCGTATCGGAACCGAGCGCGGCGAGCGCCATTCCCGAGGCGACCGCGGCCGCCGATCCGCCGCTCGAGCCCCCGGGCGCGCGCTCCGTGTCCCACGGGTTCCGCGTCGCCTGAAACGCCGAGTTCTCGCACGAGGAGCCCATCGCGAACTCGTCGAGGTTGGTCTTGCCGAGGATCACGGCTCCGGAGAGCCGCAACCTCTCGACGACCGTCGCGTCGTACGGCGGCCGATAGCGTTCGAGGATCTTCGAGGCGCAGGTGGTCGCCGCGCCGCGCGTGCAGATGTTGTCCTTCACCGCGACCGGGACGCCGTAGAGGATGCTTCCGTCGTGCCCCCGCTCGTCGAGCTCCGCGGCCCTGGCCCGCGCCTCGTCCGGGAACACGGCGAGAAACGCCTTGATCGAGGGCTCCGCCTCGTCGATGCGGGCGAGGTACGCGTCGACGACGTCGCGCACGGCGAGCTTTTTCGCGCGGTAGAGCGCGGAGAGCTCGTCGATCGAATATCGGAGAATGTCGCTCATGGCGCCTCCGCCCCGGCCCGGAGCCGGGCTCAGGCGTCCTCCGTATCGATGACCGGCGGAACCCCGAAGAACTCGTCGCGCCGCTCGGGCGCCGCGCCGAGTATCTCCTCCCGCGGGAGGCACGGCCGGGGAACGTCTTCGCGCAGCGACGTCCCGGCGGCGACCGTCGCGCCGGCGGCGTCGAACCCCGCCGTATCGACGGCCTGCAGCTGTTTGACGAACTCGATGATCCGGGAAAGCTGCCCGCGAAGATTCTCCCGCGACGGGCCGGCCAGCTTCACGCGGGCGAGCCGTTCGAGATGTTCGAGATCCTTGTCCGTGAATTCCATCGCCGGCGTCCTCCCGTCGTCCGGTGCCGTCGAACGCTACCAGCAACGCCGCGCCGTGTCAACAGCCGCCTCCGCGCGCGTTTTACGAAAACCGGAACGGCGCGTACGCGACGAGAAACTTCTTTTCGCCGCGGCCGGGGAAGTACACGGACACCTTCATGTCCGGTCCGCTCCCCTCCACGCTGCGAACGACGCCCTCTCCGTAGGTCGGATGGAACACGGTCGCGCCCTTCCGGAAGCGCCGCGACTCGGCGCCGCCCTCGGCCTGCGCAGCGGGGGGCGGCTCCCCGAGCGGGGACCGGATCCCGCGGACCACCCGTCCCCCTTCGGATCCGCCGCGGAGCATCCGCTCGCGCGGATCGCTCCGGGGCGCCTCCTCCTCGTACACGTCGAGCAGGGACCGCGGTATCTCCCCGAGAAACCGGGACGGGTGGTTGTCCATCCAGCTTCCGAAACGCATCCGGTTCGCGGCCGTAAAGAGGTAGAGGCGCTCTCGGGCGCGCGTCATGCCGACGTACAGGAGCCGCCGCTCTTCCTCGAGCTCGGCGGGATCGTCGAAGCTCGAATAGTGAGGGAGGAGCCCCTCCTCGATGCCGGTGATCAGCACGGCGCGGTACTCGAGCCCCTTGGCGTTATGGAGCGTCATGAGGGCGACCGTTTCCTCGTTCGTGAGGGCGTCGACGTCGCTCATGAGGGCGATCTGCTCGAGAAAAAGCCCGAGACGCGGCTCGGGAGCCGAGGCGGCGAACCGCTGCGTCTCGACGAGAAGCTCCTCGATGTTCTCGACGCGCGTCTCGGCGGTCTTCGGGTCCTCGGCGAGGTGCCGGCGGTATTTCGTTCTATCGATCACCGCCGTGAGCACGTCGTGCGCCGTGCCGGTCGCCGCGATCACCTGAAGGCCGGCCATGAGGTTCGAAAACTCGACGACCTTCGCCCGCTGAGCGGCCGGCAGGCCGCCGATGACGTCCGGCCGCCTGATCGCCGCGAGATAGCTCTCCTCCCCCGCCGCCTCGGCGATCCGCTCGATCGTCACGTTCCCGACGCCCCTGCGGGGGACGTTCACCACGCGCCTGAAGTTGACGTTGTCGCTCGGATTGGCGACGAGCTTCAGATAACCGAGAAGGTCCCGGATCTCCCTGCGCTCGTAGAACCGCACGCCGCCAATGATCTGGTACGGAAGGGCCCCCGTCCTCAGGGCCGCCTCGATCGCCCGGGATTGCGCGTGCGTGCGGTAGAGCACCGCGATCTCGCTCCGCCGCATCCCCGCGCGCAGGAGGCCGACGATCGTCTCGCGGACACGCGCCCCCTCCTCCTCGTCGTCCGCGACGAACGCGAGCTTCGCCTTCTCTCCCGGGCCGAGCTTCGACCACAGGCGTTTCCCCGTGCGGCCCGCGTTGCGGCTGATGAGATGATTCGCCGCCTCGAGGATCGCGTTCGTCGAGCGGTAGTTCTCCTCGAGACGGACGACGGTCGTCCCCGCGTACACCCTGTCGAATTGGAGTATGTTGTCGATGGTGGCGCCGCGCCAGCCGTAGATCGCCTGATCGTCGTCGCCGACGACGAAGAGATTGCGGTGTCCCGAGGCGAACGCGTCGATCATGAGCATCTGGATCGTGTTCGTGTCCTGGAACTCGTCGACGAGCACGTAGAGGAACTGGCGCGCGTACCGTTCCTTGACCCGCGGATGCGCCGTGAAGAGCTCGACGACGCGGGCGATGAGATCGTCGAAGTCGCACGCGTTCGCCCGCCGGAGCCCCTTCTCGTACCGCTCGTAGATGCGCGCGTGCCGCTCCTCGACGAGATCGGCCGCCCGTTCGAGCGCCTCCTCGGAGGTCACGAGCGCGCACTTCCACCGCGATATGCGGTCGCGCACCACGGCCGGCGGGTACTCGTCGAGGCTCCACCCGCATCCCTTGACCGTTTCCTTGACCAGCGATCCCGTATCGTCCTCGTCATACACGGCGAAGTCGTTCTTGAGACCGATGTGCGCCCCCTCGCGGCGGAGCACCTTGAGACCCGTCGCGTGAAAGGTTCCGATCCAGAACGGGAGCGCGCGCTGCCCCAAAAGCCGCTCCACGCGCGAACGCATCTCTCCGGCCGCCTTGTTCGTGAAGGTGAACGCGAGGATGCGCTCGGGCGATACGCCCCGGTCGCGGATGAGGTGGGCGATCCGCTCCGTGAGGACGCGCGTCTTTCCGCTTCCCGCGCCCGCGAGAACGAGCACGGGGCCCTCGGTCGCAGCGACCGCGCGACGCTGCTGCTCGTTGAGCGTGTCCATTCGGTTCATCCTGTGCTTCGGGGTTGCGCGTTCCAACCGGACCGTCAGAAGAGCGGCCCGAGGTAGAAGTGGAACATCTTATCGCCCGTCGCGTTGAAATCGGTCGGCCAGCCCCACTCGAAGTTGAGGACAATATAGCCGAAACGAAGGTGAAAGCCGAGCCCGAAATCGCTGTAGAAGGGGACGCCGTTGAGCATCCGCGGGGGAACCGACGGAGGCGGCTCGACGTAGGTGTCGCGACCCCAGACGGCGCCCGAATCGAGGAAGAACGATCCGCCGATATCGGTGATCCCCCATCGTCCCGGCCATCCGAAGATGACGGCGTCGAGGAGCGGAAATCGGTACTCGAGCGTGAAGAGCATCATGCGCGAGCCGGAGAACTGCAGGTAATCGTACCCGCGCATCGTCATCGGTCCGCCGAGGAAGAAGACGCGTCCGTCGTCCCCCGAGCTCACGGCTCCCATGCCGCGGAACACGAAGTAGTTCCGGTAGAAGAGCGGCTGATACTTCCTGAAATCGTAGTAGGCCGAAAACCGGTCGATCATGTCGCCGGCGATCGGCACCGATTTCGAGACTCTCGCGAGCCAGCGAGAGCCGATCACCGGTCCGAAGTAACCCCAGTAAGCCGAATCGTGCACGAGGGAGAGCGCCGGCTGGAGAACGTATCGAGTCGATTTCTCGGGCACGTAATAGGCGTAGCCCCCGTCGCTCGGCTGATAGACGCCGAAAAACTCCCGCTCCGAGACGAACCCCTCGAGCTCGAGATCGAGCCGGGTGAACGTCGACAGCGGATAGCTCACGAGCCCCGATACGCCGTAGTTGCGCTCGGTGAACAGCCGGTAGTCCTGGAAGGTTTCGCCGATCGACGACACCCGGGAGTTGAGGTAGTTTTTGTACTGGAAGACGCCGACCGCGAAGTCGAGCCGCTTCTTGAGGTAGTAGTAGCTGACCTGAATGTCGCTGTCCTCGATCGACTGGTATATGTTGAACGCGATAAAGAGGTGATGATCGCCGAGGAGATCGCTGAACGCGATCTGGTTCATAAGCCCGAATCCGTATCCGGAGAAGAAATAGACGCTCGCCATATCGCCGATGTAGTCGGGCGCGAGCTTCAAGCGGTACGGCTGGATCGTCCCGACCTCCTTCGCGACGCGCTGCCGTATCGCCTCGAGCGTGTCGGGATCGATGTTGTCCTTCGAGTCCTCGTCGACGACGACGGCGGGAGGCGCCTCGTCGATCTCGACCCCCCGCGGGCGGCGTCCGGAAGGCTCTCCCGCGAGGCGTCCCGCCGCCGCGAGCGACGCGGCGCCGCTCACGGCCGGCTCGACGTCGTCCGCGCCCGCCGGCTCGGCGGCGGGGATCGAATCCGGCGAAGCCTCGGCGGAGTCCGCGGCCGCGACGGCGGCCGTATCCGCTCCCGCGGGGGCGGTCGCCTCGATCGCGGCCGCCGGTGACCCGACGGCGCCGTTTTCGGCGAGCATCGGCCCGCCTGTCGAGTACGACTCCCTCGACTTTCCGCTGAACTCGTCCATCATGAACAGATCGTACCCGGCCTGGCTGAAGGCGCTCATGACGAGCCGGTCCTTCGCCGCGGAATACGAGAAGGAAAATATGCCGCCCAGAACGTCGGTGAATCGATAGTACCCGCCCGTCTCGACGCTTCCGCGGTAGAGATTGCTGATGCCGAACTCGTCGGAGGTGAACAGCAGCTCCGCGCCCCCCGGCAGGATCGAAGGATTCCCGTCGTTCCCCGGGGTCCTGACGAGGAGACGCCGCTCGCCCGTGCCCACGTCGACGCTCCAAATGTCGCTCTCGGTCGAATCCGCTCCGGCGGCGGCGGCGTAATCGACGTCGACGAGCCTCAAAACGCCCGAGCTGTCCGCGGCGAACGACGGCCGGATCGTCGGAGTGGCCGCCCGGGCGAACGCGATCCGCGTCCCGTCGGGGAACCACGCCGGGGAGATTTCGTCGGCGTCGTCGTTCGTGATCCGCTCGAGCGCCGCGGTCTCGATCCGGTAGAGATAGAGATCGACCTGCCCGTCCTTCACGCCGACGAGCGCGATCGTCCCGCCGTCCGGCGACCAGGCCGGGCTGTGGAAGAAATCGAGAGGCAGCGGAAGCTCGGCGACGACCTTTCCCCGGGGCACGGTCGCGATGAAGAGTCTGTCGAAGCCGCGGGACTTCGCGACGAACGCGATGCGATCCCCCGCGGGGCTGTAGGTGAGGCTCGAGTTCATGCTCCGGATCGATTCGAACCGGGAGGTCATCATCCCCGTGACGAGCCGCTTCTCGACCTTGCCGGTGAGCGCGTTCATGAGGTAGATGGCGTCGAGCCCCTTGCGATCGGAGAAATACACGAGACGCTCGCCGTCCGGTGAAAACGCCGGCTTCGTGTTCATGAAGTGATGCTGCTTGACGTGGTCCGTGAGACGCCGTCCGTACGTCTCGGGTTCCTTCTTGTCCGCGTAGAGCGGCCAGTAGCGTTTCCGGATCGATTTCTTCCAGTCGCGGCTGAGCTCGGCCTGCGTGATGCCGAGGGAGTTCTGCACCGCTCCCGCGAGAGAGCCGCCGCGAAGCCCTTCGAGGATCTCAACGACCTTGCCGGGCCCGTACGTCTCGTTGATATAGCGGATGCCCGCCTGCCCGGCCTTGTACGCCATGTACCCTCCGGCGTATTCGAGATCGGGCAAATAATCGAACACGGCGGCGTCCCTCATGAACATCTCGCCGCTCCCCTCCCATCCGACCGAGTAGTATTCGGCGATGCCCTCGGCGAACCAGAGCGGCACGGGAAAGAGGCGGCTTCGCGAAAACACCGATTTGAGGAGATTCCCGTACACGATATCGAACATGAAGATGTGCACGAGCTCGTGAACGGCCGTGTTGGCGTACTCGACGCTCGAGCCGCCGAAATAGATCACGATCCGCCGCCGCGTCGGCTCGCTGAACGCGAGCACCCCCTCGGACAACTGCGACCATGTCACGTTCGTTTGCTGAAAATCGGCCTGGCTGCCGTAGACGATCACGGGGATCCGCCAGCCGATGCGGTGCGAGAAATCCTCCGCGAGCTTCTCATACCCGTATTCGAGGATGAATCCCGTTCTCGCCGCGAGATCGCGGTAGTCGCCGGTGAAATGGACGTCGAAATGAGGCGTCCTGAGGATGTGCCATTCGAGATCGCGATACTGGATCTTATTCTTGCCGAACCAACTGACCTGCGCGCCGGCGGGCGGGGCGGCCAACGCAAGGATCGCCGCCGCGGCGGCGACCGCGGCGAATCGCCGCAGCGCCGGCGAATCCGCGAAACACGGAGTCCCCGCTCGATTTATCTTCATACGCATAAATTCGCGCTTGAACGTCGTTCCGGCAAGCTTTTTCACCGTCAATATTCCCATCGGAACTTCACGTCGAAGTTGATTTCGTCCGACATGCTCGAGCTCTTTCCCGGAAGGGCCTGCTCCGAGTACCTGATGAGCTGGGACCTAAGGAGAATGTAATCGCTGAGCCGGTACTCGACCTCGAACTCGCGCGCCGTCGAGATCGAAAGCGCCTGCTTGTATTTCACGTACAGGCCCTCGGACAGATACTTCCCGACGGCGACCCGCGTGTCCGTCCAGTCGGCGGGCCCCGTCTCGGCGGACGCTCCCGCGGGGGACTCGAGCTCGATCGTCAGGCCCTGCATCTGCGCGTTGAGCACGCGCTCGAGGTAGTTCGTCGCGATATTCTGCGCCGTGCCGAGGGCGTCCCAGCTCGTTCCCGCGCCCCCCTCCCCGTTGACGACGCCGCCGCCGAGCATGACCCAGATATCGGTCTCGCTGTATCCCGCGTCCTCGTGGGCAAGGGTGAGACGCGGCTCCTGATCGTCCTGGTGCCACCGGATCGTGAGGTATATCCGGCGTCCGGCGGGATCCCTCGTCTCGGCTTCGATGTCCACGGCCGGGCGCGTGCTGCCGGCGACGATGAACCGGAGCGTTCCCGAGCGAACGTTGAACTTGTTGTTGTACAGATTGTACCAGCCGCGGACGAGGTCGATGTCCCCGCGGAAATACGTTCCCTGCCGGTCATGGTACAGCGTGACGTCGCCCCTCAGCTCGATCTGCGCGTCGTCCGTCCTGACACGCGCGCCTCCCGGGATGTGAAGATCGACCGCGGCGACGAACGACGGAGCGGCGAGCGTCGGCCCGGCCGCGTCCTCTCCGATGCTCGCCATGTCGTAGTATACGTCCGCCCGCTCGACGGTGCAGGCCCCCGCGACGTCCGGCACCGCGCGGCCGTCGAGGACGGCGGTCGTGACGCGAAGGTCGCCGGTGACGACGGCCGCTATGTCGGCGAAGCTCTCGACGGCGAACGAGCGCAGGCGGATCGCGAGATCGTAGCGGGCCGGCTTCCAGCCGCTGAGAGCGATCGTGCCGCCGACGCCGACGCTTCCCTTTTTTCCCCGCCGCGCGTCGAGCCGGGAGATCGTGATCAGCGAATCCTCGACGAGAACCGACGCGTAGAGGGAGGTGTAGCGCTCGTCCATTCCGGCGATCCGGAGGGTCGCGTCCGCGATCCTCACCTCCCCGCCGAGGTGCGGGTCCGCGGCCGTTCCCGTCACGCCGAACCGCAGAGAGTACCGGCCCGAAGCCTCCGCGATCTTGTTCGTGAGGGCGGGCACCTCCGCGAAATCCCCCTCGGGGACGACGACCTCGAGCGCGAGCGCGCCCTGCCGGTCGAGCGCGTAGAGGAAGGAAGCGGGGACCACCGGAAAGGTTCCGCTGAAGCTGCCGCGGTGCCCCTCCGACAGATGGAGGGCGCCCTCCGCGGAGAGCGCCCGGCCGTCGAGCCGCAGTTCGCAGTCGATGCGGGGGACCGAGAAAGCGCTCATCCTCAGATCGCGCACCGCTCCCCTGAACTCGACGGTCGGGTGAACGAGGGAATCACGCACGGAAAGCGCGCCGTCGAGCCTGCCTCCCGTGACGCCGGGCACGCGCGCGAACGAAAAGAGCGGCGCGGCCCGGAGGTCGCTGCAGATCGCGTCGAGCGAAACGACGGCGGAAGCCGCCGCCTCCCGGGGCCGGCGAAGCGCGTCGCCCACGGAGACGCCGACGATCTCCCCGCCGAGCGAGAGTCCTCCCGACGGCGAATCGACGACGAGCGAATCGATGCGGCATCGCCCCGCCTCGTACGCGGCCGCAAGCCGCGCCGCGTCGAGATGAAACGTGTCGATGCACGCCCCCTCGACCTCGACGAACGCGGAGAGGGCGGGATCGGCTATCCGCCCGGCGCACGACACCACGCCGCGGGCGCGTCCTTCGAGCGCCACCGTCGAGAGGCCCACGCGGCAGAGCACGTCGAGCGCCAAACGTTCGACGCGAACGGCGCCGTCGAGCGTTTCGGCGCGCGTCCCCCAGACGGCGTCGGCGAAGACCGCTCCCTCGCGCGAGTGAAACTGAACGTCCTCGAATCGCACCGTCTCTCCCGCGATCACGATCGAGCGCGCACCCGCGGCGGTCCACGCGACGCCGTACGTCTCGAGCTCGCAATCGCCGATCCGAATCGTCGACGTATCGCCCGCGACGAGGATATCCGCGCCGAGCGACACCGAAAGACCGGGGCCGGCGAGGAAGAGCTTCTTTATTCGCACCACGGGCTCCTCGTATTCGAGGGAGAGGGACAGACTGTCGAACGCGGCCGGTCCCGCGCGATAGCCGTTCCCCTCGACGTCGCAGAGGACGCGGTATCCTCCCCTCTTTTCGACGGCGAGCCGCATATCGCATTCGGAGAGCGTCGTTCCGTGATACTCGAAATCTCCGCAGCGTCCGCTCATCCGCAGATCGAATTCGTCGAAGGTTCCCTCGACGAGGCCGTTGAGCGCCGCGTCGGCGCGGTAGTCCTCGATATCGAGATAGGCGAAGATCGGAGAGGTCCGGACGAGGTCGACGTTCATGATGAACGAAATCTCCCTGCCGTCGAAGACCGTTCCGCTCGCGGACACCCGGTGCGCCGGATGGCGCATGTCGATCTCGGCGAATCGCAGCGTATCCCCGTCGTACGATCCTTTGATCCGCGCTTCGGCGAACGGCGCGCCGTGGAAATGCCCGGCGTCGAGATCGAGCGCGAACGAAGCGGCGAACGGGTCGAAACGGCACACGGCGTCGACGGCGCCGGTGATATCGGAGGAGGGAAGCTCGACGCCGGCGAGAAACCCCCTGCTGATGTCGAGATGCTCGACGTCGAGCGCGAGCTCGACGGAGCGCGGTCTCGCGACTCGCGCGCGCCCGCGCCCCGCGATCCGGGCGCCGTTCACCGAGCCGCTCACGCTGTCGATCTCGACGGCCGCTCCGTCGCGAAGCGCGTCGAACCGGAAATCGTCGAGAGCGTATCCGCGCACGACGCCGTTGGCCGTGCCCCGGGCGCGAAAACGCTCCGGCGTGCCCGCGAACGAGAAGGCCCCTTCGAGCTCCCCCCAGCTCCCCTGCTCTTCCCCAAGTAGGCGCGCGATCTCGTCGATATCCGCCGGAGAGGCCTGGACGGCGAGGTCGAACAGCCACTCGTCCCCGACGACGGCGCCGTCGAGGATGAAGGAGGATTGCTCGAGCGATACGGAGAGGCCGTCGAGGATGTATTTCGTCCGCGGCCCTTCCGCGGAGCCCTTCGGCGCCGGAACGCGCGTGTACCCGACCGCGCCCGAGAGGCTCCTGACGACGAAACGCCGGGACGACTCCGCCGCCGATCCCCGCGCGACGTCGATGCGCACGCCGCCGGATCCGGAATGGATCGATCCGGCGAGGTTCACCTCGCCGACGGCGGCGGCTTCGCCGTTTCGGTTGATCATGAACGAGCCGCCATGGATCGTGAAACGCTCGATGCCGTAGGTCGAAAAATCGCCCGACCCGAACGACGGCAGTATGTACCGGCCCGTCGAATCGGCCGCGAGCCGGAACACGGGACTCACGACGATGATCTCATCGACGCTGCGACCGGCGCCGAGCAGCGAGCCGGCGGAGTACCGGACGGTCACCTCGTCGGCGCGGAACAGCTCGAAGGCGTTCGCCGCGCCGCCCTTGTAGAGGATGCGCATGTTCCGAATCGTGACGTCGCCGACGATGCTTCCCTCGATATGGTCGATCGTGACGACGAACGGCGACGCGCCGAACAGGTGCGTGCTCACGAGCCTGCCGGCGAGACCGGCGAAAAAGCCGGTTCTCAGGAAGAGGTAGAGAACGACGATGACCGCGAGCAGGAGACCGAGCGCGAGCGACACCCACGACATCGCCCGTTTGCCTTTGTTCCTTCGTTTCTCCATTCCCCCGCTCCCCGCTCCGTCAGAAGATCTGTCCGAGACTGATGTGGACGCGGCGGTCGTCATCCATGTCCGGCGTCCTGCGCATCGGGAAGCCGACGTCGAGGCGGATCGGCCCGACCGGCGTATTGTAGCGGATCCCCGCGCCCGCGCTGAGCATATACTCCTCGCGCGACGCGCTCGTGGTGCCGATCGTCCCGAAATCCCCGAAGGCGACATCCGACGCCTCGTTCCATACGTTCCCGCCGTCGAGAAAGAACGCTCCGCCGAAATTCCAGCGCTTGAGATACGGCAGGTCGAAACGGAGCTCCGCGTTCGTGATGATCTGCACGCCGCCGCCGACGGGATCTCCCCGCTCGTTCACCGGCCCGAGGCTGTTCTCGCGGTATCCCCGCACCGAATTGCCGCCGCCGGCGTAGAAACGCCTCTCGAGCGGGAGCCCCGCCGCCCGAGAATCCCCGAACGCCCGAGCGTACCCCGCCCGCACGCGCCACGCGAACACGGTCGAGCCGCCGGCGCGCGCGTACCGCTGCACCGACCCGACGATCGAATAGTCGTTGTCCTCGCCGCCGAGGAATCCGCCGGCGACCCCTCCTTCGACCGCGATATAGCCGCCCTGCCGCGGATTGAAGTAGTAATCCCTCGCGTCGCGCGTGAAATTCGCCCCGAGCGCGCGGCGGCGCGAACGCGACAGCTCAACGTCCGTTCCGCTTCGCTCGATGTCCTCGAGCGAGTACCGGAGAAGCCCCGACGTCTTGCGCGTGAACCGGCGCGAGAGGGACAGGGCGAACCCCTGATCGACGACGATATTCGGCTCCACGGTGGCGTCGCGCTCGTAGAAGGCGCCGATCGCGAACGTGTTGGCCGTCGAGAGCACGCGCGGGAACTGGATCTGCCCGTCGTTGCGGATGAACTTGCTGCGCAGGTCGATGTTCGAGAACGAGTATTCGCCGTTCGGGAACAGCTGAAACGAGTACTGCGTCTTGAGCGAGAACACGTACCCGCGGCCGAGGATGTTCCGCTGCCCCCACTCGCCGAATACCCTGCTCCCGTATACGTTGCCGATGCCGAAGCCCGTTTCGACGTAGCCCATCTTCCGCTCCCGCACCCGCACGACGAGATCGACCTTTCTCGCGTCGAGATCGATCGAATCCGGCTCGATATCGACCGAGTTGAAATAGCCCGTGTCGTAGAGGTTCTGCTTGCTGTCGAGGATCCGCTTCGCCTCGAAGGGTTGCCCGGTCTTGAACGTGAGCTCGCGCCGCACGAGCGACTCCTTCACGCGGGCGGTTCCGGTAATCCGCACGCGGCGGACGTCGACCGGCTTGCCCGGCGAGATCTCCCAGCGCAGACGCGCGTCGAGCGAGTCGATACTCGTCCCGTACGCGATCGCGGACCCGAGATATCCCCGCTCGAAGAATTTGCTGAAGAGCGTGTACCGGTCCGACTCGATCAGGCCGGGATTGAAGGGCCTGCCCTCGGTCAGTTTGAGCCCCGCGCGAAGCTCGGGCTCCCGGACGATGTCCTGTCCGGCGAAGCTCACGCCCGCGACGAGCGTCTGCGGCCCCTCGCTCACGACGATCCGGATCCTCGCCGAGGTCCGTTTTTCGTCCACGATCACCGTATCGATCGACACCCGGGCCTCGAAAAAGCCGTTCGAACGGTAGAACGACTCGAGCGTCCGGACGTCCCGCCGCAGCATGTCGGGTCGATAGCGCGGACCGCCGATGAGGTGGTAGAAGCGCGCCGATTTCGTGCGCATGCGGTTCTTGAGCGCGCCGTCCTCCAGGCTGCGGTTGCCGAGGATCTCGATGCGTCTCACGACGGGGAGCTTTCCGTCCAAGTTCGCCGCCCGCGCGCGGGCCTCGGGCGCAGCGGCGAGCGCGCAGAGGAGGCCGAAGGCGAACAGTACGCGCGCCGCCGACGACCGCCGCCTCGGTCCGCTACCGGTTGACAATGCCGACACGCGCATGTATCGTGCTTTCCGTATGAAGAAAAGACTCGACGCAACGCGCCGCCGCGCCCCGTTCCCGAGCGATGCGCGACGCCCGCGAAGCCGCCATCCGGCTTCGTGGATTCCGGCGGCCGGGCTCGTCCTTCTCCTCTTCTCCTGTCAGAGCGCCGATCCTGTCCAGGCGGAGAAGGAAAGGATCCTCGGCCCGGACGAGCGCTATCTCGTTGAATATTATATGAAAATAATCGAGTTTGAGAAACAAGAGTTCGACGATGAGGCGCTCCGCGCCGATAAAAAGCGCGAGATCGAGGAGCAATTCGACCGCGCCCGGGTCTCGCGCGCCCTCGCCGCGCTTGAGAACAAACCCGAACGATGGCTCGCAATCTATAGCCGCATAAACGAGTTACAAGCCGGCACCCGCCCTCCTACCGGACCACGTTGAAGATATCCACCGTCAGGATGAACACCATCAGCAGGATCAGCACCACGAATCCGATCTGCCCGAGCGCCTGCTGAACGCGCTTCCCGATCCGCCTTCTCGTCACGAGCTCGAAGAGCGCGAGAACGGCGTGTCCCCCGTCGAAGGGCAGAACGGGAAGCAGGTTGAAGATCGCGAGGTTCAGCGAGAAGAACGCGAGGAAGTAGACGAGGTAGTTGAATCCCCATCGTATCATGTCCCCCGCCATCATCCCGACGCGCAGCGGGCCCCCGACGGCGCGAAGCGTCGCCTTGCCCGTGAAGAGCTTGGTGAGGAAATCCATGATGTTCCGGAAGAGGTTCGCGAAGGCCCGCCACCCGTAGACCGCCGATTCCGCGAGCGAGATGCGCACCTTCGCGTAATACGGGCCGACGCCGATCTGCCCTTCCTTGACGACGTCGAGCCGCTCCCCCTCCGCGGCGGCCTCCGCGCTCTCGGGCACGATCGACGCCGTTCGGATCTCTCCCTCGTATTCCCATGTGAACAGCATCGGCTTGCCGATATTCGGTCTGATCATCCGCTCGAGATCCGCGTACCTCGTGACGGTCGTGTCGTCGATGGCCAGGATGAGGGCGCCCGACCGCAGTCCGGCCTTCTCCGCGGGGCTGCCCTTCTTGACGTCGCCGACGCGCGGCTCGAGGTGGCTCTCGATGCCGATGCGGTAGCTTTCCGTCCGCTCGTCCCAGCGAGGCGTCGCGGTGATCGAGAGGGTGTCGGCGCCGCGCAGCACGCTGAAAACGGTCGGCGCGTCTTTGCGCTTCGCGAGGGTCTTTTCGATCTCGAGCCAGTAATCGACCGTCTCGCCCTCGAGTCCGACGATCCGGTCCCCGACGCGGAACCCGGCCGCCGCCGCGGCGCCCGCGCTGTCGATCCCGCTGATCGTCGTGCTCGGATTCACGTACACGCCCTCGACGTACAGACCGAACACGTACACGAGGAGCGCGAGAACGAAGTTCATGAACGGCCCCGCGAGGACGACCGACATGCGGCCGAGCGCGGGCCGGTTGTGATACATCCGTTCGGGCGGCACGACGACGCCGTCGGGAAGCTCCTCCCCCGCGCCGTCCCCCTCGCCCGTCTCGCCGGCGAACTTCACGTAGCCGCCGAAGGGCAGCGCGCTCAGCGCGTACTCGGTCTCCCCCGCGCGGAACTTGAGGAGCTTCGGACCGAAGCCGAACGAGAAGGTGATCACGTAGATGCGGTTCAGCTTCGCCACGACGAAGTGCCCGAGCTCGTGCACGAATACGACGATGCTCAGAACGAAAAAGAACGCCGCGAAGGTGAGTAGCATTGTTCCTCCATCATGCCGATCGTGGTGCGGCCGTTTCGCCGTGGCGCCGCGCGAGGTACTCGCGCGTCCAGCGGTCCGCCTCGAGAACGTCGCCGAGACCGCCGAGCGCGCGCCGCTCGTGGGCGCCGAGCGCCTCCTCGATCCAGGTAACGACATCGAGAAATCCGATGCGGCCGCCGAGAAACGCGTCGACCGCCGCCTCGTCGGCCGCGTTCAGCACGGCGGGGGCGGTGCCTCCCGCCGCGGCCGCCTCACGCGCGAGGGCGAATGCCGGGTACTCCTCCGGGCGGAGCGGCCGGAATTCGAGGCTGCCGAGATCCTCGACGGCGAGCGACGGCCACGGAAACGCGCGCATCTCGGGATCGTAGAGCGCGCTCATGATCGGGAGCCTCATGTCCGCCGGCGCGAGATGAGCTATGAGCGAGCCGTCCCGCAGGCGCACGAGCGAATGGACGACCGATTGCGGGTGCACGACGACCTTGATCGCCTCGTACGGGAATCCGAACAGCCAGTGCGCTTCGATGACCTCGAGCCCCTTGTTGAGCAGCGTCGCCGAGTCCACCGTTACCTTGGGTCCCATCCGCCACGTCGGATGGTTCAGCACCTCCGCCACCGAGACGCCGGCGAGGTCCGCGAACGGCCGGCCGCGGAACGGCCCCCCCGAGGCGGTCAGGACGATCTCCGTCGTTTCCGCGCGGTGGCCCCGCAGCATGCGGGCGAGGGAGAAATGCTCGCTGTCGATCGGGATGATGCGGTCCGGCCGTCCGCCGGCGAGCCTCGTCACGATCTCCCCCGCGGCGACGAGCGTTTCCTTGTTCGCGAGCGCGATCGTGCAGCCGAGCTCGAGCGCGATCGCCGTGGGAAGGAGCCCCGAGACGCCGACGAGCGCGTTGATCACGATATCCGGGCGGGTGTCGCGGAGCAGCGCCTCGATCCCCGCGTCGCCGAAACCGGCGGCCCGGCCCGCGAGGGCTCGGCTCCCGTCGACGAGCGCGTCGACGGAGGAGGCGTCCCGCAGCGTGAACCGCGCCCCCGGGAAGAGAACGAGCTGCGTTCGCAGCTCCGAGACGTTCTCCCCCGCGGCGAGCGCGACGACGGCGAAATCCTCCCGCGCGCGATCGAGAATCTCGACGGCCGATCGTCCGATCGAGCCCGTCGATCCCAGTATGGCCACCGTCTTCATCAGCGCACTCCCGCTCCTCGCGCTCATCGGGCGAAGAGCACGTACTTGAAGATGTAATAGACGAGCGGCGCCGTGAAGAGCAGGGAATCGAAGCGGTCGAGAACGCCGCCGTGTCCGGGGATCGTTTTCGACGCGTCCTTGATCTTCACGTCGCGCTTGATCATCGATTCGCACAGATCGCCGAGCTGGCCGAACACCGAGCCCCCCACGGCGAGCCCCGCCGCGGCGGCCGGGCTGAGATAGGGGGCGACGAGGGAGCGCGCGAGAAACGCCCCCGCGAACGAGAGCGCGAGCCCCCCGGCGACTCCCTCGATCGTCTTTCCGGGGGAGATACGGGGGAATATCTGATGTCTTCCGAAGACGCTCCCGACGAAGTACGCGCCGGTATCGTAGCACCACGTCACCGCGAACGTCACCGTCACGAAGGAAAAGCCGAGCGAATAATCGAGTCCACGCAGGTGCGGAAGCTCGCGGAGCAGTATGAGATGGCTGCCGAGCCACGCGACGTAAAAGACGCCGAAGACCGTCACCGATATGTGGTAGACGGCCAGCCCCCGCTCCCGCCGGGCGAGCTCGAGCACCATGACGCCGATGAATATGACGCCGAGAAACACGTTCGCGTAGATCCCCTGCTGGAAATAGACGTACCACGAAAGCGCGAGGCCGCCGAGGATCCCCATCGCCTTGTACGGGCGCAGCCCCTTCGCCTCCATCATCCGGTAGAATTCCCAGAGCCCCACGAGGATCATGATGTCGACGAGAGCGAGGAAGAAGTAGCCCCCGCGGCGCGCGATGACGAACAGACACGGCAGGAAGAGCGCCGAAGCGACGATCCGCTTCACGACGGCGTCGGGCCTGCGCGGACGGCGCGCGGACGCGCGATCGTCACCGCTCATGGTCCCCGTCCTTGAGCTCGCCGAAACGCCGTTCCCGCCCGAGATACTCGCGGATGGCGCCGATGAAATGGCGCTCCCGGAAATCCGGCCAGAGCACGTCCGTCACGACGATCTCCGTGTAGGCGAGCTGCCAGAGGAGAAAATTGCTGATCCGCATTTCACCGCTCGTTCTGATGAGAAGATCGGGATCCGGCAGGGCCGGCTCGTAGAGGTAGCGCCGGAACGACTCCTCGTCGACCGTCTCCGGCTCGATCCGTCCCGCGGCGGCGTCGAGGGCGAAACGCCGCGCGGCGTCGACGATCTCGGCTCGCCCGCCGTAGCTGAGGCAGAGGTTCAGAATCATGCCCGTGTTGTCCGAGAGCTTCCCGATCGTCTCGCGCAGCGCCGCGAGCGTCCGCGCCGGCAGCATCTCGAGCCGCCCCATCGCGCGGAGTCTGATGTTGTTCTCCTTGAGCTCGAGGTACTCCGAATCGAGCACCTCTCCGAGAAACCGCATGAGCCCCTCGACCTCGAGCCGCGGGCGCTTCCAGTTCTCGAGCGAGAAGGTGTAGAGGGACAGCGCGTCGAGGCCGAGCTTCGCCCCGGTCCGGATCGTCGCCCGGACCGATTCCCTCCCCGCCCGGTGGCCGGCGAGGCGCGGCAGGCGCCGCTTTTTGGCCCACCGCCCGTTGCCGTCCATGATGACGGCGACGTGCCGCGGCAGGCGGGTTTCCCCGCGGAGCTCCGCGATGTCGCGATCGATGGTTTTCGTCATTGCACGGATCCCGAAACGGTCGCGCCCGGGCGAGCGCCCTAGACGGACATGATTTCCTTCTCTTTCGCCGCGAACACCTTGTCGAGCTCCTCGGTGCGTTTGTCGGTGAGGTCCTGAACCTCCTTCTGCGCGCGACGCATGTCGTCCTCGGAGATCGCGTGCTCCTTCTCGAGCTTCTTCGCCTTCTCGATCGCGTCGCGCCGTACGTTCCGGACCGCGATCTTGGCCTCTTCGACGAGGTGCTTGACCGCTTTCACGAGCTCCCGCCGCCGCTCTTCGGTGAGCGGCGGAACGGGCACGCGGATGAACGCGCCGTCGCTCTGCGGGTTGAGTCCGAGGTTCGCCGTCTGTATCGCCTTGATGATCTCGCCGACGAGCGGCTTCTCCCACGGCTGCACCGTGATGAGCTTCGGATCGGGTACGGCGACGTTCGCGACCTGCCTCAGGGGAACCTTGTTGCCGTAGTAGTCGATCTTGATGCCGTCGAGAAGCGCCGGCGAGGCCTTTCCCGTACGGATGGTGGCGAGCTCGGTCTCGAGCTTCTGGAGGGTCGACTTCATGTGGCTGTCGGCGGTCTGGACGAGCGTCTTGATCTGTGTCATCGTACCAACCTCCTCACGCGACTATCGTTCCGAGCCGTTTCCCTTCGAGCACTTTTCTCAGATTGCCCTTCCGGAGAATGTTGAAAACGACGATCGGGATCCCGTTCTCCCGGCAGAGCGCGACCGCCGTAGCGTCCATGACGCGAAGGTCGTCGCGCAGCACGTCGATGTAGCCGAGCCGCGGAATGAGCTTCGCGCGCGGATCGACGGCGGGATCGCTCGTGTAGATGCCGTCGACCTTCGTCCCCTTGAGCAGCGCCTCGGCCTTTATCTCGACGGCTCGCAGGGAGGCGGCCGTGTCGGTCGTGAAGTACGGGTTGCCCGTGCCGCCGGCGAGGATCACGAGGCGGCCGTTCTCGAGATGATCGAGAGCGCGCCGGCGGATATACGGCTCGGCGAACTGCTCCATCGCGATGGCGGTCATGACGTGCGCCTCGACGCCGGCTCGCTCGAGAGCCGACTGGAGCGCGATGGCGTTGATGATCGTGCCGAGCATCCCCATGCTGTCGGCCGCCACGCGGTCGACACCCCGCTCGCTCGCGCGGTATCCGCGCAGGATGTTCCCTCCGCCGATGACGACGGCGACCTCGCACCCCGCCGTGACCGCGTCGCGGAGCTCGCCCGCGAACGCCGCCACCCGGTCGAAATCGATGCTCGTCTCCGCTCCGCCGAGCACTTCGCCGCTCACCTTGAGCAGAAGACGCCTGTACTTGAGAGCGCGCTTCACGAATCGATCCCTCCCCGCCGTCCGGATCCGCCGCCCCGGGGCGCGCGGCCGGTCGGAAAAAAGGCGCAGGGGATAGCCCCCCTGCGCCCTGTCTCTTCAGTGGCCGCCACCCGTCTTCCGCACGCCGCACCGTCTCAGCTCAGTTCCTCCCCCAACTGGAATCTGGAGAAACGCCGGACGACCATGTTCTCCCCCAGCTTGGCGATGACCGCCGTGACGACCTGCTCGACCGTTTCATCGTTGTTCTTGATAAACGGCTGCTCGAGAAGGCACGCCTCATGGTAGTATTTCTCGAGCTTCCCTTCAACAATTTTATCCACGACGTTGGCGGGCTTCCCCGACTGGAGCGCCTGGTTGCGATAAATCTCCCGTTCGCGCTCGAGGAGGGCGGCCGGGAGCTCCTCGCGGCGCACCACGACCGGCGAGGCCGCGGCGATCTGCATGGCGATCTCTTTGCCGAGCGTCTGGAAATCGGGCGTGCGCGCGACGAAATCGGTCTCGCAGTTGAGCTCGAGGAGAACCCCGATCTTGGCGCCGGGATGTATGTAGGAGAAGATGCACCCCTGGTTCGCGGCGCGCGTCGCCTTCTTCGCCGCCACGCTGAGCCCCTTCTCGCGCAGAAGCTTGATCGCCTTCTCCGTGTCCCCCTGCGCCTCCTCGAGAGCGCGCTTGCAATCCATCATTCCCGCGCCCGTTTTCGCGCGAAGGTCGCTCACCTGCTTCGGTGTGATGCTCATCGACGATTCCTCCCTGATGTGTCCGTATGTCAAAGCGCCGCCTGATCAGCGCTCCGATTGCTTGTCTCCGCCCGTCTCCTCGGGGGTCCTGCGCGGCGGGCGTCGCCGCGAATCCCCACCCCGGTCGCCGCGGTCCGGACGATCGTCCTTGGCGGCCGCGCCGGCGGACTGTTTCGCCTTCTCGTCGAGAAAATCCTTGTCCTTGAGAAAGCGCGCGCGCCCCGCGACGACCGCGTCGGCGACGACGCTGGTGAAGAGCTTGATCGAGCGGATCGCGTCGTCGTTCGCCGGTATGGGGATGTCGACTTCGTCGGGGTCGGCGTTCGTATCGACGAGACCGATGATCGAGAGACCGAGCTTGCGCGCCTCCTTGACCGCGATCTCCTCCTTCTTCGTGTCGATGACGACGAGACAGGACGGGATCTGCGTCATGCCGCGGATACCGGAGAGCACCTTGAGAAGCTTCGCCTTCTGCTTCTCCATGTCCAGCTTCTCTTTCTTGGAAAGCTGGTTGATCCGGCCGTCGCGCTCCATCGCCTCGAGGTTGTCGAGACGGTCCATGCTCTGCTTGATCGTGCGGAAGTTGGTGAGAATGCCGCCGAGCCAGCGCTCGTTGATGTAGTACATGCCGCAGCGGGTCGCGTCCTCCTGGACGCTCTCCTTGGCCTGCCGCTTCGTGCCGACGAATATGACCGTCTTGCCCTCCGCCGCCAAGGCCTCGACCGTTTTCGAGGCCTTCTCCATCTGGGTCATCGTGTGGCGGAGATCTATGATGTAGATGCCGTTCTGCTCTTTGTAGATGTAGGGCTTCATTTTCGGATTCCAGCGCCGCGTCTGGTGCCCGAAATGAGCGCCCGCCTCGAGCATGTCCTTGATGGTGACGTTCACCGCGTGTCCTCCTTCGGTTATGCCGCCATCCCCCTCGGGCGCGCCCCATTCCCGTTCGTCGAGAACACCCGGGGCCGGTACGAGGGATGTGTGAATTCGATCGATCCTAGCGCTTCGAGAACTGGAACTTTCTCCGGCGCCCCGCCTGCCCGTACTTCTTCCGTTCCTTCTCGCGCGGATCTCTCGTGAGGAATCCTCCGACCTTGAGCACCTTCTTCTGCGTCTCGTCGTGCATCATGATCGCCCGCGCGATGCCGAGTCGAAGCGCCCCCGCCTGACCGGCGGTGCCGCCGCCGCGGACGGTCGCCTTGACGTCGTACTTGCCGAGCGAGTTCGTCACGTCGAACGGCTGCCGCACGATCATGGAGAGCGCCTCGCGCTTGAGGTACTCCTCGACCTCCCGTCCGTTCACGATGAACTTGCCCGTGCCCGGAGACAGGTACACGCGCGCGACGGAGGATTTGCGCCTGCCGACCGCATGAAACATTTCTTTCGCCACCTGTTCACCTCCTTCAGGCCGTGTATGCCGCCCGGTTCGCGCGAGACCGCCCCGCGAGGGGGCTAGATCTCGAGGACGCGCGGTTGCTGCGCCGCGTGCGGATGCTCGGCGCCGCCGTACACCTTGAGCTTCTTGATGAGGCGTCTGCCGAGCCTGTTGTGGGGAAGCATGCCCTTGACGGCGTGCGTGATCACGAACTCCGGACGCTTCGCGAGGGCGTCCTTGTACTTCGTGATGCGCAGCCCTCCGGGGTATCCCGTGTACCGCCAGTACGTCTTCATCTCGGGCTTGCGGCCGGAGAGATGGACGTTCGAGGCGTTCACGACGACGACGAAATCCCCGCCGTCGAGAAACGGCGTGTAGGTCGTTTTCGCCTTGCCGCGGAGCACCTGGGCCACCTTCGAAGCGAGCCTGCCGAGCGGCAAGCCGGTCGCGTCGACGATGTACCAGTCTCGCTTGATGTCCTTGCCTTTGAGAACAAACGTCTTCTGCATCACATTCCTCCGAAATGCGATCTGGTCACCCGTGAAACAACGAAATATATACGGGGCAAGGAATTATGTCAAGCGGCAAACCGTTCGCGGGGGAACGTCCGGGGCCGACGGGCGCGTCCCGAGCCGGCCGGCGGGGCCGCTGGCCGCCTAACCCTTTGCGAACAAACGTATTTTGGCGCTGTTCGGGTGTTTTATGACGCCGCGCTCCGTGACGATCGCCCGCACGAGAGTGGCCGGCGTCACGTCGAAAGCCGGGTTGTACGCCCGCGTGCCCTCGGGGGCGATCCGCCTCCCCCCGATCGACGTCACCTCGCGCCCTCCCCGCTCCTCGATGGGGATCGAGCTTCCCGCGGGGATCGAGTGATCGAACGTCGACGCCGGCGCCGCGACGTAGAAAGGTCTTTTGTACCGCGCGCACAGAACGGCGAGCCCGAGGGTACCCACCTTGTTTGCCGTATCGCCGTTCGCCGCGACGCGGTCGGCGCCAACGACGACCGCGTCGACCTTCCCCGCCGCGAAGAGGGAAGCGGCGGCTCCGTCGCAGAGAAGGGTGTGCGGGATGCGGCGGCGCGAAAGCTCCCACGCCGTGAGGCGCGCCCCCTGCAGGAGCGGCCGCGTCTCGTCGACGTACACGTGGAACCTTTTCCCCTTCTCCCACGCGGCGTAGAGAACCCCGAGCGCCGTCCCGAAACCCGCCGTCGCGAGCCCTCCGGCGTTGCAGTGCGTCAGCACGTTCATGCCGTCCCGGATGAGGCGCTCGCCGTTGCGTCCGATCGCGAGCTCGATCTCGAGCTCCTCGTGATGGATCCAGAAGGCCTCGGCGGCCGTGGAGCAGCATATCTCGAAGGGATCCCGCCCGCCGTGCCTCGCCGCGTGCGCGACTCGATCGAGCGCCCAGAAGAGGTTCGCCGCCGTCGGGCGCGTCGCGGCGATCCGCTTCCGCGCCGACTCGAGCGCGCGCCGGATCTCGCCCGCGGAGATGCCCGCGTCGGAGAAGGGAGTCACGAAGGATCCGCGGTCGAAGAAGTACCGGGGCGCTCCCTTCACCCGTTTCCGGAGGTGCTCCTCGAGGGAGAGGAGCATGCCGTACGCCGCGGCGAGCCCGATCGCCGGAGCGCCCCTCACGCGCAGGCTCCCGATCGCCTCCTCGAGCTCCGCGAGCGAGCGCAGGCGCAGGACGCGCAGCCTTCCCGGAAGCAGCGTCTGGTCGATGATCTCGACCCGTCCCTTGCGGTAATCGATCGTCGGCAGGATCATTCGATCGTCCTTTCGAGCTCCGAGAACATTCTGAACAGAAGCGCCACCGGAAGACCGACGACGTTGAAGTAGCATCCGTCGATCCGTTCGACGAACGGCGCGGCGTGCCCCTGAATCGCGTAGGCGCCGGCCTTGCCGAACGGCTCGCCGGTGGCGACGTACCGGGAGATCTCCTCGTCGGCGAGCGCGCGGACGTACACCGTCGTCCGCTCCGCGCGCACGAGAGCGGGGGTCGCCGCGCGCGCGAGGGCGACGCCCGTGATCACCTCGTGGGGCCGTCCCGAGAGGAGCCGGAGCATCGCGGCCGCGTCGCGTTCGTCCGCCGGCTTTCCGAGCCTTCGTCCGGCGCACGCGACGATCGTATCGGCCGCGATGATCGTGCCCGCGGGACGGAGGATGCGCGCGGCCGCGGCCTTCCGCTCGGCCAGCATTCCGGCGAAACGAAGATCGTCGGCGCACGCGACGTCGTCCTCTTCGACGCCGGTCGCGATCGTCTCGAACTCGAATCCGAGGCGTTCGAGTATGTCGCGCCGCCGCGGCGAGGCGCTCGCGAGAACGAGGCCGCGCTGGAGACGCTCGGGCACGAACGGGTTCATCGCGGCCGCTCCCCGGGATCGGATCCGCCGCGCTCGACGATGAGCGTCACGGGACCGTCGTTCACGAGGCGCACCTTCATCGCCGCCCCGAACACCCCCTCGGCGATCCTCGGGTACAGTCCGCCGAGCAGATCGACGAAATTCCGGTACAGCTCGGCCGCGCGGGCGGCCGGCGCGCTCTCGAGGAAATCGGGACGCCGCCCCCTGCGGCAATCGCCGTACAGCGTGAACTGGGAAACGACGAGCACCGATCCCTCCGTGTCGAGGACGGAACGGTTCATCTTGCCCGCTTCGTCCTCGAAGATCCGAAGCTCGAGGCATTTCCGCGCCGTCCAATCGAGATCGGCGTCGGTGTCCCCGCTCCGGAACGCGGCGAGAACGAGGATGCCGGGGCCGATCGACGAAACGATCCTCCCGTCGACTTCGACGGACGCCTCGCTCACGCGCTGGACAACGACGCGCATATCGGTCACTCCGCGCCGGAAACGGCGGCGCCGCTCCCGGAAGGCTCGGCCGTCCCGGACAACCGCATCTCGCCGATCTGGATCTGCGGGGCCGTCTTTCCCTGATAGGTGTTTTTCCGCATATGCGCGAGGACGTCGACCGTCTTCCCGTCGACGTCCTCCGGCTTCCACCTCGAAACGATCGAAAAACCTATGAGGTCGCGCACCTCCCCCGTGGCGTCGGCGGCCTCGAACTTGAGGTGGCCGCCGCCGACCTCGCGGGGATGTCCGACGACCTTGAGATTGCTGATCATGAGCAGCGGCTCCGGGTTCGCCGCGCCGAACGGACCGAGACGCTCGATGAAAGACGAGAGATCGAGCGTGCAGTCCGCGAGAACCGCTTCCGCGTCCGCCCGAAGGGCGCACGGCGCCGCGGGGCACGACACGAGCTCCTCGACGACCTCCTCGAACATGCGCTGGAAATCGGGTATGTCCTCTTCGCGGATGCTGAACCCGCCCGCCTCCTTGTGGCCGCCGAAGTCGACGAGATAGCGCGAGCAGCGCTCGAGCGCCTCCTTGACGTTCACTTTTCCNNGCGGGCATGTCGTACCGCTCGGCGAGCCGCGCGGCGGCGATGCCGACGACACCTTCGTGCCACGTCGGCGCGGAGAACACGAGCGCCTTCGGTTCGTCGTGCCAGACGCGGTATTCCGCGTATTTCACGGCGTCGTCGATGACGCCGTTGCCGAGCTCCTTGCGGCGCTCGTTGTCGGTGCCGATCTGCCGGGCGATCCGCGCCGCCTCCGCCTCGTCCGCGGTGACGAGCAGATCGACCGCGGCGCGCGCACTCCCGATGCGGCCCGGCGAGTTGATCCGCGGGATGACGGTGAAGCTGAGCTGCCGCGTCGAAAAGCCGTTCTTCGAGAGCCCGCTCTCGTCGCGCAGCGCGCGGAGCCCCGGCCTGCGCCACTCGCGAAGCACCTCGAGCCCCCGCGAAACGAGCACGCGGTTCTCGTCGAGCATGGCGCCGCTGTCGCCGAGCGTTCCGAGAGCGACGAGATCGAGCTCGCCGGCGAGGGATAGATCGACGCCCATCGTTCTCTCGAGCCCCTGCAGCAGCTTAAAAGCGACGCCGGTGCCGGTGAGCTCCTTGAACGGATACCGTTCGCCGGGGAGCTTCGGATTGACGAAGGCGTGAGCCTCCGGGATACGGAGCGCGGTTTCGTGGTGGTCGGTGACGACGACCTTCACGCCGCGCTCGACGAGGGCGGCGACCACCTCGCGGTCGCTCGATCCGCAGTCGACGGAGACGACGAGCTTGAGCCCCGCCTCGAAACCACGGTCCATGACGCGCCGCGCGAGCCCGTAGCCGTCCTTCGCGCGGTCGGGAACGAAGAAATGAACGTCCGCGCCGAGCCGCGAGAGGACCTCGACGAGGAGCGCGGTCCCGCAGACGCCGTCCGCGTCGTAATCGCCGTGCACGAGGATCTTATCGCGCCGCGCGATCGCCTCGTGGAGGATGCGCGTCGCCTCCGCCATCTCGTTGAAGAGAAAGGGATCGTGGAGATGCTCGATCGCGGGATTGAGTATCCGATGGGCGTCGTCGACGCCCGAAACGCCGCGCGAGGCGAGAAGCCGCGCCTCGAGCGGGCTCAGACCGAGCCCGTCCTCGAGAGCCCGCAGTACTCTCTCGTCCACAGGCTGCAGATGCCATACGTGCATGCGCGCTCCGTGCGGGGGCTGCGTTCCGTTCTCCGCAATGGCGACCGGCGGCGGCGAAGCGGACTTGTAAGCCGGGTTCTGTGCCCTTCGGCGAAGGAAGGGCGGTGATCATTTATCTGGGACCGCCGTTGCCGGCGGCCTCGAGCGACCTACCCGAGAGTCGAACGAGACGGGCCGCCTCTTCTCTCCTATTTGGTCTTTCTCCGGGTGGGGTTTGCCGTGCGGCCGCCGTCACCGGCGGCCCGGTGAGCTCTTACCTCGCCTTTTCACCCTTACCTCCGCGAACGGAGGCGGTATGTTTTCTGTGGCACTTTCCCTGGGGTCACCCCCGCTGGGCGTTACCCAGCACCCTGCCCTGTGGAGCCCGGACTTTCCTCGTGCGCCGCGAGGGCGCCGCGATCACCCCGTCCGCTTCGCCGTCGCCGGTCGATTCGACAAGTGGTGCGGCTGCAATATAGCACCGCCGCGGCCTTTGGTAAAGAAAAGACGCGGCCTCGCCTATTTCGCCGTCCCGCGACCCGAGAGCCAGTAATCGCCCCCGCCTCCCTCGCGTTCCATGAATCCGAACTCCACGAGACTGCGGCGCAGCCGCGCCGTGTCGTCGCCGAAACGGGAGAGTATCCTGTTCACCTGCTTCTCGCCGTAGCGCCGCCCCGGCTCGAAAGCCCGCGCGACGTAGCGCAGGATCGCCTCCCCCTTCTTCCGGCGCACCGGAAAGGCGGTCAAGCGCCCGTCGGCGGACATATAGGCGTTGAGCACCTTCCGGTCGTATGCGTCGATATCGACGTCCGCCGCGACGGCGGGAAGCATCTCCTCCGGCAGCAGACGCCTCGACATCTCGGCGAGCGCGGCGGTTTCGAGATGGTACACGCTGTAATACCCCTCCGCCCGCGCCGCCACGAGTCCGATCCTCGAGAGCCGCGCCAGATGATGCGACACGGTCGAGGAGCTGAGATCGAGCATCTCCGCGAGCTGCTCGACCGACAGCGCCTCCCGCGAAAGGAGCGCGACGATCCTGAGCCGGTTGGCGTCCGAAAGCGCCTTGAAGAACGCGAGGAGCTCCTCGACGTTTCTCTTTTCGTCCATATATCCCTCCCGTCGAATGATTCGATATATATGAACATAAATTGACATATATCAAACTATATGTCAAGCAATGAATTCGTCTCCCCAGCCGCCCGGCCCGAGCGACGAACCCTTGACATGACTCCCGAATTGCTATAGAAAATGGGGGCTTTGACTGTTTCCATCGCCGACGAGCGAAGGGAGCGCCGCTGAAATGATCTTCCCCGGAATCGGAGCCGCACGGGGTGTCGCCGCCGCCGCGCTGATCGCGTCCCTCGCCCTTCCGCCCGCGGCCGCCGCCGCGACGCGCGGAGAGTTCGATTGGGGCGCGCGGCTCCGCCTTCGCCAGGAGTACCTGGCCAACGTCTACGATCTCTCGGAGGCCGCGGAGGACGATCACAACTCGATCCGCGTTCGTCCCCAGATCTGGGGATCGTGGGCTCCCGGCGAACACTGGAAGCTCTACGCGCTGCTCACGAACGAGCACCGGCACTGGCTGAAATCGAACAGGGGCCTCGAGGACCGTGATTTCGAGATTCACGAGCTCATCTTCGAGAATCTCTGGATCGAGGGAAAGCGTCTCGGCGGCACCCCCTTCGGATTCGTGCTCGGGCGGCAGAACCTTTTCTACGGCGACGGCTTCGTCTGCTGGGACGGCGGCCCGCTCGACGGCTCGCGCACGGCCTACTTCAACGCGCTCGTTCTCAAGGCCGAATTCGAGAAGCGGCGCGTCGAGGCGCATTTCATCTCGAACCCCGAGCGCGACGAGTACCTCCCCGTCGCCAACGATCAGGATCAGAGCCTCGTCGAATGGAAGGAGACCGGCGCCGGCCTCTCTTACGTCGACGAGTCGGCAGGGGAACGAAAAATCGAAGCGTACTACCTCTACAAGAACGAGTGGGACGAGGACATGGTATTCCCGAAGAGCGACGTCCATACGTTCGGCGCCCGCGTTTCGGGGCATGCGCCGGGGAGCCTCTCCTTCGTCCTCGAGGCGGCCGTTCAGCTCGGAAACCGCGGGGCGAGCGACCGCTTCGGATACGGAGGCCAGGCGACGGTCCGGCGTGCGCTTCCCTCGTGGACCCTGTCCGGCGGAGGGATCTATCTCTCGGGCGACGATCAATCGAGCGACGGATACGAGGGGTGGAATCCCGTCTACTCCCGCTGGCCGAAATGGAGCGAGCTCTACATCTATACGCTCGCGGGCGAGAACGGACCGGCCTACTGGCAGAACGTCGCCTCGGGATGGCTCGGCACCGATATCTCGCCGGGCGGCCGGCTCGCTCTCGAGATGCGCGCGCACTTTCTGTGGGCGCCCGAGGCGCTGCTCCTCGGCTGCGGCCCGCATTGCCCTGCGCTTCCGACGCACGTCAGCGACGATTTCGACTATCGCGGCACCCTCTCGATCGTGAAGCTCGTCTGGAACGCGGGCCCGCGCGTCGGCGGCCATCTGCTCTGGGAGATGTTCGAGCCGGGCGAGTACTACGAGTATTCCGGGAGACGAAACGCGGCGCATTTCCTGCGCTGGGAGATGCTGCTCGCGTATTAGGAGCATCGATATGGGTCCGTTCAATTTTCCGTGGTCGACCTTTCTGGCGTTCGTCGTAACGGGCGCGAGCGTCGTCGCCGCGATCGTCTGGGCGCTGCTTGACCGCCGCCGCGACGGACGGGCGTAAACCGCGCGCAAAGGGGGCACACGTGACGCTGCTTCAGGCGTGCATCGCCGTTCTTTTTCTCTACATCGGGGTCCTCATGGGGGTGGGCATCTGGAGCGCCCGCCGGACGCAGTCGGCCGCGGACTTCATCATCGGCGGCCGCACGATCGGACCGTGGGTGACCTCGCTGTCCTACATCGCCGTCTACTTCAGCTCCGTGCTCATCATCGGCGGGGGCGCGTTCGGCTACAAGTACGGCATGGCGACGGTCTGGATCGGAGCGATCAACGTGGCCGTCGGATGCACGCTCTGCTGGATCGTTCTCGGACGGCGCGTGCGGGAGACGACCGAGCGCCTCGGCGTCCGGACGATCTCGGGGTTCTTCGCGCGGCGCTACGACTCCCCCGCCGCGGGGATCTACTCGGCGGCGATCGTGTTCCTCTTCCTCATCATCTACAACGTGAGCGTCGTGAAAGGGATGGCGAACGCCTTCCAGGTCCTCATGGACCTTCCCTACTGGGGCGGCGTGCTCATCTCGGGGCTCGTCATCATCTTCTACGTCGTCCTCGGCGGGTATACGGCGGTCGTCTGGACGGGGTTTCTGCAGGCGTGGGTGATGATCTTCTCCCTCCTCCTTCTCATGTTCAGGACGTTCGGCGCGGTTGGCGGACTCGGCGCCGGCATGGAGCGGCTCGCGGCGGCCGGAACGGCCTACGTCGACACGCCGGGGGTGTGGGGCTGGGCCGGGCTCTTCAGCTTCTCCCTCGTCGTGAGCCTCGGCGTCTGGGGCATGCCGCAGCTCCTGATACGCTTCTACAGCGTGAAGGACGCGAAAACGCTCCGCCTCGGCACGGTCATCGTGACGATCGGCGCCTCGATCGCCATCATCCCCTATCTCGTCGGCGCCCTCACGCGCGTCCTCATTCCGGGGCTCGAGCATCCCGACCTCGCGATCCCCAAGCTCGTCGCGCTCGTGCTCTCCCCGTGGGAGGCCGCGCTGCTGCTCGCGGGCGTCGTCGCCGCCGGGATGTCCACGTTCGCCGGCGTCCTCATCATCATCTCGAGCTCGCTCGTCGGCGACATCTACCAGCACGGTCTCCGCAGAAAGCTCACGAACGCGCAGGAGGTCTTCGCGAACCGGGTCGTCAGCGCCGCCGTCGGTCTCGTCTCGCTCGCGATCGCTCTCAAGCCTCCCGCGCTCATCCTCGTCCTCACGGGGTTCGCGTGGGCCGTCATCGCGAGCACGACCCTCTGGCCGCTCATCTTCGGGCTCTACTGGAAGGGGGCGGGCGCCGCGGGGGTGGTTACTTCGATGGCGGCGGGCTCGCTCACCGCGATCGTCTGGACGTGGCTCAAGAAACCGTGGGGCGTCGACGGCTTCATCGCGGGCGCTCTCGCGAGCCTCGCCGTGCTCGTCCTCGCGACCGCCGCCGCGCGGCGGGGGCCGCGCCGGGCGCGTTGACGCCGCCGCGCCCCGGCGACGACGACTCCTATCTCCTTCGCCTGAGCAAACGCCTGCTCGGATGCGGATACCGGCCGAAATCCGGTTTCTTCAAGGCCGCCGGCTGCTCCGGCTCCACGACGGAGAATTTCGGGTGCCGCGACACCGGTATGTTGGAGTGGATGAGCTGCTCGATCGCCTTGACGTCCTTTCGCTGGTCCGGCGTCGCGAGCGTGATGGCGTGGCCCTTCACCCCTGCGCGCCCCGTGCGTCCGATGCGGTGCACGTAGTTCCCCACGTCATCGGGAAGATCGTAGTTGAGAACGAGCTCGATCGCCTTGACGTCGATGCCCCGCGCGGCGATGTCGGTGGCCACGAGGATGCGGCATTCGCCCGTCTTGAACCGCCGGAGGGCGTCCTTGCGCTGGCCCTGTGTGCGGTCCGCGTGGATCTCCGCGGCGGGGAACCCCCTGCCGCGCAGCAGCCGCGCCACCCGGCTCGCCGACCGTTTCGTCCGCACGAAGAGCAGAACGGAGCCGCCGTATTGCGCGAGGAGCTGGGTCAGGAGCTCCCCTTTCATCTCCTTCAGGACGAAGAAAATTTCCTGCGTCACGAGCTCGGGGGCGGTGCCCGAAGGAGCGATCTCGGTGCGCACCGGAAGATGCATATACCGCGACGCGATCCGGAGAACGTCCGCCTCCATGGTGGCCGAGAAGAGCATCGTCTGCCGCTCCTTCGGCAGCAGCCTGATGATCCGCTCGATCTGCGGCAGAAACCCCATGTCGAGCATGCGGTCCGCCTCGTCGAGCACGAGGATCGTGATGTCCCTGAGACGGAGCCCGCGCTGCTCGATGTGGTCGTTCAGGCGTCCGGGGGTGGCGACGACGATGTGCGGCCGGTCCTTGAGCTGCTTGATCTGCTGCTTCATCGATTCGCCGCCGATCACGACCGCGGTCCGCAGCTTGAAAGAACGGACGAGCTTCGAGAGATCCTCGTTGACCTGCAGCGCGAGCTCGCGGGTGGGCACGAGCACGAGCCCCCTGCCCTTTCCCTGCGCGATGCGCTGCGCCATCGGAATACCGAAGGCGAGCGTCTTGCCCGTCCCGGTCTGGGCGACGCCGATCACGTCCTTGCCCTCGATCGCGATCGGGATCGCCTTTTCCTGAATCGGGGTCGGAACGGTGAACTTGAGCGCGTCCAGCGCGCTGAGGAGCCCCGGCGCGATGCCGAGTCCGAAAAAGCTGGCCTTCGTCTGATTCGTCGTCATGAACACTCCTTGATTCCCGCCGCCCCGGCACTAGCTCCGCAGGACGGCGAAGAGAATAAGAGCCGCGCACGCGATCCATATCGAAACGACGACCGCCGCGGCTTTTCGGCTGCGCGGCAGCCCTCCGGCGAGCCCGGCGTCGGCCCGCTCCCGGCATTCCCGCCACACGTCGGGCGGAATCGTCCTGATCGCGAGCGCCACGCCGAGCGGCAAGAGAAGTATATCGTCGAGGACGCCGAGAACCGGTATGAAATCCGGGATGAGATCGACCGGACTCAACAGGTACGCGACGACGCCCGCGACGATGAGCTTCGAAACGCGCGGCACCGCCGGATGGCTCGAGGCGACGTAGAGCGCGTACACGTCGCGGTTGAGAATCCGCGCGCGCTTCTCCAGGCGTTCGAGCACGTGCCGGCCTCCGGGGAGCCGGATCCGCCGGTCACTCGGCCCGGGGATCCGGAAGCGGGCTGTTGAGCGCCTCGTTGGCCGCGCGATCCGCCGCGCGGTTCTCCTCCCGGGGGATCTGCTGAAACTCGCATGTTTCGAAGGCCCCCGCGGCGCGGCCGATCTCCTCGCCGAGGCGCTTGAGCTCGGGGTTCTTGATCCGGTAGGCGCCCATGAGCTGGCGGTACACGAGCTCGCTGTCGAGCCTCACCGTGACGGCGTTCGCGCCGAGCTCGCGCGCCGCGGCGAGCCCCTCGATTACCGCGCGATACTCGGCGACGTTGTTCGTCGCCGCTCCGATCCTCTTGCCGCGCGAAGAGAGCTCCTGGCCGTCCGGCGTATAGACCGCCGCCCCGACCGCCGCCGGGCCGGGATTCCCCCGGGAGGCCCCGTCGACGTAGACGACGACCGAGAGCCCCCCGCGCCGCGCGGTCCGAGATGCGCCGTGCGGAGCGCCGACGCTTCGGGAGAGATCGCGAAGGGCGTCCGCCGCCTCCAAAGGCGAAGCGAAGCCGGCCTCGCGCCAGCACTCCTCGATGCTGCCGCCGTCGGCGAAAAGCTTCAAAAGCCGGGCGAGCGCTTCCATGGGGATGAGGTCTCCTCGCGGGCGCCGGCGGCGCGGCGGGAATCTACGCCTTGTCCTCGAAATAGACGAGGATCCTGCCGCAGGCCTCGCACGTCATGATCTCGTTGTTTCTGCGCACCTCGTGCGCCGTCTGGGGCGGCACGCGCGAGTAGCACCCCTGGCAGATATCGGCCACGATATTCGCCGCGCCCGAGTCGCCCTTGGCCTTCAGTATGCGATCGTAGAGCCGGCGGATCTCGTTCGAGAGATGCGGGAGGATCCGGAGCTTCTCGTCCCCGAGCACGTTGAGCGCGTCTTCGGCTTCCCGCTGCCGCGCGAGAAGCCCTTCCTTCTCGGCGACGAGCGCGCCCTTGTCCCGATCGATTCGGTCGGTGATCGTCTTCACCGCTTTCCGCCGCGTCTCGGTCTCGTCGAGAATGACGAGGATCCGTTCCTCGTCCTTGTCGATCTGCGAGCTGATATACTGCATCTCGGACAGGAGAGCTTGAAACTCCTT
>DHHB01000084.1:14207-33462 GCA_002403075.1 bacterium UBP1_UBA4783 | reverse complement strand
TCTTTTCCCGCTCGAGCTTGTCGACCGTCTTTGTCGTTTCGGCGAGCTCCTCGTCCATGCGTTTGAGATCCCTGTCGATCGCCCTGACGCGGGCGGGTATGCCGTCGACGAGCTTTCGCCTGTTCTTGATCTCCCTGTCCTTCTGAACGATTCGAATGAGAAGTTGAATGTCCTCTTCGACCGTCGGCATGCCCGTTCCTTTCCTAAAAAAACAATGCTTCCCGGGGGGAAGCATCCTGAAGATTCCTGAGCGGGGAATCGTCGGCCGCGCCGCCGGCCCCTCGCTCTATTTCGCTGCGCGTCTCGTTTCGAACCATACATCCCCCGTGAACGTCTTCATCGTCTATGCAAGGAAGCAAGAAAGATAGGCGAAAAACGGCCCCGCCGTCAAGGATTATTCTGATACTGTTCCCGGAGCCCGCGTCAGTCCTCGAGGAGGCCGGTGGCGCCCGCCACGAGCGCGTAGTCGAACAGGAACTCGCGCACCTTCCAGTGGACGCCGCCGTCCGAGGTGACCAGGAGAAGCGAGCGCTTGCAGAGCTTGTCCCCCGCCCGCGCGTCCGTGCCCCGGCCGACGATCCAGCCGTTCAGGGGATCGATGAAGTGAATGCCGCGAAGATCGGCGATGCGGTCGTCGGAGGGCGCGACGTCGATCCACGAAGCGCCGCCGTCGTTCGTGCGCAGAACCGTCGTGCCGCCGACGGCGAAACCGCGCTCGGCGTCGAAGAAGAAGAACTCGCGCACGGTGGCCGGCGTCACCTGCGTCGTCCACGTGGCGCCGCCGTCCGAGGTCTTCATGATGACTCCGCCGCCGGCCCACCCCGTCAGCGCGTCGACGAACCAAACGGTCATCACCGTTCGAAACACCGACGCGCGCGATCCCTCGATCGGAATCCACAGCGCGCCGCCGTTCACCGTGCGATAGAGACACACCGGATCGGCCTCGAGATAGCGGCTGCCGAGGAGGAACGCCGTCCGGTCGTTCACGAAGCTCACGTCCAGAGCGCCGCGGTCGGCGACGACCGGAAGCCAGTTGTTCGTCCAGGTCGCGCCGCCGTCGTCGGTCCGATAGACGCCCCGGTAGCCGAGCACGTAGCCGAGACGTTCGGTGAAAAACTGCACCTTGTAGAAATCCTCTTCGACCGGACAGCCCTGGGCCGGGTTCGGCGTCCAGCTCGCGCCGCCGTCGAGCGTCGCATAGAGCGAGCCGTCCCTCCCGGCGATCCATCCGTGGAGCCGGTCGAGGAAATGGACGTCGTTGAGATACGCCGCCTGCAGGGCGGATCCGTTCCACGTCTTCCCTCCGTCGAGAGTCGTCATGAGCGTTCCGGCCGTTCCCGACACGCAGCCGAACTCCGCGTCGGCGAAGAAGACGTCGATCGCCGCGAAGATGACGTTGTCGGGGGCGGGCGGCGGCGGTTCCGGAGCGGCGATATCGTCCTTCGAACACGAGTGGATCTGAAAATAGACGAACGCGATGATGGCGAGGGCCACGACGGTGCTTCGGATGAGTTGCATTTTCCGACGGGTGTTGCAAATCGAAGCCGGGTTGCTGGCTGCGCCCATGGTGGAACGACCCCCGCATTGGTGTTAACTCATTATATCATACTATGTTGTCAAATGCAACGCGGAGATCTGATCCCGCGCGGGCCGCCTTCACGGGAGGCCGATGAGGCATGCGCAAGCATCGGGCCCGTTGAAGGCGTGCCGCCGCCCCGGGAAGGCTCCGCACGCCGCACCGGAGTCCGTTATCGCAGCCGCAGATCCATGAAAACGGGATGCTCGCAGGGGTTTCGTCGATATCTCTCGCAGGGAAGGAAGCCGATCGACCGATAGAGAGCGTTCGCCTCCTCCATCGACGCGAGGGTGTCGAGGCGCATGCGCTCGTACCCGCCGCCGCGCGCGAACTCGACGGCGGCCGACGCGAGGGCGCGGCCGATTCCGCGGCCGCGGCGCGCCGGTTTCACGTACAGGCGCTTCATCTCGCAGACGCCGGGCTCGAACGGGCGCACGGCGACGCAGCCCGCCGCGTCGTCGTCTTCGAAGGCGACGACGATCGTTCCCGCCGGCGGCGCGTACGACCCGGGCAGCGTCGCGAGCTCATCGTCGAAGTTCTGGAAACACAGATCGAAGCCGAGCGTCGAGGCGTATTCCTCGAAGAGGGATCGGACGAGCGGCATATCGCCGCCCAGGTGAAGATGTCGAAGCTCGACCATTGCGTGGACCCGAACATAGGCGGGCGCGGGCGTCGACGACGCCCGCGCCCGAGCGAAAACCAGCTTGCCCCGAAAGGCGCTTTAGAACGCGAAACCGTAGCCGACGAGGATGGATATCACACTATTCTTCTCGTCAGGCTGTTCCGTCAGATCCAACACAGTGAGCTCCTCGTCCGATAAATCCCAGATCGTGCTCAGGCCGACTTCGTAGCGGAACTCGCCGAAGAGCATGCCCGACTCCATCTGATAGCCGAGCGCGGCGCCGGCGATGATACCGATGTCGGTGCCCTTCATATAATCCTTCACGTCCAAGTCTTCCACCTCGGCGGACATGAGGATCCCGAGCGCCGGTCCCGCATAGAGGCTGGGCTTTATCTTGCCCTCGGTCGGCAGATTGACCTTGAGAAGGAGCGGAATCTCGAAGTAGTTGAGGTTCTGATTCACCTCGAGAAGTCCCACCTCATATTTGACGCCTTTCATCGAGTAAAGAAGCTCCGGCTGGATCGCGAATATCTCGGTGAGGTTGTAGCACATGAAAGCGCCGCCGACAAAGCCGACCTTCATGGAGTTGTTCTCGACGTCCTCTCCGATGATGTTCGCGAGGTTGAGACCGCCCTTGACGCCGAACATCATCTTGCCGTCCGCCGCGAAAAGCGGCGACGAGAGGGCAAAGAGCGCCGCGAGGGCGACGATCGCGGTGGTGAACTTCTTCATTTCGAACCTCCGTGTGTGATTGAGATCGGTTCTTCCGTTCATATATGCTCGAGGCGACGCGTTACCGGATCCACTCACCTCCTTGCAGGGCGCGCCCCGGAAGTGCGCACGATACGTCGCGCATGATATAAAACCATACGGGCGAATCGTGCAAATGTTTTTTTATTTTCCGGCCCGCGGACTCGTCCGCGGGCCGTTTCAGGGTGCGTGTGGTGGGCCCACCAGGGATCGAACCTGGGACCGACCGGTTATGAGCCGGGAGCTCTACCGCTGAGCTATGGGCCCGAACGATCAGTAATCGATGTATCCCTTGAGCTTTCGGCTGCGGCTCGGATGCATGAGCTTCCGGAGCGCCTTCGCCTCGATCTGCCGCACGCGCTCCCTCGTCACGTTGAAGATCGTACCGACCTCCTCGAGGGTGCGCGGCGTGCCGTCGCCGAGTCCGAAGCGGAGTCGCACGACCTTCTCTTCGCGCTTCGTGAGCGTCGCCAGCACCCGCCCTACCTGATCGCGGAGCATCGCGTGCGCCGCCGACTGATCCGGCGCCGAGGCCGAGGTGTCCTCGATGAAATCGCTCAGGTTGCTGTCGTCGTCCTCGCCGATCGGACGGTCGAGCGAGATCGGCTCTATGCTCGCCTTCATGACGCTCTTCACCTTGCCGACCGGGTAGTTGAGACGGCGCGCGACCTCCTCGGGGGTCGGCTCGCGGCCGAACTCCTGCACGAGCTTCCGCTGCGTGCGGGACACCTTGTTGATCGCTTCGATCATGTGCACCGGCACGCGGATCGTGCGCGCCTGGTCGGCGATCGCGCGGGTGATGGCCTGCCGGATCCACCACGTCGCGTAGGTGCTGAACTTGTATCCCTTGCGGTAGTCGAACTTGTCGACCGCCCGCATGAGGCCGCTGTTTCCCTCCTGGATGAGATCGAGGAACTCGAGGCCGCGGTTCGTGTACCGCTTGGCGATCGAGATGACGAGACGGACGTTCGCCTCGATCATCTCCTGTTTCGCCTTCTGCGATCCGCGCTCGCCGTCGCGGATGTCCTGAACGATGCGGCGGAGATCTTCGTATTTGACGTTTTCTTTGCTCTCGATCTGGCGCATGCCGCGCTCGAGCTCGCGGAACCGTTCGTGGAACCCCTTGAGCTCCGCCGGCGCCCATTTGACCTTTTTCCGCAGCGCCGCCTTGTCCTTCGGGCTTCCCCGCTGCAGCGTCTTGATCGCGGGCTCGACGTCCTCGCGCTTCATCCCGATGAACTTCTCGTACTCGTGCATCTGCTTCTTGAAGTATTCGACTCTCTTGAGCACGTCCTTGATCTTCTCGACGAGCCGCTCGAGCTGAACGGGGTTGAGCTTGATCTTGCGGTACTCGTCCTGAAGCTTCTTCGTGCGCGCCTCGCACTGGCGCTGGACCTGCGCCGCCGTCTTCGCGGGGATCTTCTTTCTGAGCTTCGCCTCATGCACGACGATCTCTTCGCGAAGATTGATGATCCGCTTGAGGATGCCGACGTACTTCTTGAGCTCCTTGCGGCCCGAGAGGTGCGGGTGGAGCCCGCCCGTCTCGATCTGGAGAAGGTCCTCGAGACGCATCGTCCCCTTCTCGAGACGCTCCACGTAGCGCCGGAGCTCGCGGGTCGTGGCGTTCAGCCTGAAGACCGCTTGGAAGATCCTGAGGTGGCCGTCCTCGATGCGCTTGGCGATCTCGATCTCGCCCTCGCGGTCGAGCAACGGCACTTTGCCCATCTCGCGCAGGTACATCCGCACCGGGTCGTCGAATCGCACGCCCGTCGTGAGCAGATCCTCGGACTTCTTCGCCTCCTTCTGCTCGCGCTTCTTGCGGGCCTCGATCTTGAGGATCGCCTTTTCGCGCGTGTCGAAGAATTCGATGTTCTCGTCGCTCAGGCGGTCGTAGAGCTCGATGATGTCGTCCGGGTCGAACCCTTCGCCGACGAGCCCCTCGATCTCCTCGTTGAGGACGTACCCCTTCTCATCGGAAAGCTTCTTGATACCGAGCAGAATTTCGTCGATCCGATCGAGATCCATCAGTTCGAATCTCCTCCCTCGGATTTGAGCGATCTCATCCGCCGAGAAAGCTCCTCGTACATCTTCGCGACGCCGCGCATCTCATCTTTCGCGTCCGACTCTCCCGATGCCTCGAGCGCGCGCAACCGTTCCTTCATGGTCTCGAGCTCTTCCTTGAGAGCCTCTTTCCTGAGCCAGACGAGCCCGTCCGCGAGAAACCTCTCGTGGGGCCCCGGCGGCAGCTCGCAGAGAGCGATCTCAGAGGCGAGCTTCGAAAGCTCCGCGTCCTCGATCCCCGCGATGAACGCGGGGCTGCGGACATCCACGCCGCCGTGCGTCGCCGCGTCGAGCGCGCGGTAGTAATCCATGAAGAGCGTGCCCTCCAGATCGCCGATATCGAGCCGCTCCACGATGATCCTCGCGTACCGTTCGTCCTCGAGACCGAGCCTGAAAAGCGTCTTCTGTATCTCCCGGCGCCGGCTCTCGCGCCGCGTCTCGCCGGCCTGAGGGCCCGGCGCATCGTTCGCGCGCTTCTTCGCCGGCAGCCCCGAGCGGAGGGTGGCGACCGGCACGTCGAAGAGCCCCGCCATTTCCTGCAGCAAAAGGTCCCTTCTCACGGCATCCGTCACCGACGAAACGGTCTCGAGCAGATGCCGTATGACCTGGCTCTTGCGGTACGTGGTCCGTTCGCCGCTCAGGGCCTCCTTGTTGAGAAACGCAAAATAATTAGGAGCAGAGCGCATGAGAGCGCGCAATTCATCTGCTCCCTTCTTCTTTACGAAGCTATCAGGGTCTTCGCCTTCGGGCAGGGACACGATATTCGATTCGAGTCCGACTATCATCAGTTCGTCTGCGGCCCTCACCGAAGCCCGCACCCCGGCCCTGTCCCCATCATTGATAATATATATACGATTTGCGTATCGTGCAAGCAGGCGGCCCTGATCTTGTGTAAAAGATGTCCCGCACACGGCACAGACATTGCGGAAACCGTTCTTCCACAACATCAGATAATCCATGTATCCTTCTACTATTATTGCAGATTCAGACTTTCGAATCCCGTCCTTCGAATGGTTCAAACCGTAAAGTATTTTCCCCTTGTAATATATGGGGCTCTCGGCCGTGTTGAGATATTTCGGCTCCGAGCTGTCGAGAACCCTTCCCGCGAGCCCGATAAAGCGGTTCGAGAGCGATTCGATGGGGAAAATAACCCTGTTTCGAAAATAGTCCCGGTAGCCGCTTCCGCCCCTGCTCTTCATGACGAGGGAGAGTTCCACGAGCGTTTCGCGCGCCACTCCGGCGTCCATCGCCGCGCGGTAGAGTCCGTCCCATCCGGAGGGGGCGTAGCCGATCGTGAAATCCTCCTGCTCCGGGGCACCGATCCCGCGGCGATCGAGGTAGGCCCGGGCAGCATCCGCCTCGCCCGATTCGAGCAGCGTCTTCCGGTAGAACCGCGCCGCGAACTCCATCGCCCGGTAGTAGGGCTCGAGCTTCTCTTTCCTGTCGCCGCCCGCGGAGAATTTGTCGACGTCTATCCCGAGCGAGCGGCCGAGCTTCTCCACGGCCTCGACGAAGCCGATGCCCTCGTAATCCATGAGGAAATGAAAGACGTTCCCGCCCTTGCCGCACCCGAAGCAGTGATAGATCTGCTTCTCGGGATGCACCATGAAGCTCGGCGTCTTTTCGGAGTGAAACGGGCAGAGCGCCTTGAAGTTGCGGCCGGCCTTCCGCAGGTCAAGAAACTGGCCGACAAGCTGCACGATATCGGTGCGCTCGCGGATATCCTCGATGACTTTCTGCGGAATCATACGCCTCGCTACTTGAGATCGACGACCGCGACGCCGTCGCCGCCGCGCGCCGGCTCCCCCGGCCGGACGCCGGCGACGCGCGGATCGCGGCGCAGCGTGTCGTACAGGGCGCGCTTCAATATCCCCTTGCCGATGCCGTGTATGATGACGACCGAGGAGAGCCCCTGCAGAACGGCGCGGTCGAGAAACGCGTCGACCATCTCGAGCGCCTCGGCGCGCTCGAGCCCGCGAACGCTGAGCTCGCCGGACACGGCCTCGTGCGACTCAACGCTCCACGACGCCGACGGCTCGCGCCGGCGCCCGGCGGCGCGCCCGGGCCGGAAGAGATCCTCGCGGCCCGTTTCGACGCGGAGACCGCCGTCGAGCTCCAGAAAAACGCGCGGCCCGTCGGCGGAGAGCACCCGCCCCTCCTTGCCGAGGCTTCCGACCAGCGCCCACTCCCCCGGCCGGATCTCATCGCCCGTGAGCGGCTCGGCGGGCGGCGGCTTCTTCGCGGACGCGAGCTGCCGCTCGAACTCCCCGCGCTTCTCTTCCACGCGCGCGTGCGCGTCCCGGATCGTCGAGCGACCCGCCTGCGCGGTCTTGATCTCCCGTATGAGCGTCTCCATGTCGCGGCGCGTCGTCGTCACGATGTCGAGCGCCTCCCGCCGCGAACGCGCGAGGAGATCGTCCCGGTCCTTCTCGAAGCGGTCGAGTCGGTCGCGGTAGCTCGCGACGAGCTCGGAGAGGACGCTTTCCTTCCGGACGAGCTCGCGCCGCTCGGCCTCGGCGATCCGCTCGGCCTTCTCGAGATGCGAGAGGAGCTCCTCGAGATGGAGCTTCTCGGCGCCGATCATCGAACGGGCCCGGTCGATGATAGGGCGCGGAAGTCCGATTCGTCCGGCCATGTCGATCCCCCAGCTTCTGCCCGGCACGCCCATCCTGAGCACGAAGAGCGGCTCGAGGTTGTCGGAGTCGAAATCGAGCGTCGCGTTCATCGCCCCCGCCGTGTCGTGGGCCCAGCCCTTCAGCGCCGTGAGATGCGTCGTCACGATGACGCGGCCGCACCGCTCCATGAGATGCTCGAGAGCGGCTTGGGCGAGCGCCGCCCCCTCGTCGGGATCCGTGCCGTCGCCGATCTCGTCGATGAGCACGAGCGATCGATCGTTCGCCCGCTCCATGATCCCCCGCAGGCGCGTGACGCGGGAGGAGAAGGTGCTGAGAGACGCCTCGATCGACTGATCGTCTCCGATGTCCACGAAGACCGCGTCGTAGCGGGGCAGAACGGAGCCCTCCGCGCACGGCACGGGAAGTCCCGCGCGGTCCATGACGACGAGCAGCCCGATCGTTTTGAGCGCCACCGTCTTCCCGCCGGCGTTCGGGCCCGATATCACGAGCGCGCGCAGGTCGGCCGGGCAGCGCACGTCGAGCGGCCGCGCCGCCCGTCCCGCGCCCTCGTCGGCGAAGCGCTTCTCGAGAAGAGGATGACGCGCGCCGAGGAGCGCGAGCGTTCCCCCGTCGCCGTGCTCGGGCAGGATGCACCGGAAGCGGCCCGCTATCTCCGCCTTCGCCGCCGCGCAATCGATATCCCGAAGCGCGTCCTGATTGCCGAGAAAGGCCTCGCGGGCGGCGAACACCTCGGATGAGAGCTCGAGGAGGATCCGGGTCACCTCGCGGCGCTCGTCCTCGAGAAGCGATTCGAGCCGGTTGTTTCCGTCGACGAACTCCATCGGTTCGACGTAGAGGGAGGCGCCGCTTCCGCTCGTCTGATGCACGACGCCGCGGACGCGGCCCGCTTCGCCGCGCGGAAGCGAGACGACGTACCGCTCCCCCCGGATCGTCACGAACTCATACCCCTTGCCGCCGCCGATCCGCGCCGTGTAATCGGCGAGCCGGCGGCGAAGCTGCGTCCGAAGGGCGGCGGCCTCGCCGCGCAGGCGGGCGAGCTTCGGGCTCGCGGCGTCGAGAACCTCGAAATCGCGCCCGATCGCGCGCGCGACGCGCTGCGTGAACCCGGTTTGTATCGTGAAGACGTCGGCGCGCGCCGAGAGGATCGGAAGCTCTTCGCGGCGGCGATCGAGGAACTCCCGCACCTCGGCGGCCCTCGACTCGCCCGCGGCGATCGCGGCGAGCTCCGCTCCGCCGAAGAGGTGTCCCTCCGCTCTCGCGAGCGAAACGAGGGCGTGAGAGTCCTGCCAGCCGCCCAGCGGAATCGCCTCGCCGGCCTCCCGCAGCCGGACGATCTCGAGGATTTCCCGGCAACCGCGCTCGGCGTCCTCCGGGGAGTCGAACGGCGCGAGGGCGCGGATCAGCGCCTTCGATCGGTCGCTCCGCGCGCACGAAGCGACGATCTCGAGGACCTGTCCGAACTCGAGCTTTTCGGCGGTATGTGCGAAATCGTCATGCATCGGCGCAACCGGGGGCACGGAGCCGTTCGACACGCTCTGTACAGTAGATTACGCGGTTCCCCGCCGCACGGTTTCCCGGGATTCCTCCGGGCGGTCTTCCATACGGTCGATCGGGACCGCGGGCCCCGGGGGAACGCTCCTCATGATGAGGCGGTACGTTTCCGGCAGCACGGGATAGATCCTCGAGGCGAGGGCGTTCTCGCGAATGTCCTCCTTGAACGCCTTCGGAAGCGGGAGCCACGCGAGGATGACGAGCAGGAGGCTCACGACAAGCACTCCCTTCAGAGCGCCGAACACCGCGCCGCCGATCCTGTCGACCGGCCCGAGAACGGTGGCGCTCACGATCTTCTGGATCACGAGGCCGACGAGATGAAAGACGACGACCACCGCGATGAAGACGACGAAAGAGAAGAAATACAGAAGAGCCGGCTGGGAAACCCTCAACGATCCCGCGAGCGCCTCGGCGATCCTGTGCCCGAAGTAGTAGCCGCACACGAACGCCGCGATGAGGCCGGCGATCTCGAAGACGGCGCGGAACAGACCGCGCCTGATCCCGTCGATGAAGAAAAAGAGCACGATGAGCGCGATGACGACGCTCGTGACGATGTCCATACGGCGCCTACGCTTTCCTGAGAAGTTCCGTAACGGCACGGTTCACGGCGGCCCCGTCGACGCGGCCCTTGAACCGTTTCATCATCTCACCCATCACTTTTCCCATGTCGCGCGGTCCGGCGGCTCCGGTTTCGACCACGATCGCGGCCGCCTCGCGCCGAATGTCGTCGTCGCTCATCTGCTCGGGAAGGTAGGACATGACGATCGCGAGCTCGCGCTCCTCTTTCTCGACGAGGTCCGGGCGGTCCCCTTTTCTGAACTCCTCGATCGATTCCCTGACGCGGCGCGCGTGCCCCGCGATGACGGCGAGCTCCATGTCGTCGGAGAGCTCCTCGCGTTCCTCGAGCTCCGCGTTCTTGAGGGCGCTGAGGATCATTCTGAGGACGGCGATACGATCCTTGTCCTTCGCCTTGACCGCGGTTTTGAGATCGTCCGCGAGGCGCTTGGCCATTTCGTTTCCAGCCATGGATCCCCCCCTTGCGCGATTTCGGCCGAGTCCCTTGCCGCCACTATACGCGCGATCCGCGCCCGGTGTCAAGCGGACCGGACGGATGGGACCCCACGCGGCGCAGGACGCCCGGGAGCGCTGAGCGGTTCCTCCGCGCAGCCGACGCCGGCGCCTCACCCCGTCCGAAACTCCTCCGCGAGCTTGAAGGAGAGGCATATCGCCGCGGTCTCCGCGCGGAGCCTCGCCGCGCCGAGCGAAACCGGCACGGCGCCCGCGGCGGCCAGCCGCGCGATCTCCGGCGCCGAGAACCCGCCCTCGGGCCCCACGATGCCGAGCACGGCGCCCGGGAACGGACCCGCCGGCGTCGACAGGCCGCCCGACTGATCGGCGAGGAACGCGCGGGCGTACGACGCGATTCTCCCCGCGAGACCGTCGAGGCTTTCGACGCTCTCGATCGCGGGGACGTGGGCTCTGCCCGATTGCTTGCACGAGGCGACGGCCTTGCGGCGGAGCCGGTCGAGCGCCGCGTCTTCCTCCCCCGCCTCCCCGCGCCGGACGCACCGCTCCGACCGGAAGGGAAGGATCGTCCTCACGCCGATCTCGGTGCATTTCTCCACGGCGATATCGAGCCGCGGCGCCTTGATGAAGCCGAGAGCGATATCCACGGGCGGAGGGGGCGGCGTCTCGGCGAAGGAGAGAACGCGGAGCACCGCCCGGTCGCTCTCGATCCGCACGACGCATGCGTCGTAGAGGCCGCCGCGTCCGTCGATGAGCCGTACGCTCTCTCCGTCTCGAACGCGGGACACGCGCATGCCGTGATGAAACTCCGGTCCGTCGAGGACGATGAGGCCGTCCCGTTCCGCGCCGGGCGATACGATGAAATAGCGTGTTTTCACCGGTCTCCGCGGGCTGATCTCCCCGCGGCGGGAGGCTTGTCGCGCGTCGAGCGCTCGAGCCGCTCGAAGGTCTCGCGCTCCTCCTTGGACAGGCTCTGCGGCGTGTACGCCGTCAGGCGCACGAGCTGGTCGCCCTTTCCGTAGGCGTTCAGGTGCGGGAGGCCCTTTCCCTTCAGGCGCAGGATCTTGTGCGACTGCGTGCCGGGCGGGATCTTGACGGCGGCCGTTCCGTCGAGCGTCGGGATTTCGATACGCGCGCCGAGCGCGAGCTGCGAGAAGCTCACGGGAAGATCGTAGAGAACGTCGTACCCGTGGCGCTCGAAGAGCTCGTCCTCGGCTTCCTCGATGATGATGATGAGATCCCCCGCCGGCCCGCCGCGCGGTCCTTGATCGCCTTGCCCTTCGAGTCGTATGTAGTTGCCCGTCGCTACGCCGGCCGGGATCTTGACCTCGACGCTCTTCGAGCCCTCGGTCCGGCCTTCGCCCCGGCACGAGGGACACGGATCGGTCGCGATCGTCCCGTCGCCGCCGCACGCGGGGCAGGTCTGAATGTTGACGAACTGCCCGAAGATCGAGCGGGACATCTGGCGCAGCTCGCCCGTTCCCCGGCAGGTGGAGCAGTCCTGCCGAGACGAGCCGTCCTTGACGCCCTTTCCCTTGCATCGGGCGCAGGGGGTCATGCGCGACACCTTGATCTTTTTCGTCGTGCCGGTGGCTATTTCCCGCAGGCTGAGGCGGAGATGTATCTGGAGGTCGTTTCCGCGGGCCGCCGTTCCGCCCCGCCGCCGGGACTGCCGCTCGCCGCCGAAGAAGTCGTCGAAACCGAACCCGCCGAAGTCCCGCATGAAGGCGCGGAGCGCGTCGCTCAGATCGAAGCCGCCCGAGAAGCCCTCGAAACCCCCGCCTCCGGCCGGTCCCGACACACCGCTGTGTCCGAACTGGTTGTAGCGGCCGCGCTTCTCCCCGTCGCGGAGAACCTCGTACGCCTCGGTCGCTTCCTTGAAACGCTCCTCGGCGTCCTTGTTGCCGGGATTGCGGTCGGGATGATGTTGAAGCGCGAGCTTCCGGTAGGCCTTCTTGATGTCATCGAGGGACGCGTCCCGACTGACGCCGAGCACCTCGTAGTAGTCCCGCTTTGTCATGCCTCCCCAGACTCACCGTATCGAACGCCAACGAACGGAACACCCTCACGAGCCGCCGGAGCCGAATTCCTTTCCGGCGGACGTATTATACATGCTCTCCGCGATCTTATACACGGCAATCGAAAGCCGCTCGCTCGCCCGCTTCAGGTCGTCGAGATCGGCGTTTGGATCGGCGATGAGCGCCTTGAGCGTCCGGAGCGAATCCTCGATCGTCGCGCGGTCGTCCTCCGGGACGCTGCCGCCGTGGTCGCGCAGCGTCTGCTCGGAGGAGTAAACGAGGACCTCGGCGTCGTTACGGAGCTTGACGCCGGCGCGTTTGTGCTCGTCCTCGGACGCGTGATCCTCGGCGTCCTTGAGCATGCGGTCGATCTCCTCCTGACGGAGACCGCTTGAAACCTTGATCTGGATGTTCTGTTCCTTGCCGGTGCCGAGGTCCTTCGCCGAGACGTGCACGATGCCGTTCGCGTCGATGTCGAACGAGACCTCGATCTGCGGAACGCCCCGCGGCGCGGCGGGGATGCCGACGAGGTCGAATCGCGCGAGCGTGCGGTTGTCCTTCGCCATCTCCCGCTCGCCCTGCACCACGTGGATGCTCACGGCGGGCTGGTTGTCGGTCGCGGTCGAGAATATCTGGCTTTTGCGGCAGGGAATCGCCGTGTTGCGCTCGATGAGCTTCGTCATGAGCCCGCCGAGGGTCTCGATGCCGAGCGAGAGCGGCGTGACGTCGAGGAGAAGGAGCTCGTCGACCTCGCCGGAGAGAACGCCTGCCTGGATCGCGGCCCCCATAGCGACGACCTCGTCCGGATTGACCCCCTTGTGCGGTTCCCTCTTGAAGAAGTCCTTCACGACCTTCCGCACGAGCGGGGTGCGCGTCGAGCCGCCGACGAGGATGACCTCGTCGATGTCGCCCACGGAGAGCCCCGCGTCGCGGAGCGCCTGCTCGCACGGCTCGAGGGTGCGCTGCACGAGCGAATAAACGAGCTTCTCCATCGTCGCGCGGGTCAGCACCATGTCGAGATGCTTCGGGCCGTCCTGATCGGCGTGGATGAACGGAAGGTTGATGTTCGTTTCGTGGACGGTCGAGAGCTCGCATTTTGCCTTTTCCGCCGCCTCGCGGATCCGCTGCATCGCCATCCGGTCATTCGAGAGGTCGACGCCGCTCGTCATCTTGAAATCCCCGACGATCCAGTCCTGGATGGCGCGGTCGAAATCGTCGCCGCCGAGCAGGGTATCGCCGCTCGTCGATTTGACCTGAAACACGCCGTCGGAGAGCTCGAGGATCGAAATGTCGAAGGTGCCGCCGCCGAGATCGTACACGGCCACCTTGCCGGATTTTTTCTTGTCGAGACCGTAGGCGAGAGCCGCGGCCGTGGGTTCGTTCACGATGCGTAGGACCTCGAGCCCGGCGATCCGGCCGGCGTCCTTCGTGGCCTGACGCTGAGCGTCGTTGAAGTACGCGGGCACGGTGATGACCGCCTGCGAGACCTCCTCGCCGAGGTGCTCCTGCGCGGAATGTTTGAGCGCCCGCAGGATCATGGCCGAGATCTCGGGAGGCTGGTAGCCGCGGTCCTTGAGCTGAACGAGGATCTCGTCCCCCTTGCCTTTGCTCACCGAGTACGAAACGCGCTTGATCTCGTCGCCCGCTTCCGAAAAACGGCGTCCCATGAAGCGCTTGATCGAGTAGACCGTGTTGTCGGGATTCGTGATGGACTGGCGCTTGGCGAGCTGGCCGACGAGCCTCTCGTTGTTCTTCGCGATCGCGACGACGGAGGGGGTCGTTCGTCCCCCTTCCGGATTCGGGATGATGACCGGTTCGCCGCCTTCGATCACGGCGACGCACGAGTACGTCGTTCCGAGATCGATGCCGATGACTTTAGCCATTGTGAGGACCCCTTTAGATTGAGCTATTCCCCGAAAGCCCTTACGATTTCTTCGCGATCATCACCCGCGCGGGCCGCAGAACCTCGTCGTGGAGCAGGTACCCTTTCTGCACGACCTCGGCGACGCGGCCTTCCTCGACATCCGCGCTCTCCATTTCGCCGACCGCCTCGTGGTACTGAGGATCGAACCTCGCTCCCATCGCCTCCATCTCCCTCACGCCCGCTTTCTTGAGGATATCCAAGAGTCCGGCGTGAATGAGCTTCAACCCTTCCTGGAGCGCTTCTTCCGTGGCGCCGAGAGCGGCGAACGCACGGTCGAAGTTGTCGATCCCCCCGAGGATTTCCCTGATGAGATCGGCGTTCGCACGTTTTTGATGCAATTCCCATTCCCTCTGCGTGCGCTTGCGGTAGTTCTCGAATTCGGCGGCGAGCCGAAGTAGTCTATCTTCTTTATTTTTAAGCTGTTGCGTCGCGTCTTTCGCCTCTTTGTCGAGGGCCATGAGCTGCGCGTTCTTTTTCTGAAGATGCTCAAGCAACTCCTTGCGGCTTTGGCGCTTCGTGCGTTTTTGCATGTCGTNNGTTTCGATCGCGGGCTCGTCCGGACGATTCATGCCGGTCTCGCTTTCCTTCTCCGGGGCGACGTCGTTCTTTTCCTGCTCCACGAAACCATCCTCCTCGACGGTGGGCCGCTATTCGCCGATCTGGATATGCGCGAGCTCCTCGGCGGTCGTTCCGAGAAGAGAGAGAACGAGCCGGTAAGACATCCGCATGGGACCGAGCACCCCGAGGATCCCTTCGCAATCGGCGGTACGAAACCGTCTCGTGACGATCGCGAAATCCTCGAGCTCGCGCATGCGGTTCTCCCGCCCGATGGTCACCGAGACGTCCGATTCGAACCGGTTCTTGAGGACGCCGAGCATGATATTCCGCTCGCCCATGAGCCGGACGAGGTTCTGGAGGATCTTCGGATTGCTGAGCTCGAAACTGTCCCCGCGGCGCTCGATGCCGCGGTACGAATACTCGAGATCGTAGGGCGAATCGAAAAGGAACGACGCCTCGCGGGAGACGGTCGAGGCGATCTCTCGCTCGACGCCGGCGCCCTCCCGCAGAAAGCTCTCGAGACGCTCCGGGGCCTGCTCGAGCTCGTGCCCGGCGATCCGCTCGTTGATCATCCTCCCCGCGCTCTCGACGACGTACGGCGGATACTCCCTCTCGAACCGCACGTACACCTTCCGCGCGTCCCCGGGGGCAAGCGTGAGGATCACGATCCCGGCGCGGCCCTCGAGCAGAACGATCTCGAAGCGCTCGACGACGCGATGAGCCTGAACGACGCCCATCGTTATCCCCATGTAATCGGTGACGTCGCTCAACAGCATCGAAGTGGCGGCCATGAGCTCGCGAACGTCCCGCCAGTCCTGGCCGATCTTGGTGCGGATCCGTTCGGCGAGCGCGCGGCTCGGCGGACCGAGCGCCCGGATGCCGTCGACGTAGAGGCGGTAGCCGCTGTCGCTCGGCACCCTCCCCGCCGACACGTGCGGCTTGTAGAGGTAGCCGAGCGCCTCGAGCCGGTGGAGGATCTTGCGGATGTTCGCCGTGCTTTCCTCCAGCCTGAAATGGGATTTGATCATCCGGCTGCTCACCGGCTCGCCGGTCTCGACGAAGATATCGATGACATAGCGCAAGATCCTTATTTCATCGGCAGATATGACGTTTGTCCCGCTCATGAAATAGCACTCTCCATACCCGACTGCTACACTTCAATTGAATGTACGGGGTCAGCGCCTGATTGTCAAGAAAGAGGTCGAGAGAACGGCGCGGAGTCGGCTTCCCTCAGCGGATGATGTCGCCGATGCGCGAGAATCTGATCCAATGCTTCTTGTAATCGAGGGAGAAGTAGATGAAGAGCGCCTTGCCGCGCAGGAACTTCCGGTTCACGGGTCCCCACCAGCGGCTGTCGTAGCTGTTGTCGCGGTTGTCTCCGAAGACGAGTATGTGATCCTTCGGCACCGTGTACGGGCCGAACGGGTTGCGCGGAACGTCGCCGTAGATGTACTTGACGTACTCCTCTTTCTTTTCGACGCCGTCCACGAAGAGGCGTTCCCCCCGAAGCTCCACCGTCTGGCCTTCGACCGCGATGCAGCGCTTGATGTAATCCGTCTTGCCGTCGCCGGGCCATTTGAAGATCACGATGTCGCCCGCCTTCGGATCGCGCACGGCCGGGAAATAGAAGTCGACGAACGGCATCTTCGCCCCGTAGAGGAATTTGTTCGCGAAGAGGAAATCCCCTTTGAGGAGCGTATCCTCCATCGATTCGGAGGGGATGTGGTAGCTCTGCACGATGAGAGCGCGCACGACGAGGGCGAGAATGACGGCCGTGCCGATTATCTCGACGTATTCGCGGAGCTTCGATTTCTTCTGTGCGGCCCTTTCACCGGACGCCATCGGATCCTCCCGTGCGGTCGATCGTTATTATATGGTACGCGGCGGCGAATCGATATGTTCCCGTCATAGTACCAGCTTCGCGCGCGGCGCGCAAACGCCGATTTCGAGCTCGCGGCGCGGCGCTCACCAGCGAAGCACGAGCTCGAGTCCCGCGCCGTCCCGCGAGGAGCGCGGCGCGATCTCGAAGCGCATGTCGTCGAGATGCGCGTCGACGAAGGCGTCGATCACGATCACGAGGATCGCGGCGGAGGACCACCAGATCCAGTCGACCGAGCGCTCCCAATACTCCGTCACCCACGCGTCGTGAAACCGCCAGTCGCTCGAATCGACCGGATAGCGGTCGCGTATCCGCTGTTCCCTGCTCCAGAGGCGCCGGTTCTGATAGATCATCAGCGTGTAGAACGTTTCGGCCCCCATGGCGATCGCAGCCTTGACCGGTTTTTCGTTGTACATCTGCCCGAGTCCCGGAAACGCGAGCGCGCAGAGCATGGCGACGCGGCCGCTTCGCCTCTGGCGGTACTCCTTGCCGGCGAATCCCGCCGTCTCGGCGCCCAAAATCGATTTGAGCTCCTCCATCGTCCACACGCCGCCTTCCGGGGGAACGAAGGCGCTGTCCGGCCTCGCGACGCGCGCGCGGCCGGGACTCGGCGCGGGAAGCGTATCGCGCGCCGCGCGCCGCGACGTATCGGCGGGAGCGGCCGCTGCGGTATCGAGCGCGGCGATCCGGGCGCCGTCCGCTGAAGATACGGCGGTCGAGTCCGCCCCCCGTGGATCCCGGCCCGGAACCTGCGCCGCGGCGCCGGCGGCCGCGAAGATGCAGAGAACCGCCGCCGCGGCCGCGAGAGCCGTCCGTGAAAATGCGAATGTCATATCCATATGTGAAACTGGCGGGAATGTGTGGGAATCGAACCCACCCCGGATGGTTTTAGCACCCGGCGGAAGGATTTGAAGTCCTCGAGGTCCACCAGAACCCATCCATTCCCGCGGCGAAATAATACGTCCGCCGCCGAACCCTGTAAAGGCTCATCCCCCGAGGTACGCGACCGCCTCGATCTCGACGAGCGCGTCGAGGGGAAGCCGCGCGACGCCGTACGTGGCCCGCGCCGGCGGCGTCTCGCCGAAAAAGCCCGCGTACACCGCGTTCAGCTTCGCGAAATCGTCCATCGACTTGAGCAGAACCGTGGTCTTCACGACGGCCGACATCGACGCGCCCGCGGCCTCGCATATCGCGGCGACGTTGCGGAGCGCGCGCTCCGCCTGCGCCTCGATGCCGCCCTCGACGAGCTTCTTCGCGGCCGGATCGATCCCGAGCTGGCCGGAGATGAAACAATAGTCCCCCGCGCGGACCGCCTGGCTGTACGGTCCTATGGCGGCGGGGGCCGCCTCAGTGACGATCGCCCGTTTCACGACGCCTCCTCCATCGCCGGCGGCCGCCGGCGTTCACTCGACCGTGACGCTTTTCGCGAGGTTGCGCGGCTGATCGACGTTGCAGCCCCGCAGGACCGCGATGTGGTACGCGAGAAGCTGCAGCGGAATCACCGAAAGGATCGGATAGAGAAAATCGAGCGTGCGCGGGATGTAGATCACGTGGTCCGCCATCTCGACGACCTCGGTGTTTCCCTCGTTCGTGATCGCTATGATCTTGCCCTTGCGCGCCTTCACCTCGGCGATGTTGCCGACGATCTTCTGGTACGCGGCGTCGCGGGGGCAGATGAAGACGACCGGCATGTTCTCGTCGATGAGCGCGATCGGGCCGTGCTTCATTTCGGCGGCGGGGTACCCCTCGGCGTGCACGTAGGATATTTCCTTGAGCTTGAGCGCCCCCTCGAGCGCGACCGGATAGTTGGCGCCGCGTCCGAGGTAGAGGAAGTTGTTGTGCCGGCTGTACTGTTCGGCGATCCCGCGGATCGCGTCGCTCGTCTCGAGGATAGAGGCGACCTGCCCGGGAACGGCCTGTATCGCCTGCACGATCTTCTGCCCCTCGCCGGCCGGGATCGTGCGCAGGCGGCCGAATATGAGCGCGATGAGGCCGAGCACCGTGATCTGAGACGTGAACGCCTTCGTCGAGGCGACGCCGATCTCCGGTCCCGCGTGAATGTAGACGCCCGCGTGCGATTCGCGCGCGATCGTGCTCCCGACGACGTTGCAGATCCCGAGACAGCGGGCGCCGCGGCGCCCCGCCTCGCGGAGCGCGGCGAGCGTGTCGACCGTCTCCCCCGACTGGCTGATCGCGAAGACGATCGTGCCGTCCTCGATGACGGGGTTGCGGTAACGGAACTCGCTCGCGTACTCGACCTCGACCGGGATGCGCGCCTGCTCCTCGATCATGTACTCGCCGATGAGGGCGGCGTGCCAGCTCGTACCGCAGCCGATGAGCAGGATGCGCTTCACCGCGCGCAGCTCCTCCTCCGTCATGTTGAGACCGCCGAGGCGCGCCTGGCCCGTCGCCGCGATGAGCCGTCCGCGCATCGCGTTCGTGATCGTGTCCGGCTGCTCGAATATCTCCTTGACCATGAAATGAGGATGGCCGCCCCGCTCGATCATGTCGAGATCCCAGTCGACCTCCTGCACGTCGTGGTTCACGTACTCGTTCTCGACCGTCATCGTCGTAAAACCGTCGCGCGTCGCCACGATCATCTCGTGATCCTCGAGGTAGATCACCTGGCGGGTGTGCTTGAGGATGGCCGCGAC
>DHHB01000084.1:0-14085 GCA_002403075.1 bacterium UBP1_UBA4783 | reverse complement strand
GAGGTGCACGAGCGTCTCGGTATCGGTTTCCGTGACGAACCGGTGCCCTTCGGCGGCGAGGGTTTTCTTGAGCGTCGAGTAGTTCTCGATGATCCCGTTGTGGATGAGCGCGATCCGGCCGCCGCAGTCGAAGTGCGGATGCGCGTTGGTCCGGTTCGGCTCGCCGTGCGTCGCCCAGCGGGTGTGGGCGATGCCGAGGCTGCCGGAGATATCGACGCCCCGGAGCTTCTCCTCGAGCTGGCTGATCTTCCCCGCCGTCTTCTCCCAGGCGAGCGCGCCGTCTCGCACGATCGCGAGCCCGGCGGAATCGTATCCGCGATACTCGAGACGCTTGAGCCCCTCGATGAGGATGGCGCCGACGCTCGTGCTCTTGCCTATGTATCCGATGATTCCGCACATACCGACACCTCGGATCGATTGATCGCCGTGAACGACGAGCGCGCAACTTTTTCCTTATCATCAGTTGCGCTCAGCTACAGGAGGAGCGAGCCCGCCTCTTTCGCGATCCGCTCCGCGTCCTCGACCAAACGCGCCTCCGCGATGACCCGAACGACGGGCTCCGTATTGGACCGGCGCAGATGCACCCACCCCTCGGGCATATCAATTCTTATACCATCGGCGGCGCACACGTCCCCCGCGAACCGTTTTTGCGCCGCTTTTTCGACCCGCCCGAAATCCCCATCGAACGCGAACTTCTCCTTCACGATGAAGTAGCGCGGGAATGAGGCGACCTTCTCCGCGAGCGAAACGCCCTCCTCGGCGAGGGCCTGCAGCGCGAGCGCCGCGCCGAGCATGGCGTCGCGCCCGTAGTGAAGAAGCGGATATATGACCCCTCCGTTCCCCTCGCCCCCGATCGCGGCGCGCGTCTCTTTCATGAGATCGACGACGTTCGCCTCCCCCACCTTCGACCGGTGGACGGGAACGCCGTGCTTCGCCCCGAGATCGTCGACGATGCGCGAGGAGGAGAGGTTCGCGACGAGCGGACCTTTTTCCTTCGAAAGGATGAAATCGGCTGCCACGGCGAGCGTGAGCTCCTCGCTCAGCACGGTTCCCGAGCCGTCGACGAGCACGAGGCGGTCGGCGTCCGGATCGCATGCGAACCCGATGTCGGCCTTCTCGCGCGCCACCGTCCGCGAAAGCTCGCCGAGGCTCGCCGGGCGCGGCTCCGGTTCGTGCGGAAACGGCGCGCGAACGTCGGTGAAAAGCTCGACGACCGAAACCCCGAGGCCGCGAAGCAGCGCAGGCATGATGCGGCTCCCCGCGCCGTTGACGCAATCGACGACCGCCCGGAATCGGCGCGAGGCGATGCGCTCCCGGTCGATCCTCTCGAGCTCGAGTATTCTGCGAATGTGAACGGCGTCCCCCGTGTCGTTCGTCGTGAGAACGCCGACGGGGCGGCCCCTCGGGAATACGGCTTCGCCGCGGGCCCGCTCCGTGAGATCGTCCATATCGGCGGCCGATAGAAACTCCCCGCGCGCGTCGAGAAACTTGAGGGCGTTCCATTCGATGCCGTTGTGGCTCGCCGTGATGATGATCCCGCCGGCCGCGCCGAGCTCGCCGACCATGATCTCGACCGTCGGGGTCGATGCGATGCCGAGATCCACCGCTTCGCAATTCCTGAACTGAAGAGCCGAGAAAACGGCGGACGCGAGCGCCGGCCCCGAGGGACGGGTGTCGCGCCCGACGACGACCCTGCTTTCGCCGCGCACATCGGACGCGAAGGCGGCCGCGTAGCGTACGGCGATCTCGGGGTTCATCCCGGGCCCCACGATCCCCCGAACGCCGGAAACGCCGGCCATGAGATATTCGCTTCGAGACATCCGCGCGCTCCGTTCCGGCGCCGCGCCCGGCGCGGCCGCCTGCCGCGATTATACGACAGCCGGGCGGGGCCGCATAATAAAAATCCCGGCCGCCGGGCGGCCGGGACGGTATGCGGTTCTTTCGCGGGCGAAGGCTAGCTCCGCACCTCGTTGTAGGCCCGCATGAAGGATTTCAGGTTCCGGGCCGCGATGCGCCCGAATCGCTTCGTGAGGGGCTCTTCGATCGATTCGGGCTTGATGACGCCCGTCATCTTGACGGCCGCGCCGAGCATCGTGGTGTTCGTGATGGGCCGCCCGAGCTCCTCGACCGCGATCTTCGTCGCGTCCACCGTCGCCACGCGGATGTCCGCGTAGCCGAACTGCTTCTTGATCTCCTCGGGGCTCTTCGCCGTGTTGACGACGAGGACGCCGCCGGCCTTGAGGCCCTTCCGGGGGTTCGCGATCCGCAGCAGGCTCTGATCGAGCACGATCACGACGTCCGGCTCGGCGATCGCGAAGCGGGTGCGGAGCGGCGCGTCGTCGACGCGCGAAAAGGCGACCACCGGCGCGCCTCGGCGCTCCGGCCCGAAGCTCGGAAAGCTCTGCGCGTACCGGCCTTCGTTGATGACGGCGACGGCGAGAAGCTCGGCGCTCGTCACCGCTCCCTGGCCTCCTCGTCCGTGAAATCTGATCTCCAGCATGTTCGTCCTACTTCTTTGTCGAACGGCAATCGACGCACGTGTCGAAATGGTTTTCCGGCAGATTCGCTATCTTCCTGAAGTACTCGAGCTGCTTCACCGGGGCGAAGTACTTCCCGCAGACCGAGCATTTCGCCATCGGGAAATCGGTCTTCCAGATGCGGCGCACGCCGTCCTTCTCCTCCATCGGAATGACGCCGACGGGGCAGACGTAATGGCACGATCCGCACGCGATGCAATCGCCGGGCGGCTCGTCGAACGGGGTCGCGACGGCGCGCGTGTCGCCGCGGCTCTTGAATCCGATCGCGGAGACGCCGACGACCTCGCGGCAGACCCTCACGCACTGCCCGCAGAGAATGCATCCCTTGTAATCGACGGGGAACATGCTCTTCTCGATCCCGAGCCCCGCGGCGATCTCGCGGAGCCGCGGATGCGTCGAGTTCCGCGAGAGGAGCAGATGCATGACGAGCCTGCGCACGTTGAGAACGCGCTCGGTCGCGGTCTTCACCTCGAGCCCCTCGGCGACCTCGTGTATGCACGAAACGACGAGGCGCTGCCGCTTCTTGTGCGTTATCTCGACCATGCAGAGCCGGCAGGAACCGTAGGGATGAAGCTCCTCGTTGCTGCAGAGGTTCGGGATGTCGATGTTGGCGTCCCGCGCAGCCTCGAGAATCGTCGTCCCCGCGTTCGCGGTCACCCGCCGCCCGTCGATCGTCAATGTAACCATATCCGCCATGTCGGTTCCTTTATCTCGAGCGCCGCGCCCGGCGCTCCGCCGCCGTGCTACGAAATCGTTATCGCGTCGAATTTGCAGGCCTCGAAACAGGCCCCGCACTTGATGCACGTCGCCTGATCGATCGTGTGGACCTTTTTCTTTTCCCCCGTCGCCGCCTTCGTCGGGCAGACGCGGGCGCAGGCCGTGCAGCCGGTGCAGTTGTCCGCCGCGACCGTGAAGGTGATGAGCTTCTTGCAGACGCCCGCCGGACACTTCTTGTCCCGGATGTGCGCGAGGTACTCGTCCCGGAAATACTTGATCGTGCTGAGCACCGGGAACGGGGCCGTTCCGCCGAGGGCGCAGAGGGAGCCGTCGATGACCCCCGTGCCGATCCATTCGAGAAGCTCGATGTCCTTCTCCTCGCCCGCGCCTTCGCTGATCCGGTCGAGGATCGTGCGCATCTGGTAGATGCCCTCTCGGCACGGCGTGCATTTGCCGCAGGATTCCTGCTCGAGGAACTTGAGGAAATACTTCGCGACGTCGACCATGCAGGTGCGGTCGTCCATGACGATCATGCCGCCCGACCCCATCATGGAGCCCACCTTCGAGAGCTCGTCGAAGTCGACCGGCATGTCGAGGTGCTTCTCGGGGATGCAGCCGCCGGAGGGGCCGCCCGTCTGGATCGCCTTGAATTTCCGCCCTTTCGGGATGCCGCCGCCGATCCCGAAAACGATCTCCCGGAGCGTGATCCCCATCGGGACCTCGACGAGGCCGGTGTTGTTGATCTTGCCCACGAGCGAGAAGATCTTCGTCCCCGTGCTCCCCGGCGTGCCGATCGAGGCGTACCATTCGGCGCCCTTGACGATGATCGGCGGCACGTTGGCCCACGTCTCGACGTTGTTGAGGCAGGTCGGCTTGTCGTAGAGCCCCCGGTCGGTGGCGTGCACGTATTTCTGACGCGGCTCGCCGGCGCGCCCCTCGATCGAGGCGAAAAGGGCGGAGGATTCGCCGCAGACGAAGGCGCCCCCGCCGCGATTGATCTTGATGTCGAAGCTGAACCCGCTCCCGAGGATGTTCTCCCCGAGGAGCCCGTACGCGCGGGCGCTTTCGATCGCCGCCGTCACGTTCGTCACGGCGAGCGGATACTCGTTGCGGACGTAGATGTACCCGTCGCTCGAGCCGATCGCGAACGCCCCGATGACCATCCCCTCGATGACGCTGTGGGGGTTGCCCTCGAGAAGGCTTCGGTCCATATAGGCGCCCGGATCTCCCTCGTCCGCGTTGCAGATCACGTACTTGGGCGAGCCCTCGGCCTTCGCGGTCGATTCCCACTTCCAGCCCGTCATGAAGCCGCCGCCGCCGCGCCCGCGGAGCTTCGCCTTCGTGACCTCGTCGACGATGTGCTCGGGCTTCATCGCGAGCGCCTTCGCGAGCCCCGCGTAGCCGCCGATCGCGATGTAGTCGTCGATGCTCCGCGGATCGATCTGCCCGTTCATGCCGAAGATGAGGCGCATCTGTTTCTTGTAGAAGGGCACGTCGTGTTCGTGGAGGATCTTCTCCTTCGTCGCCGGATCCCGGTACACGAGCCGGTCGATGACGGCGTCGCCGAGGATGGTCTTCTCGATGATCTCGCCCGCGTCCTCCGTCTTGACGTGCTGGTAGAATATCTGTTTCGGCTGGATCACGACGAGGGGGCCGCGCTCGCAGAAGCCGTGGCAGCCGCTCGTGCGGACGTCGACTGTGCCCTCGAGTTTCCGCTTCGCGATCTCGGCGCGGAAGTTGTCGATGAGTTTCTGCGTGCCGTACGCGAGGCAGCCCGTGCCCGCGCAGATGACGATAGTCGGTTTCTTGGGATCGCGCGCGGCGGCGAGCTTCTCCCGGAGAGAGGCGAGCTCGCTGGCCGATTTACACTTCTTCATCAGTCTCTACCTTTTTTCCGAGGGCGGCGAGCACCTTGTTCGTCTTGGCGATCGTGATTTGCCCGTGATACTCCTCGTTCACGACGAGTATGGGTCCGAGCGCGCAGGCGCCGAGACAGTTCACGGTTTCGAAGCTCCACTCCCCGTCGCTCGTGGTCTCGCCCGACTCGATGCCGAGCGTGCGCGTGATGTGGTCGGCGATCTGCGGGGCGCCGCGCACGTGGCACGCCGTGCCGAGACACAGGCTCAGGCGATACTTCCCTTTCGGCGTCAGGCTGAACGCGCGGTAGAAGGTCGCGAGATGGTACACGAGGCTCTGCGGCACGCCGAGGCTCGCGGAGAGGGCGTCGAGCGCCTCCCGCGGCAGGTAGTTGAACTCGCGCTGGATGTCCTGCATGATGGGGATGACGAAGCTCTTGTCGTGCCCGTACCTCGCGACGATCTCCGAGACCTTCGCTTCCGTGGCGCCGTTTCGTTTCGATCGACTCGCTTCCATGACCCGTTCTTTCCGTATGATCCGTTTTCTCCCGGACTCCGCCGCGGCGGCCGCCCTAGAGCGCCGTCTTCGCGCGGAGCTTCTCCCATTCCGCTGTGACGCGCGTCTGGATCTGCTCGACGATCTCCGGCGTCAGATGGCGGAACCGTCCCTGCGGCTTGAGGTAGTCGCCGACCGGCCGCTGCGCGGGCACGTCGACCGTGATCCGGTACCTCCCCTGTTCGACCTCGTAGAGCGGGAACACGCCCGTCTCGACGGCGAGACGGCCGATCCAGATGGCCTTCTCGCTCGGAAGCCCCCACCCCGTCGGGCAGACGGAGAGGATGTGTATGTAGGCGGGGCCGCCGGCCTTCGCCGCCTTCTCGACCTTTTTCATGAGATCGAACGGGTAGCTCGAGCAGGCGGTCGCGACGTACGGGATGCCATGCGCCGCGGCGATTTCCGGCATGTTCTTCTTCCAGGTGACCTGCCCGGCCTTCAGCTTCCCCGCCGGCGAGGTGGTCGTCGACGCGCCGAACGGCGTCCCGGAGGAGCGCTGAACGCCGGTGTTCATGTACGCCTCGTTGTCGTAGCAGACGTAGATGAAGCGGTGGCCTCGCTCGAACGCCCCCGAAAGCGCCTGAAGTCCGATGTCGCTCGTCCCGCCGTCTCCGCCCATGCCGAGGAAGACAGTCCCCTTCTCGGGAAGCGCGCCCTTCCGCACGAGCGCGCGATACGCCCCTTCGGCGCCCGTCGCGACGGCCGCGGCGTTTTCGAACGCGACGTGAATCCAGGGCACTCGCCAGTTCGTGAACGGAAACGGCGTGGAGATGATCTCCATGCACCCCGTCGCGGAGGCGACGACGACGTTCTGGCCGAGCGCTTTCGCGACGAGTCTCACGGCGAGCGCCTCCGCGCATCCCTGGCAGGCGCGGTGTCCCGGGGCGAAGTGTTCGCGCTTCGTGACGAGCCTCGAGGCGTATACGTTGAGCGATTCCATTACTCCCTCACCCCGTAGAAGAGATAATCCTCCTGGCGGATCGGAGCGCCTCCCGCGGCGAGCGTCTCCGTTGTTCCGTACATCGCGATGAAATCCTCGGGCGTGACGTCCCGCCCGGCGAATCCCGCGAGGAAGTTCACGACGGCCGGCCGCTGCTGCTCGTGATAGAGCGCGGCGCGGATCTCGCTCGCGACGGGGCCGCCGGGACCGCCGTAGGAGATCGCGCGGTCGATGACGATGAGCTTCTTGACGCCCTTCACGGCCTCGCGAATCTCGTCGAACGGGAAGGGACGCCACAGGCGGAGCCGAATCTGTCCGACCGCCTTCCCCTGCGCGCGGAGCCGGTCGACCGCGATCGAGGCGGTCTCGCCGAAGCTTCCCATCGTGAGGATCGCCGTTTCGGCGCCATCGAGCTTGTAGGTCTCGACCGGTTTGTACGAGCGGCCCGTCACCTTCGCGAGCTCGTCCCATGCCTTCATGATCACGGGCTTCGAGGCGAGGAGCGCCGCGTCCTGCGCTTTTTTCGTTTCGGAAAAGATGTTCGGTATGCCGAAGGCGCCGAACGTGACGGGGGCGTCGGGGTTGAGCACGTTCACGGGCTTGAAGGCCGGCAGATACCGCGCGACCTGCTCCTTGTCCCAGTACTCGATCGCCTCGATGACGTGCGTCACGATGAAGCCGTCGATGTTGATCATGACCGGAATGGAGACAGTCGGGTCCTCGGCGACCCGGAAGGCGTAGAGCACGTGATCGAAGAGCTCCTGCCCGTTGTCGGCGAAGACCTGTATCCATCCGCAATCGCGAACCGACATCACGTCGGTGTGGTCGTTCCAGATGCTCAAGGGCCCCGAGAGGGAGCGGTTCGCGAGTATCATCACGATCGGGAGCCGGAGGCTCGCCGCGATGAACACGATCTCGTTCATGAGGGCGAGCCCCTGCGCGCTCGTGCAGGTGAAGGTGCGCGCTCCCATCGCCGACGAGCCGCAGCAGACGCTCATCGCGGAATGCTCGGACTCGACGGGGATGAACTCGGCGTCGAGCTCTCCGTCGGCGACGAGCTCGGCGAGGTGCTCGACGATATGGGTTTGCGGAGTGATCGGATACGCCGCGACGACGTCGACGTTCGCCATGGCGACCGCGTCGGCGGCGGCGATCGAGTTTTCGATTCCGATTCGTTTCGGCATTTATTCCTCCGCCTCCTCCACCATCTTGATGCAGGCCGTTATGCATTCCTGCGCGCAGATGCCGCATCCCTTGCAGTAGAAGAGGTCCGCCTCGAAGTAGCCTTCCTCGTTTTTTCGAACGGCGGAATCGGGGCAGAAGATGTAGCAGACGCCGCATTTGACGCAGCGCGTGTGATCCCAGACGGGACGCGTGGATCGCCAGTCGCCGGTTCGGTACTGCGCGGCGTTACCGGCGTCGGAAACCGTGCAGCCGACCTCGATGTCCTTCCACCCGAGCTCCTCTTCCGATTTGACCGGCTTTTTCATGTCATTCCCTCGCGCTTCAGGGACGAAAAACCCCCCTCCACACCTCCCCGCCCGACGAATAAATTAGGCGAAATATAGTAACTTCGCTCGGCCTCATCAAGCGGAAACGGCGGGGGGCTTTCCCCCCCCGCCGTCCGCCTGCGGGCTTACTGGCGTTCCTCGAGGAGATGCTCGACGACGTGCGGATCGGCGAGCGTCGTCGTGTCGCCGACCTCGGTGCTGCCGGTGGCGATGACCTTGAGGATCCGTCGCATGATCTTTCCGCTGCGCGTCTTCGGAAGCGCGTCGGCGAACTGGATCTTGTCGGGCTTCGCGATCGGCCCGATCATCTTCGAAACGTGGTTGCGGAGCTCTTCCTTGAGCTTGTCGCTCTTGTCGAAACCGCCCGTGAGGGTGACGAAGGCGTAGAGGCCCTCGCCCTTGATCTCATGGGGCATCGGCACGACCGCGGCCTCCGCGACCGCTTCGTGGCTCACGAGGGCGCTCTCGACTTCCATCGTTCCGATCCGGTGGCCGGATACGTTGATCACGTCGTCGACGCGGCCCATGAGCCAGAAGTAGCCGTCCTCGTCCTTCCGAGCGCCGTCGCCCGTGAAGTACACGCCTTTGAAGCGGCTGTAGTACTGGTCTTTGAAGCGCTGGTCGTCGCCCCAAATCGTGCGGAGCTGTCCCGGCCACGGCTTCTCGATGACGAGATAGCCGCCTTCGTTCGTCTCGCACGGAGATCCGTCCTCGCGGACGACCTTCGGGAACACGCCCGGGAACGGCAGGGTCGCCGAACCCGGCTTCAGCGGAAACGCGCCGGGGAGCGGCGTGATGAGGATGCCACCCGTTTCGGTCTGCCACCACGTGTCGACGATGGGGCAGCGCTCGCCGCCGATCACCCGGTAGTACCACATCCAGGCCTCGGGATTGATCGGCTCGCCGACGGATCCCAGCAGCCGCAGGCTCGAGAGATCGTTCTTCGCCGGCCAGTCGTCGCCGTCCCGCGCGATGGCGCGGATGGCGGTCGGCGCGGTGTAGAACACCGACACTTTGTACTTCGCGACGACCTTCCAGAAACGATCCGGCTCCGGGAAGCTCGGAACGCCCTCGAACATGACCGTGGTCGCGCCGTTCGAAAGAGGGCCGTACACGATGTACGAGTGGCCCGTGATCCAACCGATGTCGGCGGTGCACCAGTAGATGTCGTCTTCGCGGAGATCGAAGATGAGCTTGTTCGTCATCGTCACGTACATGAGGTAGCCGGCCGTCGTGTGGACGACGCCCTTCGGCTTGCCCGTGGTGCCGCTCGTGTAGAGGATGAAGGAGATGTCCTCGGCCTCGATGTGCGCCGGTTCGCAGGTGTCGGAGGCCTTCGCCATCTCTTCGTGCCACCAGAAATCCCTGCCCGGTGTCATCGCGACGTCGAGCCCCGTGCGCTTCACGACGATCACGTGCTCGATCGTCGGGCATGCGCCGAGGATCGCGTCCGCTCCGGCCTTGAGCGCCACGGCCTTGCCGCGGCGGAAGCTGCCGTCGCTCGTGACGAGCATCTTCGCGCCGGCGTCGACGATGCGGTCCTTGAGGGACTCGGCGCTGAAGCCGCCGAACACGATCGAATGGATCGCGCCGACGCGCGTGCAGGCGAGCATCGCGATGGCGAGCTCGGGGATCATCGGAAGGTACAGGTTGACGCGATCGCCCTTCTTGATGCCGTGGGACTTGAGCACGTTCGCGAACTTGCAGACCTCGCGGTGGAGCTCCTTGTACGTGAACTTCCTCGAATCGGTGAGCGGCTCGCCTTCCCAGATGAGGGCGGTCTTGTCGCCGCGCGTCTTGAGGTGGCGGTCGAGGCAGTTATAGGAGATATTGGTCGTGCCGCCGGAGAAAAACTTCACGAAGGGGAACTTGCTATCGTCGAGCACCGTGTCCCATTTCTTGAACCAGTCGATGCAGTTCGCCTGCTCGGCCCAGAAGCCCTTGAGGTCCTTCTCGGACGCGCCGTAGAGCTTCTTGTATTCGTCCATGCTCTTCACGTGGGCCTTCTCGACGAAGCCCTTCGGCGGATTGAACACGCGCCGCTCGTCGAGCATCGAATGGATGGTTTTCTTCTCCTCTGCCATCTTCTACCTCCTAAAGGCTTTCCCTCTCTCGCGGGATAATTGAAATCGGATTTCGGTCGCGCAAAACGCGGCACAAGACGTTTGAATGTATTGAGATATTCCGGAATTGTCAAGACAAAATCGGGCGGCGCGAAGGCGGAGTTCCGCGAGCCCGGGGCCGCCTGCTCGCCGAGGCCGGGGATCGCGCGGCGCTATTATCCCTATTGACAGAAATGCCGGAAAGATTACACTATATGGAAATTGCTGTTACGGCTTCGATCGTGGAGCATCATCGGGAGGTTTTCATGGAGTTCGTGAAGAACGCAATCGGGCGCACAGTCCCGACAATCGTGAACGGCGTCGCGAAACGGCCGTACAAACAGGCATACGATCCGTCGTACGGCGATCCGTGGGCGGGGAGACCGGGACGGGCCGCGATTCGCCACGGCGAGAGCAAGATCAGAACGCTCGACGACGTCGTTTCGATGCTGAAGGACGGCGACTGGATCTCCTATCCCCACTACTACCGCGAGGGAGATCACTGCCTGAAGCTCGTTGTCGAGGCCCTGAAGCGCCACGGGCGCAAGGATATCAAGCTCCTCGGCAACGCCTTCTTCGACGTGTGCGTCCCCTGGCTTCCCGAGGCGATCAAGGACGGCACGATCGGCGGACTCGTCGGCAACTGCTACCGCGAGATGGGAAAATACCTCACCGCCGGCGAGTTCCTTCCGTGGGTCGTGACGGGAGTCGGACACGGCAACCGCGTGCGCAAGTTCCACACGGGCGAGATCAAGGTCAAGGTCGCCTTCGGCCCGGTGCCGGTCGCCGACCAGTGGGGCAACGCGAACGGGCTTCTCGGCAAGCCCGAGCACTGGGTGGGCCCCCTCGGCCTCTTCCTCGCCGACACGCTGTGGGCGGAGCATACGTGTCTGCTGGCCGGAGAGGTTTCCAAGAGCTACCTATTCCCCCGCTCCCTCTCGATGTGCGACGTCGATTTCGTCGTGAAGGTCGACAACCCCGGCGACGCCTCGGGCGTCGGCTCGGGCACGCTCAACATCGATAAGATCCGCGCGAACAAATTCAACTCGCAGATCGCGGCGCAGGTCATGAAGGTGATGGAGTCGGCGGAGGTCATCTTCGACGGGTTCAATTTCCAGGTGGGCTCCGGCGCCGGCCTCATCGTGCTCGACGAGATTCACAAGCATCTCAAGACGAAGGGGATAAAGGCCGGCTTCGCGATCGGCGGCTGCTCGTCGCTCCATGTCGACATGCTTCAGGACGGCTGCATCGGGGACCTGCTCCACGGCCAGTGTTTCGAGCCGTCCGAGAAGGTCATCACGTCGATGCTCAAGGATTACAACCACCACGAGATTTCGACGGGCGAGTACGACGACGTGGCGAACAAGGAGAACGCCGTCAACATGCTCGACGTCTCCGTCCTCACGACCCTCGAGATGGACGTCGCCTTCAACGTGAACAGCATCTGCGCCGGCGGGCGCATCGTCGGCGGGATCGGCGGCGCGCAGGGCGTGGCGGCGGGATCCAAGATGACGATCATGTTCCTCCCGATCGCGACCGGCAAGGAAGGGAAGAGCTTCCCCCGCATCGTGAAGGACGTCTACAGCGTCTCGCTCCCCGGCGAGGTCATCGACGTCGCCGTGACCGAGGAGTACGTGGCGTTCAACCCGAAGAGCGCGAGCCCCTACCTGGCGGCGCTCAAGAAGAACGCTCCGGCGCACGGCCTCAAGGTCGTGAGCATCGAGGAGCTCCACGATCTCTCCGTTAAAAAGGCCGCGGAGCTGGGCTCGACGCCCCCGCCGCTCCCCGTGACGGACGTTCCGGTGGAGGTTGTCGAATGGCGCGACGGCACGATCCTCGACACGATCTGGAAGCTCGCGCCGAAGAAGTAGGCGGCGCGCTCCGGCCGGAAGAGGGCCGCGAATGAAACATAGAGACGCTCCGTCGCCCGGACGCGGAACCGGCCTCGCCCGAGCCGTTGCCGGCGTTCTGCTGTTCTCCGCCGCCGCGGCGCCGCTCCGCGCCGCCGAGCGCGGCGGAGATATCTGGTTCAACCAGATTTCCATCGAACAGGGGCTTTCGCAGAGCATCGTCGAATGCGTCATCCAGGATAAGCGCGGCTTCATCTGGATCGGCACCGAAGACGGCGTGAACATGTACGACGGATACCGGTGCAGGATCATCCGCAACGATCCCGACGATCCGAACAGCCTGAGCTACAACCAGGTTCTCTCCATCTGCGAGGACCGGCACGGATATATCTGGTTCGGCACCTTTCACGGCGGATTGAATCGATACGATCCGGTGACGGAGCGTTTCAAGCTCTACCTGCACGACGACGCGGATCCCGCGAGCCTGAGCCACAACTCGATCAACTCGATCTACGAGACACGGGCGGGAGATCTGTGGGTCGGGACCGACGACGGGCTGAACAGATACGACCGCGACGCGGACCGGTTCACGATATTCCGCAACGACCCGGATAATCCGAACAGCCCGAGCCATAATTTGATCCGCCGGATCTGCGAAGCCGGAGCCGGCATGCTGTGGATCGGCACGGACGGGGGCGGACTGAACCGCTTCGATCCGGCGACGGGCGCATGGACGCGGTTCATGCACGATCCGGCCGATCCCGCGAGCCTGAGCCACAATTCGGTCCGCGCGATCTGTGAAGACCGTTCGGGCGATCTGTGGANNCGGACTCAACCGCCTCGACCGGCGCTCGGGAACGTTTCGGCGTTACCGGCACGACGCGAACGACCCGGCGAGCCTGAGCTTCGACCAGGTGTTCGACATCGTCGAGGATCGCTCGGGGGCGCTCTGGATCGGCACCAACGGAGGAGGTCTCGATCTCTTCGATCGAGCGTCGGGATCGTTCTTCCATTACCGCCGCGACCCCAACGATCCCAACAGCCTGAGCTACGACGAGATTCGCGACATCTTCGAGGATCGCTCGAGGATCATGTGGATCGGCACGTACGGCGGCGGCGTCAACACGTTCGACACGAAGCGGAAGAATTTTCACGCGTACCGTCCGAATCCCTCGAGCCCCGAGAACAGCCTGAGCGCGGAGATCATCTGGTCGATATACGAGGACGAGCAGGGGATCCTCTGGATCGGCACGCACGGCGGCGGACTCAACAGGCTCGACCGCGCGACGGGGCGGTATACCCGCTATCGGCACGATCCGGCCGATCCGAACAGCCTGAGCGGCGATATCGTCCGGATCGTCTATCGCGATCGCTCCGGCGTCTTCTGGATCGGCACGCACGGCGGCGGTCTGTGCAGATTCGATCGCGCGAGCGGCCGCTTCACCGCCTACCGGAACGACCCGAACGATCCGCGGAGCCTGAGTCACGACGAGATACGTTCCATCTACGAGGATCGGCGAGGCGCGCTCTGGATCGGAACGAACGGCGGCGGGCTGAACCGCTTCGACCGCGAATCCGGCGCGTTCACCCGCTACCGGAGGGATCCGAACGACTCCAAGAGCCTGAGCAGCGATTTCGTGCGGACGCTCCACGAGGACGCGACGGGGGCTTTCTGGGTCGGCACGCAGGGCGGCGGTCTCGACCGCATGGACCGCGAATCCGGCGCGTTCACGCATCATCGCGTCGACCGGAACGATCCGGCGAGCATCAGCAACGATTACATCTTTTCCCTCTACGAGGATTCGCGGGGAGACGTCTGGATCGGCACGTGGGGCGGCGGGCTCAACAGGCTCGACCGCGGCTCGGGCGCGTTCAAGCACTATACGATGAAGGACGGGCTGCCCAACAACTCGATCTACGGCATCCTCGAGGACGGGGGCGGCTATCTGTGGCTCAGCACGAACTACGGCCTCTCGAAATTCGACCCCGTAACCGAAACGTTCAAGAACTACACCG
>DHHB01000050.1:59190-93036 GCA_002403075.1 bacterium UBP1_UBA4783 | reverse complement strand
GTCTCCGCGAGGATCGGCTCGAGACGCGGGTCCTCGTACTCGATCTTCTTGCGGCCGTGCTTGCACTCGATGAAATCGCTCACCATGTCGCTGCCGAGAGGTCCCGGCCGGTAGAGGGCGTTGATCGCGGTCACGTCGGCGAAGGTCGTCGGCTCGATGCGCCGGAGAAGATCGCGCATCCCCGAGCTCTCGAGCTGGAAGACGCCGACCGTCTGGCCGCGGCGAAGGAGCTCGTAGGTGGCGGGATCGTCGAACGGGATCGTGTCCACGTCGATCCGCACGCCCTCGTGCTCGGCCACGAGCGCTACGGTGTTGTGGATCTGCGAGAGGGTCTTGAGCCCGAGGACGTCGATCTTGAGGATGCCGAGCTTCTCGAGGATCTTCATCTCGTACTGGGTCGTGATTTCGCCCTTGTTCGAGCGGAAGAGCGGAACGTGGTCGACGAGCCGCGTCGGCGTGATGACCATCCCCGCCGCGTGCGTCGAGGCGTGCCGCGCGAGCCCCTCGAGGGCGAACGAGAGATCGATGAGCTTCTTGACGGTCTCGTCCTTCTTGTACAGCGCGTCGAGCTCTGGAACGGCCTGCAGCGCCTTCGCGAGCGTCGTGCCCACCTGCGGCGGGATCATCTTCGTAAGGCGGTCGACGTCGGCGTACGGCACCTTGAGCACGCGGCCGACGTCGCGCAGGACAGCCCTCGCCGCCAGCCGCCCGAAGGTGATGATCTGGCAGACGTTGTCCTTGCCGTACTTGGCGATGACGTGCTCGATCACCTCCTGCCGGCGCTCGTCGCAGAAATCGACGTCGATGTCCGGCATCGAGACGCGCTCGGGGTTGAGCATGCGCTCGAAGAGGAGCCCGTGCTCGAGCGGGTTGATCGCGGTGATGCCGAGCGCGTAGCAGACGAGGCTCCCCGCCGCCGAGCCGCGCCCCGCGCCGACGGGGATCCCACGCTCCCGGGCGGCGTTGACGATGTCCCAGACGACGAGGAAATAGCCCTCGAACTCCATCCGCTCGATCACCGAGAGCTCGTAGCGCGCGCGCTCGAGCACCTCGTCGGTCACGTTCGCGACGCGCTTCGGCAGGTTCTCCATCACGAGGCGTTCGAGGTACCCGGCGGCGCTGTCGCACCCCTCCGGCAACGGAAACCGCGGGAGCTGCGAGCGGCCCGCGGGGAGGGTGAAGGAGCATTTTTCGGCGATCTCGAGCGTCGCGGCGAGCGCCTCGGGGTAATCGGGAAAGAGCGCCGCCATCTGCTCGGGCGACTTGAAGTAGGTCTCGGGGTGCGATCTCATCACGCGCGCCGGATCGTCGATCTCCTTGCCCGTCTGGAGGCACAGGAGAACGTCGTGCGCGACGTGGTCCTCGGCCCGGAGGTAATGGCAGTCGTTCGTTGCGACGAGAGGGATCCCCGTCCCGGCCGCGAGCTCCGCGAGCAGCGGCCTGAGTGCGGCCTCCTCCGGTATGCCGTGATTCTGGATCTCGAGGTAGAAGCACCCCGGCTCGAAGATGGAGGCGAGCCGCGCGGCGAGCTCGCGGGCCTCGCCGAGGCGCCCCGCGAGCAGCAGGCGCGCGACGCCGCCCTGCAGGCAGCCGCTCATGGCGACGAGCCCGCCGCGGTGGGCGGCGAGGGCCTCGAGATCGACGCGCGGGCGGTAGTAGAAGCCTTCGAGGTACGCGAGGGAGGAGAGCTTGATGAGGTTGCGGTACCCCTCCTCGTCGCGAACGAGAAGGGTGAGGTGGTCGTTGTGCGCCTGCCCGGGCGTCCGGCTCCGCTCCCTCATCCCCCCCTCCGCGACGTAGGTTTCCATGCCGAGGATCGGCTTCACTCCGGCCTCGACCGCGGCGCGATAGAAGGGGATCGCGCCGAAGAGGTTTCCGTGGTCGGTGAGGGCGACCGCGCTCATCCCCATCGCCTTCGCGGTCTCGGCGAGGTCCTTGACCCTGATCGCCCCGTCGAGAAGGCTGTACTCGGAGTGGTTGTGCAGATGAACGAATCCCGCGGCCGGCATGATCGTCTCCTATGAACGAGGCGACGCTATTCTATCACAACGATGTACTCCGCGGCGCCGGCGTTTCCGGCGCGGTCCGCGGCCTCGATGCGCAGCCGCGCCTGCCCGCGCGGATGCGAACGCGGCAGCGGCACGACGAGACGCCCCCGGTAGCCGTCGTACTCGCACACGACGCGCCGGTCGTCGAGAAAGGCCGAGACCGACTCGGCGTCGATGCCGGACCCTTCCTCGTGAACGGGCACCGCGAAGATCCGGCGCTTGAAGTATCCGCTCGGCGGGCCCTCCCGCGTGAGCGCGCTCGCGCGAAGAGCGGGAGGTTCCGTATCGATCATGACCGCGTAGGTGCCGGGGCTCCGGATCTCGATCGCGCGCGTCTCTCCCGCGATGACGCCGGCGCACCGCCAGCTCCCCTCCGCGTTCAGCCGGTACAGCCCGGCGCGCCGCTCCGCCCGGAACGAGCAGAGCGGGTGGCGCGCGAACGCCTCCGGGGAGAAATCGAGGGTGAACGGCCTCCCGACGGGAACGAGACCGGGCGTCGCCGCGGCGGCGGACTCAGCCGCCTCCGCGAGCACGATCGCCGCCCCGCGCACCGACGGCGCCTGAATCCATACCGCGAACCCCTCGCCGGCGGCGACGGAGTCCCGCGAGCCGGTCTCGAAGGCGAGCAGCGGCAGCTGCTTGAACCGCTCGAAGGGCCGTCCGAGCGCGTCGACCCCACGCACGCGCATCGTTCGGGCGCCGCCGAGAAACCGCTCCGGCGGCACGAGGACGACGTATTCGTCCGGCGGAAGAGGGAGCACTCGAAGCGGCGCGCGCGTGGTGTCGCCGAGGAGCGCCGCTTCCGGCGCGCACGGGAGGCGCGGCGAGGCTTTTATCCTGAGGTAGAGACCCTCGGCGCGGACCTCCCGGCTGAAATCCAGTGCGACGGCGCCTCCGTCCGCGGGGGCCGCCGCGGGCCCGGGAGGAACGGCCCCGCCCTCCCCGAAGGGGCGCATCACGAAATGGAACGTCCCGCGCGCCGCGTTGCCGGCGGCGTCGCGGACCGTGACCTCGCCGCGATGGAGCCCCGGCTCGAGGGCGATGACGCCGTCGCGCGGACCGCCGTTCGTGACGGCGCCGGCGCCCTCGCGCCCGCCCATGCCGTTCGCCCTCTTCCGGAAAAGCGCGAGGTATCGCCCCGGAGAGGCGCCGCCGCGCGCTTCGTACTCGATCTCCACGTCGCCGTAGTGCGCGTAGTCGAAGCGGCTGTTCCGCGCGCGGTAGGCGAGCACGCCGTCGATGAGGAGCTCCGTCTCGTGCCATCCCATGCGGTACGATCCGCGCGTCTGCTGATCGTAGGCGCGCACGCCGAAGCCGAGCTCGCCGTCGAGCTCGAAGGTGTCGGGAACGGCGTAGCGGCTGTCGGCGACGAGATGGAAGCGGCGCGTCAGGGCGAGGGGCGAGCCGTCGACGAGGCTCCCCCATCGGCGGGGCACGACGGAGAGGCCGGTGAGGATCGGCGGGCATTCGTCGGGCACGTCGTAGAGGTTCTCGAGGGGATTGAACGGAGCCCCGTCCGCTCCCCGCAGCTCGAAATGGAGGTGCGGATGGACGGACCCGCTCGATCCGGTGTAGGCGACGACCTCCCCGCGCCTGAACGTGAAGCGCCCCGGAGGGATCTCGATGTCGCACGAGTTGCGCCCGCGATCGAGCCGCCAATGGTAGGCGAGCGAATCGAGAGAGCGGCAGAAGCCGTCGAGGTGGGCGTACACGGCCGTTCGCCCGTCCCTCGTCCGCAGATAGAGCGCCTTGCCGTAGCCGCCGGGCTGCACGCGAAGCCTCACGACCTCGCCGTCGTCGATCGCCCGGCACGGAAGGCCGATCCGGCCGAAGGTCCTGAGATCGATGCCGGCGTGGTAGTGCCCGTCGCGGTACTCGGCGAAGCTCGAGCTCAGCTTCCGCTCGGTGTCGAGCGGCCAGAGGTACCGTTCGGCGCCGCCGGCGGCGGCGGTCGCCGCCGCGGCCGCGACGGCCGCGATGATGATTCCAGCGCGTTTCATACGGCGGGGAAGGTATCACCCGCCGGAAGAGCGTGTCAACCCGCCAATGCCGGGTCATGAAAGCAATTGCGTTTCCGCGTGCAATATGCTACTTTACAGCAGATTTTTTTCGCGACCGCCCGCGGCGGCGGCGCCCGAACGCCCTATCGAAAGAAGGAATACGAGTCATGCTGAAGTCTTTCCGCGAACGCACGAAAGTGATCCTCTGGATCGTCGTCATCGCCTTCGTCATCTCCATTTTCGCCCTCTGGGGAATGGATCTGCAAACGCCGGAGCGCAGCCGCGGCGAGAGCGACGTCGTCGGATCCGTCGGCGGCGAGGATATCTCCTATCAGACGTACCAGAACGCGCTGAACCAGCTCTGGACGCAGATGAAGGAGGAGCGCGGCGAGGAGTACGAGCCGAGCGAGATCGAGCGCAACATGCTCGCCGATCAGGCGTGGGAGCTCGCCGTCCAGGGCCGCCTCATGTCGGAGGAGATCCGCAAGCTCGACATTTCCGTCTCCGACGACGAGCTCGTGTCCTTTCTGCGCAAGAATCCGCATCCGCAGCTCGTGAAGACCTTCTCCGACGAGCAGGGGCAGTTCGATTATCAGGCGTACCTCCGGGCGCTCGCCGACCCCGAGGTCGACTGGACCGAGCTCGAGCGCTGGGGCCGCGCCGTGATCCCCGAGGTCAAGTTCCAGACCTACCTCCTCTCGCAGGCGCACGTTCCCGAGAGCGACGTGCTCGATCGCTTCAAGGAGCGCACGACGACCATGCGGGCGCAGTACGTCGAGATCCCCGTCCCCGCGGCGGATCCGTCCGCGGAGATCCCGGAAACGGAGCTGCGCGCGCTCTACGAGGAGAAGAAGGAAGGCTTCAAGGAGCCGGCGATGCGCCGGATCCGGGTGATCGAGATCGAAAAGAAGGCCTCCCCCGCGGACGATGAGGACGCGGCGGCGCGCCTCGCCGACATACGCGCCGAGATCGCCGGCGGCTCGATCGATTTCGCGGCCGCCGCCGAGGAGAACTCCGACGACAAGGCCACGGCCTCGAAGGGCGGGGACCTCGGATTCATCAAGCAGGGCTCGATGGATCCCGAGTTCGACCGCGTCGCTTTCTCGCTGCGCCCCGGCGAGATCAGCGAACCGTTCAAGAGCGCGCGCGGCTGGCACATCGTGAAGCTCGAGGAGCGCAGAACCGCTCAGGGCGCCGCCGAGGCGCGCGTCCGCCACATCCTCGTCGAGGTCGAGCCGGGCGCCGACACGATCGACTCGCTGTCGACGTTCATCCGGCGGGTCACCGAGACGATCCGCGACGACGGGTTCGAACAGGCCGCATCCAAGCTCTCCCTTCCCGTCCGCGAGATCGAGCCGTTCGCGCAGGGCATGTTCGTGAAGGATATCGGCTTCGTGCCGCGCATCGTGAGCTTCGCCTTCGGCAACCGCGCGGGGAGCTCGAGCTTTCCGATCGAAACGGCCTCCACCGTGTACTTCGTGAAGGTCATCGAGGAGATATCGGAGCGCACGCGGCCGTTCGAGGACGTTCGCGAGAGGCTGCTCGCCGACGCGAGGCTCGCGCGGGCGGACGCCGCGGCGAAGGCCCGCGCGGACGCCGCGAGGAAAGACATGATCGCAAACGGCTTCGAGGCCGGCGCGAGGGCGCACGGCCTCGACGTTCAGACGACGCCGCCGTTCAAGCGGATGGACCAGATACCGGGCGTCGGCGGCAACACCGCCTTCTCGACGGCCTGCTGGCTGCTCCCGCTCGGCGCGGTGAGCCCGCCCGTCAAGGGACAGGGGCGCTACCATATCATCAAGCTCATCGAGCGCTCCGAGCTCGACGTCGCCGCGTACGGACAGGCGCGAGCCGGGCTCGTCGACGAGATGCGGAACGAGACCGCGTCGCGCTTCATGGCGAACTGGTATCAGGGGATCCGGGACAAGGCGAAGATAGAGGATCTCAGGGAGAAACGGCTCCAGTGACGCCCGATCCGGCGCGGCGCCGCGTCAACCCTTCTTGTCCGTGCCCTCGGTGTCTTTCCCCTTCACCGAGGATTCGATCTCGTCCCTCGCGTCGCGCGAGGCCTTCTTGAACCGATGGATCGCCTTGCCGATCGACTCGGCGAGCTCGGGAAGCCGCTTCGGCCCGAAGAAGAGCAGCACGAGAAAGAGTATGATGAGGAGCTCGGTCCAGCCGATCGGCCCGAAGAGGCCGAACAACGGCCGGATGCTCGCGAAGACCGGCATGACGTTCATTCCTCATTTCCTCCGTTTCAGCAGTACATCCTGAGCAGCAGCGCCACGACGACGATGCCGAGCACCGATATGAGGTTCACCTTGAGCGTGCAGCCGAGGGTGAAGGCGAACACGATGAGATCGACGTCGACCGGCCCCACCGAGAAGCTCGTTCCGCTCACGAAGAGCTCGCGCATGACGTTGCCTTCGGGGAGCAGGAGCCCGATGAGCTCGCCGACGACGCTCCCGACGATGACCCCGAGAAAAAAGACGAGGGCTATGAGCCCGAGCCTGCGTTTCGCCGCCACTGCGCGCCTCCTCTCCTCATGATACAACGAACGCCGCGGACGGACAAGCCCGCGTTCACCCGCCGCCGGACGATTTCACCCGGTCGGCGCCGACAATGTACGTGGCGTCCACGAGCGGCCTTTCGCGCACCTGCTCGACGACCAGATGGCAGCCGGTGATCTTCGCGATCCGCCTCATGAGACGCGGATTGCCGCTCCGGTCGACGAGAACCGATTCGCGGAAATCGAACCGCTCCGCGTTGTCGACGACGAGCACGTCCACGCCGCGCGTTCGGAGCTCCTTCGCCGTCTCCATCGCGATCCCCGGTTCGCGGGTGCCGTTGCGCACCTCGATCCGGAACGGAGGCTCCTCGCCGCCGAACCGTTCGGCGATATCGAGCCAGCGGACCGCGACCGAAAGGCCGGCGACGGCGACGATCGCTCCGAGGACGTACAGCCCCCGCGCGCGCCGGCGCTTCGTTCCTCTCGCCCTGGCCATGCGGCGGTCACTTCCTTCCCGGCCGTCCGCCCTTCCCCCGCGTCATTCGAACCGCGGGCGCAGGCGGCGCCAGCTCTCTTCGAGCGCCTCCGAAACGACGCGCGTTTCGGCGACGGTCGTCATGAAGTTGGTGTCTCCCTGCCAGCGCGGGCACAGGTGGACGTGCAGGTGCCCGGCGATGCCGGCGCCCGCGCTCTCCCCGATGTTGATCCCCACGTTGATGCCGTCCGGGCGATACTCCGCTTCGATCGCCCGCTCGCACCGCGGGAGGAGCTCCGCGAGCTCGCGCCCCTCTTCGGAGGACAGCTCGCCGAGGCGCTTCACGTGGCGCGCGGCGACGATCATGACGTGGCCGCTCGTGTACGGGAAGGCGTTCAGTATCACGAACCAATGCGTTCCGCGGTGGAGGATCCCCGCGGCCTCGTCCCGGCTCTCGCGCTGGACGGCGCAGAAGAGGCATTCGCCGCCCTTCTCCGCCGTGAAGTAGGCGCTCCGCCACGGCGCGTAGATCCTATCCATACCTGCTCCATTCGGGAAAAGAAAGGAGAACCTCCCGGACGGCGCCCTCCGAGACCCGGAGCGCCGCGTTGTCGATGAGACGCGTGCCGCCGAGAACGCCCGCGCAGGCGATGAGGACCGTGCCGCGGATCTCGTCGAGCGGACGCAGCGTCCCGCCGTCGACGATCGCGGCGTAATCGACGGCGAAGCCCGCCTCGCGAAGCCGCGCCTCCATCATCGCCTCGAGCGGGGCGGCCGACCGCTCCCCCGCCTCGACGCGGCGCTTCGCCTCGGCGATCGCCCCGTAGAGCGCCGGCGCCCGACGCCGGGCCTCCGGATCGAGGTACGCGTTTCGCGAGCTCATCGCGAGTCCGTCCGGCTCGCGCAGGGTGGGCCCGATCACGATCCGCGCGGGGAAATCGAGATCGGCCGCCATCCGCTGGATAATGATGGCCTGCTGCGCGTCCTTCTGTCCGAAGTATGCCTCGTCGGGACGCACGATGTTGAGGAGCTTCGCGACGACGAGGACGACCCCGTCGAAATGCCCGCGGCGGGAAGCGCCGCAGAGGACGTCGGAGAGCCCTTCGACGGAGATCCGCGTGCGGTCGTTCGGTGAGTAGAGGTCGCGATCGCCGGGCGCGAAGAGGAGATCGGCGCCGAGCGATTCGAGAAGCTCCGCGTCGCGGTCGAGCGCGCGCGGATACCGTCCGAAATCCTCGCCGGCTCCGAACTGCTTGGGGTTGACGAAGATGGAAACGACGACGAAGCCGGTGCGCCCGCGCGCGAGCCGCACGAGGCTCGCGTGCCCCTCGTGAAGCGCTCCCATGGTCGGCACGAAGCCGATCGTCGCGCCCGAGCGTTTCGCCCGGTCGATCTCCCCACGGACATCCCGCGGCGCGGCAACGGTTTTCATCGGTCGGGTGCGCGGTCCTTCCCGTCCCCGTTCGTGTCGTAGCTGTGCTCCATGCCCGGAAACGCCCCCTCCCTCACCTCGCGCGCGTACGCCTCGATCGCCTCCCGCATCCGGAGTCCGATCTCGCCGTACGTCTTGACGAATCGGGGCAGCGTCCCCTCGTGGACGCCGAGCATGTCGTGGATGACGAGGATCTGGCCCGAGCAGTGCGGCCCGGCGCCGATCCCGATCGTCGGTATCTTCAGGGCCTCCGTCACGCGCTTCGCGAGCCGCCACGGAATGCCCTCGAGCACGATGGCGAAGCAGCCCGCCCGTTCGAGCGCCGCGGCGTCGGAGAGGAGCCGCTCCGCGGACTTCTCGTCCTTGCCCTGCACGCGGTACCCGCCGAACTGATGGAGCGATTGGGGCGTGAGGCCGAGGTGGCCGACGACGGGGATCGAGGAGTGCACGATCGCCTCGATCACCGGAACGTACCGCTCCCCCCCCTCGAGCTTCACGCTCTCGGCGCCGCCCTCCTTCACGAGGCGGCCGGCGTTGCGGACGGCGTCCTCGACGCTCGCCTGATACGACATGAAGGGCATGTCGGCGACGAGGAGGGCGCGCGGACGCGCGCGCGACACGGCCTTCGTGTGGTGGATCATCTCCTCCATCGTGACGGGGAGGGTGTTGTCGTATCCGAGCATGACCATGCCGAGCGAATCGCCGACGAGGACGAGATCGACCCCGGTCTCGCCCACGATCCGCGCCGTGAGGTAGTCGTAGGCCGTGAGCGCGACGATCCGCTCGCCGCGGGCGCGCATATCGAGAATGGTGCGCGTAGTGGCCTTCGCTCTCATGACAGCTCCGGCTCCCACGAGGGCACGTAGAACCGCGTGCCCGTGAACCGCTCCGTGACGCGTGCGAACAGGTCCTCGAGATGCTCGCGGCTCGCGGCGAAGTCGAGCCGGTCGGTGTTGACGACGAGCAGCGGCGAGCCCTCGTAGTGGAAGAAGAAATGGTTGAACGCCTCGTTGAGCGTCGAGAGGTAGTCCTCGCCGAGCCCCTTCTCGAAGCTCCGTCCACGGCGCCTGATCCGGTCGACGAGCACGGGCGGCGAGGCCTGAAGGTAAATCACGAGATCGGGGCTCGCGATCCTGCCGCGGAGCTGCTCGAGGAGCCGGTTGTAGAGAACGAGCTCGTCGTCGCCGAGCACGACGTGCGCGAAGATGCTGTCCTTTTCGAAGAGGTAGTCCGCCACGGCGAGATCCGAGAAAAGATCCCGCTGCGCTATCTCGAGCTGCTGTCGGTACCGGTTGAGGAGAAAGAAGATTTGCGCCTGAAACGCGTACCCGTGCCTGTCCTGATAGAACTTCGAGAGGAACGGGTTGTCGTCGACCTGCTCTTCGAAGAGCGACGCCCCCGTTTCGCCGGCGATGAGCCGCGCGAGCGTCGTCTTGCCCGCCCCGATATTCCCTTCGACGGCGATATATCGCACGCCGTTCTCGAGGAACCGCTTTTTCAGGTCCTTCATGCCCCCACACTATTTCAAACGGGCCGGCCTGTCAACATCATTACAACCGTTTGATAGACAACGCGTTCAGCGCGCTTCCCCCCTCGACGACACCCGCCTCGCCCAGCCCCCGCCGTGATGCGCGCGCAGGATCTCGCGAACCGTCCTTCCGTCGGGAGGAAGCGGGACGTCGGGCCGTATCTCGGCGAGCGGCACGAGAACGAAGAGCCGCTCGCGGAGGCGCGGATGAGGCACCGAGAGATCCGGCTCGGCGATCGCGAGATCGCCGTAGGCGAGAAGATCGATATCGAGTGTGCGATCGAGGGACGGCCCGCCGCGCGTCCTTCCGAGCTCGCGTTCGATCGAGAAGCAGAGATCGAGGAGATCCCGAGGCGGAAGCGCCGTTCTCACGGCGCACGCCGCGTTCACGAAGAGGCGGCCGGCCGGGAAGCCGACCGGCTCGGTCTCGTACAGGGAGCTCGCGGCCTCGAGAAGCAATCCGTCCGAGCGTCCGATGCGGGCGAACGCCCGGAGAAGCGTCTCTTCCCTGTTCCCGAGGTTCGAGCCGAGAGAGAGGAGCGCCGGCGCTTCAGGATTCCCGCGAGGTCCGCTCAACGACCACCTCGACGTGCGACATGGCGTTCGGGAACGGAAGGGTGAGCTTGCGAACCGTCGTTCGGACCGACCTCACGGCGGGAAACTGCTCGATGAGCGCGCGGCAGATGGCGTCCGCGAGCGTCTCGAGCAGGTTGAAGCGGTTCCCCTCGACCGTCTCCATCACCTTGGCGTACGCGCGCTCATAGTTCACCGTGTCCTCGAGGGCGTCGGTGACGCACGCCTTCGTGAAATCGTGGTGGAACTCGACGTCGAGCTCGAGCTTCTGCCCGATCTCCCTCTCCATCGGCGAAACGCCGTAGTAGCCGAACACCGTAATCCCCTTGAGCGTGATCTTCTCCTCGAGCACGGGGAACCTCCTTACCCGTTCGCGAGACGCGCGCCGAGCGTTTCGAGCCGGCGCCCCGCTTCGCGGACGGTGTCCGTGCCGGTCGTGATCGATAGACGGAAGTACCCCTCGCCGCTCGGACCGAAACCGACGCCGGGGGTCGCGACGATATCGAGCTCCTCGATGAGAAACCGGCAGCACTCGATCGAGCTCATGCCGCCGGGGGTCCGTATCCAGAAGTAGAACGTCGCGCGCGGCTTCGCGAACTCGAAGCCCCCGCGCTCGAGATGGCCCGCGAGGATGTCCCTGCGCTCGCGGTACGTCCCCCGCATCCGCTCCATGACCGCGTCGTACGGCCCCGAGAGGACATCCGCGACGGCCTGCTGGATGCAGCTGAAAACGCCCGAATCGAGGTTGTTCTTGAGCTTCGCGAGCGCCGCGACGACCTCGGGCGAGCCGATCGCGAACCCGACGCGCCAGCCCGTGACGGAAAAGGTCTTCGAAAACGAGAAGAACTCGATGAACGCGGCGCCCGATCCGCGCGCGGCGGGGAACAGCGGGGCCGGAGGCTCCTCGTACCAGATGTCTCCGTACGCGGAGTCGCCGGCGAGCACGAGACCGTGCTTCTTCACGAACGCGATGCAGTCGCGGTAGAGCGACTCGTCGGCGACCGCGGCGGTGGGGTTGTTGGGATAGTTGACGAAGATGAGCCGGGCGCGTTCGAGATCCGCGGGGACGAGCGCGCCGAGGTTCGGGCGAAAACCGGACGCGGGATCGAGCGGACAGCGTACGGAGCGGGCGCCGGCGAACACGGCGCCGGAGTGGTACACGGGGTAGCCCGGATCGGGCACGATCACCGCGTCCCCCGGATCCGCGACCGCGAGCGGCAGGTGCCCGATCGCTTCCTTGCTCCCGATCGTGACGAGGATCTCGTCCTCGCCGAGAGCGACGCCGTGCTTCCGCCGCGCCCAGTCCCTCACCGCGCCGATCAGCGCGGGGAGCCCGCGGTCCGGCGGATACCGGTGCCGCTCCTTCTCCGGGAGCGCCGCGACGAGCGCGGCGACGAGCTCGGGGGGCGCGCCGAGATCGGGATCGCCTATCCCGAGATCGAGCAGAACGGCGCCCGCGAGGCGGCGGCGCTCCTTGAGACGGTCGATCTCGACGAAAAGGTACGGGGGAAGCTGCTCGAGCCGCTGCGCGCGCATGCCGCGACCTGTCTGCCGGCCGGACGGGGAAGCGCGCATCAGTAGGACCGGTAGAGCGTCACGCCGCCGCCGCCCGTGGGTACGGGAACGGGCATGATGAATCCGCCCCCGAACGGCTCGAAGGCGGCCCGATTCCAGCGGAAGTCGTCGAACTCCAGCTCGGTGCCCAGCGCGATCCGGGGAGACGCGTAGTACCAGCGGTCGTCTTCGAGCGAGTACAGAATGAACGTCGAGAAGCCCTCGGCGACGGACGCCCCTTTGCGGACCATCCGGAAAACGATCCGCTTGTCGCTCGTGCCCGGAGACCAGCTGAGGCCGACGAGGTCGTCGCTGCTGCGCTCCCTCTCGAAAATCCGCTTCGGCTCCCCGCCGGGAAGAGCGAGGTACACTCCGTCCTCGCCGATCCCCGCGAGCGCGCCGTCGTCGGAGAAGGCGAACTCGCTCACCTTTTCCGAGAGGACCTCGACCGACTCCGACGAGATGTCGAGCATACACAGCTTGCGCGAGCCGTCGATGAAGAACAGCTGATTTGGAGCGGTCGGATTCCACTCGAAGACCGTCCACTGCGACACTTTGATCCCCGCGTAGTAGAAGATGCCGCGGCGCGCGTCGACCATGAGGGCCCGCCGCTCGTCGATCAGGGGATTGTTTCCCGCGAGCGGCATGAGACACGGCTCATAGGTGCCCGTCGAATCGACGAAGTACACGATGGTGCTCATGTCGGGGGAGAAGAGCGGTCTCACGTTGCGGTAGTATTTGTACGTCCACGCTCCGAATATGAACGTCGAGTCGACGCTCGAGGTGAGGCGCCGGATGGCGGAGGTTCCGCTCCGGAAGTTGATGTTGATGAGGTCGCGCGTTCCGTCGTCGATGGCCCCCACCCTGTTTATCTGCCAGACGACCGTCGACATGTCCGGCGAGCCGTCGGGGTGAACGTGCTGGTTCTTGCGGAACGTCGTTCCGAGCAGATCGTTGTTCGACACGTACCGCTTCGGACCGTCGGGAAGCGAGAAGTAGATGACGTTCATCGGCTGCTGGCGGAGGAATTCGGAACCGCCCGTGACGACCGAGGCCAGGAGGCCCTCCGGCCCGAACATGAACTCGGCGCCGCCGTCGATCGTCGGACTGGGGTTCGTCGTGATGAGCACCGACTGGAAGGAGTAATAGTACGCGTGGTAGCCGAGGAACGAGTTGCTCGTCGGCGAGATCGTGGAGCCGACGAAGTAGAGCTCGCCGCCGATGATGTTCGGATCGAGGCTGTACCGGATGCCCGTCGGGATCGATTCGAATCTGCGCACGAGGAAGTGCCTCGTCATCGTATCCGCCGCCGACGCGATCCGCGCCACGACGGTGACCGAATAGACGCCGGGGTCCGCGGGAACCTGCCACTCGATCGTGATCGCGCCGTTATCGCCGAGCGTTCCCGCGCTCACCGTCCACTCGAAATTCGCCTCTCCCCCTTCGCCGGAGACCTGCGCCGTGAGGGTCGCCGTCGCGGATGGCGCCGGGGCGAGCGGATTGCAGAGGATCGTTATGAGCTCGATCCCCGCCGGAGTCGGCGGGACCACCGTCGGGTCATCCGAACAACCCGCCGCGAGAAGCATCGTCAGGGTAAGGAGCGGAAGCGCCGCAGCCCGCGACATTGCAGAATAGCGACTCAACGTTCGACCTCCCGATTGCCTGAGGGGGAGAGAACCCGGCCCACAGTATCCCTTCGTCATCAAGCGCTCGTCGTTACGGTACGTGGATAAAATAGTGTCCGCTAACCTGAAATTCAAGCTAATTTTACGGTGGCGCCGGGAGCGCCGGCGGCGTAAAAAAACGGGCGCCCGCGGCCCGAGCCGCCGAGCGCCCGTATCGTTTCGAACCGGCCGGGCCGGCTCTCAGTACATGTCGGGAGGCATCCCGCCCGGCGGCATGCCCGCAGAGTCCTTCTTCTCGGGGATCTCCGTCACGCACGCCTCTGTCGTCAGGATGAGGGCGGAGACGCTCGCCGCGTTCTGAAGGGCCGAGCGCGCCACCTTCGTCGGATCGACGATGCCGGCCTCGAACATGTTCACGTACTCGTTCGTCGCCGCGTTGTAGCCGATCTCCGGCTTCTCCTTGCGGAGCCGCTCGACGACGACGGAGCCTTCCTGTCCCGCGTTGTAGGCGATCATCTTGGCGGGCTCCTCGAGCGCCTTCATGACGATGTTGGCGCCGATCCTCTCCTCGCCCTCGAGCTCGAGCGCCCGGATCGCCTCGGCCGCGTGGAGGAGGGTGATCCCGCCGCCCGGGACGATGCCTTCCTCGACCGCGGCGCGGGTCGCGGCGAGCGCGTCCTCGACGCGGGCCTTCTTTTCCTTCATCTCGATCTCGGTCGCGGCGCCGACCTTGATGACCGCGACGCCGCCCGCGAGCTTCGCGAGCCGCTCCTGGAGCTTCTCCTTGTCGTAGTCGGAGGTCGTCTCCTCGATCTGGACCTTGATCTGGCCGATGCGCTCCTTGACCTTCGCGGGCTTGCCGGCGCCCTCGATGATCGTCGTGTTGTCCTTGTCGATCGTGATCTTCTTGGCCCTGCCGAGATCGGTGACGGCGGCGTTCTCGAGCTTGAAGCCCGTCTCCTCGGAGATCACGCGGCCGCCGGTGAGGATCGCGATATCCTCGAGCATCGCCTTGCGGCGGTCTCCGAAGCCGGGGGCCTTCACCGCGGCGACCTGGAGCGTGCCGCGGAGCTTGTTCACGACGAGCGTCGCGAGCGCCTCGCCCTCGACGTCCTCGGCGATGATGAGAAGGGGCCGCGCGACCTGCGCGACCTTCTCGAGCACGGGCAGGAGATCCTTCATCGAGCTGATCTTCTTGTCGTGAATGAGAACGAATGCGTCCTCGATCACCGATTCCATCCGCTCGGCGTCGGTGACGAAGTACGGGCTCACGTAGCCGCGGTCGAACTGCATCCCCTCGACCACCTCGAGCGTGGTCTCCATACCCTTCGCTTCCTCGACCGTGATGACGCCGTCCTTGCCGACCTTCTCCATGGCGTCCGCGATGAGCTCGCCGATCGCCGAATCGTTGTTCGCCGAGATCATCGCCACAGAGGCGATCTCGTCGCGCTTGCGGACCGGTTTGCTCTTCTTCTTGATGTAGTCGACGGCCGCGTCGACGGCCTTGTGGATGCCCTTCTTCACGTACATCGGGTTCGAGCCCGCCGTGACCACCCGGAGACCCTCCTGGATGATCGCCTGGGCGAGGATCGTCGCCGTCGTGGTGCCGTCGCCCGCGACGTCGTGAGTCTTCGTCGCGACCTCCTTCACCATCTGGGCGCCCATGTTTTCCCACGGATCCTTGAGCTCGATCTCCTTCGCGATCGTCACCCCGTCGTTCGTGATCGTGGGGGATCCGAATTTCTTGTCGAGGATGACGTTCCGGCCGCGGGGGCCGAGCGTGACCTTGACCGCGTTGGCGAGTATGTCCACGCCCGCTTTCAGGCGGTCGCGCGCATCGATATTGAACTTGATCTGCTTAGCCATTGGTACCTTTCACCCCTTCCGATCTGGTCTAGAGAACCGCCAGGATGTCGCTCTCGCGCAGGATGAGATATTCGACGTCGTCGATCGTGATCTCGGTTCCCGAGTACTTTCCGTAGAGAACCTTGTCGCCCTTCTTCACCTCGAGCGCGATCCGCTCGCCGCTCGTCTCGTTGATGCGGCCCTTTCCGACCGCCACGACTTCGCCCTCCTGAGGCTTTTCCTTGGCGGTATCCGGAATGATGATCCCGCCTTTCTTCACCTCTTTGACGTCCATCGGCTTCACGAGGACGCGGTCAGCCAGAGGCATGATCTTCATACTGTTATCCCTCCTTCTCTTTCATTTACAAGGATTTGGCACTCTTACCAATTGATTGCTATCGTGGAGAAATATATAATCGCGCGGGCGGAAAAACGCAAGAGGAAATTTTCGGCGCTGAGCTTTCGGCGCGCTATTTCTCGTTCAGCCGGTAGAGGTAGTGGAGTCCGACCGCGACGAGGTCGGGCTCGTGGCGCGTTTCGACGCCGATATGCGGGGCGAGCGCGTCGGCTCCGCCTCCCGTGATCCACACGGCCGCGCCCTCCGAAAGCACCGAGAGGGAGCGCCGCGTGAGCTCCTTCACTGCGCCCGCGAGCCCCCAGAAGGCGCCGGCGAGCATCGCCCCGCCGGTATCCTTCCCCGGCACCCGCGGAACGCCCTCCGCCGGGGCGATCCGCGGCAAAGCGGCCGTTCCCCCGTGGAGCGCCGAAAGCAGAAGCCGCTCTCCGGGAAAGATCGCCCCGCCGAGAAACGCTCCGCCCGAGAGCACGTCGACCGTCACCGCGCTCCCGGCGTCGATGATGACGGCGTCCCTCCCGCCGTAGGCGACGACGCCGGCCGCGGCGGCGACGCGGTCCGGTCCCAGACGCTCGGGAGAATCGACGAGAAGCGAAAACGGCAGCTCGATGCGCGGCCCCGCGGCGACGATCCGCCGCACCCCGGCCGCACGCAGCGAGCGGAGGATCGACGCGCGCCACTCGGGCACGACGCTCGAGAACGCGGCGCCTTCGATGCACGGCCGGGGCCGGCCCGGCGCGGATTTCGCCCCGGCCTTCGACGAGCGCCTTTTTCTCCCCGCGTCCGCCGCCGGCGGCGCCGGCGGGCAGGCTCGAATCGCCTCCGCGACGATCGCGCGGAGCGAGCGGGCGCTCGACGATTCGTCGCGCCAGCGTTTCACGATCCTCCCCGAGTCGAACAGCGAGGCTTTGAGGGAAGAGTTTCCCCGGTCAAGAACGAGAATCATTCCCACGAGAATCCTCCCGCAGCGTGAGGTCTCCGGACGGGAACACACGCTCCGCGCCGCCGACGTCGACGCGGGCGTACCCGTCGCCGGTGACGCCGAGAAAGACGCCCTCGTGCCGCGACGCGCCGCTCTCGATCGTTACCGCTTTTCCGATATGGAGCAGCCGCTTCTCGACCTCTCCGCGAAGCGGCTCGAAACCGCCGCGCTCGAACTCGTCGTGAAGCGCCTCGAAGGATTCGAGGATGCGGCAGAGAACGGCGCCGCGGTCGAACCGCCGCCCCTCGGCCGCGCGCAGCGACGCCGCCGCGCCGGAGAGGTCGCCGGTGAAATCCGCGGCCTCCTCGTTGACGTTGAGACCGAGCCCGACGACAACCGCCTCCCCCGTCGTTTCGGCGAGGATGCCGCCGAGCTTGCGTCCCGCGAGGAAGAGGTCGTTCGGCCATTTGAGCGCGAGCGGCCTCGCGAATCGATCGAGCGCGCGGGCGACCGCGAGCGCGAAGACCACCGTGAGGGCCTCGTCGCGGCGCCGGGGACGGAGCAGGAGCGACATCGTGAGGCTCTTCCCTTTCACCGATCGCCACTCCCTGCCCTTGCGGCCCTTGCCCCCCGTCTGCTCTTCGACGAGAAAGAGCGTTCCCGCGCGGGCGCCTCCCGCCGCGGCGGCCGCCGCGACGGCGTTCGACGACCCGGCCGCGTCGAGGAGATAGATCGGGCGCCCGAGACGCTTTGCCCCGGAGAGCTCGAGCAACCGCGCCGGATGAAGATCGAGCGGCGCGCCGCGTTCTTCCGTTTCCCCCGTTTCCATCGTATCCGCCGCGCCCTCCGGCGCGGCCCCGACCTCTCGCCGGCGTCCGCCGGCGCTACACGCCCTCGAGGTCGAGGCTCATGTCGAGAACGCCCGCCCGGGAGGTGAGCGCCCCGACCGATATGAAATCGACCCCCGCGGCTGCGTACGCCGCCGCGTTCTCGAGGCTCACCCCGCCCGAAACCTCTACCTCGGGGCGGACCGGCCACCCCCGTATCTCCGCCACCGCTTCGGAGACCCCGGCGGGATCGAAGTTGTCGAGCATGATCCGCAGGGGCGGCGTATCGCGAAGGACGCGCAGCTCCTCGAGCGAGCCGACCTCGATCTCGCTCTCGGCGAGCCTCGCCGCTCCGAGCCTCTTCACCGCAGCGGCGATCCCTCCGGCGGCGGCGATGTGGTTGTCCTTGACGAGTATCATCGAGGCGAGATCCGCGCGGTGGTTCCGGCCGCCGCCGTGCACGACGGCCTCCTTCTCGAGAAAACGCAGCCCCGGCGTCGTTTTGCGCGTGTCGAGGATGACGGCGCCGGTTCCCGCGACCTTCTCAGCGAAGGCCGCCGCGAGCGTCGCGACGCCGGAGAGATGCTGGAGAAAGTTGAGCGCGGTGCGTTCCGCCGAGAGGATCGCCCGCACGCGCCCGTAGATCCGCGCGACCGCCGCGCCGGGCTCGACGCGCGAGCCGTCCGGCGAGGCGGCGGAATAGGCGATCGCCGGATCGAGCGCCCGGAACGCCTCGCGGGCCGCGTCGTGCCCGGAGACGACCCCCCGCGCCTTGGCCCGTATGACGGCGTCCCCGGCCCTCCCCGCGTCGACGAGGAGCTTCGTCGTCGCGTCCCTGCGGGCGGCGTCCTCGAGGATCGCCGCCTTCACCGTTTCAGCGACGCGCCGTTCGCGATCGTCCACCGCGTCTCCTTTCCCCGGCGTTCATGCGGATCTCTTCGATCCGGTCCCGGATGCTCGCGGCCTTCTCGAAATGCATCGCATCCGCCTCCCGCTTCATCTCGATCTCGAGCCTCTCGAGGAGCGCGGGATCGTCTCCGCCCTCCGGCACGTACACGCCCTCCGCGCTCTCATCCCGACGCCGCCGGGCGTCCGCGACCGAGGTCGAGAGCATCACCTCGTCGATCGACTTCACGATGGATCGCGGCGTGATGCCGTGGAGGCTGTTGTATTCGAGCTGCTTCTCGCGGCGCCGGTTCGTCTCGTCGATCGCCCGCGCCATCGATCCCGTGACGTTGTCGGCGTAAAAAATGACCGTGCCCCCGATGTGGCGCGCCGCGCGCCCCGCCGTTTGGATGAGGGACGTCCGCGAGCGGAGGAACCCCTCCTTGTCGGCGTCGAGGATCGCCACGAGCGAAACCTCCGGCAGATCGAGCCCCTCGCGGAGCAGGTTGATGCCGACGAGGACGTCGAACTCGCCGAAGCGCAGGTCGCGCAGAATCTCGACCCGTTCGAGCGCGACGATGTCGCTGTGGAGGTAGCGGACGCGCACGCCGAGCTCCGAGAGGTACTGGGTCAGATCCTCGGACATGCGCTTCGTGAGCGTCGTCACGAGAACGCGCTCCCGGCGGTCGACGCGCCGGCGGATCTCGGCGAGAAGATCGTCGACCTGCCCGGCGACGGGGCGCACCTCGATCATCGGATCGACGAGGCCCGTGGGGCGCACGATCTGCTCGACGATCTCTCCGCCCGAGCGCTCGAGCTCGAACCGGTCGGGTGTCGCCGACACGAAGATGACCTGCTTCACGAGATCCTCGAACTCCGCGTACGTGAGCGGCCGGTTGTCGAGCGCGGACGGCAGACGGAAGCCGTGCTCGACGAGCGTGAGCTTTCGGCTGCGGTCGCCGGCGAACATCCCGCGGATCTGCGGCACCGTCACGTGCGATTCGTCGATGACGACGAGAAAGTCGCCGCGAAAGTAGTCGATGAGGGTCGCCGGGCGCTCGCCCGCCGCGCGCCCGGAGAGATGCCGCGAATAGTTCTCGATGCCCGGGCAGTACCCCATCTCGCGCAGCAGCTCGAGGTCGTACCGCGTGCGGGTCTCGAGGCGCTTCGCCTCGAACTCCTTGCCCTGCGCGCGGAGCTCTCCGAGCCGCTCGGCGAGCTCCGCCTCGATGCCGGCGGCCGCGGCCTCGAGCCGTTCGCCGGCGACGACGAAGTGCGACGACGGGAAGATCGTCATCCGATCGCTCCGCGCGATCGTCTCGCCGGTGAGAGGATGCACCGTCGAGATGCGCTCGACGGCGTCGTCGAAGAGCTCGACGCGGATCGCCTCCTCGAGGTAGGCCGGCCAGAGCTCGATCGTCCCGCCGCGCACGCGGAACGTGCCGCGGGCGAAGGCCGCGTCGTTGCGCGCGTAGCGGATCGAGACGAGACGCCGGAGCAGCTCGTCGCGTCCGATCGCCTCCCCCTCGGCCAGCGAGAGGGTCATCGTCTCGAACTCCTCAGGCGAACCGAGGCCGTATATGCAGGACACGCTCGCCACGACGATGACGTCGCGCCTCGTGAGCAGCGACCCGGTCGCGTGCAGGCGCAGCCGGTCGATATCCTCGTTGATCGAGGCGTCCTTCTCTATATAGGTGTCGGTCGCCGGTATGAACGCCTCGGGCTGGTAATAGTCGTAGTAGCTGATGAAATACTCCACGGCGTTCCGCGGGAAGAGCGAGCGCATCTCGCCGTAGAGCTGCGCGGCGAGGGTCTTGTTGTGGGAGATGACGAGCGCCGGCTTGCCGCAGCGCTCGATGACGTTGGCGATGGTGAAGGTCTTGCCCGATCCGGTCACCCCGAGGAGGGTCTGAAAGGGCCGGCCCGCGGCCACGTTCGCGGCGAGACGCTCGACCGCCTCGGGCTGGTCCCCGGTGAGCCGGTAGCTCGATGTGAGCTCGAATGGGGGCATGGCGGTCCGCGGCGCCCTATTCCCGGCGGGCGCCTTTCGGAAGGTTTTCGCGCGTCACCGAGTAATCCGTGATGACCTTCCCCCTCCTGCCGAGGTTCGCGAGCCGCTCGCCGTTGAGCTCGAGAACGACGCCGCCCGCGTTTCCGATCTTCCGGAAACGGAACTCCTCCGTCGCCTGGAAGGTGCGGGAGCGGCCCGGCTGGAGGTTGAAGACGAACACGGCGCTCTCGGGCTGCAGATCGACGATCGAGAGCGTCTCGAGCTCGATCCAGCAGCTGTCCGTCGGATTCGCCGTGATCGTGAGCTCCATCGGCTCCGCCGCCGCGGGGGTTTCCGCCGGCGCCGCGGCGCGCTCGGGCTCCTTCCGGGGCTCGGTCCGCTTCGCATCCCGCCCTTCGAGGAGCTCCTCCTTGAGATCGACCTGCTGCGGCACGTCGGCCCGGTCCGTACGGCGGCCGGCGAACTTGACGAGGAGAACGACGACGGCGAGAACGACGACCGCCGGCACGACGAGCTTTCGAAACGCGATCGGCGAGCGGATCTTCTCCTCGACGACCTCGGTCTCGATCTCCCAGTGATCCCCCTTCGTCCGGTGCGTCTGGCCCGTCTGCAGCTCGTACTTGCTGAGAACGTGCTGCGCGTCGAGTCCGAGCGCCTCGGCGTACGTGCGCAGAAAGCTCTTCACGTACACCTTGGCCGGCAGCGCCTCGAAGTTGTCGGTTTCGAGATACTGGAGCATCTGCTTCGGGATCTTCGTCTCCTGGCTCATGAACTCGATCGTCTGCCCCGCGCGCTCGCGGGAGGCGAGCAGCATCTCGCCGACCGTTTCCTCGCTCCTGAGAGATCCCTTGGGCTCGGTCTCCGCGGCGGGCTCCGCCGCGCCCGGAGATCCCTCCGCGTCCTTCGCGGGATCGCCGGGCGGCTGCGCGCCGCCGCCGGCCTCCCGGAGTCGCACCTCGCCCCCGCCGCCGCCGGCCTCCCGAGCTCGCGCCTCGCCCCCGCCGCCGTCCGCGGGGCCGCGCTCGAGCTCGGCCGCAATCTCGTCCGCGAGCCTTTCGGGACCCATGTCGCTGAACTCGATCCGCTTTTGCTGGTGCTCGTCGTTCAACCGAGATCCTCCAGAATCCGAGCGATCCGAGCCCGCCGGTCGCTCATGTCGTCGAAACGCCTCCGCTCCTCGGCGACGACGGCGGGAGGGGCCTTCTCGACGAAGCGCGCGTCGCCGAGACGCGCGGCGACCTTGTCGCGTTCGCGGGATATCTTTTCGAGCTCCCTCGAGATGCGCGCCTTCTCGACTTCGATATCGACGAGGCCGGCGAGCGGCACGTAGACGTCGATTCCGGCGAGCCCCGCCGCGGCGCTCCCCGGCGGCTTCGCGAGCCCTTCGCCGATTTCGAGCTCCGAGGTCTTCGCGAGCAGACGGATCGGCTCGCGGAACCGCTCGAGGCGCCGGTCGAATCCGCGTCCGCGCTCGCACGAGATGACCGCCGGAACGGCGGCGCCGGGCGGGATGTTGAAGCTCTGGCGCAGATTACGGATCGTCGCCACGATCTCCTTGAACGACTGGACCTCCTCCGCGAGCCCGGCGTCGGCGAACCGCTCCGGCACCCCGGGGAACCGGAACGCCGCGAGCATGCCGCGGCCCGGCGCGAGCAGGCTCCAGATCTCCTCCGTGATGAAGGGCATCATCGGCTCGAGGAGCGAAAGCGCCGCGCCGAGCACGCACCTCGCCGCGACGGCCGCCCCCCGCGCCCGCGCCCCCCCCTCCCGGAAGGCCGCTTTCGAGAGCTCGAGATACCAATCGCAGTACTCGTGCCAGAAGAAATCGTATACCGATCTGGCCGCCTCGTCAAACCGATATGCGGCTATCGCCGCCTCGAATTCCCTCGCGGCGCGCTCGAGCCTTCCGAGGATCCACCGCTCCTCCCAGCCGAGCGCGAGGCCGCCGCCGGGTGCGCGTCCGAAGAGCGAGGCGTAATACGCGGCCGCCTCCCCTTCGATCGATCCCACCGCGGCCGGGGCCGGCGCCGGGATCGATCCAGAGGCCGGCGCGGCCCCCGCGGACCCCGGCGAAGGCGCGTCCGCCGCGTCGAGATCTATTTCCTGACCGAGAACGAGGCGCGCCGCGTTCCAGACCTTGTTGGCGAAATGCCTCCCGACGTCCACCTTCGACTCCTCGAAGAGCATGTCCTGCCCCGGCGGCGAGAGCATCATGAGGCTGAAGCGGAACGCGTCCGCGCCGCAGCGGTCCATGATGTTGATCGGGTCGGGGGAGTTCCCGAGGGATTTCGACATCTTGCGTCCCTTCGCGTCGCGCACGATGCCGGTGATGTAGACCGTCGAGAAGGGCTTCTCCTTCATGAACTCGAGGGAGGCCATGATCATGCGGGCGACCCAGAAGAAGATGATGTCTCCTCCGGTGACGAGCACGTCCGTCGGATGGAACGTCTCGAGATCCTTCGTCCGCTCCGGCCAGCCCATCGGCGAGAAGGTCCACAGCCACGAGGAGAACCACGTGTCGAGAACGTCCTCGTCCTGAGCGAGCTTCGAGGCGCCGCACTTCGGGCATCGCGCGGGCGTCTCGACCGCGGCGATCGTCTCGCCGCAATCGGCGCAGTACCAGACGGGGATCCGGTGGCCCCACCAGAGCTGACGCGAGATGCACCAGTCCCTGATCCCCTCCATCCAGGAAAGGTAGATGTTGCGCCAGCGCTCGGGCGTGAAGACGACGTCGCCGCGGCGAACGGCGTCGATCGCCGGCTCCGCGAGCGGCTTCATCCGAAGGAACCACTGCCGGGATATGTACGGCTCGATCGCCGTGCCGCAGCGGTCGTGATGGCCGATCGAATGGCCGTATTCCTCGACCTTGCGGAGGAGCCCTTCGGCCTCGAGCGCCGCGAGAACCTCTGCGCGCGCCTTCTTCCTGTCGAGGCCGGCGAAGCGCCCCGCGAGTTCGTTCATCCTCCCCTCGCGATCGATGACGACGACGGGATCGAGCTTGTGACGAAGCCCGATCGCGAAATCGGTCGCGTCGTGCGCCGGCGTGACCTTGAGGCAGCCCGTGCCGAACTCCGGATCGACAGCCTCGTCGAGCACGATCGGAATCGCGCGGCCGGTGAGCGGCAGGACGAGGCGCTTCCCCGCGAAGGAGGCGGCGCGCGGATCGGCGGGGCTCATGGCGACGGCGACGTCGCCGAGCATCGTCTCGGGGCGCGTGGTGCCGACGACGACCTCGCCGCTCCCGTCCTCGAACGGATAGGCGACGTAGTAGAGCTTGCCGCGCGTCTCCCGCATCTCGACCTCTTCGTCGCTCAGGGCGGTCAAGCAGGCGGGGCACCAGTTGACGATGTAGCGGTCGCGGTAGACGAGCCCGCGCTCGTAGAGCCTGACGAACACCTCGCGCACCGCCCGCGACACGCCGGGATCGAGCGTGAAGGTCTCGCGGGACCAGTCGAGCGAGGCGCCGAGCCGGTCGAGCTGGCGGACGATGTGGTCGTGGTATTTCTCCTTCCACTTCCAGCATTCCTCGAGGAACTTCTCTCGGCCGAGCCCGTCCTTCGTCATCCCTCTCTCGGTAAGCGAGCGCTCGACGACCTTCTGCGTGGCGATCCCCGCGTGATCCATCCCCGCGAGCCACAGGACGTTGTGTCCCGTGAGGCGTTTCCACCGGCAGAGGACGTCCTGCACGGTCGTGCCGAGGGCGTGGCCCACGGTGAGCGATCCCGTGATATTCGGAGGAGGCAGGACGATCGTATACGCGGGCGCGGCCGAGCCGGCGTCGGCGACGAAGGCGCGGGCCTCCCGCCACGCGGAGGACCACTTTTTATCCACGTCGTTCGGATTGAATACCTTTTCGAGCAAGACCTCTCCTTGTGCCTCGAGAGCGCACAGAATCGTTAAAAGCTAACACACGGATACTAAACGGTCAACGGCTAGCCACGTAAGATCGGAAGAAAAGAATGGCGCGCAACTAATTGCGCGAGAATGAGTTATGCGTTTCGCCGCGCCGCGCGCATGAATCTCCGTTCAAACGGCCTCGATCGTCGACGGCGGCTTGGGGGCGATGTTGTAGGTGACGCTCACGACCCCCGGCACCTCGCGAAGGATCTCCACGGAGAGCTTTTCGAGCGTATCCCACGGGAGCTTGGTCGGCGACGCGACGCGCGCGTCGACGCTGTCCCAGCAGCGGATCTCGATCTGATGCCCGTAATCGCGCTTTCCGTCGCGCATGCCCGTCACGCGGTCCCCGTGAAGGATCGCCATGTACTGGAACACCGGAGCGCCGCCGAGGATCCGCTCGACGACGGCGGTCGCCTTGCGGACGAGCGCGATCCGCTCGGGGGTCGCCTCGCCGATGACGCGGGCGGCGAGCGCGGGGCCGGGGAACGGAATGCGGCCGAAGAGCTCCTCCGGAAGGCCGAGGGCCCGGCCGACGGCGCGCACGCCGTCCTTGCGGAGCCGGATGAGCGGTTCGAGGATCTTGTAGCCGAACGCCTTCTCGGGATCGATGCCGAGCTGCTCGAACACGTTGTGCTGCCGCTTGATCCCGGCGACCGTCTCGTCGACGTCCGTGAGGATGGTTCCCTGAAGCAGGTACCTGGCCCCGCTCTCGCGGACGACGCGGCCGAAGACCTTTTTATAGAACGTCCGCGTGATCGCCTCGCGCTTTTCCTCGGGATCGACGAGGCCCCGAAGGGCCGCGAAGAACTCGTCCGCGGCGTCGACGACCTCGACCTCGACGCCGAGCTTCCGGAACAGCGCCGAGACGCGCGCCGGCTCCCCCTCGCGCATGATGCCGTTCTGCACGAAGATCGTCCGGAGCCTCGCGCCGAGGGCGCGGTGGCCAAGCATCGTGACGACCGAGGAATCGACCCCGCCCGAGAGGGCGTTGATCGCCGTGCCGTCTCCGACCGCCGCCTTGACGGCGGCGACCTGCTCGTCGATGAAGCGGGCGGTGTCGAGCTCCTTGAGAGTGATCTCGTGTATCATGCGGGGACCTCCTTGAAGGGTCGTTCGCCGGAAGCGGCGCGCGGCGGCGCGCGACGGAACTCCTCCGCCGGCCGGATCCCGGGAGCCGCCATTGTAGCCGATGTTCGGGGATGTGTGAACCTCAATCGCCCGCGGTGCGGACGCGCCGCAGGAGCGCGCTCCGGAAGCTCTCCCCTATCGGGATGTCGCGCCCTGCTATCTCGACGAAGTCGCGGTCGATCGTGTCGATCTTGCCGACGGCGACGACGTAGGATTTGTGCACGCGGACGAAATCGGTGGCGGGAAGGCTCTCGAGAAGCTCGTCCATGTTCATGCGCGAGACGAGCTCCGAGGACGCGGTGTGGAACACGACGTAGTGGCCGTCCTTCTCGATCCACAGGATCTAGCGCGGATCGAGCCGGTGGATCTTGGCGCCGCTCTTCACGAAAAGCTCGCGCGGAGCCGGGCCGCCGCGCTCCGGCGGGGAGGGCGCGAATCCGTCGCGCCGGGCGAGGACCTTCGCGACCGCCCTGAGGAAACGCTCGAAGGCGACCGGTTTCAGGAGGTAATCGACCGCGTCGCGCTCGTAGCTTTCGGCGGCGTACTGCGCGTACGCCGTGCAGAACACGACCGCGGTGCGCCGGCGGTCGACGAGCCCGGCGAGCTCGAGCCCGCCGAGATCCGGCATGTCGATGTCGAGAAACGCGAGATCCGCTTCGTGGGTCGAAAGCCACGCCTGCGCGTCGACCGCGCTCCGGAACGAAGCCGCCGCCGCGAGTCCGGGCGTGCGCGCGATGTAGCCGCGGAGCACCTCGACGGCTCCGGCCTCGTCGTCGACGACCACGCATCGAAGCATCCGGTCATTCCTCCAGATCGAGGGCGAGATCGACGCGGTACTCCTCGTCCGCGTCCGTGACCGAGAGCTCGTGCCGGCGCGGATAGAGGAGCTCGAGCCGCCGCTTGACGTTCTCGAGCCCCACCCCCGAGTGGCGGCGCACCGTCTCGCGCGCGCCGCATTTCGAGTTGTCGACGCGGAACCGCAGGAGCCCTTCGTCCACCCGGGCGGATACGCGCACCCAGCCGCGGCCCTTGCTGTCGATGCCGTGCTTGAGCGCGTTCTCGACGAACGGCAGAAGAAGGAGCGGGGCGATCTCGCTCCCGTTGATCCTTCCTTCCTTTGTCACGGCGATGTCGACGTCGTCCTCGCGCGCGAACCTGAGGCGGCACACGTCGACGAAGTTTTCGATCGTCTCGATCTCCCGGGCGAGCGCGATCCGGTCGACGTTGCCCTCGTAGATCATGTAGCGCACGAGCTCGGAGAGTTTGACGATCGCGTCGCCGGCCTCGCCGTCGCCGTTGCGCTGGGTGATCGCGAAGATGTTGTTGAGCGAGTTGAAAAAGAAGTGCGGGTTGATCTGGGATCGCAGGAACGCGGCGTCGGCCCGAACCTTCTCGAGGGCGAGCTCGCGCCGGTTCCGGAACGTGAGGACCCAGTCGCGGCTGAGCCCGTACAGGATCCCGAGCCCGAGGGCGATCAGGACAACCGGCGCGGCGGCGGCGCTTCGCGTCTCCCGCATCGGATAGGCCATCATCTTGTCCGATATCTCGTTCGGTCCCGTCGGAAGGTTGTAGAGGTGCAGCAGGCCGCGATCGACCGCGAACACGACGACCGTCGCGGCGAGCGCGGTGAGCAGACTCGCCGCCGCGAACGCCGCTATCCGCTTATTGCCGAGAAAACGGCCGACGTAGACGAGGCTCACGGCGCCGAAGACGGCGAAGGCGGCGGCGGCGCGTGCGATCGCCGCCCAATAGACGCTGCCGTCGATGTTGTTGAACTCCCCCATGAAAACGGGGCGGTCCGGGCGGTAGACGACGGCAAGAAACACGCCTGCGAACGCCGCGGCGAGAACGGCTGTTTCGATATGTCGCCTCATAAACGATCCCCTTCCGGGCGGACGGTCTTCCCCAGGCGTCCCTGATTGATTAAACGCGGTTCCCGGCGTTTGGTTTCAGTCCATCTCGGCGCCGTCACGAACGGGGCCGTTTCGGGCACGAACGCCCGCTCCCCGCCCTTCAATCCGGATCGCGCCCGGTTCGCCCCCGTTCATGCCGCGCGGCGGGTATTTTAGGGCTTTTCGCGCATCTCGAGGCTCCCGGCGCGTATCGTTTATACGGCACTATCGTAAGGAGGATCCGACATGAGGAAACTGGCGATTTTGGCGGCGGCCGTCTGCATGCTCGCCTCCGCCGAGACCCCGGCGAGGGCGCGGAGCTCCGACGTCCTCGCACAGTCGCGCGAAGAGCGCGAGAAGGCCGGGCAAGAGCGCGAAGAGGCGAGAAAGCGCCTCGAGCGGGAGCTCCGGGAGTCGAGACGGCACCTCGAGCGAGAGCGCGAGGAGGCGAGGGATACGCTCCGCGAGATCCGCATCCGCAATTCGGGGAAGAATTCGAAGGACGTGATCATCCTCACGTACGGAAAGGACGGCCGCGATCTCATCTCGGTGATCGACAAAGGAAAGATCGTCTCCAAGGAGGACTTCCCCACATACCGCCTTCGTCTCGACGAGGCCCTCGGCGCGCGGGAGATCGACGAGATCCGCCCGCACCTCGAAGAGCTCGAGCGGATCATCGAGTCGAGGCGCCGCACGGACGAGGAGAAGATCGAGGCGCTGAAGGAGGTCATGGAGGAGCTGAAGAACAGGGAGACCGAAACGGCCGCTCGCGCGCGCGATCTCTACATCGCCCGGCTCGGCGCGCTCGACGCCAAGCGCCTCGCCCTCGATCACTGGACCGTCGTCGATTCGAAGAACTGCATAACGATCAGGATCCGAAAGGACGGCTGCTACCTGAACGGCAAGAAGCTGCCCGACGATCTCAGCGAGAGGCTTCTCGAGATCCGGGACGCGTCCCGGCGCCTCCCGGAGGACGATGGCGAATGGAGGGAGTTCGAAGAGAGAGACCGCTGAGCCCTACACGATCCGGTACGAGGACCGTATCGGAACGGACGCCCGAAGCATCGCCCAGACGGGGGAGTACTTCTCCTCCGCGAGGGCGATCGCCTTTTCCACCTTGGCGGGATCGAGGTCCTTCCCCGAAACGGCGATCTCGAGATCGATCGCCGTGAACGTCGTCGGGTGCTCCTCGCGGCGCTCCCCCGCCGCCCGGACCTCGAGACCCGAGATCGACTGGTCCATCTTTCGCAGAAGAGACGCGACGACCTGGCCGCAGCACGCGGCGAGGCTCGCGAGCAGCGCTTCGCTCGGCATGAGGCCCTCGCCCTCTCCGAGCGGCGGAGGGTAGTCGACGACGACGATCCGTCCGGAACCGGTCCGAACGGAAAAACGCAGCTTTCCCTCGAGCGTCGCTATCGCCTCGATCACGGATCCCATGCGAATCTCCCCCCGCCTACTCGAAGAGCGGCGGATGCACGAGATGAAAACCGGCCGCGTCCTGATACGCCTTGGCGACGGCGAGAAGAACGCCCTCGCCGAACAGCCTCCCCATGAAGGTGATGCTCGTCGGGCTCCCCTTCGCGTCGAAGCCGTTCGGAAGCACGACGCAGGGGTGCCCGGTGAGGTTCGTGAGCAGGAGGTTGCTCCCTTCGAACGCGGGCGACACCCAGACGTCGACGCCGAGGCTCTCCATCTCCTCGACGAGGAGGCGGCGGATTCGGTTCGCCTGTATATATTCGACCGCGGGGATGAAGCGCGAGGCCCGGAAGACGTTCGGCCAGGCGTTCCGGACCTGCCGCACCATGAGGCTGTCGCGTCCGGAGCGCGTGAGCTCGTCGAACGCGGCCGCCGCCTCGGCGCTCAGAATGAACGAGATCGAATACACCGGATAGTCGGGAAGCTCGACCGACACGAGCTCCGCGCCGAGGGCGCGGAGTCGTTCGAGCGAGGCGAGATCGTTCGCCCTGCCTTCGTATTCCTCGTCGAAGGCGGATTTCAGGTAGCCGACGCGGATCGTTCCGAGATCGACCTTCGGCGTGTAGACGAACGGAACGTCGAGGACCGTTCGATCGGCGCCGTCGGGGCCGCGGATCGCGTCGAAGACGATCGCGCAATCCTCGACCGTCCGGCAGATGGGGCCGATCTTGTCCATCGACCAGCTGAGCGCCATGGCGCCCGCGCGGCTCACGCGGCCGTACGTCGGACGGAGCCCCGTCGCCCCGCAGCGGGTCGCGGGCGACACGATCGATCCCCAGGTCTCCGTGCCGATCGCGAACGCCACGAGCCCCGCGGCGGTCGCGGCGGCCGAACCGGCCGAGGAGCCGCTCGAGCCCTGATCGAGGTTCCACGGGTTGCGCGTCGTGCCCCCGAACCAGACGTCCCCCCACGCGAGCGCCCCGAGGGTGAGCTTCGCGACGAGGACCGCTCCCGCCCGGTCGAGCTTCCGGATCACCGACGCGTCGGCGTCGATCGTCTGATCCTTGTACGGCGCCGCGCCCCAGGTCGTGGGATAACCTTTTACGGCGAGAAGATCCTTCGCCCCGTAGGGGATCCCGTGGAGAAGCCCCCGGTACGTTCCTCGGGCGATCTCCTCGTCCGCGCGCCGCGCCGCCTCGAGCGCCCGCTCCTCGGTCAACGTGACGACGCACTCGAGCCGCGGTCCGAGCCTCCTCAGGCGCCCGAGGTACATCTTCGTGAGCTCGGTCGAGGAGACCTTCTTCGTCCGGATGAGCTCGGCGAGGTCGCGCACCGGCAGGAAGGCGAGCTCCTCGAGATCGGCCGGACGCGCGAGCTTCCGCGCCGGGCTCGGCTCGAACCTGCTCCGGCCCGACGGAAGCGGAAAACCCGCGGGCAGGGGGTCGAATTCGATCGCCGGCGCGACCGCGTTGTCGAGCGCGATCCCGCGCATCGCGAGGTAGCTCTCGAGATTCTCCGCGAGATCCCGCAGCAGCGAATCGCGCTCGGCCTCCGAGAAGTCGAGGCCGATGATCCTTTCGGCGGCTGCGACGTCCCTCGTCTCGATCGTCCGCTCGCCGTCCCCGGCGGCCGAAAGCGCGCCGGCGCAGGCGAGCGTCAGAACGCCGAGAGCGATCGTTCCGAGCTTCTTCATGCCGGTCTCCTTCGCGGCGGAGCCCGCTCCGCCCGGTTTATTCGCCGCTGCCCTCTCGCAGGTTCGACGGCACCTGCGGCGTGCTGAGAATGCCGCCGAAGAGCTTCCAGCGGGCGTCGCGCGTCGTCGCGCGTCTCTCCACGTATTCCTTCACGAGATCGTATCCGACGCTGTAGTTGATGACGTAGCTTCGGAACTCGTCCATGAACGTCACGAGCTTTTCGGCGCGCGCGAGGGACAGGAGGGCCCGCTCCGAGAGCCACGCGGCCGTCTCGTCCGCCGTCATCGCGCCGTCGAGGTACCGGCGCGCGGCCTCGTTCTCCGCGCGGCGGAGCTTTCTCTGGAGCTCCCGGATCTCGTAGTAGCGCTCCGCCCGCGACGGATCGAGCCCCGCGAGCGGGAAGAGCACGTCGCGCTCGAAGGCGATCCGCTCGGCGCGCGGGAACGCGAGCTCGACGCCGTAGTTCGCCGTCCCCTCGGAGATGGGCGATTGCGGGCAGTGAAGCGGTCCGACGCAGAACTCGATCCAGCCCCTCCCCTCGAGAAGCAGCGTCTCGAGCAGAACGTTGTAGACGTGGTGGCCCGGATATCCCTCGTGGCAGGCGAGCCCGACGGGCGAGTCGATGTACGTGGGAAGATCGGTGTTGATCTCGATGAGGCTCCGGCGGCCGCCTTTGTACCAGTTGTAGGCCCCCCACGACTTGCCCGAGACGAGCGAGAGGTCGAACGATTCGTCCGCGGGAAGATCGATACGCTCCCTCGTTCGCCGGCGCGCCTCCCCGATCGCGGCCGCGAAGACCGTGTCGAGCCGCTCCGGCGGAACGATGAAACCCTTCCTGAAGGCCTCGATGCGGTCGAGGAGCGTTCCCTCGCCGGCGGGCACGATCTCCTCGAGACGCGCGAGCGCGTCTCGGCTCTCCGTCTCGTCGTACGGCGGCGCCACGGCGTCGTAGACGGCTCGCGACTCCTCGTCGAAGGACATCCGCTCTCCCCGAAGCATCCGCGCCCGGGCGGCGAGGGATTCGAGATGCTTCTCGAGGAATGTTTTTCGAAGCCGAACGATCTCCTCGGCGCCCGAGACGTCGACCGCCGAGAGCCGCGCGACGAGGCCTTCGGCCTCGCGCTCGACCGCGTCGAGGGTTTTTCGATCGCGCTTCGCTTCCTCGCGCCATGCGGCCGGGCCGAAGTAGGCGTCGATGTAGGACGGCTCGTGCTCGCCGAGGGCGAGCGCGAGCTTCACGTACGATTCGGCGATACCGTTCATCATGGACGACGCCTCGTGCGGCGGCGCCTCGGCCCCTCGCGCGCGAGAGCCGGACGCCCCGATCGAAAGGAACGCGCACGCGCCCGCCGCGAGGAGCGCGGCGGCGGGGAACGATCGACCACGGAGCTTCATGAGGACCTCTCCCTTCGCACCCGAACCGGGCGCCGCTACGCGGGAACCTCGAGCAGAACCTCGACGACTCGTTTCAGTCCGGCCTCGTCGCCGCCGTCGAATCGATCCGCGACGGGGCTGTCCACGTCGAGAACGCCGACGAGCTCTCCTCGCCGGACGATCGGCACGACGATCTCCGCGTTGGAGGCCTCGTCGCAGGCGATGTGCTCGGGACACTCATGAACGTCGGCGGCCACGACCGTCGCGCGCTCGCGCGCCGCGCGACCGACGAGCCCGGAACCGATCGGTATGCGGGAACGAGCGGGAAGGCCCTGAAACGGTCCGAGCACGAGATCGAGATCCTTGAGCAGATAGAGCCCCGCCCAGTTGATGTCGGGCAAACTATGGTAGATCAGAGCGACGGTATTCGCCGCCCGCGCCGTGAAATCGGTTTCTCCGGCGAGCCGAAGCCGGAGGCGCTCGACGAGATCCTCGTATGCTCGGGCTTTCTCCATTTCCCTTTCTCCGCGGCCGCGGCCGGACGAGAAAACGTATCACGGAGGCGGAACGCGCGACAAGGGCATTATCGGCCGAGGAGCAGCAGGCTGAGCGCCATGACGAGCATCCCGGCCATGAGGCCGTAGATGCTGTCGTGCCCCCTGCCGTATGCGCGGCTCGTCGGCAGGAGCTCGTCGAGGCTGATGTACACCATGACCCCCGCGACGCCGCCGAAGAGCACGCCCATCACCTGCGGAGGGATCGCGCCTCCCTCGCCTCCCGCGAGGAGCCGCAGCAGCACGTACGCGATCGCGGCGCCGGCGGGCTCGGCGAGCCCGCTCAGAAAGGAGTAGACGAACGCCTTCCTGCGGTTTCCCGTCGCGTAGAAGATCGGCACGGACACGCTGATCCCCTCGGGGATGTTGTGGAGGGCGACCGCGGCCGCGATCGCGACGCCGAGCGCCGGATCGCGCAGCGCGGCGAGAAACGTCGCGAGCCCTTCGGGAAAATTGTGGATCGCGATCGCGAGCGCCGTAAAAAGCCCCATGCGCATGAGCCGGTGGCGATCGCGGCCGTGGTCGTGGCGATCCGGCGCGTCCACCCCGGCGCCCCCGTCCTTCGCCGCCCCGAAATCGGGCATCGGCGCCGCGCGGTCGTGAAGCGGCGCCGTCTCCTCCTCCGAATGCGTCTCGTGCGGATTCTCGGCCTCCGGTATGAGCTTGTCGATGAGGCCCATGGCGAGCATGCCCCCGAAGAAAGAGGCCGCGTTCACCCACTGGCCCCGATACGGGCCGTAGATCTCCTCGAGCGCTCCCGCCCCCTTGACGAGGATCTCGACGAACGAAACGTACAGCATCACGCCGGCCGAGAAGCCCGTCGCGACCGACAGGAAGCGGTAGTTCGTCCGCTTCGCGGTGAACGCGATGACGCTCCCGATCGCCGTCGCCATGCCGGCGAGGAGGGTGAGCCCGAATGCCCTGAGAACGGTATTCATCGAACCGTCACCGCCGCCCGACATCCGCCGAAATCGCCGCCTCGCCGTCCCCGGCCGCGCGCGCCGGTCGCGCGTCCCGCCGCGATTCGCCGGCCTTTCGCCGCGCGGCGCCGAAACCGATCGGCACCGCCGCCGCGTTCACCGCGAGCTGAAACGCCCACAGCGCCGCGACGTTGCCGAACGACGTGAGATATCCCTGCGTGATGAAGTGAACCGGAACGAAGGCCGCCGCGGCCCACGCCGGAGCGAGCCCGTATATCCAGACGCCGTCCCTCGCTCCGGCGACACCGAGCGCTCCCGGAGCGACGCGCGTCGATACGCCGAGCCACGCCGCGAAGATCGCGACGGTCGAAACGGCGGC
>DHHB01000050.1:56810-59114 GCA_002403075.1 bacterium UBP1_UBA4783 | reverse complement strand
CGAGGACGCCGGCCTCCCGCCGTCGTGCGGGCGGCGCGGCGCGGACGCGTCACCGCGCGAAATAGTACAGCGCCGCGAACCCGACGGGAAAGAGGTAATACGCGAAACGATGAAAGGCCCCTCTCGTGAGGACCCCGATGAGAAGCCGGAGCGCGAGCCATCCCGAAAGGAACGCCGCCGCCGCGCCGACGACGAGCGGCAGCAACGCCTCGACCGTCATCGCGGGCGGCTCCGCGGCGATCTCGAGCACGAGCGCTCCGAGGATCGCGGGGATCGAAAGGAGGAACGAAAACTCGGCGGCCTCCGCGAAGCCGAGACCGAGGATGAGCGCCGTCGTTATCGTCCATCCGCTCCGCGAGATCCCCGGAAGGATCGCGACCGCCTGCGCGGCACCGATAACGAGCGCCGTCCGCCACGAGAGCGTCCGGGAGACGGCGCGGCGCCTTCCGAGCAGGAGAAACGCCCCCGTCGCGACGAGAAACGCCGACGCGAGCGCGGGCGCGTCGAACGCCCCGGCGATCTCGTCGCGAAGCAGCACGCCCGCGAGCGCCGCGGGGATCGTGCCGGCGACGATATACCCTATATAGCGCGCCTCCCCGCGGTGCGCCTCCCAACCCTTCCTCCCGGAACCGAGAACCGCGAGCGTCGCCACGAGCAGCGCCCGAAGCTTTCTACGGTAGAATACGACGATCGCCCCGAGCGTGCCGACGTGCACCGCCACCTCGAAGAGAACGCTCCCCGCCGAAGCGTCTCCGCGGCCGCCGAAGAGGGCCTCGAACATCACGAGATGCCCCGACGAGCTCACGGGGAAAAACTCGGTGAGCCCCTGCACCACGGCGAGCAGCAGGACGATCCAGATGCTCATCGTCATGGGCCCGTCCTCGCGAAGTAGAACGCCGCGCAACCGAAGAACATGCCGAGCTTGAGGAGCGAGCCCACGACGTCGAGCCTCCGCCCCCGCAGAATGATCCAGATCGAGACCGCGAGCATCGGAACGACCGAGAGGAGCATGATGAGCGCGTACGTCAGGCTATAGAGTCCGAGATACGCGGGCAGGGGAAACGCGACGCAGAGCGCGAGAAAGAGGACGAGCGCCGCCGTGAGCGCCGGCCGCCTCCCCGAAACGATGGGGAACGTCCTCGCGCCGGCCGCCCGGTCGCCCTCGATGTCGTCCGTGTCCTTCACGATCTCGCGTCCGACGATGAACGCGAAGGTGAACGCCGCCGGCAGCGCCCCCGCGGCGGCGTCGCCCCCCGCGACCGCGCCGAGGAGGAAGCCCGACGCGCCGACCGCCGCGACGACGGCGTTCCCGAGAAGGTACATCCTCTTGAACCGGGCCGAGTAGAAATGGAGGAGAAGCACCCACGCGAATATCCAGATCCGCGCGGTTTCCGCGAGAAACACGGCGATGAAAAGCGCCGCGGCGACGAAGAACACATATTGGACGGCGGCCGCGCGCAGACTCGCCGCGCCCGCGGGGATCGGCCGCTTCGGCCGGTTCACGCGGTCGATCTCCACGTCGAAAACGTCGTTGATGACGTTTCCCGCGGCCGCGGCGAAGGCGGTCGCGGCGAGCACGAGCCACGGCCAATCCCGCGCGCCCGTCATCGCGAAGCCGACCGCGACGGACAGGACCGCGGCCGCCACGTTGTGCGGCCGCATGAGCGCGATCATGCCGCGGATTCGACGCATCGAGAACCCCTATCCTCAGAGATCGAGCACGAGCTCGAGCCGCGCGAAACCGTCCGCGGAGTCGAGGTCCGCCGGACCGCCGTCGAGGAGTCTCGCGCCGCCCCCCGCCGCGACGCGGGAGCCCCTCCCGAGATCGTACGAGCAGAAGGCGCCGAGCCGCGTCTCTCGAAGAACCTCGCCGCTCGGGAACGGAGGATTCCTTTCGCGCCCGGGGTACCAGGGCCGCAGGCCGTTCCCCTCGCCGCGGCGGATGAACGAGGCCTCGAACCGGCAATCGATCCTCTCGCTCGCGCCGCAGGAAAGGGCGAGATCCCACCGGTCGGCGTCGGGACCGAGCGACGAGCCGAGGAGGGCGTTCGTCGGATACCTCCCGTTCCCCGCGACGTAGCTCGTATGGACGCTCCCGGGCGATCGCATGTACTCGTGCTCGTAGGTATAGATGTCGACGTACGCGTACCTCGCGGCGAGGCCGTAGTCCCTCCCCCCCGCGACGCGCTGCGCGTCGATCCCGATCGTGAAGGCGATCCGGTCGGGCCCCGCGTCGCCTCCGCGCTCGTACTGGACGTCGTCGACGAGCAGCTCGGCCGACAGGACGACGCCGCGGCCGAGCGG
>DHHB01000050.1:31572-56763 GCA_002403075.1 bacterium UBP1_UBA4783 | reverse complement strand
CCGTGCCGCCGTAGAGGACCGTCTCCGAGACGCCGACGAACACGCCGCGCGGGAGGGCCGCCGTCAGGCGGTGCCCGGCGAGGTACCGCGAAAGGTACGGCAGGTTGAAGTCCGGGCCGAGCGCCGATTGAAACGTGCTGAGCGCGAAGCGGCCGATCCGGACGATCCCTCCGGCGTGATCGAGCGACCCCGCGGACCGGGAGACGATGAGCCCCTCCCCGTCGTCCCCGCCCCAGTGCACGTACTCCCGCCCGACCCGAACCTCCCACCAGGAGCCGTTTGCGGCGACGAGCGCCCGTTCGAGCTCGCCGCTCAGGCCCCGGAAGCTCCTCGCACGCGGGCCGGGCTTGCCTCCGTCGACGTTGTCTCCGCGCTCCGGCGCCATGACGAGGCGATAGTTCGTCTCCATGGTGATGCCGCGCCCGAAACCGGCGAGCATGGCGACCTCTCCGAGACCGTTCGCCTCGCCGCGCGCGCGATCGACCCGTTTGAGGATCGCTCCGCCGGCGGCCGCGTCGATCGCCGCGAACCGCTCGCCGTCACGGATCGTGAGAGCGGGCCGGTCGTCCCGGTCTTCGGGACGCCCGCCCTTCCCGTCGAACTCCCTCTCGAGACGCTCGAGGAGAAACCGCTGCCGCGCGCCGAGCTCGACCCCGTCCGACGAGGCGCCGCGCGCGATTTCGCGGACGTACGTCTCGATCCGGTCCCGCGTGTACGGGAACGTCGGCTCGAGAACGACGAGGCCGCGGAGCTCGAACGAGCGAAGCGCCTCGTAGACCCAGCTATCGGGGGGGATCGTTTCGGCGGACGCGCCCGCGGCGCAGACGAGGAGGGCGAAGGCGGACAGAACGGCTATCGAACGTCTCGTCGCCCCGGCGGCGTTCATTCGTCGACCCGCGTGAACTCCGCGGCGCCGCCGTGCTTCTTGAGCGCCGCGAGCTGGTAGTATTCGCGCGCCTTCCGTTTGTCGTTCTGTTTCTCGTAGATGACGCCGAGGCTGAAATAGACCTTGTGATCGTCCGGATTGATCTCGGTCACGCGCTTATAGTACTCGAGCGCGCGCTGGGGCTGCTCGAGCCGATTGAAGCACTCGCCGATGTAGTAGAGGATCGTCGTGTTCCCGGGATTGAGGCGGGAGGCCTGCTGGAGCGATTTGAGCGACTTGCTGTAGACGCCTTTTCGGTAGTAGAGGAATCCGAGGTAGAAGAGCGCGTTCACGTTGTCGTGCTCTATCTTGAGGATCCTCTTGAACTCCTCTTCCGCGTCGTCGTACCGCCCCTCGTTCACGAGCGCCACGCCGAGGTTGTAGTGGCCTTCGACGCTCGAGGAGTCGATCTCGAGTCCGATGCGGAACTCCTTGATCGCCTGCTCCCGGTCCCCCTCCTCGCCGTAGAGCGCCCCGAGGTTGAAGTGCGCCTCGGCGCTCTTCGGATTGTGCTGCACGGCCTTGCGGAACTGCAGCAGCGCAGCGCCGCGCTTTCCCTGCAGATCGAGGATGTACCCGAGGTTCGTGTACGATTTCGAATGAGACGGATCGATCTCGATCGCCTTGCGATACTGCTCCTCGGCGTCCTCGTACTGGTGCAGCTTCGTGTAGGCGACGCCGAGCCGGTAGTAGCACTCGGGATTGTCGGGCTCGAGCGAGATCGCCTTGCCGTGCAGCATGACGGCCTCCTCGAGCCGCCCCTGTATCTCGAGCAGGTGCCCCATGCGGTAGACCGCGAGCGCCTTGCCGCGATTCGCGGCGTGGAGCTTCTTGTAGCCCTCGAGCGCGAGCTCGTAGCTCCCGACCTCCTCAAGCAGCTCGCAGGCGCCCGCGATGCAATACTCGTCGAGAGCCTCCGCCTCGAGAAGGTTCATGAGCACCTTTTCCCCTTTTCTCGGATTGCCGCCCTTGAGCAGATGCTCGGCGAGCTCGAGCATTTCCTCGGGGGAAGCGGTCCCCGATTCGAACCGGTGCGCGAGACGCGTCACGTCCCTGCTTTCCGCCTCCTCGTCTCCGCGCGCGAGCTCGAACAATCTATCCCAGCGAAGCACGAATCACCTCCGCGACGACCCACGATGCGCGATACGACCGCAGAGAAGGTTACGCTACAAGATATGGGATTGTCAAGGATTTATGAGCGCAACCGGTGGTGGTTTCGACGGGCCGCGCGCGTCCCCCGCGGAAGGCGCTCCCCCGGGAGAGCGGGCCGGCGTTACCGGCGATACTGATGGAAGCCGGGATAGCGGTACTGATTGAACTGGAGCCGCACCGAAAAGCTCTCGCTCGGCCGGTAGGTGAGATCGACGTTCGGAAGAAAGATCTCGGGAGAGCTGTATGCTCCCTCGTTCCGCGTCACCGCGCCGACGCCGACGTCCCAGCGGAGCGTCAGGTTGCGCGAGAGCCGGAGCCCGAAATGTCCCATATAGTACCCCATGCCGAACGAGCCGAAATCGCCTCCGCCCGAAACATACGAGTACCCGACCGAGCTCTGGAAGCTGAGACCCGGAATGCTGAGAAAATTCCCCGGCGCCTGCGCGTTCAGATAATCGCTGAACACGCTGGGCCGCTGCGTCGACGGATCCTCCTGAGCGAAGCACAGCGCCGGCGCGAGCGCGCACACGAGCACGGCGACGATCGTTCTCTTCATGCGTTCTCCTCCCCCCTACGCGTTCCGCGCGGCGAGCAGCTCGCGGACCTTTTCCTTGAGCGGCATGAGGTCGACCGATTTCACGATGTATGCGTCGGCCGCCCACGTCTGGAAGTTGTCCTTGTAGACCGAGTAGGCCGAGTTGAGAATGACGGGGACGTTCTTGCGCTGCTTGACGATCTGCATGAGCGCGTCGATGCCGCTCTCGTCGCCGAGCTTGATATCGAGAATGACGAGATCGGGGGTCTCGCGCTCGAACGACGCGAGCGCTTCCCCGACGGTGGCCGCGGAAACCGTTTCGTACCCTTCCCCGCCGAGCTCGGCGCTGTAGAGCTTGCGAACGTTCACCTCGTCGTCGACGATGAGAATCTTTGCCATGCGCGCTCCCACCTGTAAAGAAACTACCGGAACCGCATACACGTTCCGGTAGTAATCTTCACTCACGACGCCGCTCGGGTCAAGGGATTTCCGTTTCGCTACTTCACCTCTATTTCGAGCATCACGCTGAGCTGGATCTCCTTGTTCGCGTCCTCCCGGGAAAGACGGATCGGAATCCGAATCGTTTTCTCCTCGACGGCGTCGACGCGCGCCGGCGGGTTCGCCCGCGCGCCGTCCCCGCGCGTCTTCGCCTCGACGCGTACGGCGGTCTCGGGCTCAGGCGCGGGTTTCGGCGGGACGGCCGCCGGCGCCTGCGCGCGGGGCGCCGGCTCCTCCGGAGGCGTTTTCAGCCCCGCGAGAGGTTCGTGGTTGAGAATCTCGCCCTTCGGGGGCGGCGCGTCCGCCGGCTTTTCCTTCGCCCCGTTCTCCTCGCCGGAGAGCTCGACGACGTGTCCGTACTCCTCGTATCCGCCGCGCGTCGCGCCGAGATCGACGCTTCCGGCTCCCGGGTCCTTCTCGACGAGAACGGTATCGACGAACTCGGAAACGGACGCCTGATCCTCTTCGGGCTTCTCCGCGCCGTACCGGTAATCGCCGCCGTCCGCCTGCGAGCTCCGTCCGCGTTTGCCTTTCGCGACGACCTCGACGGCGATCCGCCCTTCGCGGCGCGCCTCGCGGGTTTCGCGCGGCCTGTCGGAATCGCGCGCGGTGTCCTGCATCGAGCTCAGCACGAGCCTCGCGATCCCCTCGAAGGTCTCGTACACGCCGTTCCCCTCGTTCGCGACCGCCTCGAAGGAGGGGACCGAGAGGGTATTGAGCTCGCGTTCCATGACCGCGCGGTCGAGCGCGTTCGGAAGATCGCGCTTGTTGAACTGCAGCACCAAGGGGATTTCGCGCGAGGTCATCCCGAGATCGTTCAGGTTGTCCTCGAGGTTCTGCAGGCTCTCCTTGTTGTCCTGCATGCGGTCGCTCGCCGAATCGGCGACGAAGACGACCGCGTCGACCCCCTTGAGCACGAGCTTGCGCGTGGCGTTGTAGTAGACCTGTCCCGGAACGGTGTAGAGGAGAAACCGCACCTTCATCCCGTTGAGCTCGCCGATGTCGATCGGCAGAAAATCGAAAAAGAGGGTCCTGTCGGTGCGGGTCTTCATCGAGACCATCTTGCCCTTGTTCTCGCGCGGCAGCTTCGCGTAGATGAACTCGAGGTTCGTCGTCTTGCCGCCGAGGCCCGGACCGTAGTAGACGATCTTGGCGTTGATCTCCTGTCCCGCGTAGTTGAATACTGGCATGACGCTCCTCTTCGTATCTCCGTTTTAAAAACCGCCGGGGCGAGACCGCCGCTCGTATGGTGCGCAAGGCAAGGAAGCGAGTCTTGAGCCGGCTTCGGTTCACTTGAGCGAGGGTGTTCGTCTCGTGCGTTCGATAAAATCCCACCCCGGCAAGGCGTGGACGGGCAAGGCTCATGCCACTGTCGCCGTTTCTTTACGCTTTTTTAACCGATTGAATCGCAGCCGGTTGCGCGCCGTGCCCGAACGGGAGGCCGGGCAAGAAAAAGCCCCCCGCCATAAAATGAGAGGGGGCTTTTGAAATCTGCGAAAGCGCGGCGCCGCGGAAGCCGCTCGCGGATTACGGCTCGAGGGGCGGATCGAGCGATACGGACCCCGGGTTGGAGCATTTCGCGCCGACGCAATCGAGGACGACCGGCGTGACCTGTCCCTCGCTCACGCTGAAATTCGAGGTCCAGCAATAGCTCGTGTCGGCGACGACGAGATTGCTGCGGACGAAGAGCGAGTGCCCCCCCGCCGGGACCTCGATCAGGTTCGGTTGCTCGCTCGTGTAGGTTCCCATGTAGCTGCCGTCGACCCATACCCACGCCGCGAACGAAAGGCAGTTCGCGAACTGGAGACTCATGCCCGTTTCCTGAACGGACGAGGTTTTCTCCGAGCAGCCGATGAGGAGCGAGACGAAGAGAATCAGGAAAACGAACGCGCCGACCCGGGCCATCGAAACCTCCTCGGATATCGCAGGAAATCCTTCTTGCGCGAACAGGTTACCGTTCGCGAGAGGAATTTAACAAACGGCGGCAGGTTGCACAACGGAAAAAATGGATCGCGGCCTAGTCCCGGCCGGCGCGAAGCCTCGCGCCGCACCACGGGCAGAACGCGAAGCGGGCGTCGGCGGCCTTCCCGCAGCCGCAGGAGATCTCGGGCGTCTCCGGAGGCATCCGCTCCTGGCCGAGCGGATCGCCGACGAGAGGCTTGAGGTAGTCGTACAGCTCGCGGCCCTTCGAAAGCATGAACTCGTGCCTGCGTTCGTTCGTATCGACAACGAGGCGCGGATGGATGTCCCCCGCCTTGATCTCTATCCCTCGAATGGCCGTGATGTCGATCGAGAGGCTTCGTATCCCGAAGGAGGCGTCGAACGGGAAGACCTGGAAGAGGAGCCGGCGATCGGTGAGCTCGAGCATGCCGCGCGCCGCAACCGGCTTGGAGACGTAGTAAATGGCTTTTTGCATGAAAAGGGTGGTTTCAGTCGAAATGTGCAACGATAATCCTCCTTGGAAAGGACTCCCGCGGTGCACGTGCGAGATTTGTGCCAGTCATGCCGCTTGACAGCCCCGTCCGCCGCCCGTATTCTCGGCCAAACCGTGGGACGCATAGGCACAATCGTATTTTCCGCGACGGCGGCGCTCGCGAACGCGCTGCCGGCGTTCGTGCTGGACGCCGCCGCCGGTGTGTGCACGTTCCTGCATTACTCGTTCTCGCCGGGGAAACGCCGCAACGTGCGGGAGAACCTCTCGGGCGCCGGCCTTCCCCCCCGCGCCGGCGCCGTGTACGGCATCTTCCGAATTCACACGGCCAACGTCATCGAGATGATAGCTTCGAGCAGATGGCGGACGGACCGGCTCGAAAACCGTTTCGATTTCGAGGGCAGGGAAGCTCTCGACGCGGCGCTCGCCTGCGGCAAAGGGGTCATCCTCGTCACGCAGCATACGGGAAGCTGGGAAACGGGAGCCGTCTATCTGCGATCCCTCGGCTACCGCCTGCACGTCGTGGCGGGCGTGCAGCTCTCCCCCCTCCTGACCGGCGCGGTCAAGAGGGCGAAGGAAGAGCTCGGCATCGAGGTCATCACCCCCGAGGACTCGTCGCGGCGGCTTCTCAAGGCCCTCGCGTCCGGCGGCATCCTCGCGCTGCTCGTCGACGGCGATGTTTACACCGGCGGAACGGAGGTGGTATTCTTCGGGAAGACGGTCCGCCTCCCCGACGGCCCCGCGCGGCTCGCGAGGGCGTCGGGCGCTCCCGTCGTCGCCGGATACTGCCGGCGCGCCCGTTCCCGGAGGTACCGTATACATCTCGAACGCCTGCTCGGCGCCGACGAGGCGGCGGCGCTTTCCGAGAGCGAGGCGCTCGAACGCGTGTACGGGGCGGTCGAGAGATTCATCCGCGAGAACGCCGATCAGTGGATCATGTTCCGGCGTTTCTGGGACGGAAGGGAATGAAGATCGGCATCGTGACGCAGTCGTACTATCCGCGCCCCGGGGGCGTCACCGAGGTCGTGCATCACACGGCGCGGGAGATGCGCCGGCTCGGGCACGGGGTGAAGATCGTCACGACGCATTACGACGGGCCGGAGCCGTCCGATCCGGACGTCATCAGGATCGGACACAACGTCCTCGTGCCGATGAACGGGGCCTGGGTCAACATGACGGCCGGCTTCCGCCTCGTCTCGCAGCTTCGCCGCATCTTCGACCGCGAGGCGTTCGACGTCGTTCACACGCACTGCCCGCTCGTGCCGACCCTCCCCCTCATGACGATCTCCGCCGCCCGTCCCGGGCAGAAGCTCGTCGGAACCTTCCACGCCGCGGCCGAGAGCAACTACGCCTACCGGTTGTTTCGCGGGCCGCTCGGGCGCAGGGCCGCGCGGCTCGACCGGCGCCTGGCCGTCTCCGAGGCGGCGAGGCGTCTCGCGAGCCGGTATTTCCCCGGCGACTACGAGGTCGTGCCGAACGGAGTGGACTGCGCGCGGTTCAAGCCCGGGATCGAGCCGATCGCCCGCTTCCGTGACGGACGGCTCAACCTCCTCTTCGTCGGCCGTCTCGACCGGAGGAAAGGCGCCCCGTACCTCTGCCGGGCTCTCCCTCTCGTCGCGCGGGCGCTCGAGGGACGGGTGAGGCTCATCGTCGTCGGCGAGAAAGGCCTTCGCAGCGCGATGTGCGCGCGGCCCGTCGACCTCCGCGGCGCCGAGATCGTCTGGGTCGGACGCGTCCCGCCGGAAGAGCTCCCGCGCTATTACGCGACGGCCGACGTCTTCTGCTCCCCCGCCGTCGGTCAGGAGAGCTTCGGGATCGTCCTGCTCGAGGCGATGGCGGCCGGATCGGCGGTCGTCGCCTCGGACATACCCGGCTACCGCGCGGTCGTCGAGAACGGCGTCGACGGGCTGCTCTCCGCCCCTCGGGATCCGGCGGCGATCGCCCGGGCCGTGCTGGCGCTCGCGAACAACCCGCCGCTGCGCGCGAGGCTCGGCGCCGCTGGAAGGGCGAAGGCGCTCCGCCACGATTGGTCCATCCTCGCTCGCCGCATCGAGGAGATCTACCTCGAGATCACAGGCGGCCGGGACGCGCGCATCGACCGCGTCGCGTGCGGGCGCGGGCTCTCATGAAGCACGGCACGGCGAAACATCTCCCCCCGGCGCTCTTCACCATGTTCTGGGCGGCGCAGACGGTCTCGCTGTTCGGCGACCGTCTCAGCAACTTCTCCCTCATGGCGCTCTTCAACTCCTTTTCGAGCAACCCGTCGCTCACGCTCGCCTACTTCTATCTCGCGATGAGCCTTCCGACCTACCTCCTCGCGCCGTTCATCGGCGCGATCGTCGACCGGCTCGACAAACGCTGGATCCTCGTCGTGACGGACATGTGCCGCTGCGGGCTCGTCCTGCTCATCCCGGCGCTCTTCGACCGCACGGGGCATTTCTTCCCCGTCATGGCCGTCGTGTTTCTCCTCGCGACGGGGAACCTCTTCTTCCTTCCCGCGAAATCGGCCCTGATCCCCGAGCTCGTCCCCCCGGAGCGGCTCATGCGCGTGAACTCGATCCTCTGGGGCGCGGGGATCGCGGGCGTCATCGGCGGATTTCTCGGCGGCGGGCTCATCTACGACTATCTGTCGTGGCGGGCGTGCTTCTGGCTCGACGCGGCGAGCTACTTCCTCTCGGCCGCGCTCATTCTCGGCATCGCGATCCACCGGATGCGGACCGTCCCCCGCGCGGAGCGGAGCGGCGCCTACCACCCGCCGCTTCCGACGGCCGTGCTCGAGGGGATCCGCGCCATCCGCGGCACCCCCGCGATCGTGCGCCCGATCGGCGTGCAGACGCTCATCTGGCTCGGCGCCGGAGGATTCTCGGTGCTCGCGCTGCCGCTCATCGGAGAGATGACGACGGGCGGAACCTCGATGGGGCTCAGCCTCGCGGGGCTCTCGCTCGGCCTCGGCATGGGGCTCGGCTCCGTCGTCGCGAGCAGGCTTCATCTCGACGGCGGCGGGCGCGAGAGGATCGAGATGGGGCTCTTCTGCCTCATCGCGGCCGCCTCCGCGGTGACGGCGCTCGGGCGCGACCTGCCGACGCTGCTCGCGGGCGCGTTCCTCGGCGGTCTCGCCGCCGCGCCGCTCATCATCATCGCCGAATCCGAGATCCAGCGGGGGAGCGGCGAGCGGATGCGCGGCAGGATCTTCGCCTTCCGCGAGATCTGCACGCGCACGCTCTTCATCGCGGCTGCGTTCGCGTTCTCGTGGCTCGCCGGGCGCGCCGGGGAACGGCGGCCGCTCTTCGTCCTTGGTCTCTTTCTTGCAACGTCGGGCATTCTTTGGATCGGCGCGGTCTCGCGCCGCACGCGCGTGGCGAACCGCGCGGCAGGGCAATGAACGGGGGGTCAGGATGCAGATCACGGAAAAGATACTTCGCGAGGTTTTCAACCGACTCCTCAACGTCGAGCCGAAGGACGAGGTCGTCGGCAAGCTCACGGCGGTCGTCGACGGGATGATGGAGAAGTTCCAGGGGACGTTCCAGCTCGACACCGTGCAGCGCCAGAACACGTTCCGCGCGGTCGTCTGCAGCATGATCGTGCACGGATGGGGCGTCGGCATGCATCCGTGGAACCATCCCGACGTCAACCTCGATGGAAACGCGATCGACGTGCGCGTCAGCAAGGACATCCTCGTGCCGATCGAGCACGTCAAGGCGCTCCGCTACGTCCAGAAGGACGAGCAGGGCCGCGTCCGCAAGGTGCTCTTCGAGCCCGATCAGGACGAGCGCGTGCGCGGGCAGGTCGAGAAGCTGCTCGATCGGATCGCGCGCGAAAAGTGGGGGAACGAGTAGAGGGATCTAGTACCCGCCGTTCAGAGGGTTGCGCTTTTCGAGCTCCACGAGCCGGCCGCCGTTCTTGAACTCGACCCGGTCCATGATCTCCCGCATGAGATAGATTCCGCGGCCCGAACGCCGGTAGACGTTGTCGCCGGCCTTCGGATCGGCGGCGAGCATGGGATCGAACCCGTCCCCCTCGTCCTCGACCTGCACGAAGAAACGATGCACGCTGACGTAGACCCTCACGTGGACCTTTTTGTCCTCGCGCTGCCCGTTGCCGTGGATGATGGCGTTCGTGAGCGCCTCGTCCATGACGAGCGGCAGATTCACCCGTGCGTCCTCCGCCGGAAACCCGAACTCGTCGGCGAGAAAGGCGACGAGCCGGTTCACGCCGAGGATGCGGGTGAGCTTGCTCGGCATGAGGAAATCGAGACGGGCCTGCCCTTCCCGGACGACCTCGGCGCTCCGCGGAAAGGGTATCCCGCAGTTTTCGTGGCCGTTCAGGACGCGCTGCACATCTCCTTTATCGAATGGCGGTTGCAGCACGGCGCTGACGCCGATTGCGAGGTACGCGAGGTAGTCCTTCTCCGTGCATTTCCTCGTGACGACGTAGAACGGGGAATCGAGGCTCGCGAGCCGGATACGGCGCGCCTTGCGGGGATCGAACGTCCGTTTCGGGAGAAACACGAGAATGCTCTCGGGGCGTCCCCCCGATTGCTTCAACCCGCGGACGAGCTTGGCGATGGTGTCGAATTCGCGGACCGCCGCGGTATCGGGGAGCTTCGCCTCGGCGAAAAACTCGTTCCGCAGCTCCGGCTGGAGGTTCAGTATATTGAGGCCTGTTTCTTCCACGACATCAGAAGATCTTCCGGCCGTCGGCGAGTATTTCGTTCAGCGCGTCCCGGAAGAACTGGCTCGATTCGGGGAGGTTTGAGCCGATCTTCTCCTTGTACGCCTCCCATGCCTTCTTTATCTCGGGACCGAAGACGGTCATGAGATCCCCGTTCTCGAGCGCCTTGTCCCGCTTCTCCTTGTTATAGACGAGAATATCACTGACGAACACCCTCGCCAACCTCTTTGAGCGATCGAGGCGCTTGCGGAGCTCGGGATCCTCGGTCGCCGTCGCCGACGCCCTCGGCTCCTCGGGGGGTTCCTCGACCGGCCGCTCCTCCTCGCTCGAGCGGTCCCGGCGTTCCGCGAACGAGTGAAGGGACTTCTCGAGCGCGGCCCATCCGCCGGCCTGCCGCTCCCCCACCTCCGGCTCCTGCCCCGAGAAAACGCCGCTCGACACCTCGAATACCGACGCGTCGGCCCGCGGCATGAGGCGCCACACGTACCGGCATTTCGGACACCGTACCCTGATGCCCCGCTCCGGCACCTTGTCGTCGCTCAGAAGATACTTCGTGCGGCAGCCATCGCATGTGACGATCATAGCTCGCGCCCTCCGATTTCGAGTCGTCAGGTTCGAGCCGGGCTCCGGCGCTCTAGAGCTCGAGGTCGGCCGCGATGCCGTTCATCGCATCGATCGAGATCCGGAAGAACTCGTGCAATTCGATACCCAGCTCGCTACAGCTTGCAATCGCCTCGCGATTCGCGCCGGCCGCGAACCGCTTTTCCCCGAAGCGATTTCCCACGAAGACGGGGTCGATCCCCGCGAGCCTCTTCGAGGGATGCATGAGCGCCGATGCAACTATCAAGCCAGTAACGGGGTCGGAACAGTATATCGCCTTGTCCATGAGCGAGTTGCGGGGGGCGTGCCCGGCGTGCGCGAGCACCGCCTGATCGATCCCCGGGGGCAGGTCGAGATCCGAAATCATCTCGACGGTGAGACGCCCGTGGTTCGCGGGGTCCTGCATCGTTTTTTCGTAGTCGAGATCGTGGAGAAGCCCGGCGAGCCCCCAGACCTCTTCGTCCTCCCCGAGTTTCCGCGCGAGGGCGCGCATGATCGCCTCGACGGCGAGAACGTGCTTCACGAGGTTCTTTTTCGCGAGGTTGGCGTTCACGAGCTCGAGCGCCCGTTCTCTCGATATCATCGGCGTCCTCCTGTGTCGATAGGCGCTCCCCGCGGGAGCGCGGCGCCGGCGCGCGGCGGAGCCGCGCATCCACGCGTCAGCCGATCTCGGCGAGCTCCACCTTCGGCCTGTAGTACCGGTGGAAATAGTACGCGACGGGGCGGTGCTCGGCGAGCCCGAGGCCCGGATCGCGCTCGACGATCCTCCCGGCGGCGTCCCACGAAAGCCGCACGAGCTCGTGGTCGCCGAGCGGATTGATGAGACGAAAACCCGGCGCTCCCGATTGGCGGTACCCCCAGATCTCGCCGGGGCCGCGAAGTCGCAGATCCTCTTCGGCGACCTCGAATCCGTCGTCGTGCGACGCGAAGAAGGCGAGACGCCCGCGCGCCGCGGCGCCGCAGTCCTCCCCGAGCAGGAGCCAGCAGACGCCGGCCGCGCCGCCGCGGCCGACGCGGCCCCGCAGCTGGTGCAGCTGCGCGAGGCCGAACCGTTCGGGGTTGTTCACGAGCAGCATCGAGGCGTTCGGAACGTCGACGCCGACCTCGATGACGGTCGTCGTCACGAGGCCGCGTATCTCCCCCCGGCGGAAGAGCTCGATCGCCTTCGATTTCTCCTCGAAGCTCATGCGGCCGTGCAGCAGTCCGAGCGGATGCGCGGCGAACTCGTCCCGCTGCAGCCGCTCGAACTCCTCCGTGGCCGCGAGAAGATCCGTCCGCTCGCTCTCCTGCACGAGCGGATAGAGGATGAAGGCCTGCTCCCCGCGCTCGAACGCGGCGCGTATCTCGCCGTAGACGCGCCCGCGATCGTCGGCGGGAACGAGCTTCGTCTCGACGCGCCGCCGCCCGCGCGGCATCTCGTCGATGACGGACAGATCGAGATCGCCGTACACGGTCTGCGCGAGACTCCGCGGGATCGGCGTCGCGGTCATGACGAGGTAATGGGGCAGAACCGCCTCCTCCGCGCCGAAGCGGGCCCGCTGCTTCACGCCGAAGCGGTGCTGCTCGTCGATGACGGCGAGGCCGAGCGATTTGAACGCGACGACGTCCTGAATCAACGCGTGCGTTCCGACGATGAGGTCGACCGATCCCGAGCGTATATCCTCCTGAGCGCGGGCCTTCTCGGCCTTCGGCATGGCCCCGATGAGGAGCGTCGACCGGACGCCGAGGGGGTCGCAGAAGAGGCGCGCGCGCTCGAAATGCTGCACGGCGAGGATCTCGGTGGGAGCCATGAGCGCGGCCTGATACCCCTTGCCGATCGCGAGCATGGCGGCGGCGAGCCCCACGACGGTCTTTCCGGATCCGACCTCTCCCTGAATGAGCCGGTTGAGCCCCGCGGCGCGCTCCGCGTCCGCCGCGATCTCGCCGAGCACCCGGCGCTGCGCCGCGGTGAGCTCGAAGGGGAGTCCCGCGACGAAGCGCTCGAGCAGCGGGTGCGGCGGCGGAACCGGCGGCCGTTTGCGCTCGCGCCCCGCGCGCGCCCTCCGCTCGCGCAGGAGCAGGTGGAGGAAAAACACCTCCTCGACCTTGAAGCGGCGTTTCGCCCGCTCGAGCGTTTCGAGCGACTCCGGGTAGTGTATCGCGGCGAGCGCCTCCGCGCGCGGAGGCACGTCGAACTCCCGCATGAGCGCGCTCGTGAGGTTCTCCGGAACCGCGCCCGACGACTTCTCGAGCGCCCCGTGCACGATCCGCCGCATCATGCGCTGCGAGATCCCCGCGGTGAGGGGGTACACGGGAACGATGCGCCCCGCGTGGATGAGCGATTCGGTGAGATCGCTCCCGATCGCCTCGCATTCCGGCGAAACGAGCTGGCGCGTGCCGCGGTATATCGTCATCTCCCCGCTCACGACGACGCGCTCCCCCTGCCGGAAATATTTTTCGAGGTACGGCTGGTTGAAGTACACGAGGTTCACGACGCCCGACTCGTCGCCGACCGCGACGGTGAGGATGCTCCGCGCGCGCCTGCCTCGGCGCGGCGAGACGGCGAGGATCGTCCCCGTGAAGTTCGCTTCCATCCCGGGCACGAGCCGCCCGATGGGAACGAGGTTCCGCCGGTCCAGGTAGGCGCGCGGAAAATGCATGACGAGGTCCTCGACGGTCCGTATGCCGAGGCGTTCGAGAGAGACCTGTCTCGCCGGGCCGACCCCTTTGATGAACTGGCTGCTCTGCTGGAGCGGATCGTACGATCGCGAGCCCGTTTCCATTATCCCCTTGCCATTCGCCCCCGGTTATCTTAGATTATGTGCACTTTTCGGCAACCGGGAGGATACCATGTCCAAGGAATGCGCCATATGCGGAAAACGGCCGATGACCGGCAATCAAATCAGCCACGCCCATAACGTCTCGAAGCGCCGCCAGCTTCCGAACCTGCAGAAGATCCGCGTCACGATCGACGGAAAGCCCGGAAGGGCCTATGTCTGCGCCCGCTGCATCAAGAGCGGCACCGTGAAGAAGGCCTGACCCCCGCCTTACGGCTCCCCGTTCCGGCCTCCCGCGGAGATCGCTTCGAACCGCTTCCACAGAACGCCTCGACGCACGGGCCCCGGGATCGCGTCCCACGGAAAGGGAGTCTCGGGGCCTTTTCGCGCGCGGATGAACTCCGTATCCGCGCCGGAGGCCGCGAGCGCTTTTTTCCACGCGAGCCCCGCGGCGACGTGCAGAACGGCCGCCCGGCCGATCCGCTCGTCCCCCAGCGAGAAGAGAGCCTGCCGCACGGCGGAGCGGACCGATTTCGTCCTCGCCCGGAGCCCGGCCCCCTCGATCATCCTCGTCATGGCGTTCTGGAGCGTTTCGAGGCTCCGCTCGTCGGGCATCGGGTGAAACTGGAGCGGCGTCCACGCCTTCGGCACGAGGACGTTGACGTGGACCGACAGGCTCCGTCCGCCGATCGCCTTCCGGAACCCCTCGAGAAAGACCTTCGTGGCGGCGACCGTTTCCGCGTCCTCGCCCGGAAAACCGATGAGAAGGTAGAGCGTGAACTGCCGCACGCCCGCCTCGCTGAGACGGGCCGCGGCGTTGAAGTAGAGCTCGTTCGGCACCCGTTTGCCGAGCCGGTAGCGGAGGCGCTCGCTCCCCGATTCGGGGGCGAGGCTCACGCTCGCCGTTCCGACGGAGCCGATGAGCCGCGCCTTCTCCTCGTCGAGATCCTCCGCCCGCAGCGAGCTCATCGCCACGCCGAGGCCGCGGGAGGCGAGCATCCTCACGATCGGGACGAACTCGGGGTTCGCTGCGACGGCCGGGCTCACGAGCCCGACGCGCCGCACGGGCGCCGCGAGGCGCGAGAGGATCTCCTCGAGCGCGTCCTTCCGCAGGAAGCGGAAGGGGCGGTAGAGCGAGGTCGCGAGACAGAAGGCGCACGCCCCCGGACAACCGCGTCCGGATTCGACGAGGAACGTGTCGGGAAACACGCTCTCGGGCGTCGCGACGACCGAGTACGGGAACGGCCCGCCGAACGGCTCCCTGGAGGGCGCGCCCGGGCCCGGCACGCCCGGCACGATCACCGACGGTATCCTCGCGAGGCTCTCGAGCGTCGCGCGCCGCGCGCCTCCCCCCTCCTCGGCGAGCAGGCGGACGATCGCCTCGAGGGTGCCCTCTCCCTCGCCGATCGCGATCGCGTCCGCGATCGCGCCGAGCGGGGCTGGATTGGCGCTCGCCGCCGGTCCGCCCGCGACGACGAGCGGAGAGCTCGACCGCTCCTCCCGCAGCGGCGGGATCCCCGCCCCGTGAAGGATGCGGACGAGGTTGACGTAATCCTCCTCGTACGAGACGGAAAAGAAGAGGACCGCCCGGGACGAGAGCGGCGCGCCGGTTTCGAGCGTGAGCGGCGCGGTGTCGGAGAAGAAGCGCTCGACGGCGAGCCGCGGCGAGCTCCGCAGTCCCGCGTAGAGGAAATGGAATCCGAGGTTCGCCATCCCGACGCGGTACGGCGCGGGATATCCCGCCGCGACGGGGAGCGCCCCCCGCCCCGGAGGCGGGAACCTCTCGAGCACCGTTTCACGGGAGACGAGTGTGTGGAATCGCGATATGGGGCGGGCGCGGCGCACGGAGACCTCCCGGCCTAGCCGCCCGCTGTGTCGAACGGACCGCGGCCGAGGAGGTTTCGCGCGAGAACGTTTTCGGGATCGTGTTCGATGAGGCGTCCGAGCATCTCGTCGGCCTCGGCGGCGCGCCCCTCGTTGCGCAACGTGAGCGCGAGCGAGAGCGACGCCTCGCTGTACTCGGTGTTGAGGGAGAGCGACGTGCGGTAGTAGCGCTCCGCGCTCTCGAGGTCGCCGCGGTAGAACTTGATGTCGCCGAGGATCTTGAAGAGGTCGGCGAAATCGGCGGCGGGCGGATCGAGGAGCCGTTCGGCGTCCTCGTAGGACCCCCGGCGGATGAGGATGAGGGCGAGCTTCTCCTTCGCCCGCAGGAACCCCGGATTGACCTCGAGCGCGCGCCGGAAGAAACGCTCGGCCTCCTCCCCCTTTCCGAGCCGGAGGTAGCAGTCGCCGAGGAAATAGAGCACGTCGGCGCTCTCGCCGCCCGCCTCGAGGATGTCCCGCAGGACGCGCATGGCCTCCTCGAGATTCCCCTCGCGCAGGTGCACGAGCGCGAAGCTGAGATCCGCGGTGGCTTTCCGCCCCTCCCCCGCCGCCGCCTCGCGGAGGTACTCGATCGCGCGCTTCCCCTCGCCGAGCGCGAAGAGGAGCAGGCCGTAGTAGTAGCGCGCCTTGCCGTATTCCGGCGAGAGCGAAAGCGATTTCTCGAGGGCCGCGCGCGCCCGGTCGAGATCGCCGAGATGGAAGCTCGTCGCGCCGAGAAAGCACTGGAGATCGGCGTAATCGGGCTTGATGACGGCCGCCCGCTCGAACCGCTCGAGCGCCTCGCGGTAGAGCTTCTGATCGAGGAAGACGACGCCGAGATAGAAGAGGGCTTCGGCGTAGCGCGGATTGATCTCGAGCGCGCGTTCGAGCTCGCGCCGCGCCTCCGCGTGATCCCCCCGCCGCAGACGGGCGAGGCCGAGCTTGAAGCGGATATCGGCGTAATCGGGATACGCGTCGCGCGCGATCGTGAACGAGGAGACGGCGTCGTCGTAGTTCCCCGTGTTGTACGCCTCGATCCCTTCCCGCACCGCCGCGTCGAACTGCGTGTCGGTCCGGATGATCTCCCTGAGAGAGGCGAGCGGCGGGATATCCGTCTCGCGCCCCGCGAGGTGGTCGCTCAAGAACTTGCTGACGGGGCTCGGGCTCTCGGATCCTATCTTGAGCGCCCGCTTGAAGACCTCGTCCGCCTCGGCCGTCTCGCCCCGCTCGTAGAGGATGATCCCGAGATAGCAGGTCGCCTCGAAGTAGTTCGGATTGAGCTCAACGGCGCGCCGGAGGCTCGCGAGCGCCTCGCCGGCGGCGCCGAGCTTGTGCTGGATCACGCCCATGCGGTAGTAGATGTCGGGGTAGGCGGGGTTCTCCTCGACCGCCTTCGCGAAATGTTCGAGCGCGGCCTCCGGCTCTCCGGCGAGGTACTTCGCGGCGCCGATGTGCGCGTGCGACTCGGCGGCGTAGAACATCCCGAGGGCGTGGATGGGATCGTCCTTTCCCGCCTTGGGGATCGCCTTCTCGAGCTCCGCGACGGCGAGCTCGAAGCGCCCTTCGTTGAAATACTGAATCCCCCGCTCGTACTCGGGGTTCTTGTTCATCCCGAATATCTTGCCCCAGAGCGACACGGCGCCTCCCGTCGTCAGTCGAGCTGCTTGCGCAGGAACGTCGGAATGTCGAGGTTCGGCTCGTGGTAGCTTCCGAAGTTCACCGCGTGGAGGCCGACGCGCGCGAGGCTTTCCGCTTCCTCGCGCTCGATGCGCGCCTCGTCCAACGCCTCGATCGTCACGATGTCCGGGGTTTTCGTCTCGGCGACCGGAATTTCGACGGGAACGGCGACCGGCGCGGGGCGCGGTTCGGCGGCCGGAATCCTCTCGGAAACCGCGATCCTCTCCGTCGCCGGGGCGAGCGGGAAGATCTCGCGCTCGCGCTGCGTGAACCCCGTCGCGATGACGGTGACCTGGAGGGATTCCGCCTCGCCGCGATTGACGACGGCGCCGAAGATCACGTTGGCGTCCTCACCCGCCTCCTGGCTGATGATCGAGGTCGCCTGCGAGATCTCGTGCAGCGTCATGTTCTCGTCGCCGGTGATGTTGACGAGCACTCCCTTCGCGCCCTTGATCGACACGTCGTCGAGGAGCGGGCTCGTGATCGCTATCCGCGCGGCCTTCATCGCCCGGTCTTCGCCCGACGCGGTTCCGGTCCCCATCAGGGCGTCTCCCATCCCGCTCATGATAGAGCGGACGTCCGCGAAGTCAAGGTTTATGAGCCCCGGCGTGAGAATGAGGTCGGAGATCCCCTTCGTCGCGTGGAGCAGCACGTCGTCCGCCTTCGAGAACGCCGTCGTGAGCGGCGTATCCGCGCCGACGATCGAGAGGAGCTTGTCGTTCTGGATGATGATGAGGGTGTCGACCTCCTGCTTCAGCGCCGCGATCCCCTCGAGGGCCTGGCGATGCCGCCGCTTCCCCTCGAAGGTGAACGGACGCGTCACGATCCCTACGGTGAGCGCGCCGAGCTCGCGCGCGATGCGCGCGACGAGCGGCCCCGCGCCGGTGCCCGTGCCGCCGCCCATGCCGGCCGTCACGAACACCATGTCCGCTCCCGCGAGCGACTCGGCGACGAGATCGGCGTCCTCCTCCATCGCGCGGCGGCCGACGTCGGGATCGCCGCCCGAGCCGAGCCCCTTCGTGAGCGAGTTGCCGACCTGGATGCGCTTGTGCGCCCGCGAGAGCTCGAGCACCTGCACGTCCGTGTTGACGGCGAGGAACTCGACCCCCTGAAGACCCGCCGCTATCATCCGGTTCACGGCGTTCCCTCCCGCGCCACCGACGCCGACCACCTTCAACTTCGCCAACTCGTCGAAATCGTCGAACTCGAACCGCATGGCATCCCCCTTCCGTTCACGAAAACAGGCTCGTCATTTGTTTGATCCGGTGAAACATCCATTTGACCCGGTCCGCCGGGCCGCCGATCCCCTGCGCGGCGATCCGGTCCGCGCCCCAGAGCAGGAGTCCGATGCCGGTCGTCCATCCGGCCGTATCCACGAGCTCGGAGAGACCCATGAGGTTCGCGGCCCGCCCGACGCGCACGGGCAGATCGAACACCTCCTCGGCCACCCCGGCCATGCCCCGCAGCTGCGATCCGCCCCCGGCGAGCACGACGCCCGCGCCGAGGAGCCGGTAATACGGATCTCCTCCCACCTGCTTCTTCACCATCGTGAAGATCTCCTCGGTGCGCGGCTCGATGATCGCCGCGAGTATCTGCGTCCGAATCTCCCGCGCCTCCCGGCCGCCGACGCCCGGCACCATGACCCGCTCCTCCTCCTGGGCGAGCGAGGCGAGGGCGACGCCGTGGGAGAGCTTGAGCTGTTCAGCGACCGCCGCCGACGTCCGCAAGCCCACGGCGAGATCGTTCGTCACGTTGACGCCGCCGGCGGCGACGACGCCGCTCGCGCGGACGGTGCCGCCGAAGTAGAGCGCGTAGCTCGTGACGCCGCCGCCGACGTCGACGAGGAGGCAGCCGAGCTCCGTCTCCTCCCGCGTCAGAACCGCGCGCGCCGCGGCGATGGGATCGAACACGAGCTCGACGATTTCGAGCCCCGTCTTCTTGCACACCTTCGCCATGTTTTCGAGCGGCATCCCGAGCGCCGTGACGATGTGAACCTCGGCCTCGAGCCGCATCGCGGACATGCCGATCGGATCGCGTATCCCGGGGTGGCTGTCGACGGCGAAATCCTGCGGCAGCGAATGCACGATCTCCTGATTGAACGGGAGCGTGATGCTGCGCGCCGCTTCGGTGACCTTCTCGATGTCCCGGGCCGCCACTTCGCGGCGTCCGGCCGGCAGGGCGATCACGCCGCGGCTCGAGAAGCTGCGGATGTGCGGTCCGGAAACGGACGCGCAGACGCCGCGGATTTCGACGCCGGCCATGCGCTCGGCCTGCGAAACGGCCGCGCGGAGGCTCTCCGTCGCCTCGTCGATGTTGACGATGACGCCCTTCGCGACGCCGTTCGCCGGCGCCGTGCCCGCGCCGATGACGCGGGTTTCCCCGTCCGCGGTGAACTCTCCGACGATGACGGACACCGCCGTGGTTCCCATATCGAGGCCGACGACGTACTCACTAGACATAAACGGCTCCTCACCTCGCTTTGTCAGCGCCTCAACGTATGATGACCTGTCGATCGAACCGGAGATCGATGATCTCGGGGTTCCCCTCGCGGTCGAGGAGCACCGTGCCGACCGCCTTGAGCTTGCGCACGCGGCTCGCGTACTCGTCGCGTCCGAGCCTGATGAGCGTCCCCGTTCCCGTCCACACGAGTTCGATATCCTCCCCGTCGACGTGGATCTCGGAGACCTGCCCGGCCGGGGAAACGCCCTCGGCGCGTATGAGACGGAGCACCTCGAGCGCCCGCGCGAGACTGCGCCGTCCCGACTCCTTCGCGACGGCCCGCTCCGCGATGCCGGTGATGAGGGGCAGATCGATGTCGCCCCGCCCCGCGCGCGCCGGCAGAACCACTCCCTCGCGGTCCACCTCCCTCACCGAACCCGCGACGAGGAGCGCGACGGGCTCCCGCTTCACGAGGCGGCACTCGACGGTGTGAAACGGCCTGCGGACGAATCGAACGCTCTCGACCTCGGGCAGCGCGGCGAGCCGCTCGCCCGCCCAGCCGGTCCGGAGGGTGACGAGGTTCGAGCCCGTGAAACCGATCCGGACGGTCTCGAGGGAATCCTTCGGCACGCTCGCGCACCCGTGAAAGCGAACCGTCGTGACCGTGAAGAGCTCCGTGCAGAAGACCGCCACCGCTCCCGCGGCGAGCGCGACGGCCGCGGCGGCGAGCGCCGGACGCGGAATCCGCAACCGGCGCCGCGCGCCCCTCGAGGCCATTCCCTGCGACTCCCAGAACTTCATCCCTTTTTCACCGCGCCCTTTCCTCCGAGCAGCTCCTCGCCGAGCTTGTAGATGCTGCCGGCGCCGAGGGTGATGACGAGGTCTCCCGGCCGGACGCTCCGACGCACCGTTTTCACGAGATCGCGCCAGTCCGGCACGTAGCTCACGCGCGGCTTTCCCTCGCGCACGACGGCGCGGTAGACGAGCTCGCCGGTGACCCCTTCGATCGGACGCTCCCCCGCCGCGTAGACGTCCGTGACGAAGAGCTCGTCGGCGTCGCGGAACGCGGGACCGAACTTCTCGTGAAGGTCGCGGGTGCGCGTGTAGCGGTGGGGCTGGAACACCACGACGATCCGGCGGTCGAAGTTCTCGCGCGCCGCGCGTATCGTCGCCTCCACCTCGGCCGGGTGATGGCCGTAATCGTCGACGACGAGCACCCCTCCCGCTTCTCCCTTGTATTCGAACCGCCGCGCGACCCCCTCGAAGCGCTCGAAGGCCGCCCGCAGGGCGCGGCGGTCGATGTCGAGCTCCTCGGCGAGCGCGCAGACGGCGAGCGCGTTCAGCACGTTGTGGACGCCCGGAACGCGGAGCGTGAGACGGCCGCGGCGTTTGCCGCCGACCGTGTAGGAGAACCGGGTGCCGCCGGCGCCCGATTCGACGATCTCGCCCCTGACGTCGGCGTCCGGGCCGAGCCCGTAGGTGCGGACCCGCCGATCGATGCGCGGCAGGACGACCCGCACGTTCGGGTCGTCGATGCAGCAGATGACGGCGCCGTAGAACGGCACGCGCCGCGAGAACTCGACGAAGGCGTCGTAAATCGAATCGATCGTTCCGTAGAAATCGAGGTGCTCGGCGTCGATGTTCGTGACGACGGCGAACACCGGCGACAGGTGGACGAAGCTCCCGTCGCTCTCGTCGGCCTCGGCGACGAGCAGATCGCCTTGCCCGAGGCGGGCGTTCGTCCGGAGGCTCTTCACGCGGCCGCCGACGATGATCGTCGGATCGAGCCCGGCCTCCTGCAGCACGGCGCCGGCGAGGGACGTCGTCGTCGTCTTGCCGTGCGCCCCGGCGATCGCGATGCCGGTGCGGATGCGCATGAGCTCGCCGAGCATCGACGCGCGCGGGATCACGGGGATGCCGCGCTCGCGCGCCGCGACGACCTCGGGGTTCCCCGCGCCGATCGCCGAGGAAACGACGACGACGTCGCTGCGGGCGACGTTCCGGGCGTCGTGCCCGACGCGTATCCGCGCGCCGAGCTTGCGGAGGCGCTCGGTGATCGGGCTCCGCTCGAGATCGGATCCGCTGACCGTGAAGCCCAGGTTGAGGAGAACCTCGGCGATGCCGCTCATGCCGATGCCGCCGACGCCGACGAAATGAACGCGGCGCATCTTGCCGAGCATCGTCATGGATCTTCGTTTCGTCATGCCGCGGCCTTTCCCCGCCCGGCGGCGCCGGACGCGAGCCGGATCATGTCCGTGGCGATCGTCCTGGCCGCGTCGCGCCGCGCGACGTCCCCGAGCGCCCGCCGCATGGCGGCGAGGCGCGCGGAATCGGCGAACAGCGGATCGAGCACGGCGGCGAGACGCTCGCCGGTGAGCTCCGCGTCCGCGACGACGACGGCGCCGCCGGCGTCCGCGAGCACCGCGGCGTTGTGCCGCTGATGATCGTCCGCGGCGAACGGGTACGGCACGAGAACCGCCGGAATCCCGACCGCCGCGATCTCCGATACGCTCAGAGCGCCGGCGCGCGCGAGGACGACGTCGGCCGCTCCGTAGGCCCTCTGCATCGCCGCGATGTACGGCGCGGCGTGAACGCGGTTCCCGAGCGCGGCGGCGCGCTCGGCGACCCACGGGTAGTCCTGCTCCCCGGTCTGCACGATCGCCTGCACTTCCGGCCGGGCGGCGAGATAGTCCACGGCGGCCCGGTTGAGGGTGCGCGCTCCCTGGCTCCCGCCGAACACGAGGAGAACCGGACGATCGCCCGCGAGACCGAACTCGCCCCTCGCGCCGGCGGGCGCCGCCGCGGCGACCCCGGCCCGGAGCGGATTGCCCGTGACCATGAGCCCCCGGTGCGAACTGAAGTGCGATCCGGCCTTCTCGAAGCCGAGATAGACGCGTTTCGCGAAGCGCGCGAGCAGCCGGTTCGCGAGACCGGGGATCGAGTTCTGCTCCTGTATCACGACCGTTTTCCCGAGAAACGAGGCGGCGAGCACCGCGGCGGCGCTCGCGTAGCCGCCGGCGCCGAAGACGATCCGCGGCCGGAAACGGGAAACGATCCCGAGCGCCTGGAAGAATCCTGCGCCGATGAACGCCGCGCTCCGCAGCCGCGCCGCCGCTCCCCGGCCGCGCACGCCCTTCGCTGAGATGAACGCTATCGAATATCCCGCCTGGGGGACCAGTTTGGCTTCGAGCCCCGATCGGGTTCCGACGAAGAGGGGTTCGAGGTTCGGAATCATGGACCGGAGCTCGTCGGCGACGGAAAGCGCCGGAAGGACGTGCCCGCCCGTTCCGCCCGCTGCAAACAGCACCCTCATGCTCATCCGACCCGCTTTCCGTCCGGCGCTACCGGCGCCGCGCGAATGACACGCGCGATCGGCGCCGGGGCCCGAAGACTTCGACGGGGAAGGCACGGCCCTTCCCCTCGTACGACACGCTGACGAGCATGCCGATCGCGGCGAGCGACGCCACCAGCGAGGATCCCCCGTAGCTGATGAACGGGAGCGGAAGCCCCGCGACCGGAATGACGCCCGTCGCCATGGCCATGTTCACGGCGGCCGAGAAGAAGAGCAGCATGCCGAGACCCATGGCGAGCAGATACCCGAAGGAATCGGGCGATCGCCGCGCGGTCCGGACCGCGCGGCGGAGTATGTACACGAACAGGAGGAGCACGGCGACGGTGCCGGCGAGCCCGAGCTCCTCGCCGACGATCGAATAGATGAAATCGGTGTGCGCGTCCGGGAGGAACCGGAACTTCTGGTGTCCCCTCCCCGGACCGCAGCCGAGAACGGAGCCCGCGCCGAGCGCGATGAGCGACTGCTGCAGCTGAAAGCTCGTGACCTCGCCGCTCAGGTAGTCGCGCAGCCTGCTCACGACCTTCGAAACCCGGAACAGCAGCGGAGCGGCGGCGGCGAGGAGGACGAGACCCGAGAGCGCGAGGTGCTTGATCCGCGCCCCGCCGACGAAGAGCATGAGGAACGTGATGAGGACGAGGAGCGCCGCGTTGCTGATGTTCGGCTGGAGCGCGACGAGCAGCGCCATGGCGAGCCCCGCTCCGAGGAGCGGCAGCACGCCGCGCCTCCACTCCCTGATCCGGTCGCCCCACGCGGCGATCTTCGACGCGAGAAAGACGATGAGGGCGATCTTCGCGGTTTCGACCGGCTGGAAATCGAACTTCACGATGCGGATCGTGCGCGTCGAGCCGCGGATCTCGGTCCCGATGAAGAGCACGGCCGCGAGCAGGACGAACGCGGCGACGAGGATCGCGAGCGCATAGCGCTCGTAGAGCCGGTACGGCACGCGCATGAGAACGAGCATGCAGCAGACGCCGAAGGCGGCGACGACGAGCTGCCGGAAGAAGAAATGGAAATGCGGGCCGGTCATGTCGCGCAGCTTGACCATCTGCGCCGCGGAGGCGATCATGACGAGGCCGAGCGCGACGAGCGCGGACGCCGCGAGCAGAAGCTTCAGGTCGTATCTGCCGCGCTCCGAGAGCTCGGCTACCGCTGCAGTTCCTTCACGCATTCCCGGAACACCTCTCCGCGGTGCTCGAAGTTCCTGAACATGTCGAAGCTCGCGCAGGCCGGCGAGAGGAGCACGAGGTCCCCCGGCTGGGCCGCGCGGGAGGCGGTCTCCACCGCGTCCTTCATCGTCTGGGCCCGCGCGACCGGCACCGCCGAGGAGCAGGCCTCCTCGATGAGCGGCGCCGCCTCGCCGATCGCGACGATCGCCTTGACGCGGCCGAGCGCGGCGGCGAGCTTCGCGAAATCTCCGCCCTTGTCGTGTCCGCCGGCGATGAGCACGGCCGGACGATCGAGCCCCCGCAGCGACATGATCGTCGCCTCCACGTTCGTCCCCTTCGAATCGTTGAAGTAGGAGACGTCGTTCACGACGGCCACGAGCTCCATCCGGTGCGGGAGCCCCCGGAAGGAGGAAAGGGCCCTACGACATGCCGCTGCGGGCACGTCGTAGGGCGCCAGCGAAGCGACCGCCGCCAAAGCGTTTTCGACGTTGTGAAGCCCGACGACGCCGAGATCCGAGCGCGCGAGGACGGTCTCGCGGACGCCGCGCGAGATCCGCGCGATACTCTCCCCCTCGAGAAACACCCCGTCCGCGACCGGTCCCGCCGACGAGAAGGGCGCGACCCTGCCCGGAAAGCGTTCCGCGACGGCGGCGCAGCGCCGGTCGAGGGCGTTGTAGAAGAAACAGTCCCCCGCGCCGCAGTTCTCCACGATCCGCTCCTTGAAGCGGTAGTAATCCTCGACGTCGCGGTATCGGTCGAGATGATCGGGCGTGAGGTTGAGGATGCCCGCGACCTCGGGATGGAACTCGGAGGCGGTCTCCAGCTGGAAGCTCGAAACCTCGAGCACGAAGAAATCGCCGGGGCCGAGCTCGCGGACGACGGAGCAGAGCGGCACGCCGACGTTTCCGCACACGATCGCGCGCTTCCCCGCGGCCTCGAGGATCCCGCCGATCATGGTGACGGTCGTCGACTTGCCGTTCGTCCCCGTGACGGCGACGAGACGCGCCTCGGCGAACCGGCATCCGAGCTCGAGCTCGCTCGCGAGCGGCACGCCGCGCCGGACCGCCTCGAGCAGAAACGGATGGTCGATCGCGATCCCGGGGCTCACGACGACTTCGTCGACGCC
>DHHB01000050.1:10282-31476 GCA_002403075.1 bacterium UBP1_UBA4783 | reverse complement strand
ACCGTCTTTCCCCGGTAGCGGGCGTCTGCGTTCGTTCGCGCCATCTCTTCGCCGTTCCTCCCGTTCGTCACTGCAGCTTGAGCGTGCTGATGCTGAGCAGCGCGAGCAGCGCCGCGATGATCCAGAACCTCACGACGACCTTCTCCTCTTTCCAGCCCATGAGCTCGAAGTGATGGTGGAAGGGCGCCATGTTGAATATCCGCTTTCCCGTGAGCTTGAACGAGCCGACCTGCAGGATGACCGATACCGCCTCGGCGACGAAGATCCCGCCGATGACGACGAGCAGGAGCTCTTTCTTGAGGAGGATGGCGACCGTGCCGAGCGCGCCGCCGAGGGCGAGGGAGCCCGTGTCGCCCATGAATATCTGAGCCGGGTGCGTGTTGTACCAGAGGAACCCGAGAGAGGCCCCGACGACCGACATGCAGTACACGGTCAGCTCGCCGCATCCGGGGAGGTACGGGATGTTGAGATAGGCCGCGAAATTCCTGTGGCCACTGAGGTAGGCGAGAGCGGCGAACGCGAAGAAGCTGAAGGCGGAGGCGCCCGCCGCGAGGCCGTCGAGGCCGTCCGTGAGGTTGACGGCGTTCGAGGATCCCATGACGATGAAGATCACGAAGGGGATGTAGAGAACGCCCCATTCGATGTAGTAGTCCTTGAGGAACGGGACGACGCTCTGCGTCGCTCCCTCGCGCGCGAGGGGGTGCACGAAGAGGAAGACGCCGAGCGCGGCGCCGAAGACGAACTGGCCGAGCAGCTTGTAGCGCCCCACGAGGCCGTTCTTGGTCTTTTTCACGACGCGCAGGTAATCGTCGACGAATCCGATGAGACCGGTCCAGATCGTCACGACGACGGCGAGTTGGACGTACGGGTTCGCGAGGTTGCTCCAGAGGAGCGTCGGCACGAGGATCGCGGCGATGATGAGTATCCCTCCCATCGTCGGCGTGCCCTCCTTGGCCCGATGGGCCGAGGGAACCTCGTCGCGTATGCGCTGGCCGATCTGCACCGACCGGAGCCAGCGGATGAGGCGCGGCCCGAAGATGAAGCAGATCGCGAGCGCGGTGACCATCGCGTAGGCGGATCGGAACGTGATGTACCGGAACACGTTGAACGCGAAGAAGTAGTCGCGGAGCGGATAGAGAAAGTGGTACAGCATCAGTCCAGCCTCCGGCGCGCGGCCCCCCGCGCGGCTTCGACGGCGTCGATGATCCGTTCCATGCGCATCGCGCGCGAGCCCTTGACGAGAACGAGGTCGCCGGGCCGTAGGAGCGTCGCGAGGTGCGCCGCCAGCGGCTCCGCGTCGAGGAAATGGGTGATGCGCTCGGGGGATCTCCGCTGCTCCGCGGCCGCCCGCGAGAGCTCCGCCGATTCGGTTCCGAGCGTGAGGATGCCGTCCGATTTCGCGCGGCCGCAGTGCACGCCGGCCTCGCGATGAAGCTCGCCGCTCATGCCCCCGAGCTCGAGCATGTCGCCGAGCACGAGCCACCGGCGTCCCGAGCCGGGCATCTCCATGAACGCCTCGACCGCGGCCTTGAGCGAGGCGGGGTTGGCGTTGTAGGTCTCGTCGACGAAGACGACGCCGCCGACGTCGTACGTCGCGCCCCGTCCGTCGGCCGCCCTCGACGCGGCGACCGCGGCCGCGATCTCGTCGTCGGGGACGCCGGCCGTCGAGCCGACGACCGCCGCGAACGCCGCGTTCAGAACGTTGTGTCTCCCGTACCGGCCGGTCTCGAGCCGGATCTCTCCGACGCGGAACCGGTACCCCCCCTGCTCGCGCTTCTCGAGGCCCGTGATCCGCCGGTCGGCGCTCTCCGAGAACCCCACGGCGATCGTCCGCGCCTTCGTCCTGCCGGCGAGGAAGGCGGCGAACTCGTCGTCGGCCGGGAGCACGGCCGTTCCGTCCGGCGGAAGCGCCTCGAGAAGCTCGGCTTTCGCGGCGGCGACGCCCTTCGGCGTTCCGAAATACTCGAGATGGGCCGTGCCGACGTTCGTGACGACGCCGACGAGCGGCTTCGCGATCGCGCAGAGCGCCTGTATCTCCTTGCGGTGATTCGCCCCCATCTCGGCGACGCACATATCCTCTCCCCCGTCCATGCCGAGCAGCGTCAGGGGCAGGCCGATGTGGTTGTTGAGGTTCCCGGGGGTCGCGTGCACGACGAACCGCCGCGCGAGGATCGCCGCGGCGAGATCCTTCGTTCCCGTCTTTCCGGAGCTTCCCGTAATCGCGACGACGCGCGGGTTCACGCGCTCCCGCCACGCAACGGCGAGCGCCTGAAGGCCGGCGAGCGTGTCGGGCACGTCGAACACCGGCGTCGCGCCGGCGGCCGCGACGGCCTCGCCGCGGCGCGACGTCGAGACGAGGAGCGCGGCCGCGCCCCGGGCGACGGCCTCCCCGACGTACGCGTGTCCGTCCGACGACGCTCCGGCGAGCGCGACGAAGAGCGCGCCCGCGCAGCCGCCGCGGGTGTCGATCGACACGCCGCCGATCGTTCCCTCCCCGGGAGCCTCTCCGCGGTACCCCGCGCTTCGGAGCGCGAGCGCCACCCATCCGAGATCAGCCTTCACGCCGTGCCTCCGCCGCAGCGAGCGCCGACGCCGCCTCGGCGGCGTCGTTGAAAGGAACGCGCCTGCCGTGGAGGATCTGCTCGTTCTCGTGTCCCTTCCCGGCGATGACGACGAGGTCGCCCTCGCGCCCCTCGCGGATCGCCTCCTGTATCGCCTCGCGCCGGTCGCGGACGACGCGCACGACGGCGGCGGCGGCCGGGCCGACGCCGTCCAGCACCTCCTTGACGATCCGGTCGGGATCCTCCGTGCGCGGATTGTCGTCCGTGACGTAGACGACGTCGCTCAGCGCCGCCGCGATCGCCCCCATGATGGGGCGCTTGCCGCGGTCGCGGTCGCCGCCGCAGCCGAACACCGTTATGACGCGCTTCGGCCGCAGCTCGCGGCAGAAGCGCAGAAGCTTCTCGAGCGCGTCGGGCGTATGGGCGTAGTCCACGATCGCCGTCGGCCCCGCTCCGGACGCGACGACCTGGAACCGCCCCGGCACCGCGCGCACCCCCTCGAGCCCGCGCTTGATCGCGGGGAGGCCGACGCCGAGCGCGTGCGCGGCCGCCGCTGCGGTGAGGGCGTTATATATGGAGAACATGCCGAGGAGCGAGAGGGAGAGCCGCTCGCGCGAGGCGCCGACGACGAGATCGAAGTTCGTGGCGCGAAGGGTCGCCTCTATCCTCTCGGCGCGAACATCCGCCGGCGTCTCGAGACCGAACGACACGTTCGGCCCCGCGAAGCGTCCCGCGACGGCCGCCACGGCGGGATCGTCCGCGTTCCACGCGAGCGTCCCCGGCCGCTTGCGGCGTCCGGGAGCGTCGAGCGTGCGCACGAAGATCTCCTTCGCCTCGACGTACCGCTCGAACGTCCCGTGATAGTCGAGATGGTCGCGGGTGGCGTTCGTGAACGCGCCGACGTCGAACTCCAGCCCCGCGATCCTGTTCTGCTGCGCCGCGTGCGAGCTCACCTCCATGACGACCGAGCGGCAGCCCCGCTCGACGAACTCCGCCATCATGCGGTGGAGGTCGACGGCGCCGGGCGTCGTGTTTCCCGCGGAGACGAGAGAGTCGCCGGAGCCGTACCCGACGGTGCCGATGATGCCGCACGCGCCGCCTTCCGTCTCGAGCACCGACCGGAGAAGAAAGGCGCTCGAGGTCTTGCCGTTCGTTCCCGTGATGCCCGCGAGAACGATCTTCGACGCGGGATCTCCGTAGAACCGCCTCGCGACGAGCGCGGCGGCGAGCGCCGTGTCCTCGACGACGAGGGCGGGAAGCGGGCTCGCGACGGGCCGGGACACGACGAGCGCGGCCGCGCCGGCCCGCTCGGCTTCGCCGACGAAGGCGTGGCCGTCCGCGGCGCTGCCGGCGACCGCGACGAAACACGAGCCGCGCTTCACCCTGCGCGAATCGGTCTCGACGCCGGACACCTCGACGTCGTTCCAGTTGATCCGGTCCCTGACCGCGACGTCCGCGGCGAGTTCGGAGAGTTTCACGTTCCGGCTCCGTTCGAAGCCGCCGCGCTCGACATCGCTCGATCGCGCGAACGCGGGGCGCAGTGTATGACGACGGTTCCTCCGTGGGCGAGCGTTCTGCCCGCAGCCGGCTCCTGCCTCGCGACGATCCCGTGCCCGCGCACGGCGCACTCGAATCCGCAGCCGAGGAGCATGCGGCGCGCCTCCCGGAGCGACAGCCCCGCGACGTCCGGCACCGCGGCGTTCGTTGCGCCGGCCGGGCGCTCCGGTCTCACCATGAGCGTCACGCGATCCGAGCGCCCGATGAAGGTGCCGGGATCGGGCGTCTGCGAGTAGATGACGCCCGGAAGGCTCGGGCAGTCGAGCGCGACGCCGCTCTTCGCCGCGAGCTCCGCCGCCTCCGCGGCGGAGAGCCGCAGAAAGCTCGGCACGCGCGTCGTCCGCGAGCGCTCGCGGGAAAGCGCCACGGTGCCGACGTTCTCGTACGAGAAGAAATCGGTCGAGAGGTGGATCCCTTCCATGATCTTCCCGAAGACGACGGCCGCCGATTCGCTCCCCCACCAGTACGGGTACGGCGGCTCGTCGAGAACGACGAGGCACACGAGCCGCGGCGCTTCGGCGGGAGCGAATCCGACGAAGCTCGCGACGAACTTGTCGTGCCGGTACACGCCGTTCTCGATCTTCTGTGAGGTGCCCGTCTTGCCCGCGGTCGCGACGCCGTCGACCGACGCCTTGACGCCGGTCCCCTCGAGAACGACGCCGCGGCAGAAATCGGTCATCGTGCGCGCCGTCTCCTCCGAGAAGACTCTGCGAATCGCGACCGGCGCCACGCGCTTGACGACGTCGCCGGAGGCGCTCCGCGCCTCGAGGGCGATGCGCGGCGCCATGAGCACGCCGCCGTTCGCTACCGCGCAGTACGACATGATCATCTGGAGCGGCGTGACGCCGACCTCGTGTCCGATCGCGATGCTGGGCAGCGACCGCATCGACCACGCCGCGGGATCCCGGAGCACTCCGCGCGACTCGGCGGGCAGATCGATGCCGGTCCTCCCGGCGAAGCCGAATCCGAGGATGTAGCGGTAGAAGTCCTCGCGGTCCGTGCCCTGCGCCGCCTTGATGGTGCAGATGTTGCTCGAATGGACGAACGCCTGCTTGAGCGTGAGCCAGCCGAACGCGTGATCGTCGCGGATCGTGCCCCAGTCGAAGACGGACGTGCCGTTGTCGCCGAAGAACGTGTCCTGAGGACGCGCCTTCTTCGTCTCGATCAGGTACGAATGCGTGACGAGCTTGAAGGTCGAGCCGGGCTCGTAGATGCAGTTGATCGAGCGAAGCGCGAATCCGTCGCCGGATCCCCGGTCGCGGGAGATCGACCGGTCGGGCTTCTCCGCGAGCGCGAGGATGTCCCCCGTGGCGGGGTCGGCGACGATGGCGATTCCGCTCGCCGCCCCGAAGCGGTCGATCGCCTGCGCGAGCTCGAAATCGACGATCGCCTGAATGCGCGTGTCGATCGTGAGGTAGATGTCGGCGCCGGCCAGCGCCTTCCGGCCGGGCGCGTTCACCGGCTTGTAGCCGCGGCGGGCGCCCGAAATCCTGCTCTCGAGCACCCAGCCGTCGAGGCCGCCGAGGACGTTCTGGAACCCCGCTTCGATTCCGGCGACGCCCTTCCCCGAGCCGTCGATCGAACCGACGAGCTGCGGAGGGAGCGATTCAAAAGGATAGAGGCGGTCGTGGATCGGATCGAGGCGCACGCCTGCGAGCGATGAGAGCGCGGATACCTGATTGTCAGTCAGGTGGAGATCCCTGCCGAGCGGGACATAGGAAGAGCGATTCCCGGTGAGTTTGCGACGCAGAGCTTTTTGGGTGAGAGCGCACGCCTCGGCCAAACACGCGACCGCCTTTTTCTTCTCTATCGGAAAATGCGCCGGCGTCACGCCGACGTCGTAGGTCCAACGGGTCACGGCGAGCGGGAAGCCGTTTCGATCGAAGACATGCCCGCGGCGCGCGGGGATGAGCTTGCGTTCGAAACACTGCCGCTGCGCCTGTTCGATGTACCGTTCGTGATCGACGATCTGGATGTCGACGAGACGCCAGACGAGAACGCCGACGATCGCCGCGACGACGGCCGAGAGCGCGCGGAGACGCCGCTTCGAACGGTGCTCGGTCATCGCGCCATCCTCGCTTCGTGCGACGGAACGAACTCGAGCAGGCGGTCGATGCCCGCCTCGGCCCAGGACGGCTCGCCGTACGCCTTCGGGTCGCCGCTCACCGCGAGACGCTCGACGTCGCCGTTGGAACCCGGGCGCATCCCGAGCCCGCGGGCGAGCGGGATGATCCGCGCGGGCGCGGCGAGCTCGTTGTACCGCGACATGAGGCGCACGTTGCGCTCCATGAGGGCCTCGAGCCGCTCGCTCTCGTCGGCGATCTCGGTCGAAACGTTGAAGAAACAGACGTGGAGCGATATGTAGAGAAGCACGAGCGTCGAGAAGGAGCCGAGGAGGACGATGAACTGGAGCGGCGAGACGCGCCCCTCGAGCACCCGTTTCGCGAAACCGTAGATCCCGGACCGCCCGTTCTCACGCGGACTCATTCGGCACCCTCTCCCCCGCGCGGAGCCTCGCGCTCCGCGCCCGTGTGTTCCGTTCGATCTCCTCCGGCGCGGGCCGAAGCGCGCGCCGTACGACGAGCCGGAGCCGCGGCGCCCGTCCGCAGCGGCACTGCGGAAAGTCCGCCGGACAGACGCAGCCCCGCTCCTCCTGCCGGAGGAAGCGTTTCACGATGCGATCCTCGAGCGAGTGATACGAAATGACGACGATCCGGCCGCCGGGCGCGAGCGCCGACACCGCGTCCGGAAGGGCGGCCGCGAGGTGCTCGAGCTCCCCGTTCGCCCAGATGCGCAGCGCCTGAAACACGCGCGAGAGCGTTCCAAAGCGATCCGCGGCCGGAGCGACGGACGCGGCGCAGTCCCGAAGCGCCGCGGTCGTCGCGAGCTCCTCCCGCGAGCGGCGCCGGACGATCTCCCGCGCGACCGCCCGGTAGCGGCGCTCCTCGCCGTACTCGCGCACGATCCGCCCGAGCTCCCGCTCCTCCGCCGTCGCGAGAAGCTCCCGAACCGAACGGCCGTCCGGTCCCATCGCCATGTCGAGCGGTCCGTCCGTCATGTAGCTGAACCCCCGCGTCCCGTCCGCGAGCTGAAGGGAAGAGATCCCGAGATCGAGCAGCACGCCGTCCGCGGGGCGGCCCGCCGCGAAGCGGGCGAGATCCCTGAAGTTCCCCTGCACGATCCTCGCGCGTTCCCCGAACGGCGCGAGCCGCCGGCGGGCGATCTCGATCGCCGCCGGATCCCGATCGATCCCGAGATACGAGAGCCGCTCCCCGCCCCGCCGGAGGATCGCTTCGGCGTGTCCGCCCGTTCCGAGCGTGCCGTCCACGTAGAATCCGTCCGGTTTCGCGACGAGAAGGGACGTCGCCTCCTCGACCATCACCGGTATATGAAGCTCTTCGTACATTCTCCATGTCACTTGCCGCCCGCGGAAATCGCCGCAAGCGAGGGGCCGAGCTTTCCCCGCTCGACGGCGACGTAGCGCAGCGCCCTTTTCCAGTCGGGAAAGACGTCGAAGATATTCCGCCGCGAGACGAAGGCGAAGATGTCGAGGATGTAATCGCTCAGCCCGCAGAGCAGCACGTGCGCCCCGTCGGGGCAGCCGTCCTCGAGCATCCCGAAGGCGCGGTAGTCGACGTGCTTCACGTTCTCGAAATCGAGGATGAAGCAGCCGCGGCAGCGTTCCCCCGATTCCTCGAGCGCGCGCAGAAGCACGAGGGCGTCATCCCGATCGACGACGCCCGCGAGCTTCCAGATTCCGATGCCGCCCCTATCGGACCGGTATACCCTCATGCGAATTTCCTATGGCTCGAACGTGCCGCCGTAGAACCCCTCGAGCGCCTCGTCCCTCACCGGACGGTAGTCCTCGGCCTTCCAGATCTCCATGTAATCGAGCTCCCCGCTCACGACGAGCTCCCGCGCGTTCCCGAGAACCTCGAGAAAATCCGGAGGCATCTGGACGCGGCCGAACCTGTCGATGCGAAGCTGCTCCGACTCGTTGCTGTAGAACCGGATGAGCCGGCGCTTCTCGGCGCCCGGCTCGAGCGCGCGCAGCCGCGCGACTATGCCGGCGAAATAATCGACCGTGTAGAGGGCGAGGCAGTTCCGGTGGTCCTTCGCCCGGCAGACGACGAGGTGCCGGGTGCCGGAGGCGTCCTCCTTGACGAGCCGGCGGAAGTTTTTCGGGATCGTGAGGCGGTTCTTCCCGTCGAGGGTGCAGGAATGCTTCCCCATGAAACCGCGGACCGGATTGCCGTTTTCGGTAGCGGGCACCTTGGCGTCTTCCATGCGAGTCCCGATCGCTATGTATAAGTCATATTGCTCGGCAACAAGTAAATCGTGCCCCACAATACCCCACAGTGCCCCACCTGTCAATACCTATTTTCGGAGCCGATGAAATATTTGTTAAGCTTTAAGTGTATTATTTACAATTAGTTGAATCTTACGTGGCAGTCCGACCCGAAGATTTTTCTCCTCGACTCCCAGATACCACGTATGCGCTCCGCTCCACCTTGATCGCGGAGACGACGAGAGTGCTCGCGAGGCCGCGGACGAAAGGCGCGCGCTCGAGCGCCGTCTCGACGAGACGGGCCGCCGCGAAGAGGGCGTCCGGAACGCTCTTCCAGACGAAGATGACCGTCTTCACGGCGGCGACTTCGAACCCCGCGTCTTCGAGCATGCGCCTGAGCGCGGCGGGAGGCACGGGTTTATGATAGCTGTAGGGATGGTATCTCTCCCGAGGCACCGCCCCCGCCGGATAGCACATCGCCGGAAAGAGCCGTTTGAGAAACGGGAACCGAACGATGAGCCGTTTGCCGCGCTCGACGATCGAGCGCTCGTTCGGCGTCGAAAGCGCGAGAACGCCGCCGGGGACGAGAACCCGCCACGCCTCTCGCAGCGCGCTCATCCGGTCCTCCTCGAACACGTGCTCGATCGTCTCGACCGCCGTCATGGCCGCGAAGGAGCCTTCGGCGAACGGAAGGGCGCCGAGGTCGGCGCCGGCGAGCGCGACGTCGAGCGCGTTCGCGGCGGCGACGCGCCGCGCCGCGGGAAAATCGTCCTGCACGATGTCGATGCCGAACGGCTCGAAACCCCGCCGCCCGAGAAGGAACAGGCCGTATCCCCATCCGCACCCCGCGTCCAGCGCGCGGCCTCCGGAGCGATCGAGGAGCGAGGTCACCTCGTGAAAGCGGCGGCGCGAGAGGTGCCGCCGCGCCTTGGATCCGAGATGCCAGTTCCGCAGAAGCGCCGGCAGCTCGGCCGGCGGGATGTCGCCGGGGATGACCGGCTCGGGGATCTTCACGGCGCGCCCCCTCCCCGCGGCGGCGCCGCGGAGCCCTCGGCCGGGACGCGATCGAGCCTGTAGAGGGTATAGACGACCGGCGCCGGCTTCCGGATGCCGAGGTTCGGGATCGAGCCCTTCCGCACCGGCGTGAAGAGAACGCCGTCGATGACCTTTCCCGCGAAACGCTCCGGCGTTTCGCTCCGGTCGACGAGATAGGTCGGATTGAACCGCAGGTAGAGCCCCCGCTCGATGATCTCGTCGACGTCGACCGATTTCCGCATGCGATTGATCTCGGGGCTCACCAGGCCGCCGAGATCGAGTATACGGCGGTGCGCGTAGTAGCCGACGGCGCCGATGTCCGGGGTCGCGACGATCGCCCCGGCCGGCGCCTCGTGATCGATCTGCTTTCCCATGGCGGCGACCGTCCGCACGAGCCCGCGGGAGAACGCCCTCGTCGAGGGCACGACGACGAGCGCGTAGACGGCGGCGCTCTGGGCGACGGCGAGAACGGCGAACGCGCCGAGCGCGACGTCGCGGCCGCGGTCGCTCCGAACGAAGCGGGCGGCGAGACGGCCGGCAGCCGCGCAGCCGAGGATGACGGCCGCCGGCATGACCGGCACGAGGTAGCGCGAGAGCACCTGGAAATCGAGAAGCGCGTAGGCCGCCGGCAGCGCGACCGCCCAGACGAGCATGAGCAGCGCCGCGGGCGTCGAGCGTATGTCGCGGCGCTCGTCGAACGCGGATCCGATCGAGCGGTCGCGCGCGACGGCCGCGACGAGCCCCGTGAGCAGGGCGATCCACGGAACGAGCGTCGTCGAGGCCATGATCCCGAGCGGGACGAGGGCGCGCGAAAAGAGGAGCGCGGAGAGAACGGGGCGGCCCTGCTTCGCCCCCGCCGTCAGCGGGAAATAGGTCCCCGTGTGCCGGTGGATGACGACGAGCCACGCGACGAAGAGCGGGACGAAGACCGCGGCGAAGACGAAGTGCCGCGCTCGCGCGCCCCGCGCGACGAGAAAGACGAGCGCGGCGATCGGCGCGAGCAGCAGCGCCTCGGGCCGCGCGAGCGCGGCGAGAAAGAGCGCGAGGCCGAACGCCGCCGAACGGGCCGCCGAACGCTCCGCGCGAAACGCCGCGTCGAAAACGACGAGCACCATGAAGACGGCGAACGAGGTCTCCATGCCGACCGCGCTCCAGCGCACGAGCCACGCGTCGGCGGCGACGATGAACGCCGCCGCGACGGGCGCGGCGGAGCCTCCGCCGAGGCGCGCGGCGATGCGGTACACGAGCGCGATCGAGGCGATCGCGAAGAGCCACGAGAAGACGCGGCACCAGATGAGGATGTCGGCGCCCGCCCGTCGCAGGAGCGCGAGCAGCGCCACCCAGAGAGGGCTCGTCGCGCCGTACGTCGGATCGGTCCTGTTGAACGAAAGCTCCCCGTGGTCGGCGAGGTTTCGCGCGTACTGGAGATGTATGAACGTGTCGTCCACGACCGAGTCGCGCAGCGGCACCAGAAGGCACGCGAAGAGCACGGCGGCGACGGCGACGTATGCGAAATCCTTTACCTGCATGATCCCTTCACGAGCGCCGTGAGGAGCGCGTCGAGCCGTTCCGCGGCGGCGCGTCGGCTGCGCTCCGGCGCCTCGCGCAGATCGTATCCGCTCTCGAGCGTCCCGGCGCGCCACCGGTCGTGGAGCAACTCGAGCTTCGCGGCCACGTCCGCCGGATCGCCGATCGAGGCGACCTCTCCCCGGCGCATGGAGGCGACGATACGGGCCGCTTCCCCCTCCGGCGCGATCGCGAGTATCGGCCGCCTCGCGCCGATGTACTCGTACAGCTTTCCCGGAACGAGGCCCCGGTAGCGCTCGTCGTCGTGCTTGACGAGGAGCAGCACGTGGCTTTCGCGTTCCCGCCGGACGACCTCGCGGTGCGGCAGATTATCCTCGAAACGCACGCGATCCGCAAGGGCGAGCGAACCGGCGAGCTCCTCGTTCGCCGATTCGCGGGCGCCGACGAAGGCGACGCGCGTCGCCGCCGCCTTCGCGGGAGCCCGTTTCGCGAACGCCGCGAAACCCTCGAGAAACGGCCGCACGCTCCGCCCGAGGGTGAGCATGCCGCAGTGGGTGACGGTGAACGGCTCCGGCGGCGGAACGGCGCCCGGCTCGCCCTGGAAGTCCTCCTCCTCGTATCCGTTCGGGATCCGCTCGACGCGGCATTCCGGATAGCTCCGCCGCATCGTTTCCTCGTGCGCCTCCGTCGTAACGAGCACGAGGTCGGCCCGCGCCGCCGCGCGCTCCATGCGCTCGTGGAGGAAGCGGTGAACGGGCGTCGGCGGCGTGCGCAGACGCAGGTTGACCCACGGATCGCGGAAATCGGCGACCCACGGTATCCGCCGCCGGCGCGCGAGCCGCATCGCGGCGAGATGAGAGCTGTCGGGAGGGCTCGTCGAATAGACGGCGTCGAAGCGTTCCGACGACGCGAGACGCCCGGCCTCCCGCGCCGCGAACGGCGCCCATCCCGCGTACGTGTCGGGAAGGAGGAAGAACTCGCCGAGCCGCCGGAGCGCGCCGAAGCCCGACGACGAGCGCCGCGACCCGCTCCGGCCCCTCCCGCCGCCCAGCGCCCGCAGCACGCGGAGACCCGACAGGGACGCCGTGCGGACGACCCGCACCGACGGCGGCACCTCGCGCTCGAGGCCCGGATCCGATATCCAGAACTCCCCCGGCCGCGGCGCGACGACGGTGATCTCCCATCCGAGACGCGAGAGATGCTTGACGAACGACAGCGGCCGGTAGACGCCGCCGCCGCCCGCGGGCGGGAAGAAGTTGACGATCATCAGGAGACGCCCGCGCGTCATCGCTTCTCCGCGGAAAGCATCCACGCCGCGACCCTCCTTCCCGCGGGAACCGTCACGAGCCCGAGAATGCGGTCCGTCTCCTCGCGGTCGAAGACGCGAAGCGATCGCAGAAGCCCGCGCGCGATGAAGGGCGAAAGCGCGACGACGGCGATGGAGACGTAGAGCGGCACGCGCGCGGTGAGGAACATCCCGCAGGCCGTCGCCGGCGCGAGCGCCAGAACGACGCGGCCGAGGCGCGTCCCGGCGCCGCCGTAGAACCTCTCGCGGCGCGCGAGCAGCACGGCGGCCGCCATCTGCACGGCGGAGGCGGCGACCTGCGCCGCCGCCATGCCCTCCGGGCCGAGCGCCCTCGCGAGGAAGAAGAACGTCCCGAAGTAGACCGCCATCCAGAGAAAATCGCAGAGAACCGCCCACCGCATGAAGTGGAGCGAGCGCATCGTCGCGAGCAGCGGCGCCGCCACGGCCGCGAGCGGCACCGTCGGCAGCAGAACGAGGAAGACGCGGTAGGAGGCGCCGTATCCGCCGCCCGAGAGCAGCAGGATGATGTCGCGGCCGATCACGGCGAACAGGGCCGTGCAGCAGAGCGCCGTGACGAGCATCCCCTTCGTGAAGAGCCCCATGCGCCCCGCGATGTCCGCCCACCTCCCCTCCTCGTAGACGCGCGTGATCTCGGGCTGCGCGGCGAGGATCGGAAGCGCGAGGAAGCGCTTGAGCAGCGCGTCGACGCGCGAGGCCACGTGAAAGAGGGAGATCGCCGCCATCGGCAGCACCGACGACATGACGAACCGGTCGACGTCGGTGAAGGCGAGGGCGACGACGCTGAGACAGACCGAGCCGGCCCAGTAGGAGAGCAGGTTCGGAACGACGATCCCGCTCTCCGGCGCCGCGGAGCGCCCGGCGAGATCGCGGGCCATGCGCGCGAACACGGGAACCCCCGCGGCGAACACCGCGGCGTTCAGGAAGAACGTCGCCGCGAATATGAACGCGACGTCGAGCCGCTCGCGCTCGTGGACCACGTACGCCGTGAGGAGGAACAGGTAGGCGAGCTCGAGGAGCATCTGCATCCGCATCTCCCGCAGCCCGTTGAACCCGCCGTAGAGGAGCATCTTGAGCGCGAGCGTGACGGAGGAGAGCGTCATCCACAGCATGACCGGGGGGGAACCGGCGAGCGCGCGCACGCCCTCCGGAAGGGCGCGCTGCCAGAGCCCTGACGTCCACAGCAGCACGGCGCCGAGCGCGGCGACGAGCGTCGAGGAGGCGGCGAAGACCGCGATCGAGCGGCCCGGGACGCCCCGCGCCTCGAACGTCGGCAGGAACCGCACGAGAACCTGCGGAAGCCCGAGGAGGATCACCGTTGCGAGCAGCAGCGAGAATCCGCGGAGCGCGACGAAGAGGCCGAATCCGTCCACGCTCATGAACCGGCTCAGGACGGCGAGCTGCGCGAGCGTGAAGACCACGCTCGCCGCGCCGCTCGCGGCGAGAAAGATCGTGTTTTCCGCGATCTTCGATCTCGTCACCACCGTCTTCCCCTCCCGAGCAGCAGCCCCGCCGCGCCGCGCGCGGAGAGGACGGTGTAGGAATGTTCTTCGCCGCCGAGCGATTCCTTGAAGAGCGCGATGCCGCGATCTCCCGCGCTCGATCCGAGGTTGAAGACCCGCATGCCCCGCTCGCACGCGAGCTCCATGCCTTTGCGCGCGCAGAGGGAGGCGGCCTCGTGCTCGTTGCCGCGCGCCGTCATCCCGCCCTGCCACGCCTGCGCCATGCGGCCGTAGAACAGATCGACGTGGCCCCCGAGGAGCTCCCCGCCGAGGAACGCCCCGACGACGGCGACGCCTTCGGCGCGGCGGCGCCACAGCTCGAGGAAGAACCGCTCCGGGTACGGATGCACGCCTCCCCACGTCCGGGATTGGCCGGCGTAGATCGCGTGAAGGCTCCGGACCTCCTCCTCGCTCTCGAGAAGCCTCGCGACGGCCCCGGCGCGCTCCGCGCGGCGCGCGAGCTGGCGCCGCTTCGAGCTCGTCCGGCGCCACACCTCCTCGATGCCGCCGTCGAGCGGAACGAGGCTGCATTCCTCCTCGCGGATCGAGGCGCCCCGCGGAAGGACGGCGGGGGCGCGGCCGCCGAAGCAGTGAACGCGCGCCGTGAGACACCGCGGCGAGCGCGCCAGCGCGAAGAACCGCTCGAAGAGCGCCTCCCGGGCGGCGTCGCTCCGCGCGAGCGGATCGCCGTACGCGCCGAAGGGCAGCGCGTGGAGATGGAAGAACGGCCCGCGCGCGACGCGCGCGACCGGCATCGCCGCGGCGAGCCCTCCCCCTTCGCGCTCGGCGAGCCAGAACACGTCGAACGAGGGAAAGGACGCCGCGAGCGGCTCGAGCCACGCGGGCGTATGGAAGAAGGTGGCCTCGGGAAACGAGCGGACGAAGCGCTCGATCTCTGCCGGCGCGGGACGGTTGCGGGCCTCTCGGATCACAGGCGCCTCAGCATTTCGCGCCCGCGGAGGGGCCGCCCTCCGCGCCGCCGCCGCTCCCGAATCCGGGGACGAGGGATGCCATGCGCTCGAGCACGCGGGCACGTTCGCCGTTGCGGGCGAGGGCGATGAGCTCCTCGACGGCCGTTTCCAGCCCCGCCGAAACGGCGCCGGCCTGCTCGGCGACGAAGAGCTTCTCCTCCCCCGCCGGGCGGAGCCGCTCGCCGGCCCCGACGAGCGATTCGTGAAGCTTCTCCCCGTCGCGAAGCCCGGTGACGACAACGGGGATCTCCGTCTCGGGCTCGTATCCGGCGAGCATGATGAGGTCCTGCGCGACCTCGAGCATGTTGAGCGCCTCGCCCATGTCGAGGATGAAGATCTCTCCGCCCTTTCCGATCGCCGAGGCCCGTATGACGAGAAGGGCCGCCTCGCGCACCGTCATGAAGTAGCGCGTCGCGCGGGGATCGCTGACCGTGACGGGCCCCCCGCGGCGTATCTGCTTGAGGAAGAGCGGCACGACGCTTCCCGTGCTTCCGATGACGTTGCCGAAGCGCACCGTGATGAGGCGCGCCGGGCTCCGGGCGCTCCGCGCGCGCAGGTATTCCTCGAAGATCCGTTTCGTCGCGCCCATGACGCCGCGCGGATCGGCGGCCTTGTCGGTCGAGATGAACACGAAGCGGCTCGCGCCGAACTCCTCGGCGGCGCGCACGAGATGGACGCTCGCCTCGACGTTGTTCGTCACCGCCTCCTCCGGATCGCGCTCCATGTAGTGAACGTGCTTGTGCGCCGCGGCGTGGAAAACGACGTCCGGCGCGTGCTCGCGGACGATCCGCCGCGTGCGCTCGCGGTCGCGCAGATCGGTGATGCACGTCCTGATGTCGAGACGAGGGTGCGACGAGCGGAGCTCGTCCTCGATCTCGAAGATGCGGTTCTCCCCGCGCCCGAGGAGGACGAGGGACCGGGGCCCGATGCGCGCGATCTGGCGGCAGAGTTCCCCGCCGATCGAGCCGCCGGCGCCCGTCACGAGCACCGGCGCGCCCGCGATGACCCCGCGCGCGGAACCGGGGTCGAGATCGACCGTCTCGCGCCCGAGGAGGTCCTCGACGCGGACCTCGCGGATCTGGTCGATCCGCACGCCGCCGGTGATNNACGATCTTGAACGGAACTCCGGCGCGCCGGCAGAGCTTGATCATGCCGCGGACGAACGCCCCGGGGGCGGTCGGAATGGCGATGACGACCTCCGCGGCGTTCTCGCGAAGGACGACGGCCTCGAGGTCCCCGGTGCCGCCGAGGACGGGGATGCCGTCGACCGTCGAGCCCGCGAGGTTCGGCGCGTCGTCGAGGAATCCGACGACGCGCGAGGCGAGCTCGGAATGGGCCGCGATCTCCGCGGCGACCATCCGGCCGGCCTCGCCGGCGCCGACGACGACGATCCGTTTTTCGGCGCACTCGTTCATCGGATCACTGCTATCTTTCTCGTCTCGACGGACGTCTCGCGCCTGCCGTCGGGGCTCCGCGAGCTCACGCGGACGACGTAGACGCCCGAGGTCGCCTTGAACCCGTTCAGGGTGAGAAGATCCCACGCCACGCCGCCCTCGGCCACGCCGTCGATCTCGTGCACGAGCTCCCCCTCGAGGGTGAACACGCGGATCGAGACCGGAGAGGAGATCCGGCCGACGCGCAGCGCGGCGTCGCCCCGCGAGAGGTGCACCGGATTCGGATAGAGGATCATGCGCGAGAGCGGAACGACCACCTGCTCGGGCGGCGACACGTCGAGCCGCGCGAGCCCGCCGGCCGTGCCGATCCAGAGGAGATCGGCCGCCGCGTCGTACGCGAGGGCCTGACAGACCGGGGACGGGAGCGGCGAGATGACGGAGCTCGGGTAGAGGTTTCCCTGCCACGCGTCGTAGGTCGTGTAGGCCGCGATGACGCCGTCGGGATCGATCCGGTTGAGCCCCTGATCGGTCGCGACCCAGAGGCTGCCCCGCTTGTCGAATTCGAGATCGTAGACCTGCGCGCCGACGAGACCGCGCCGGCCCGGCTCGGTCTTGATCGTGAAGCTGTCGACGACCCCCGCGCGGTAGCGCACGAGCCCGCTCGCCGTGCCGAGCCACGCCGTGCCGTCGGCCCCGCGCTCGCAGCAGTAGACCGTCTTGCTCGCGAGATCGTCGGGATCGATGAGCGTCGCCCACGCGTCGCCGGCGAGGGAGCTCATGCTCGTCCAGTCGTATCCCCCCGTCACCCACATCTGGAGACCGTAGTTCCGGAGCGCGAGGTACACCGTGCCGTTCGGCCCGAAGGCGACGTCGAACACGCTCCCCCCCGCCATGCGGGGTTCGATCGAGGGATCGACGGCGAGCCAGCTCGTTCCGTCCGCGCTGAGGATGTCGACGCCCGACATGCCGGCGACGACGTCGTCTGAGAGGAACCACCGGTTGCCGGCGGGATCCTCCTTGATCCTCACGTAGCGGTTCGACGTGATCGTTCCCGCGTTGAGGGCGTAATGCGACCAGACGTCGTCCGCGGGGGTCGCGGGATCGTTCACGACGACGCGGTCGAGATCGTTCCCCTGCACGTTGCACCAGAGGGATCCCTGCGAATCGAGGAGAAAGGCGTACATGAAGGAGAAGTACGAGAAGCCCGCGGGATCCCCCGTCGTCCGCAGCTTCGTGTACTGCGCCCAGGAGCCGTCGCCGCGAAGCAGCCCGACGCCGAAATGCTTCGTGCTCGTCCAGATCTCCCCGTTCGGCGCGAGAGAGAGGGCGATGACGCCGTTCTGCGTGAGCTCCACGGGGGCCTTGTTGATCCATGAAGCGCCGTTGTAGAAGGACACGTACGCGCCGCGGTCGAGCTGCGGCTCGAAGCCGCCGAGCCAGAGGGTGCCGCGGGCGTCGACCGCGATCGTCCGGGGCACGTTGTAGTTCGAGAATATCTTGTATCTCTGGCTCAACATCGTCTTCATGTTCGCCGTGATCTCCGTCCACGACGATCCCGCGCGGACGAAGGCGCGGCCCTCGGTGACGGCGTAGAGAGCCCCCGAGCCCGCGGCCGCGGCGAGCGGTACGAATCCTCCCGGAAGACCGAGCGACGTCCACGACGTTCCGTCGAAGCGCCGCACGCCGCCCGCCGTCGCGGCGTGAACCGCCCCCTCGTGGACGCACAGCGAGACCGCCTTGCCGACCGGATACAGGACGTAGGCGAAGGTCGCGCGGTTGAACCGCGCGACGCCGCGGTCGCAGGCGACGTAGAGCGTGTCGCCGCGGACGAGAAGATCGTTCACCCGCACCCCCTCGAGGCTGTCGGTGAGAACCGTCTCGTAGGAGTGCACGTTGTCGAAAAACTTGGCCACGCCGGCGCTCGAGCCGTAGTAGACCTCGTCGCCCGCCGCGGCGACGCACGTGACGCTGTCGCTCAGCAGCCCCTCGATCGCGGATCCGTAGAGCTTCACGATCGCGTCCGGGGCGAAGCGGTCGATCCGCGCCACCCCCGTCGTCATGAACGAGGCCCACACGCTCCCGCGGCGATCGATCGCGATCCCCGTGACGTCGGTCGAGCGGAATCCGAGATCGTCGAGGTGGCTCGTGAAGGAGGAATCGGCGAGGTTCATGACCATGATGCCGCCCCTCGTCGCGCACCAGAGCGAATCGCCGGCGGCATACACGCGGTTCACGGCGCTCGCGTTGCACCAGACGTTCCAGTCGCCGCTCGCGCCGGACGCCGACGCCGGAATCGCGAGCAGAACGGCCGCGGCGGCGAAGAGTGATCGTTTCACGATACATCCCCCTTGCGATGAAACCACGCCGGATAGGTTCCCGACCATATGCAGCCGATCGACGCGAGCAGGATCATGAGATCGCGCTCCGGAGACCACGCGCCGAGCGCGAGCGCCTCCTCCTCGAGCGCTTCGCCCGCCGAGCCGCTCCGCGCGACGCGCCATCGTCCCGTGATGCCGGGACGCGCCCCTTCGAGCGCCGCGGCCGGTCCGTCGGGACGGGGACCGGCGAGCGCGGGCGGGCCGACGAGGCTCAACCGCCCCGCCGCGAGAAGAAGCCACAGCCGAGGCTTGACGAGATCCCCCGCTTCGCGCCCGGAGGACCGGACGGCGCGCGGCCACGTGATCGGCGCGCCTCCCCTGCCGCGCCGCGTCTCCGCGAAGAAGCGGACGCGACGCCCCAGTGTACCATAGATACGGTACGCGGCGGAGGCTATTGCGGCGAACGGCAGCACCGCGAGACCGGTCGCGCAGTCGAGCGCGCGCTTGAGGGCGCGCTCGAACCAGAGGAACGATCGTCGTTCCATGGAAAACACGTACGCCCCGGCGAGCTCCTCGACGCGCGCGCCCCCGCCGAGAAACCTCGCGAGCGGGGAGACCACCGTTATCTGTATCTGCCGGCGCCGCGCCTGCGAGAGAAAGGGAACGAGCGCCCGGTCCCCCTGAAGGGATTCGCAGACGAAGACCTCCTGGATCGTAAAGCGTTCGACGACGTCCGGAAGGTCGGCGGGGCGCCCGAGCCCCTCCCCGGAGCCGTCGAGGAATCCGACGACCTCGATGCCGAGCTCGGGGGCGCCGGCGAACCGCTCCGACAAGCCCGCCGCTTCCTCGCGCGTGCCGAGCACGAGAACCCGTTTGAGATCGAACCGAGCCCTCACGAGCACGCGGTGCACGGCCCGGACGGCCCGCCGGGCGAGCGAGGCGAGAACGATCGCGAGCGCGCCCTGAACGATGACGACCGCCCGCGAATAGATGCGGACGCGGCTCATGTAGGTGGCCGCCATGAGGATCACGAGCCCGAGGAACACGGCCCGCGCCACCCGGACGACCTCTTCCTCCGGGGGCGTTTCGCGGCGGACGCGGTAGAGCCCGAAGGCGAGGAACGTGAGCAGAAAGACGAGGTTGTAGAAGACGATATAAAAGCCGTACCAGCTCACGGGATAGAGCTCGCGCACGAAGAGCGGCTGCAGAAGCAGGCGGGCGTAGAACGCCGCGAAGAAAGCGGCGTTGAACGCGGCGAGATCCCCCGCTGCGAGCGCGGCGGTCTTGAGGGCGACGCGGTTGCGGCGGAAGAAATAGAAGACGCGGTTCCATTTCTCGTAGTACCGCAGGAGGCTCAGGAGATGGATGAGGAACGGCTTGCGGAAGACCGACCGGGCGCTCGATCGCTCGTACGTGTGAACCATGACCGAATCGGGAACGTAGAAGACCTTCCAACCGTGCTGCTTCATCCGGTAGCACCAGTCGAGATCCTCGAAATAGAGAAAGAATCGCTCGTCCATCTCCCCCACCCGCTCGAGCGCCTCGCGCCGGACGAGCATGCAGGCGCCGATGATCCAGTCGACCTCGCGGGAGGCGTCGTGCGGATCGTCCATGAGGAGATGGTCTCGGAGCGGCTTCGCCCGGGGAAAGAGCTTGCCGAGAACGGTTCGCCGGTAGAGGAGCGCGCTCACCGTGTAGAACGAGCGCGCGGAATACTGGAGCGAGCCGTCCGGATACACGAGCTTGGATCCGGCGATCCCCGCGTCGGGATGCTCGTCCATGAACGACGAGAGCCGGTCGATCGATCCCTCGCCGACGACGATGTCGGGATTGAGGATGAGGATCAGGCGCCCCGTCGAGAGACGGATCCCCTGATTCACGCCGCACGAGTAGCCGCGGTTCTCGGCGTTCGCCACGACCCGCACGCCGGGAAAGCGCTCACGCACCGTTTCCGCGGTGCCGTCGGCCGAGGCGTTGTCGACGACGATCGTCTCGACGGCCCCCCGCGCGGGATGCCGTTCGAGCGAGGCGAGGCAGCGCTCGACGGGGACGCGGCTGTTGTAGGTGACGATGACGACGGATAGATCCATGCACGCTCCCGCGGACGAATGCTACTTCCAGCGTCGCGGGTTCATGAAGCGGATTCTCCAGACCATGAATGCCGCTTCCCAGACGATCTTTTTCGACATCTTCGAGATGCCCACCCGGCGGTCGACGAACAGGATGGGGATCTCCGTGATGCGGAACCCCTGTTTCCAGGCGAGGTAGTTCACCTCGATCTGAAACGAGTACCCGTCGCTCCGGATGACGTCGAGCGGCAGGCGCTCGAGCACCTCGCGCCGGAAACACTTGAATCCGCCCGTCGCGTCCCTGAGCGGGAGCCCCGTGACGAGGCGCGTGTACACGTTCGCGCCGTAGCTCAGAATGAGCCGCCCGAGCGGCCAGTTCACGACCGTGATCCCCTTGATGTACCGGGAGCCGATGACGAGATCGGCGTCCGCGGCGGACGCGATAAACTGGGGGATCGCGTTCGGATCGTGGGAAAAATCGGCGTCCATCTCGAAGACGTACCGGGCGTCGGTGTTCGCGAGCGCCCACTTGAAGCCGGTGATGTACGCCGAGCCGAGACCGAGCTTCCCCGGCCGGTGGAGCACGTGGACGCGGGGGTTCGCCGCGGCGAGCGCGTCGACGACGGCGCCGGTGCCGTCGGGGCTCGC
>DHHB01000050.1:5869-10209 GCA_002403075.1 bacterium UBP1_UBA4783 | reverse complement strand
CCGGCGGCCGCGCGGGAGAATACCGGAGCGGCGGCCGCCGCGGCGAAGCAGACGATCGATACGATCAGGGAAACGCGCAGCCGCGGGGATTCGAAGCGCATGCGGATGTCGTGGTCCCCCGCCGCGAGCGCGATCGCCCTGAGACAGTAATCGGCGACGAGCACGGGTGATGCGGCCCCGTTCACCTCGGCCTTCCAGTCGGGATACCATATCTCGCTCATGAGCATGACGCAGGGCCGTTCGACGTGCGCGCGGACGCGGATCTCGTTCGCGCGGTAGGACGTGATGCGCGCGTGCGACCCCTCGGCCGACTCGGGACGCACCGGCGGCTGCTCCTCGAGGATCGCCTCGCGCGCGGGATCGAACGCGTTCGCCGCGAGCGCGCGGAGCGCCTCGGCGGGCGGCAGGACGCGGACGCTGTCGACGAAGGAGATCCGAGGCAGCGCGCCGGGGTTCTCGTAGACGTACAGGTTGCCGCCGCTCATGACGAGGGGATATCCCTCCCCCTCGGGGAAGAGCGGGTAGACGGAGTAGAGGTACTTGGCGTTCAGCATGTCGACGATCGTCGCCGGGTACCGTCCCTCGTTGAAGCCCGCGAACATCGCGTCCATGACGTCCTGATAGCGCTTGAGCTTCGCCGCGTGGTATCCGCCGAGCGAGAAGACGCCGTGGGCCATGAACCGGTTTTCGCTGAAGGGATACGCGTTGTGCGACCATTGGCCGATCCGCGCCGCGGGCGCGGGAAACACGCGGAAATACGACGTGTCGGACCGGAAGAACCGGACGGCGTCGTCGGGACGAAGGTACCTCTCCCTGACCTCCTTCGCCATGACGATCGGCTCCTCCCCCTTCCACGTTTTCTCCGGATGGAGCACGCCGCGATCCACGATCGCGAGATCGATCGCGGCGACGAGGGCGATCGCGGCGGCCGCCGCGCCGGCGCCGATCCGCTTCCGCGCCGCGAGATACAGAACGAGAAGCGCCGCCGCGAGGACGGCGAGCGTTTTCGCGGCGTCGATCGCGTACGCCGAGGCCGCGGCGGCGATCCACTCCCCCTGCACCTTCGCCCGCACGGCCGCGCTCCCGGCAACGCCGTCCCTGATGCCTCCCCCGCCGACGAGCACGAGAAAGAGGGCGATCGCCGCGGCCGCGAGCGCCCATGTGAGGCGCTTCGACGAGAGGGACGTCGGGAGCGTTCCGGCGCGCGCGCGGACGAGGAACGCCTCGAGCCCCGCCGCCATGAGCAGCACGACGGCGAGCTGCTGGACGATGAGGATCATGACGGGTACGCGGAACTTGTTGAAGTAGGGAAGGTATTTGAACATCGGCCCGTAGAGGAGCGGAAGGTATCTGCCGAAGCTCACGACCGTCGACACGAGCGCGGCGGTCACGAGAAACCATTTCCAGCGGCCCTTCGCGAGCGCGGCGCCGATCGCGGCCAGCGCGACGGTCGCGACGCCGAGGTAGTTCGGATAATCGGTGAACGGCATCGAGCCCCAGTACGTCCCCTTGCCGAAACCGAACGCCCAGGGAAAGAGGAAGGTCAGCGTCTCCTTCGGGTGGAGGCTCCAGCCGGTCGCGTAGCCGTAATCGAGGCCGCCTCCCGCGCCGCCGCCGCGGATCGAATGCGCCGCGTACTCGCGCACGGGGAATATGAGGACCGCCGCGATACCGACGGCCGCGGCGAACGCGGCCGCGAGGAACGCCGTTCCCCTGGCGAGCCCCGCGCGGTCCCGGGCCCGGACGAGCGCCGAGGCCTCGAAGAGGAAGAAGAGCCCCACGAGGAGGTACGTGTAGTAGGCGATCTGCACGTGCCCCCGGAGCATCTGGAAGCCGAGCACGATCGCCAGCAGCCCCGCCGGGGCGAGGCGCCGCGGCCCCGCCACGACCCGCCACGAGAGGAGCAGGGCGAGCGGCATGTACGCGATGGACGCCGCCTGCGAACCGTGCCCGTTCGCGCCGATCGCGACGTAGCTCGGCAGGATCATGAAGACGAGACCCGCCGCGATCGAGATCGACGCGCGGCACCCGAGCGCGCGGGCGAGCAGATACATCCCCGCGCCCGCGAGGAGATAGTGGACGAGGAGCCACGACATCTCGGGGAACCGGAGATACCGCTGCAGGGCGCCCGTGACGAACGAGGGCGGATAGACGTACGGCGTGAAGGCGAGGCTTTGAAAGCTCGGCATGCCGCAGAAGAGGTAGGGGTTCCACAGCGGATAGGAGCCTTGGGCGAGCTCCTTCTCCCCGACGACGGAGAAGTTCAGCGGCGCGAGCGCGTCGGGAACGAGGAACAGCTTGCCCTGAAACACGATGTCCGGAAGCAGAACGCAGAGCGCCGCGACGAGTACCGCGACGAGCACGAGGGCCTTGTACGGGGGACGCAGGGATTCGAGACGGTCGAATATGCCGACGCCCTTCGCCCCGGCGCGCGGGGATGATGTCTTATTCAAACATTACCTCCGTCACCTCTAAGAGTATCACGTCGCGGGCTTTCAAGCAAACCATTAAAAACGCGTGCCTTATGATATCACGAACCGGAGGCGGCCCGCGCCGCGCCGCGAAGGGCCGCCCGCGCGAGCGACGCCCTGCCGCCCGCGAAGAGCGCGACGACGAGGAGCGCGAGCCCGGCGGCGTGCACCGGCGCGAGCAGCGCGCGCCACCACGCCGGCCGGTGCCGCGCGAAGAGACGTTTCGTGCTCGCGATCCTGTTCTCGAGCTTGAAGGGCGTCATGCCGCCGCCGCTCGACGAGCTCACCTTGTGCAGAACGCGCGCCCGCGGCTCGTATACGCAGCGCCACCCCGCGCGCCGCGCCCTGAGACAGAAATCCACGTCCTCGCAGTATATCGCGTAGCCCGGATCGAGGAGCCCGATCGCGTCGACGACCTCCCGCCGAACGAGCATCGCGCACCCGGACACCCATTCCGTCCCGCCGGCGCGATCGGCGAACGAGCCGTCCACGCGGCGGATGTCGCGGTGTCTCGGGACGCCGACGATCGGGTAGAAGCCCGCGCCCCCGTACCATATCCGCGAGGGATCATCGTGATAGAGGATTTTCGGCCCGGCGATCCCGGCGCGGGGGTCGCGCTCGAGCGCGTCGAGGAGACGGGCGGCGAAGAGCGGGTCGACTTCGGTGTCGTTGTTGAGCAGCAGGATCCGCCGCGCGCCCCGCTCCATCGCGCGCCGCATCCCGGCGTTGTTCCCTCCGGCGAAGAGCAGGTTGCGCTCGTTCACGAGCAGATCGACGCCGGGGTAATCGCGGCGGACGATGCCGGCGGAGCCGTCCGTCGAGGCGTTGTCCACGACGAGGATCTCGAGACGCGGCTCGCGGACCTTCATGAGGGAGTCGAGGCAGGGCCCGAGCACGGCGGCGCCGTTCCAGTTGAGAACGATGACGTGAACGGTCTCTTCCATCCCGGCCTCACGCGCGCCCGGCGGCGTCGACGAGCCCGTCGACGGCGTCCGCCATCGCGCTCCACGAGAAGCGCCGCTTCTCGGCGGCGAAATGCGGCGCCATGCGCGCCGCCCAGCCCTCTTCGAAGAACCGCGCCATCGCGGCGGCGAGCGCGACCGGATCGCGCGGCGGGACGACGAACCCCGTCCGTTCCGGGACGACCGCCTCGGGGAGCCCCCCCACCTCGGTCACGATCGCGGGACGGTCGAACGCGATCGCGATCTGGACGATGCCGCTCTGCGTCGCCGACACGTACGGCAGGACGACGAGATCGCTCGCCGCGAAGAACCCCTCGACCTCCTCGTTGCCGACGTAGCGGTTCACGAAACGGACGGCCTCCGAGAGACCGAGCGATCCGACGAGCTCCTCGTAGGGGGCGGGATCGTCGTAGAACTCCCCGACGACGAGCAACCGCGCGGGAACGCGCTTCCGCAGGAGCGGCATGGCCTCGATGAGGTGCCGGAGGCCCTTGTAGCCGCGGACGTATCCGAAAAAGAGCACGAGCGGCCCCGCTCCCTCTCCGATCGCCGCGCGCGCGTCCTCCCGCGAAAGCCCCTCGGACGCGAAGAAATCGTAGATCGGGTGCGGATGCACGACCGCGGGCGCGCGCGGCTTGAGCCGGGAGAGCGTGCGCCGGTCCTCGCCCGATTGCACGAGGAACGCGTCGGCGGCGGCGAAGGCCGTCCGGGCGAGCGCCTCGTCGACGAGCGATCGCTCGTGCGGCAGGACGTTGTGGCAGATGAAGAGGATTTTCGTGCGGCTCCTCGCCTTCGCGACGGCGCAGAGCGTCGCCATCGCGGGCGCGAAGAACGGATGCCACCACTGCACGAGCACGGCGTCGGGCCGGAACCGGGCGGCCGCGGCGCCCGCGCGGATCCAGCTCAG
>DHHB01000050.1:0-5843 GCA_002403075.1 bacterium UBP1_UBA4783 | reverse complement strand
GAGCCGCGTGAAGTTGATCGCGAGCGTCTCGCCCCGTCCGGAAAGCTCCCGGATGAGGCAGGTGTTGTAATGCGAGATGCCGCCGCGGTAGGGATACGTCGGCCCGACGAGGCAGTAGCGCCGGTGTGCGGTTTCCTTAGTCATCGATACGGCGCTCGCGATACGCGAAGGTCTGCTCGACGCGGGACGTGAAGAGCTCCGCGAGGAGCCCGAACGAGCCGATCTGGATCGCGATCACGATCATGACGAGCCCGCCGACCATGAGCGGCCGCACGCGGAGTCCGTGCCCGAGCATCCAGATCACGAGGAAGTAGAGCGTGATGAGCGATCCCGCGGCAAAGAAGAGAAACGCGACCCGTCCGAAGAAGTGGAACGGCGTCGACGCGCGGCGCGTGAGGAACATGACCGTCGCGAGATCGAACATCCCGTTGAGGAACCGGCGCGCGCCGAACTTGCTCCGGCCGTACTTGCGCTCGAAGTGCGTGACGCGCTTCTCCGTCACGCGGAACCCCTCCCAGCCGGCGATGACGGGGATGAAGCGGTGCAGCTCCCCGTAGATCGAGATGCGCTTGACGACCTCGGCGCGGTAGGCCTTGAGACCGCAGTTGAAATCGTGCAGCTTGATGCCGCTCACGACCGACGTCGTGAGGTTGAAGAGCCTCGACGGCAGCGTTTTCGTGATCGGGTCCTTGCGCTTGAGCTTCCAGCCCGAGACGAGGTCGTATCCCTCGTCGAGCTTCGCGACGAGCCCCGGGATCTCCTCGGGATTGTCCTGCAGATCCGAGTCGATCGTGATCACGACGTCGCCGCGCGCCGCCTTGAACCCCTCGGAGAGCGCCGCCGACTTGCCGTAGTTGCGGCGGAACGAGATGATCTTCACGCGCCGGTCCACGCCGCGCAGTTCCCGCAGCGCGTCCACCGATCCGTCGGTCGAACCGTCGTCGACGAAGATGAGCTCGTGCCCCTCGAACGTGCGCTCCATGACCGCCGTCAGCTGGCGGTGGAGCTCGACGAGGCTTTCGCGCTCGTTGAAGAGCGGAATGACGACCGTTCCGAAATGGTTCGTTTTCCCTGTCATGGGGAGCTCGTCCCTCCTTCGCGTTCCGCGACATGCTTCCGGTACCACGCGACCTCGTTGCGGATCCCCTCCGCGAGCCCGACGCGGGGCGCGAATCCGAGCTCGCGCCGCGCGCGCGAGGTGTCGGCGAACGTGTCGGCGACGTCCCCCCTCGCGCGCTCGCCGTCCCTGACGTCGAACCGCACGCCGAGCTCGGCGGCGACGAGGGCGATGACGTCCCCGAGCGCCGTCCGGCTTCCGCCGCCGACGTTGAACGTCGTTTCGGGGCCGTCGTAGCGGTAGGCGAGCATCGCGGCCTCCACGGCGTCCTCGACGTACGTGAAATCCCTCGTCTGCGAGCCGTCGCCGTAGATCTCGATCGGCCGGCCGGCGAGACCCGCCTCGATAAAGCGGCTGAAGGCCATGTCGGGGCGCTGCCGCGGCCCGTACACGGTGAAGAAACGAAGCGCCCGGTACCGGACGCCGAAGCCCGCCCGGTAGATCTCGAGGAGGTGCTCCGCCGCGAGCTTCGTCGCGCCGTAGGGCGACAGAGGCGCCGTGGCCGCGTTCTCTCCCGTCGGAAGCTCGTCGGTCTCCCCGTAGACCGAGCTCGAGCTCGCATGGACGAGCCTCGATCCGGGGCGGTCTTTCAGCGCCTCGAGGAGACGCTGGGTCGCGAGCACGTTCGAATCGAGGTAGGGCTTGAAATCCTTCCCCCAGCTCGCCCGCACGCCCGCCTGAGCGGCGAAATGGAACACGCCCTCGGCCCCGTCGAGAAGACGTCCGAGGTCGACGGTCGTGAGATCCTCCTCGACGAGGCGGAACCCGCCGCGCCCGAGAAACCCCGCGATGTTGCTGCGCTTGCGCCGGGGGCTGTAGTAGTCGGTGAAGCTGTCGAGGCCGGTCACGGCGAACCCCTCCTCGAGCAGCCGCTCGCACAGGTGGGAGCCGATGAACCCCGCCGCTCCGGTTACGACCACCGATCGCGTCATTCGCCGTCCCCGCCCCGCGGCGGCGCGCCGCCGCCGAGTCCGAACTCCTCCTCGAGCAGGCGGTCCGCCCCCCTGAGGATCGACGCCATCTCCCCGTCCTCGGGGTGCCGCTCGACCCACTGCTTGAGGTAACCCTTCGCCTGATCCGCCTGTCCCATGCGGCCGGCGACGCGGAACGCGTCGATGTAGAGCTGCCGGTGATCAGGAGCGAGACGGATCCCCTCGTTCAGATTCTGCATCGCGAAGGGAAGCTGATCCTTGAACTCGTAGATGCGCGCGAGACGCATCCAGTATTCGCCCTCCCCCGGCTCTTCCCGGATCGCGCGGATGAAATGCGCGATCGCATCGCCGTCCCGCCCGGCCATCATGTAGTAGGTGCCGAGCAGGACGACGGCGGCCTTGAGCGACGGATCGAACTTGAGCGAGAGCTCCATCCGCCGGACGGCGTCGTCGAAATCCCCCGCGATCGCCCGCTGCTGTCCGAGCTGCGCTGCCGCGATGGCGAAGTTGTAGAACATGCCGCGCGTGTCCCTGTCCTTGTATATCGTCGTGTCGACCGCTCCGTCCGGCGTGAGGATGCCGCGGAACCGGTAGATCTCGTCGAGGTTCCGGGCGAGGAGAGCCTCGTTGACGCGGTTCTCCCCCTCGATGGGCACGAGACGCCGGACGATCCCCTGCATCTCGAGGTACCGCTCGTACGGCTCCCAGACCTCGGCCGGGACGGTGACGGCGAAGTAGATCGGGCGCTTCCAGTTCGATTCGCTGATGATCCGCTGCACCGCCTGATCGCGGTTCCAGGCGATGCCTCCGCCCTTGAGGGCGACCGGCCGCATGCGCGAGATCTCGCCGTCGGTGAGCGAGAAGGGGACGCGCGGCTCCCGGTCGCGGAGCTGCCGGAGGTACCAGTCGGTGTTGAGGAGGCTCAGATTCGCCACGCGCACGTCGGTGCGGAACCGCTCGACGTTCTGCAGATACCAGAGCGGATAGGTGTCGTTGTCCCCGTTCGTGAAGACGATCGCGTCGGGCTCGAGCCCGGCGAGCATGTTGAAGGCGTAATCGCGGGCCATGTAGTTGTTCGACCGGTCGTGGGTGAACCAGTTGTGGCGGATCGGGAGGAGCGAGAGCACCACGCAGAGCGCGCCCGCCGGCACCACGTACCGCACCCGGTCCACACCCTTCCTCTCCGCCCACTCCGCGATCGACGCGAGCAGCCACGCCGCCCCGATCCCGATGAACACCGCGAAAAAGTAGAACGCCGGCCCGTAGAAGTAATCCCGCTCTCGAACCTCGCTCGCGCTGAAGTTCAAGAACACGAGCAGCCCCGCCGAGTTGATCAGGAGGTTCACCACGTTCAGCGCCCACGTCCGCCGCTCGCGCACGTAGTTCGCCGCGATCCCCAAAAACCCCAGCGCCACCGGCACCGCCGTCAGCGCCTGCCCCAGGTTGAACGGCCCCAGATACGCGTCCCCCGTCATCCGGAACTGCTCCCGGAAGTACCTCCCGAAATGCCCGAGCTGAAACCACAGCGACGCCTTCCGCTCCAGCACGTTTATCGGCGGATACTGCTCCCGCCGAAGGTGCGCGTACATCGCCTTCCACGTCTCCGGGTCCACCATGTCGATCCCCGGATCGAGGTGAGAGCGGATGTAGAGAAACAGATGCACCGAGAGCCCCAGCGCCAGAACGCCCGTCGCCCACAGCGCGAACTTCCCCTTCGCCTTCGCCGCCCACGCCACCAGCACCGCAAAGATCACGAGCCCCGCGATCGTCGCCGTCGACGACCGGTACAGCGTCATGTCCGCGAGCAGCACCGCGAGCCCGAACGTGAAGATCACGAGCTCCGCGTTCGAAAACGCCTTCTCCTTCACGAGCAAAAAGAGAAGAAATATCCCCCCGAACACGAGGATCGTCCCGAGATGAAACCCGATCCCGAGCGCCAGAAGATACACGATGAGGTACACGAGCCCCCGCGCGTGATGACGCCCCTCCATCTCCTCCGGCACGGGAACCTTGGCCCCGGGCCCCTTCCCGCCGACCGCGGCGGCCCCGCCCGCGTGCCCCGCGGGGTTGCGGTACCACACCAGCGCGAGCCACGTGCACAGCCCCATCACGAACGAGCTCAGCGCGTACACCTCCGCCTCCGTCGCGTCCCACCAAAACGTGTTGCTGAAGGCGAGAAAGAGCGACCCCGTCACCGCGCCCGCGTGGATCGCGAACCGCCCAAGACCGCCCTTCGGCGACGGGTACATGAACCGCAGCGTCGCTACCGCGACGAGGTACACCATCATCGACGCGAGCGCGGAGAACACCACCGACAGAAAGTTCACCCGCTGCGCGATAGAGAGCGGCAGCGGCAGCATCGTGAACACCCGCCCCACCAGCACGTACAGCGGCGTGCCCGGCGAGTGCGGAATGCCCACTATGTAGCTCGTCGCGATGAACTCCCCGCTGTCCCAGAACGACACCGTCGCCGCCATCGTCATCAGGTACACCACGAGCGGCACGAGAAACATCGCGAGCGCGAGAAGCCGGTGGAGACGTCTTTCGGACATACCGGTCGTACCTCGGGGGCGGAGTGCCGCGGGTTCCGGAACTCGTTTAAATTACTAAAAATCCGCGTTGTTTGGAAGCGTTTTCTAGGTGGAGAAACGGGGGGGCCGGACGCCGGCTCGGTCGCGGCGGCCGGCCCCTCGAACGAACCGCGCTAGTCGCGCTCGCCCGGCTCGGAGGCGGCTCGGCGCGCCTCCTCCATGATCGAGTCGAAGTCCTGCAGCGTCGCGACGAACTCCTTGTCGTCTGGGTGCTTGTCGAGCCAGCGCTCGATGAAGCCCCGCGCCTGCTCCGCCATCCCGCTCCGTGCGGCGAACTGGAACCCCTCCACGTAGAGCTGGCGGAACTCGGGCGCGCGGGAGATCCCTTCGTCGATCTTCGCGATCGCGAAATCGTACCGGCCTTCGGCCGCGATGAGGCGCGCGTACCGGAGCCAGTACTCGCCGGTCCCCGGCTCCGCTCGGGTGAGGCTGTCGTAGTATCCCATGCCCTTCGACATGTCGCCGCCGAGCGCATAGTAGGTTCCGAGCATTTCCTTGCCGGGCCGCAGATCTGGCTCGAAGAGGAGCGCCCGCTCGACCCACAGCGCGGCGGACGCGAAGTCGCGCTCGCCGGCCCGTGACGCGGCGAGCTGCAGCATGGCGACGGCGTAGTTGTTGAGGACGAACCTGAAATCCTTCTCGCGGTACACCGAGTGGTCGGGCTTCCAATCGGGCGTGACGACGCCGCGGAACGAGAAGAGCTCTTCGAGGTTGCGCTCGAGAAGAACGACGTTCACCTGATTCGATCCCTGCCTCGGGACGAGCTTCCTCGCGAGCCCTTCCATCTGGAGGTAGTCGGCGTACGGCTTCCACGACTCGAACGCCGCGCCCGTCGAGAAGTAGATCGGACGCTTCCACGCCGTTTCGTGGATGATGTGCTGGACCATGAGGTCGTTCCGCCACGCGATGCCGCCTCCCGTGAGGGCGATCGGCCGGAGGTTCGCGATCTGGGCGTCGCTCATCCTGATCGGCACCTTCGGCTCCCGGTCGCGGAGCTGCTTGATGTACCAGTCGGTGTGAAGGAGGCTCAGGTTCGCGATCCGCACGTCGGTGCGGTACCGCTCGACGTTCTGCAGGTACCAGAGCGGATAGGTGTCGTTGTCCCCGTAGGTGAAGATGATCGCGCCGGGCTCGAGGCTCGCGAGCATGTTCCGTCCGTAGTCCTCGGCGAAATGGTGGTTCGACCGGTCGTGGGTGAACCAG
>DHHB01000093.1:119911-129182 GCA_002403075.1 bacterium UBP1_UBA4783 | reverse complement strand
TGTGGATTGACCCCATCGATTGGCTTACATAGCTGATATAGTCGTGTAGGGTACGGGAACGTAGGGGTCTCCCGTACCCTACTGCAATCTCAACTTAATCTCATGTCTCTTTACAAAGACCTCCCCGTCGGAATGCGCAGAAAAGAGCAAGAACGGTGAAACGGCCGCAATACGCGCCTTAAGAAGAAATCCCGAACCCTACTGAGCATGTCACGGGTCGGTGGCGGCGCAGGGCTTGGGGAGATGATAGGAAGGAGCTCCAGCCATGAATCAACGTGATGCGCTAATGCTTGTTCGCGAGAAGTACCTCGAAGAGCAGCAAGGAATCTCTTCGGGGAAAACGACAGAAGAATACAAGCGTGCTTGCGAGCAATATCCTGCGACAATGGCAACGGTGCATTATCTCTGGGCAAGGGAACTGGCAAAGGCCTTGCCATAGAGAAGTCGCATAGACTGGCTCTACCATTCGCGTGGGGCTTCGCCCGGCTCGCCCATGAGTTGCTTCTCTCAAGGATAGTATATAATGGGGTAGGGGACGACCAACGTTGGTGGGCATCGACGATTCCCTGCCAGGTGATGTATTGGATGAAAAGAGCAGAGATATGAATGGAACTTTTATCGCATACATAGATGAAGCCGGGGACGAAGGATTCCGTTTTGGTGAGGGAAGCTCAGAATGGTTTGTGCTCGCTGCAGCCATTACGTTAAAACAGATTGACTTAAGGACAGTTCAACTTGTTGATAGAGTCAGGGATGAGTTGAAGACTCGGCCCAGGAAACCGCTGCACTTTCGGGACCTGAAGCATGAGCAACGTTTGGTGTTCATTGATGAAATCGCGAAGGCGCCATTGCGCGTGATATCGGTGCTCATCAAGAAATCTCTCTTGGCAGAGCCGGAAAAGTTCCGCTCAAGTGACCGGCTCTACTTCTACGCCTCACGCTTGCTGTTCGAGCGCATCTCCTGGTATTGCGAAGAGACTCGCTTGCCAACTTGGCAAGGCGATGGAAGCGTTGAGATAGTCTTCTCAAATCGTTCTGGAATGTCGTATGAAGAGATGTGTCAATATATGGAACTCTTAAAAGCGACCAGTGCGGTGCGTGACGTACAGATTCGCTGGTCGGTCATTATGCATGAGCAAATCAAAGCATTTTCACCAAAGAAACGAATGGGGCTGCTGATTGCTGATGCCGTAGCGGGAGGGTTCTTCAAAGCGGTTGAAACTAATGCCCACGGTTTTACTGAAGACAGATATGCGCGAATGCTGAAACCCGTTGTATATCGGAGGAAGGGGCAGTATCTGCGATACGGAATCAAGCTATGGCCCAGTAAGGAAATCAATGAGCTTCTTAAAAAAGATGCCCACCTCCAATGGATAGTCCATGAGTACTCATAAAAAAACAGGCCCCGGGTTTCAGGGTCCCACCCATAAATGGGCTGCCGTCCTTTCGGACAACCTGAAATTGCTCCCGCGCATGCCTGTACTTTTATTATACGAACCATGGATTTCTTGTCAAGCTTTCATCCGCAAGTTGAATGCCAATTCTGGCATATTTCTGTGGTTGCTGGTGCGGCAATGCATTTGCTCGCCTTTGAATGAGCGAAAGCACCGGTGGAAGTGCGATTGACGCCGCCGGAGTCAACAACACTGGACTAGTCTGAAGTCTGCGAAATTCTCGGTGCAGAATGCATGGGCCCGCAGGTACTTCTCGAATTGAATCCATCCGCCGTCCCTTTTTAGTTCATCGAGACCCTTAAGGGGCGTTTCACTTCTTTCGAACACATGTTTGCATCCAGCGTTCCGGTGAATCGTCAAGCTCTTGGTTGCAATGTCAAAGTTCGTCCATACCTTTTGGGTGTGCTCCATTCAGCAGTGAGCTCGCTCTGCCTGGTTCTTGGTCGTTCCTATCAAGCTCCCGCACTTAGGGAGCGACTGTGTTCTCGATAGAGTACTTGCGTCCTCCGGCGGGCGTTGAGTTCGGTGGCGGCCAGAAGGATTGGGGGGCTTTCCCGTGGAAGACTGCATTGACAGGAACGCCTGAGGTTGACCCATGGATATCGATTTTAGAGCAACACCTGTGGACGGGAATCCGAGAGAAGACATCTATGAAGACCTGAAGACTTTGAACGAGGTCGCGCCGGGCGAGTGTATAAGCCCCCGGGGGGCGCGATGACCCATCGAGCGTCCCCTTCACTCTGCCAAGAGGTAGTCGTCGGCCCGGGCGCCTCTGGAGTCGCTAGGAGCCCGAAGGCTCGCCCACTGAGCGACGCTGTGAGTCGGATTTCATCGGCCCCTGCCATTGGAAGGTCGAACAACAAATCTTGAAAGACCTTGGTTTGGGGAAGCCCGCAGAGTTCACCGACAAACATAGCATCTAAGAGCGGGTTGCCAGCATGAGCATTGAGGACATTCAGAACTCGCGCTTCGAAAAAACAGGGCAAGACTTCAAATCAAGAGACCGAGAGGGGATGGAGAATAGTCTGCGTAAGGCGTTGGGCAGCAAGTGGTTAGGCCCCGAAGGCTTTTGCTGATAGAAAATTCTGTGTTTAAGCTCATATAAAAGGACAAGGTTAGCGGCTTCAGGGAAAACCGATTACATCGAGGTTGAATCGGAAGAATGAGATGCGGCCAGAAGACGAAAAGATACTAAAGGAATCGGTTCCGGATGGGTAGGCCAAGGTTGGTTCTCGCCAGAAGAGACCCAAAGAGAATCACCGACTACTTCACGGGAGACCCTGAGGCCGATGCCGATGCGTGGCGCGACGGCAACAGGCACTATTCGTGAAAGACCGAGGCTTGGTTGGCGGCAGGATTGCGAGTTAGTGGGTGCCAGCCGACCGGAAAAGCCCCCGGGTAGCCCGCCTTTCCATCGAAAGGCACGTTCACCCTTCCTGAATGGAATCGTCGGCCCGGGTGCTCCAGGGTTCGCCAGGGGCGCAAAGGCTCGCTCACTGAACGACGTGTTGGTCGGATTGCATCGGTTACCCGCCGCCGGCGGGAGGGCATACGGACAAATCTTGAGCTTGTTTTGGGAGGCTGTCGGGGGAGACCCAGTCCCTGCCGGAGCCGTGGTTTGAATCTTGGGAAGCCTGCAGAACTCTCTGATAAACACGGCATGGAGGAGTGAGCCCAGGCTAGGGAGTACTGAAGACATCCGGAACCTACTCTTCGAACGAACAGGGCAGGACTTCGACTTGAGAGACCGTGGGGGATGGAGAGGTCATAGGGCAGGCGCTAGACGACGGGCTGATAGACGTGAGCGAAGTCAAATGGGTTTGACAGCAACGTCTGTGTTTGATTACGTGGATGGTAGCAAATTCTTCAGTTAAACAGATGAGTGTTTCGATGGAGTTTCAATCGGAGGAATTGTATAAGACCGGAAGATGAATGAACAGTGGACGACCTTCTGCCCGACGAAGTCTCTCGGCATTGCTCGGCCCGAGTATCAAAGCCAGAGCTTGTTTTGTGGAAGGCTGTACGCCCCCCACGCTGCGTTGCAGAATTCCGACCTCAGCGAATGCGCCCATCGTTCCAAAAGGGTTCAAATTCTCTAACTGTCTTGCCCTTATTATTGAAGACAGTCCAGCCGATGCCAACCCAGCATATGTCCACTCTGAGCGTTGGATTGAGCCTCCCTTCTAACCATGGCCGTTTTGATGCAAGGCGAGGACTACAGAGAATACCCCGGGGTCTTATGCCGAAAGCCGCATCCCGGTTTAAGACTCCATCAACGGCTGGCAAGCTCGCTCGGAAGTCTCCCACCGTTGCCGAGACGGTGTCCTTGGAGCGAAAACAGGCCGCAGGACGAGTTTCGAGGTCAGGGTGGCCTCTCACCCCGAGGATGATGGTGTTCGTCAGCAACTCGTGCATGGACACTTGAGTTTTCACCAGAGAAGCCGAATCTGAACGGGTACAGTGGGCAGTCGCCGGCTGGACAGTCCCTGACTTCTTTGTAGCTGCCCGCGCAACAGTCCAAGCATTTTTCGCGGATTCCTTTCCACAAAGCCTTTTTTGACACTGTGACTTTGACCATGGGTTGACCTTTCATATGCAGACGGTTGTGTTTGTTGGCAGTAAGGAAGACCTACTCTTCCTCCCTGCGCGGATTGTAACGCTCCTTGAAAATGCAGTAGATGATGTCGCCGTTCGAATCACATCGCTTGTAGAGCACCTTCTTCCAACGAATCAGGGGAGCGATGCTTGTTCCCGGGACAACTTCCCATGGGGCTGTCACACTTCGCACGTTGAGCTTGATTGTCTTTGAAGCGCCGAATCTTCGAGAGCCTCTAAGAAATCCTCGAGAAAGAGCGTTGCAGGCCATGTAGTCTGCGCGCGCGACGAGACTCCTCACCTTCTTGATGTGGACGATGCTGCCGCCTCCACATCTCTTCCATAGTTCGGCAAGAAAGCCTTGGTCGATGGATTTGTTGGTCAGCAAGTGAAGATGGGCTTCGCCCGCGTCGCTGACGCCGACCACCCAGATATACTCGAACTTGTTGCCGGGCAGCCGATTCATCAAGTGCCGGAACTTGCTCCATACCGTTTTCACCTTTCGGAAGGAATCAGCGCAGCAGGTGCTGCCTGCCGGGTTCAGGGTCAACTCCCAACATATGCGAAGCCCATGCTTCTCCGACTGACGGATTATCTCCTCACGCAGTCTTTCGGCTCGTGCGAGTCCGCATGCGTCACAGTCCCATCGGTGACAATGAATTCTCCTGCGCTCAACGACCAAGCTGCCTGCACGTTTGATTATTCGGAGGGCATATTTCTGGACACATGTTTTGTTCCGCTTGTTCATATAAGGATATGGATAAACAAGAGAAGGCCTAAAGCAGCGAGCAAATATCAAAGTCATCACTAAACCTCCAGGGCACTAAGGGAGTGTTTAAAGGAGAGAACATGATGTTCTTATTGACAAAAATCCGCGGTTGGGTATAATAGCAATAAGAGTCGGATTGCTGGCCTCAACCGGTTTTTCTGACTCCTTTTAGCCCGATGCTGTTAGCGCAGCGTCGGGCTAATTACTATGTTCACAAGAAGACCTCCTCCTTTCCAAGTCGGTGATGTTCCCTGAAAGGGTTCTCGTTGTCGGCTCTGTTGCTTATCTCACAGAGTACTGCTCCGTTATTGAGCCACTTCACAGGTGGTCTTCCGACCCCAGCTTGCTTGTCAATCCTTCCAATCGCTCAACAGCCGCTCTGGCTTCATATGAAATGCCACACACACGTGCATAAGCGTTTCTATAGAAGCTCGCCGCTTGCCGGTCTCTATCATGCTCACCTGACTGGGGTGCTCGCGGAGGATTGCCGCGAATTCCTCTAGCGTCAGTCCGTGGAACTTGCGAATGCTTCTAATCTTCTTTCCGAATCCTAGGAAACCCCTGTCGATGCCCCTGAAGCCTTCATCGAATCCTCTCTTCTCCATAGTCCTGAAAAGTTCCAGCAGGAATGTGAAGAATACTGTGGACTGCTTAGGCCCCATTTTCATGGCTCCGATAAGGATTTTCTGAATACTTGGGTCTAGGAATTTTGAAGCTTTCAGGATTTCTATCGAGAGAGCCGGTTCGGGCCTCTTGATAGCCTTCTTGCTGGATTTCGTCGTTTTCTGTCGCATAGTGCGCTCCCCTCTCTAGAGATTGAGAAGAGCATATGGAATATTCGCATAGTGTCAAGTATAATAATCACCAATTGTGAAATTCATTCATCTGTGCTAGAATTGTTCCTATCTGCAGTTGACGGTGGGAGGCGAGCGCACCATTTGGGGGGAAGGTGCTTTGGGGGAGACCTGTACGGTGTAGAGTGTGCCCAAGTATTTGCTAGCATAATGGACTTGCTCGGAAAATAGGGAGTGCAACATGGGAGCGATATATAGAAGGGGTCGATTCTGGTGGATAAAATACTACAGAAACGGCAGGGGCATTTATGAGAGCACCAAGGCTGAGAAGAAGACTGTCGCTGAACGAATACTGAAGCAGCGCGAAGGTGAAATTGCCGAAGGCAGAATACCAGGGCATCAATTTGATAAGGTTGCCTTCGAGGAATTGGTAGATGACCTCTTAAGCGACTACAGGGTGAACGGCAATAGGAGCCTGGAGAAGACCGAGAGAAGGGTCAGCGTGCATCTGATGCCGTTCTTCTGCCAGATGCGTGTCCGCCACATAACGACCGTTACGGTCAGAGCCTACATTGCGAAGAGAATGGGTGAGGGAGCCGGCAACGCAACAATTAACCGAGAGCTGGCAGCTCTGAAGAGAATGTTAAACTTGGGCGCGAGACAAACGCCCGCCAAGGTCAGCCGAGACAATATGCCTTATATTCCGATGCTGGCTGAGAACAACGTTCGCCAGGGTTTCTTTGAACACGACGAATTCCTGGCCTTACGGGAAGCCTTGCCTGAGTATCTCAAGGGATTTGTAACTTTCGCCTACAAAACAGGCTGCCGATATGGGGAGGTTCAGGGGCTTGGATGGAACGCGGTGAATCGCAAAGAGGGTCTAGTGAGACTCGAAGGTAGCGAGACAAAGAACAAAGAACCCAGATGGATTCCTCTAGACCACGAGCTTCAGGAGATAGTCGGTGAGCAGTTCCGCGAGCGTCGCTTGGACTGTCCTTATGTATTCCATCGGGATGGGAAGCCCATAACCGACATTCGGGTAGCCTGGAAATCAGCGTGCAAAGCGGTAGATTGTGAGGGAATGCTGTTTCATGACCTGAGAAGAACGGCCATTAGAAATATGGTTCGGGCGGGTGTTCCCGAGCAAGTGGCAATGAGGATTTCGGGCCACAAAACGCGGTCGGTCTTCGACCGCTACAACATCGTCAATGACCACGACCTCAAGCAGGCGGCCTTCCAGCAAGAAGCCTATCTGATGGGAAAGCTGCGGGATGCAGTTACAAAATAGTTACAATCTGCGATTCGGATTCCCAGCGGGGCAATCAAGCAAAGCGACTAATCCGTTATGAATGAATGGTGCCGGAGGAGGGAATCGAACCCTCATGGAGTCGAGCCCCGGGGGATTTTGAGTCCCCTGCGTATACCAGTTCCACCACTCCGGCACGGATTCGGGCGGCGCTCTGACCCTCAGTATACACGAACGGAACGCTCAGCCCAAGACGCTTCGCGCGGCCCGCGGCATGCGGCTCCTCTGGACGATCCGCGCCCGGCACGGGGCCAGGATCTCGGCGGCGACGAAGGCGTTTCTCAGAGAGACGCCCCCGCGAAGCACGGCGAATACGGGATCGGCCCCGCGCGCGGGGGGCGCTCCGTCCTGCGGCCCGGCGGCGGAGAGTCCGGGAGGAGGCGGGGGCGCCGTCGCGGCGAGAAGACGCTCGCGCGCGAGCCTCTCGGTCCGTTCGATCTCACTCTCGGCGTGCCTCTCGAAGTCCGTGTAGCGCCGCATGTGCTCTGCGGTCGATTCGGGGGGCGCGGATTCGACGTCGGCGGGATGGGCGGTTCGTCCGCTTTCAGCGCTCCCCTCGAAGATCTCCTCGATCCAGGACTCGAGCGAACGGGGCGCCTCGATACCTGCCGGCTCCGTCCCGGCGGCCGGCGATTCCGCCGGAAGGTCGGGTCGGGGGGCGGGGGACGCCTGCCGGCGCCCGGCCGCCGCCCGGAGAATCCTGTTCAGGATATTGAACAGGATAATGAGGATGATGAAGCCGATGATGCCGTTCATATCCGCGCTACTTGCTTTCCGAACCGCTGTCGCCCTGCGGTCCCGATTTCGCGATGGAGCCGCGCATATCGGTGTCGGCCTGGATGTTCCTCAGGTTGTAGTAGTCCATGATGCCGAGGTTGCCCTTCCGGAAGGCCTCCGCGATCGCGCGAGGCACGTCAGCCTCGGCCTCGACGACCTTGGCCCGCATCTCCTGCGTGAGCGCCTTCATCTCCTGCTCGCGGGCGACGGCGAGCGCGCGCCGCTCCTCGGCCTTGGCCTGCGCGATGCGCTTGTCGGCCTCGGCCTGATCGGTCTGAAGCTTCGCGCCGATGTTCTCTCCGACGTCGACGTCGGCGATGTCGATCGAAAGTATTTCGAAGGCCGTGCCGGAGTCGAGCCCCTTCTCGAGCACCGTTTTCGAAATGCGGTCGGGGTTCTCGAGGACCTTCTTGTGTGAATCGGACGAGCCGATCGTCGTCACGATCCCCTCGCCGACGCGGGCGATGATCGTCTCCTCGCCGGCGCCTCCGACGAGGCGGTCGATGTTGGCGCGCACGGTGACGCGCGCGGTGGCCTTGACCTGGATGCCGTCCATCGCGACCGCCGCGATCATCGGCGTGTTGATGACCTTCGGGTTGACGCTGAGCTTGACGGCCTCGAGCACGTCGCGGCCGGCGAGGTCGATCGCGGTCGCCCGCTCGAAGGAGAGATTGATGCGCGCTTTGTCGGCCGAAATGAGGGCGTTCACGACGCGCACGACGTTGCCCCCCGCGAGATAGTGCGCTTCGAGCTTGTCGATGTCGACGGGGATCCCCGCTTTCGTCGCCGCGATGATGGGGCGCACGATCTGCTGCGGCGGGACCTTCCGCAGGCGCATGCCGATGAGATCCCTGAAGATGCGCACGTGGACGCCCGAGAAGTACGCGGTGATCCAGAGTCCGATCGGGACGAAATAAAAGAAGAGCAGTATCGCCACTATGATGGCGATGACGACGGCGAAAAGAGCGATTCCGGAAAGCGGCATTGCGATCATCCTTTCAGCGGTTCGGCCCGGCGGCCGCGTTCAGACCTTCTCGACGACGACGCGATATCCTTCGACTTGCTTGACGCGCACTCTCGTATCCTTCTCGATGAACGAGCCCTCCGTGACGACGGATATCGGATTGCCGTCGATGAGAGCGGTTCCCGCGGGACGGAGCACCGTGATCGCGGCGCCTTCCCTGCCGACGAGCGTCGCGAGGTATTCGGGGGAGGAGGAGAAGCCGGCGATCGAGGTCTCCTCGATCTTGAGCACGAGGCGCTGGAACGGCGCGAACTTCGGCAGGTACCGAAGGAGGAGCAGGATGGCGCCGAAGGAAACGATGAACGAGAGCGCGAGCACCTTCGCCCCCCCGAGAAAATCGTCGATGTGCACGAATCGTCCGATGAGACTGAGATAGAGGCTCGCGACGATCGAGATGATGCCGACCGTTCCGACGACACCGAAGCCCGGGATGAGGAAGATCTCCACGAGGAGCATGGCGACGCCGAACACGAACAGAATGATCTCCCCCCATCCGGCGAGGTTTACGAGGTAATGGCTGCCGAAGAAAAGGGAGAGCGCGACGAGCGCCAC
>DHHB01000093.1:109254-119815 GCA_002403075.1 bacterium UBP1_UBA4783 | reverse complement strand
CCCCTCGAGCGCGAGCACGTCGGCGACCGTCTCCGCCGAGCCGTCCGCCATGCCGAGCTCGAGCGCCTGCCGCGTCGAGAGCGAGAGGAGCTTGCCCTCCTCGTTCACGCCGGGGATCTCGACGCTCTTGTCCGCGAACGCTTCGGCCACGTCGCCGCGCCGGTTGTTCTTCTCTGCGGTCGAGCGAAGCTCCGTGCGCCAGTACGAGACGACTTTCTCGCTCACTTCGCCGGCGCCGCCTCCGATCCCCATGGAGACCGGCTCCGCCGCGCCCATCGTCGATTGCGGATGCATGTAGATGCGATCCGCGGCGAGCGCGATGAGAACGCCCGCCGAGATCGCCCGTTTGTCGATGAACGCGATCGTGCGTACGCGCGAGTTGATGATCGCGTCCCTGATCGTGACCGCGGCGTCGAGACGTCCTCCGAAGGTGTTGATCTCGTACACGATGAGATCGAAGCCGCCCGCGTTCGCCTGCTTCGTCGCGCGTTCGACGAAGGGGGCGATTCCGAGCTGGATCTCGTCTCTGACCGGGACGATCATGACCCGGCCGGCGGCGCCGCAGGCGCGAGGCGCCGCGAGCGCCAACGCGAGCGCCGTGAAGGCGATTCGAAAGGTTCGATTGTTCATAGCATCACTCCCCTGCGCACTCTAGATGCTTTCCGCGCCTGCGTCAAGCGCGGAGTCGCGCGGAGGCCGGGGCAATTTACCGCTTGACTACCGCGCGTATCTTATTAGAATTAGGGGCTGCATGGGGTTGTAGCTCAGCTGGGAGAGCACTTGACTGGCAGTCAAGAGGCCACGGGTTCGAGCCCCGTCAACTCCACCATTTTTTTATCACCTGATACGACCCGGAACGCGCCGGCGCACGATGCGCCGGCGCCGCCGGGCGGCGGAACGCGGCGGCATGCATTCGACCACCTCCCCCCCAATCCTGTGCATCTTCGAGGACGACCGGTATCCCAATTTTTTCCCGCTTTCCCTCGCCCGTCCCGTGTTCGAGCTCTCCGTCGGGACGCACACGTTGAAGGACCGCCTCGTCGACGAGATCGATCCGCAGTCCATCATCCTTCTCTGCCGTCCCTACCTCGCGGCGGCGCTCGCGGCGGACGAGGAGAGACGGGGCGGACGGCCCTGCGCGGTGAACGGGGCGGTCCCGGGCGAGGAGATCCTCTTTCTCAACGGGCGCCTTCTCGCGTACGGGTCCGAGCTGCGCGATCTCGTCGCCGGACTCGCCGCGGGCACGCTGCTCCGCAAGAAAGGGACGATCGTCGCCGCGCGGCTCTCCGGCGAGCGGGCGTCCGCTCTCGCCGCCCACGTGGGCGCGATGATCTCGGACGAGAGCGTCGAGCGGGCCGCGAACGAGATCAAGCGGATCGCCTCCCTCGGCGCCGCGATCGATCCGAAGGACCGGGGGGACGGCGACGCGGCGCGCGGCAAAGCGCTCGCCAAGTGGGGGGCGCAGAACGGCGTGAAGCTCGAAGAGTCCAACGTGCGCCTCGTGTCTCAGTGCTGGCAGCTCATCGGCGAAAACCGCGCGTGCATCGACGACGATTTTCAGAAGTCGCCGCTCCGCGGAACGTCTCCCGAGACCGAGCTCTTCAAGGGGGTCGAGCTCATCAACGAGAACGACATCGTGATCGGCTCCGACGTCGAGGTGCGGTCGGGGACGGTGCTCGACGCGAGCGAGGGGGCGATCGTCGTCGCGAACGGCGTCCGCATAGAGCCGAACGCGATCATCTACGGGCCGTGCGCGATCGGCGAGGGATCGATCGTTCGGGGAGGCGCGAAGATCGGCCACGGCACGACGCTCGGGCGGCAGTGCAGGGTCGGCGGCGAAGTGGAGGAGAGCATTTTCTTCCCCTTCGGCAACAAGCAGCACGACGGCTTCGTCGGGCATTCGTGCGCGGGCTCGTGGGTGAACATCGGCGCGGGAAGCTGCACGAGCGATCTCAAGAACAATTACGGGCTCGTCCGTTCGTGGACCGCCGGCCGCATGCGCGACACGGGGCGCCGGTTTCTCGGCGCGACGATCGGCGATCACGCGAAGGTCGCGGTCAACTCTCGTCTCGACGCGGGCGCCGTCGTCGGCTTCAACGCGAACGTCATGACGTCGGGGTTCGCGCCGAAGTTCGTGTCGAGCTTCACGTGGCGGACGGAGCCGGAGTTCGTGCTCTGCGGTCTGGACGACGCGATCGAGACGGCGCGGACGATGATGGACCGCCGAAGCGTTCCGTTCACGGAGGCGCACGCCGAGCTCTTCAAAGCGGTTTTCCGTCTCTGCCGGCTCGCCGGCGGATCTCTCTGACGGTGGAGGGGAAAGACGCCGTGGACACGATCATCCTCGTCGGCGAGAAACTCAACAGCTCGCGTCCCGAGGCGAAACGGATCTTCGCCGAACGGGACGGCGAGGCGCTGCTGTCGCTGGCGCGATCGCAAATCGAGGGGGGCGCGTCGCTCGTCGACCTGAACGCGGCCATGCTCATGGGCGGGGAGGAGGAGGCGCTGCGCTGGGGAGGGCGTCTCCTGCGCGACCGCCTCGGCGCGTCGATCGTGTTCGACGGATCCGACGAGGCGCTCCTCCTTCGGCTCGGCGCGGAGTTCGGCGGGGCCTGCGTCGTCAATTCACTCTCCTGCGACGACGAAACGCTCGGCCCGGCGTTCGCCGCGCTCGCGCGGTCGGGCGCGGGAGCGGTCGTCATGCTGAAGAGCCGCGCCGGCGTCCCCGCTTCCTCCGACGGAAGGGCCGCGCTCGCGGACCTCGCCGTCGGGAGGGCGCGGGAAGCGGGGATCGCGCCCCAGAGAATATTCCTCGATCCCGTGATCATGCCCGCGGCGACGTCGCCGGAAGGTCCCCTCGCCGCGCTCGAGACGCTCCGCGCGGTCGCGGCGCGCCATCCGGAGTTCGGGCGGATCGCCGGGCTCTCGAACGTGTCGTACGGGCTCCCGGAGCGCGCGCTCGTCAATCGGACCTTCGCCGCCATGCTCGTCGCCGCGGGCGCGACGGCGCTCGTCTGCGACACGACCGACCGCGAGCTCGCGCGATCGCTCGCGGCCGCCTCCGCGATCGCGGGCGTCGATCCCGGATGCAGGCGCTACCTCCGCGCGTATCGCGAGCGGCGAACGCGCGCGTAGCCCTCTGCGCGGAGCGGCGCGAAGCGCCGGACGAATCCTTTCCATCGTGTAAATCGCAATGCGACTGATACCGGCGGCAACGCGCGCGCACGAGCGCGCCGCGCGGCGGCGGCGGAGAGCGCGCTTCGGCGCCGCTATAATTCCTTGCCGATACGCGCGTTGCCGTACGGCCGGAGAGGAGGCCGGGAATGGCACGACTCTTGATTATCCGCGTCGATGCACGCGGAAAGTTCCCTGTTTACCCGTGATTTGTCCCTGAGGTGTTTCACATCCTCACGTGTTGCTGAAACCCACCATACAGGGGTACACGGTACGAACGGGGAACTTTATTTTATGATACCACAGATGCCGCGATCCGCGCAACAACTCGATTGATCTCCCGCAGGCCCGGCGCTCCAAAAATATATTTTGACAGGCAATCGGCTTTGTGCTAGCAATATGAAGACGTTACGCATGCTCATTCGCGTCGCGTTTCGCCCGATCGAAAACGCTACTCCGACGGGGACCGTAAATCAAGGAGCGGGGTGACGGTTTATGACAAAGGCAGATCTCGTCGAAGAAATTTCGAAGGAAACCGGACTCAGCAAAAAGGACACGAGCATCGTCGTCAACCTTATCATCGAAAATCTCATCAAGGCGCTCGCCGAAGGGGATAAGGTTGAGCTCCGGGGATTCGGCAGCTTCAAGGTAAAGAGCCGCAAATCGCGCAAGGCGCGCAACCCGCGCACGGGAACGGCGGTCGAAGTGCCGGCGAAGCTCGTGCCGTACTTCAAGGCGTCGAACGAGCTCAAAGCGCTCGTCAACACATAACGGCCTCTCTCGATCGCGCCCGTCCGCGTTCGGGCGGCGCGCCGCGGGCTCCTCGCGAGCCCCGTACCGCCGGAGCGCGCGCGCGACCGGCCGACAGGAGGGTACATGCCAAGCGGAAAGAAGCGGAAACGGAAAAAGATCGCGACGCACAAGCGAAAGAAACGTCTCCGCAAAAATCGCCATAAGAAGAAAATACGCTGAGTTTGTTTTCCACCGATGAGGGGAGATTGAGCGGCGTCCCATGATGCACACGGAACGACGGACAGCGCAGCGGATCGAAGCGAACCTCGCGGTCACCGTCATGGGCGATCCCGCCGCGGCGAAGGGCAAGGCGCTCAACATCAGCACGAGCGGCATCTACTTCGAGTCGCCGTATTTCATGGCGCCCTTGACGAAAGTCCGGCTCGAACTTCACGTGCCCGATCCCGATCCGAAACGCGGCGAAACGGCGGTGACGTGCGACGGCATCGTCGTTCGCGTCGAGCCCGAGAAGAAGGATCCCGCACTCTCTCTCTACCGGGTCGCCATACTGTTCACCTATGTGAGTGAGAGTTCGCTCAAGAGCCTCGACCGGTTCATCCGATCGAGGCTCGCCGGCTGAAGACGCACTCTTCCCGCACACGAGAGGTGTTGGATGGCTCACCGGTCGAATCACGCGCCCGATTCCGTTCTGATCGTCGACGACGAGCCCGCGATCCTCGAAATCGTCTCGCAGTTCCTCGCGGACCGCGGGTACCGCGTCTCCGGGGCGGAGACCGCGGCGGACGCGCTTCGGCTCGCGGGGGAGGAGCGCTACGACGTCGCGCTCGTCGATCTCAAACTGCCCGACCGCGCCGGCATCGAGCTCCTCGCGCCGCTTTCGGAAAGCAACCCTTCGATCGCGTGCATCGTCATGACGGCGTTCGCGTCGATCGAAAGCACGATCGAGGCGCTCCGGCTGAACGCGTTCGATTATATCCTCAAGCCGTTCGATCTCGCGAGGATCGGGGAAGCGGTCGACGCCGCCGCGCAGCATGCGCGGCTGAGGAGCGAGAGCGACAGGGTGCTCGCACGGCTCGAGGCGCAGAACCGCAAGCTCGAGGAGGGGAAGGAGGCGCTCGCGCGGGAGCTCGCCTCGATCAACGACGAGCTTCGGCACGCGAACGAGTCCCTCAAGCGCCACGTCACGCGGCTTCGCGTGCTGTACCAAATGGGCCGCGACATAAGCTCGAACGAGAATTGGAGCGACGCACTCGATCGATTTCTCATGGCGTTCTGCAAATACCTCGAGGCGGAGGGCGCCGCGCTGCTTCTGTTCAGCAACAACGCGCTCGAGCTCAAGGTCCGGACGGCCTACCAGCTCGAAACGCCGTTTCTCGACGGCGCGATCGAGCGGCTCGCGGGGTGGCAGCGGCGCGATCTTCTTCCGACGGAGATCTTCGCCCTCGACGGCGCCGCGCCGGACGGCGTCCGCACCTGCCTGTCGATGACCGTCCGCTGGGCGCATACCGCGGTGCCGCTGCTGTACAAGAGCCGCTGGCTCGGATTCCTCGTCGTCCGCAAGCCGTACCGGTCGCGGAAGGCTTACGTGAACGACTACCATTTCATCAACACGATCCAGACGATCCTCTCCGAGGAGGTCGCGAACGCGGTCAACATCAGCCGTCTGCGGCAGCTCAAGGACTTCAACGAAACGGTTCTCGAGAACATGAACGGCGGCGTTCTCACGACGGACGCCGCGGGGCTCGTGACGTTTCTCAACGAACGCGCGCGGGAGCTCGCGGGGGGCGCCTCTCTCGGCCGGCCCCTCGACGAGATCTTCGCGAACCCCTTCGGCGCAGGTTCGCTCTTCGCGCACCTGCTCGCGCGCGGCGAGGGGAGCTGCTCTTTCGAATGTCTCCTCGCGCGGGCGGGGGGACGGTCGATCCCCGTGCGGCTCAATACCGCGCTCGTCAAGCGCGACGAGCATCACGGGCGCACCGCGATCGTCGTGTTCGAGGATCTGACGGCGGAAAAACGGATGGAGGAGGAGCTGCGCCGTGCCGACCGGCTTCGATCCCTCGGGGAGCTCTCCGCCGGGGTAGCGCACGAGATCCGCAATCCGCTCACGGGCATCGCGACGACCGCGCAGGTGCTCCGGGAGAAGCTCGCCGGCGACCGGGAGCGGATCGCGTACATCGACGTCATACTCGAGGAGATCGCGAGGCTCGACGGGATCATCAAGAGCCTGCTCAACTTCGCGCGGCCCATCGCCCCGCGCCAGATCGAGGTGGCGCTCGGCGGGATCGTCGAGGACGCCCTCCGTCTCGTCGAGGACCGCGCGCGGGAGGCCGGCGTGACGATACGTTTCGAGAGTTCGCTTCCGGACGACCGCTGCATCCTCGACGGCGACCAGATCAAGCAGGTCGTGCTCAACATCGCCCTGAACGGCATCGAGGCGTGCGCGTCCGGGGGAATCGTCAGCGTCCGGCTGCGGGAGGCGGCGGATCCGGCCTTCGTCGAGATCGAGATCGCCGATACGGGAACCGGCGTCTCCGATGAGATCGCCGACAAGTTGTACAATCCGTTCTTCACGACGAAGGCGGAAGGGACCGGCATGGGGCTCTCGATCTCGCGCAAGATCGCGGAGAGCCACGGCGGCCGCATCCGCCACCGGAGCGCTCCCGGCGAAGGCGCGAGCTTTTTCATAGAGCTTCCGCGCACGGCGCTCCTCGCCGCTGATCGAACCGCGGCGCCGGCGGCCAACTGAAAGGGAGGACATGGGCAAACGCATCCTCATCGTCGACGACGAGAAGGCGATCCGCTGGTCGCTCGGCGAGGCGCTCGCCGCGGCGGGTTACGAAGTCGAAGAGGCTCAAAACGCCTCCGCGGCGATCAAGAAGTTCGAGGAAGATCCGCCGGACGGAGTCGTCCTCGATCTCAAGCTCCCGGACGGCGACGGTCTCTCCGTGCTCCGGCGGGTGAAGGAGATCGACCCCGACGCTCCGGTGATCATGATGACCGCGTACGGCGAGATAGAAACGGCGGTCGAGGCCATCCGCTCCGGCGCGTACGATTTCATACAGAAGCCGTTCCAGCTCGAGAAGATGAAGGTCGCCATCCGCAACGCCATCGAGTCGAGCGCGATGCGCGCCGAGCTGGACGACATCCGCAAGCGGGAGCGCGAGAGCTTCGGATTCAAGAACTTCATCGGGCGCAGCCCGGCGATGACGGCCGTGTTCGAGACGATCAAAAAGATCGGGGCGAGCAAAGCCACGACGATACTCATTCAGGGAGAGAGCGGCACGGGCAAGGAGCTCGTGGCCCGGGCGATTCACGAGTCGTCGGGCGGCTCGCGGTACCCGTTTCTCGAGATCAACTGCGCCGCGCTTCCGGAAACGCTCCTCGAGAGCGAGCTGTTCGGCCACGAAAAGGGCGCGTTCACCGACGCGAAGTACCGCAAGAAGGGGCTCTTCGAGCTCGCCGAGGGCGGAACGATCTTTCTCGACGAGATCGGCGAAATGGGGATCACGCTTCAGACGCGTCTGCTCCGCGTCATCGAGAACAAGACGTTCCGGCGCGTCGGCGGCGTGAAGGATATGCGCGTGAACACCCGCATCATCGCGGCGACGAACCGGGACCTCAAGAAGGCGATCGACGAGGGGCGCTTCCGGAACGACCTCTACTATCGCCTCAAGGTGATTCCGATCCAACTCGCGCCGCTCCGCGACCGGGTCGAGGACATCCGGCCGATCGCCGACCATTTCATCGCCTCTTTTAACCGCGAGTTCAGGAAGAACGTGAAGAAAACGGGTCCGGAGCTCGCGAAGCTGCTCGAACGCTACGCGTGGCCGGGCAACGTGAGGGAGCTCAAGAACGTGATCGAACGGGCGATGCTGCTCGAGGCGGAAGACGAGATCCTGCCGGCGCATCTTCCTCCGGAGATCGCGGCGGGAGAGGGCGGCCCGGCGGCGCCGCCGGGAACCCCTGCGCTCGACGGACTCTATCCGATCAGCATCGAGGAGATGGAAAAGCTCCTCATCGGACGCACGCTGCGGGAATCGGCGGGAAACAAATCGAAAGCCGCGCGCGTGCTCGGCATCAGCCGGCAGACGCTGCGGGAGAAGATAAAGCTCTATGGCATAGAATGACGGGCGGAGGCCGTGGATGAACCCCGTTCTCTGGACGCTCGTTCAAGATACCGCGATCGAGCAGGCGCTGCGCGAGGCCGCGGAGCCGGCGGGTATCGAGATTCGGCCGTTCGCGAACGTCGCCGACGCGCTTTCGCAGCCGGAGCCGGAAGGCGGCGCCATTCTCGCGATCGACGCGGCGGCGAAGCTCAAGAACTATCTCACCGTGGTCCGGCGCGTTCACCGGACCTTTTTCTTCGTCGATTGCGTCGTGTTCGGCCCCGCACGGGCCGCGGATCAGATCGAGCGCGAGCGCGCCGCCGGGGTCGACCGTTACGTGCCGGTGCCGCTCGACGCCGAGGAGTTCGCCGTTGCCTTCGCGGAAACCGCGTCGCTCCGGCGCGTGAAGAGCGCCGCGCGCCTCGTCGGGAGGTCCCCGGCCGTCAACGAGATGCTCCGTACGGTGCTGCAGGTGGCGCCGACCGAGGTTCCGGTGCTCATCGAGGGGGAGAGCGGTTCCGGCAAGGAGCTCACGGCCCGCGCCATTCACCTCATGAGCCGCCGTGCGGACCGGCCGTTCGACGCGGTGAACTGCGGGTCCTTCGCCGAGGGGGTTCTCGAAAGCGAGCTCTTCGGCCATGAGCGCGGATCGTTTACCGGGGCCGTTTCGCGGCGCGAAGGGGTTTTCGAGCGCGCGAACCGCGGCACGCTCCTCCTCGACGAAGTCGGCGAGATGTCGCTCAACATGCAGGTGAAGCTGCTCCGCGTCATCGAAACGGGGGAGTTCATGCGCGTCGGGGGGTCGCAGCGGCTCCACACCGACGTCCGCATCGTCGCCGCGACGAACCGTGAGCTCGAGACCGCCGTCGAACGCGGCCAATTCCGCGCCGACCTCTACTACCGGCTCAAGGTCGTTCGGATCCGCATCCCTCCGCTGCGCGCGCGGACGGAGGACATACCGCTGCTCGTGCACTACTTCATGGCGCAGGCGGCCCGGCGCCACGACAAGCGCGCGAGAAGCGTCGAACCGCAGGGGATGGATCTCCTCGTGAGCTACGCCTGGCCGGGCAACGTCCGGGAGCTCGCGAACGTCATCGACAACCTCACGATCCTGAGCCGCGAGGGGACGATCGGCGCCGCGGAGGTCGAACATCGCCTCAAGGAGCAGGGGAGGACGGCGGCGTTTCCCGATCTGCCGGTCCGGGTGCAGAGAACGCGCGACGAGATGGAGCGGGATCTCATTCTCAATTCGCTCCTCTCGCTGCACAACGACGTGCGCGAGATCCTCCGCATCGCCCGGGGGGAAGCCCCCGCGGCCCCGGCGCGATGGCGCGGCTACGTCGAGGTCGCAGAGGACGAGCCGCGCAATCTGGAAAAATTGGAGCGGGAAGCGATCCGCGAGGCGCTCGCCGCCAACGCGGGGAACCGCCGCAAGGCGGCGCGGCAGCTCGGAATATCCGAGAGGACGCTCTACCGGCGGATACGGGAATACGGCCTCGGAGGCGGCGGCCGCGAGGCCGGCCGCGATTAGGAATTGTGAAAAGCCCGCGCATCTGTTATACTGAGAACGAGACAGTTATGACCACGCGCCGCCGCTGTAAACGAACGTTCGGAACGGCATATCCCCTGGCGATATCGGAGGAACCAATGCGAGCACTGATCCTCGTCCTGTGCCTCACTCTCCCGGTTCTCCCGTCGGGGCTGCAGGCCGCGAAATACGCTGGCGAATTCATGGCGCTCGGAGGCGGAGCGAGGGCGATGGGGATGGGAGGCGCCTTCATCGCCGTCGCCGACGACGCCACGACGTGCTTCTGGAACCCCGCGGGGCTCGCCTCGTTCGGGCCGCGCGCGTCTGCGCCGGATGCGTGGCAAGCCGTGCTCATGCATTCGGAGCGTTTCGGCGACCTCATCGATTACAACTTCCTGTCGGCGGCCTTTCCGACGGGGGACGGGACGTCCGGATGGGGCGTCTCGGTCATCCACATGGGGATCGACGACATCCGCGTCATACCGCTCGCGCCGGGCATGATCGGCAACTCGGACGGCGACGACCGCTTCGAACCCGAGCAGGGCGAGTACATCAATTTCGATTACAAGGATTTTCCGCTCGAGAGCGCGAACGACGTCGCGGTGTTCGTGTCGTACGCGCAAGCCGTGCGCTTCGGCGCCGCGGGCGCGAGCGTCAAGATCATCCGCAACGATCAGATCGCCGGCGTCTCGAGCTTCGGCATCGGAATCGATCTCGGCTTCCTGCGCCGGGATCTCTGGAGGGATCTCGCCGTGGGCGCCAAGCTGCAGGACGCCACCGGAACCTACATCGGCTGGAGCACGGGGGAAAAGGAGTTCATCTATCCGTCGCTCAAGCTCGGCGTCGCGTATCCGTTCGATTTTCCGGGGATGTCGAGCAGGCTCGTCGTCGCGGCCGACGGCGATTTCCGGTTCGAGAACCGGCGCGGCGGATCGCAGCTGTGGATCGGAAGCGCGAGCGCGGATATTCACGTCGGCGCGGAGCTCCTCATCCGCGGGCT
>DHHB01000093.1:84755-109166 GCA_002403075.1 bacterium UBP1_UBA4783 | reverse complement strand
ACCCACCGCGTGTCCCTGATGGTCGCGCGGTGATCGACGGCTCTCGCGTCCGGCGGCCGACCCGCGCCGGACGTTCAGGGGTTTGGTGAAATCTCTCGCGCTGATACTCGCCGGGGGAACCGGCACCGAGCTCGGCGTGCTCACGCGCCAGCGCGCGAAGAGCGCCGTTCCGTTCGGGGGCCGCTACCGCGTGATCGATTTCTGCCTTTCGAACTGCGTCCATTCCGGCATAGTGGACATCGCGATACTCGCGCAATATTCTCCGAAATCGCTCATCGACCACATCGGAACGGGAAAGCCCTGGGATCTCGACCGGCGCAGCGGCGGGGTCTCCATCCTGCAGCCGACGCACAACGGCGAGGCGGCGAACTGGTACCTCGGCACGGCGGACGCGCTGTACCAGAACGTCGATCTCATCCGGAACTCGAAGGCCGAAACGATCCTCGTGCTCTCGGGGGATCAGGTGTACGGAATGGACTACCGCCCGCTCATCGAGCGCCATATCGCCCGGGGGCTGGACGTGACGCTCGTGACGAAGGAGATCCCGGCGCGGCAACGGTCCCGGTTCGGCATGGTTCGGTGCTCGCGGACCGGCGTCGTCACGGCCTTCCGGGAGAAGCCGACTTCGTCGAGCGACCGCTTCGCCTCGCTCGGCATCTACGTGTTCCGGCGGGATTTTCTGCTCGGAGCGCTCGGTCCCGACCGGGTCGATATCGTCTTCGACATCGTCATGCCGGCGATCGCCCGCCGCGCCGTCGCCGCTTATCCGTTCGAGGGGTACTGGGAGGATATCGGCTCGATTGCGAGCTTCTACCGAGCCTCGCTGCAGCTGCTCGAACGCCGGTCCCTCATCGCGGACGAACGCCGGCCGGTGTACACGAGGGAGAGCGAGTTGCCGCCGGCGCGATGCTCGGAGAGCGCCCGCGTCTCGAACTCGATCATCGCGGACGGCTGCGTCATCGGCGGGACCGTGAGCGGATCGATCCTCTTCCCGGGCGTCACCGTGGAACGCGGCGCCCTCGTCGAGGACAGCATCGTGTTCTCCTTTTCCCGCGTCGGGGCCGGGGCGGCGGTTCGTCGGGCGATTCTCGACAAATTCGTCGTCGTGGGGAGCGGGGCGACGGTGGGAGGGGCCGCGCGCGGAAGGAGTTCGGATGCCGCGGATTCCGTCGCGGTGGTCGGCCGAAAGGCCCGGATCGCTTCCGGCGCCGCCGTGGGGCGCGGCGCCGCCGTCGAACCGCACGCGAGCGTCGGGAGTCGGGAGAGGCCATGAGCGGGACGGCGGCGTTCATACTCGCCGGCGGGGTGGGCAAGCGGCTCAGTCTGCTCAGCCGCTACCGCGCCAAGCCCGCCGTTCCCTTCGGCGGACGCTACCGCATCATCGATTTCACCCTCACGAACTGCATCCGCTCGGGCGTCGACGAGGTGTACGTGTTCACGCAGTATATCTCGCGGTCCCTCGTCAGGCACATCGGCATCGGCAAACCGTGGGATCTCGACCGGATGACGGGAGGGCTCCACGTTCTGCATCCGCATCTCGGGTATCAGGCGGTCGACTGGTACCGCGGGACGGCGGACGCGCTCTTCCAGAACCTCCCGCTCCTGCGTACGCTCGACGTCGACCGGCTCCTCATCCTGTCGGGCGATCACGTCTATCGGATGGACTACCGGGAGTTCATCGATTTCCACGAACGTTCGGGAAGACCCGCCTCTCTCGGGGTGGTGAGGGTTCCGCGCTCCCTCGTGCGCGAATTCGGTATCGCCACGCTCGATCGGGAGGGCGATATCGTGAAGTTCGAGGAGAAGCCGCCTCGCAGCAGCAGCAGCCTCGCGTCAATGGGTATCTATATATTCGAAAAGGAGTTTCTCGTATCGCTTCTGAAACAACTCGAAGCGAAATACGACGCGCTCGATTTCGGCAAGCACGTCATTCCCTACCTCGTCGGCCGGCGCAAGATCGCGGCGTTTCCGTTCAAGGGGTACTGGCTCGATATCGGCACGGTGAAGAGCTATTACCTCGCGAGTCTCGAGCTTCTCTCCGACAGGTCCCGGTTGAGGCTGCACGGCCATACGGCCCCCGTCCTCAGCACGCCGGACGACCGGGCGCCGTTCGTCGTTTCCCGCCGAGGGGACGTCCGCAATTCCCTCGTCTGCAACGGCTGCGTCATCGACGGTTCCGTCCGGTCGTCGATCCTTTCCCCGGGGGTCCGCGTCGAGCGGGGCGCGACGGTGGAGCGCTCGATCCTGTTCGACGATTGCGTCGTCGGGGCGAACGCCGATGTGCGGGGGGTCATCATGGACAAGGGCGTCGTCGTCGGCGCCCGGGCGCGGATCGGCTCGGGGGACCCGTCCGTGCCGAACAAGCTGCAGCCGTCCTACCTCGACTGCGGCATCACGCTCGTCGGAAAGCGAACGGTCATCCCGCCGCGCGTGCGGATCGGCACGAATTGCCTCGTGAGCGGTTCCCTCGAAAATGGGGTCGTTCCCGACGCGGATATCGAGGATGGCGGGCATTACGTGGCGGGCGAGGACCGGCTCTAGTTCTTCTCCACGCGGATCTTGATGCGGTTTCCCGGATACAACGTGCTGCGCGCGGTTTTGCCGTTCCACGCGAGAAGATCGGAGAGGCGGACGTTGTACCGCCTGCTGATCGAGCTCAGCGTGTCTCCCTTGCGAACGACGTGAACGAGCCATTCCGCGGCGACGGCCTCATCCCGCGCTTCCCCGTCGGGCACGACGCGAAGGGCGTCGGAACGGGTCGAGCCGCCCGCCGCGGCGGGCTCCGCGGCCGTTGTCCCGCCCGCCGGCCGCTCCGGCGCGAGACGGATCGAGAGGGTGTCGCCGGGTTTCACGATAGATTCGCGCGTGAGGTTGTTCCACGCCCGAAGGTCGGCGAGGTGCACGTTGAAGCGCTCCGCGATTTTGATGATCGTGTCGTTTTTCCGCACGACGTGCCGGATCACGCGCTCGCCGTCGACCGCGGAAAGGAGCGGCAGCAGGGAACGCGGGGGCTGGCGGTCGGGAGACCGGTAGGAGGGCGCGCTCGCGAGGCGGGGGGATCGACGAAGATCCTTGACCGGCACGAGGAGAATATTTCCCGCCCGTATCGTGCTCGACGATCCCATCTCGTTGGCGCGCTTGAGATCCTTGACCGTGACCTCGTGCTGGGCGGCGATCGACGAGAGGGTTTCGCCGCGCTTCACCCGGTGCTGGACGATCGTCGAGAGGCCCGCCGTCTTCATAGTCGCGAGACGCTCCGCGGTGGCGACGCCGGCGCCCCGGGGCACCTTCACCTCGACGACCATGTCGGGCGGCGTCGCCCAGCGCTTGAGCTGCGGGTTGAGCGACTTGATGTCGGCGAGCGAGCATCCCGCCGCCTCGGCGATCGCGCGGAGCTCGATGGGCCGGTCGACGTCCACGATGTCGAAAGCGGGAGGCGCCTCGCCCGGGCGCTGGAACCCGTAGGCCTCGGGGTCGCGCCCGATCGCGAGCGCCGCCATGAATTTCGGCACGAACCATTCCGTTTGGGTGGGCAGGTCGAGGCGCCAGTAGTCGATCGTGCGCTGCCGGGTTATCGCGTACGCCACGCGGTTCTCGCCGCAGTTGTACGCGGCGAGCGCCAGCGGCCACGCGCCGAATATCTCGTGGAGATATTTGAGGTAATTCGCCGCGGCGTACGTGGCGGCGACGAGGTCCTTGCGCTCGTCGATCCACCAGTTGATCCGCAGGCCGAACAGCCCCGCCGTGCCGGCCATGAACTGCCACGGGCCGACGGCCTTCATGTACGAGCGAGCCGAAAGGTTGAGTCCGCTCTCGATGACGGCGAGGTAGAGGAGATCCCGCGGCACGCCCACCTCGACGAGGATCGGCTCGATGACGCCGCGATGCTCCTCGACGCGTCCGAGCCATTTCGCGAAATGCTTCCGCCCGCTCCCCTGAAAATAGTCGATCCAATGGTTGGTCTTCGCGTTGAATTCGATCTCGATCTCCTCGTCGACCACGGCGCATCGCGCGAGCGAGTCGATGAGGGCGTTCATGCCGGAGAGGCAGCCGTCCTCGATCTCGTCGTCCGCCATGCGCTGCAGGAGGCTCATGGCGCGCTCGTCGAGGTAATCGATGCGGTCGCACATGTCGGGATCGGGGCCCGCCGCGCGGACCTCCTCGACGCTCGACACGAGATCGCGGGCCGCCGCGGCGGCGAGCTCGTATTCTCCGAAATAGAAATGAGCGGAGGCGCGCGCGAGCTTCTGCTCGAGAACGCGAAGCTGGGGATAGCGGCGATGCAGGTCGTCCTCGCTCCGCTCGCCGGTCCGGACGCCGCCGGCCGCGGCGCCGCCGCCGGAGAGGATGCACCCCGAGAGGGCGGGTAGCGCCGCGCAGAGGAGCGCTATGGCGCCGAGACGGAAGGTCGCTGCCGCGTGCGGTCGCATCGGGGTCAATATAGCGCATGGCGCTTTCGTGTACAAGCATTTGCGGTCGGAGGCCGGGCGGGGGGCGCGATCGCAGGTGGAATGAAGGCGCGGGCTGTAGTATACTTGAGGGAGAGGAACGATCGCCCGCCGCGCGCGGCGGGGCGAAGAAGGTCTGCCATGCACCGTGAGAGCGACAAGGACTACCGGTACCTTCTCACCCGGATCATCCCCCGCCGCCGGCTTTCCGAGGAGCGGCGGGCGGCGATCGACGGCGCCCTCGCCGAAGGATCGCGGATTTCGTGCGTCGAGCAGGCCTATCTCGCGCTCGAGGATCTGTGCGCGCTCGGCGAGTTCCGTCGGGACGGACGGACGCACACGGAGCGGAGCGTTTCGTTGGGCTACCGCTCGGCGCGCGAGGCGATGCGTCTCAGTCTCGTCATGACGGCGGACGAGTGGCGCGCGGCGACGGGTCGCGAGCCCGCCGGCGACCGGATCGTTCCCTCGGTCTTCGCCGGAATCATCTCGTCCCTCGCGCTCAACGACTCGCCGAAGACGATCGCCGGCCGCGTCGAGGAGATGCTGGCCCTCGCGCGGCATATCGTCGGGGGCGCCCGCGCGAAGCTCCTCTTTCTGAACGCCGCGCCGGCGACGCGGGATTGGACGCGCGGATCGGCGGCCTTTCTCCCGCAGGGCGAGGCGCTCAAACGCCGCTTCTATCACGCCTGCCTCACGGGAAGCGCGCCGCATACCCTCATTCGGCTCTCGGGAGAGCATCGGGGGGAGAGCGCGTTCGACATCGAGCCCGGCACCGCATCGGTGCTCTTGATTCCGCTGCTCGCCCGCGACATCCGCTGGGCGATCCTCGAGGCGCACCTTCCCGTCGATGCGCTGGACCGGGGGGCGGTCTCGAACTTCTCCATTCTCGGCCAGGGCATCGTGCGCCTCCTCGAGAACAACAGGCATCTCGAGACCATGGTCTCCGTCGACCGGATGACGCGCGTGCACAACCGGAACTACTACGAGCTTCAATTGCCGCTCGAGATCGAGCGCGCGAACCGCTCGCGGTCGAGCTTCGGCTTTCTCATCATGGACATCGACGATTTCAAAAAGGTGAACGACACGTACGGCCACGAGACCGGCGACGGCGTGCTCCGGCTCGTCGCGCAGACGGTCCGGCGCTCGCTGCGAAAGATCGATCTCATATTCCGCTACGGGGGCGAGGAGTTCGTCGTGCTCCTGCCCGGCGCGGGAGCCGACTCCGCGCGCCGGACGGCCGAGCGAATACGCGGCGTCGTCGCGCGGGCGGAGCACGCGCTCGAGGACGGGCGCAAGGTGAAAGTCACGATAAGCGTCGGAGGATGCATCTACCCGGGAAACGCCCAGAACGAGAGCCAGCTCCTCCGGATGGCCGACAAGGCGCTCTACGAGGCGAAGGAGGAGGGGAAGAACAGAGTCGTTTTCTACGGCGAATGACGGGCTCGGACGGGGCGCCCGCGGGGCGTTCCCGCCCGAAGCGTGAACGGCGCGGCGCGGGAGGCGGACGATGATGCGGTGGTGGGCTGCGTTTTTCATTGTGGGCATGGCGTACCCGCCGGGGGCATGGGGCGCGGCGGCGGGGACGGCGGCGGCGGCCGCGATCGCCGGGGCGTGGATCGTGAGCGGGCGGACCGCGAGTTCCCGGGCCGGATACGGGTATGGAATCGACGCGCGCCCCTTCGCCCGTTTCGCGGCGCTCGCCGTCGGCGCGATCGTGCTTTGGCAGACGGCGGGGCTCGGGCGCGAGGCCGCCGGCGAACCCCTTCCGCGCGCGGCCGAGGTCGGCCGCCGGGACGGGGGAGAGGGCGGGGGCGCGCCTGCCGGCGGACGTCCCGGGAGGATCGCGTCGCTCTCGATGAGCGGGACCCGCTCGCGTTTCGTCGCGCTCCTCGACGACGGGCGGCTCTCCCGCAGGGGAAGGGGGTTCGTCGGCGCGCTCGTGCTCGGCGACCGGCGGGGGCTCGGCCCTTCCCTGCGCGAGCGCTACTCCTATCTCGGCATCGCCCACTTCCTCGCCCTGAGCGGTCTCCATCTCGGCGTCGTCGCGGTTCCTCTCGCGAAGCTCCTCTCGCTGTTTCTGCCGGCCCGCCGGTTCCGCGACGGCGCGCTTCTCGCCCTGCTCGCCCTGTACGCGTCGCTCGCCTGCTTCCCGGCCTCCCTCGTTCGCGCCCTCGCGCTCGCCGTGGCGGTCGCGGCCTACCGGTTCGCCGGTCTCCCGGCGGATCTCCTCGGTTCGCTCGTACTCGGATCGTTCGCCGTCGCCGCGATCGACACGGCGGCCGTGTTCGAGGCGGGGTTCGAGCTCTCCTTCGCGGCGGTCCTCGGAATCGCCGCGATCGGCGTCCCTGTCACGCGCGCGATCGGAAGGATGACGCCTCGCGGAGCGGGGGGAACGGCGATCCGCGTCCTCACCTATCCCGCGGTCATCACGTGCGCCGTGCAGTTCGCCGCCCTGCCGCTCGTGCTCTCGCTCTTCGGGCGGGCGCCGCTCGTCTCGCCGCTCGTCAACGTGGTCGTATCGCTTCCGTTCACCGCGCTCATCTACGCGGCGGCGATCTACACGTTCGTCCCCTTTTCGCCCGTGCGCTTTCTTCTCGCGCCGCCGATCGAGCTTCTGTGCCGGTTGCTGGAGGCGGTTCCGGCCGCCTTCGTCCGCCTGCCGCAGCCGGCGATCGTCGCGGGGGACGTGAACGGTCTCCTCTACGCGTGCGGGGTTGCGGCGGCGGCGATCGCCCTCGGGCGGCGCGGGAGGCGGGGGGCGGTTTTCGCGGTCTCCGCCGCGCTCATCGCCGCGTCCTTTTGCCTTCCCGTCGTCGCCCGTCGCGCGGCAGGGACCTGCGCCGGTGGAGGCGGGTCGAAGCCGGAGGAACCGGTTCAGTCCCTCGACGACGGGTACGCGTATCTTGCCGCGGGCGGCGGCGTTCTGTTTCTCGGCGACCGGTTCGGGCGTCGCGAGGCGTCCCGGCTCGAGCGGCTTCTCTGGCGACGGGGCGTCCGCGGCGTCGACCGGTGCGTTCTCGTTCCGGCGGCCCCTCGCGCGGATCACGGCCTGTTCCATCTGGCGGACAGGCTGAACGTACGCGAGGTCGTGTGCGGCCCGTACGCGGCGTCCCGCGACGAACGGAGGCTCGCGGCTCTCGAATCGAAGGGGATCGCCGTGACCGCCGTCAGCGCCGGAACGAGGATCGAAGCCGCGGGGCTCGTCGTCGTCGTGACGGGACCGCGTTTCCCTCCCGGTCGCGGGCGGGCAGTCTCTGCGGAGGAAGCCGCGCTGCGGTTCGAGATCGTCGAACCGGCGGCGGGCCGCCTGATCGATCCCGCCGTGTTCTCGCCTCGCTTTCCGGCTCGCCGGAACGATCGCGGGCGGCGCGCGGGAGGAACGACATCGCTTGACTTGGGCCGCCGCCCGCGCATACCATGTCAGCCATCCGTCGGGAAACGACGAGAAAACGATTCCGGCGGAAGACGCGCGCATCGCGAGCCCTCCGGAGGGCTCGCGCCCGCTCGGGGGGAAGGGAAGGCATGGCCGATGCAATGAAGATCGCCGTGATCGCGTCGGGGCGGGGCAGCAACTTCGAGGCGCTCGCCTCCGCCTGCCGGGACGAATCCTATCCGGCGCGGATAGCGATCCTCTTGTCGGACAATCCGGGCGCGGGGGCTCTCGCCGTCGCGGACGCGTTCGGGATCGAGCGGGCGGTCGTCGATTGCGGACCGAAGAAGGGCTCGATGAGCCCGGAATCGAGCTCGCTCATGGCGTCGCTCTGCGTCGAGCGCGGCGTCGGTCTCGTGTGTCTCGCCGGCTTCATGAGGATCGTGAAGGGCGAGCTCATGCGCGCCTTCAGCGGTCGGATGATCAATATACACCCGGCGCTGCTCCCGAGCTTCAGGGGGCTCGACGCGCAACGGCAGGCGCTCGACTACGGCGTCCGCTTCGCGGGCTGCACGGTTCATTTCGTCGACGACGGGGTCGACACCGGCCCCATCATTCTGCAGCGCGTCGTTCCGGTGCTCCCGGACGACAGCGTGGAAAGCCTGAGCGCGCGCATTCTCGCCGAGGAGCACGTCGCCTACCCGGCGGCGGTGCGGTTCGTCGCGGAGGGGCGCGTTCGCATCGACGGAAGGAGGGTTCGCATCCTTGACGACAATTGACGGAACGCACGGAGAGGGCGCGCTTCCGGGCGTCGCCCCGGATTTTCGCGGAAAGGTCCGCGACATCTACGATCTCGGCGACAGGCTCGTCATAGTGGCGTCGGACCGGATTTCGGCCTACGATTCGATCCTTCCGACGCCGGTTCCGGGCAAGGGCGCGGTGCTCACGGGTCTCTCGGCCGCGTGGACGCGGTGGCTCGGCGACGTCCCGCACCACATGGTGAGCACGAACGTCGCGGAGTATCCGCCGCCCTTCGACGGCTTCGAGCGAGAGCTCGGCGGACGTTCGATGCTCGTCCGCAAGGCCGCGCGGATCGACCTCGAATGCGTCGTCCGCGGGTATCTCGCCGGATCCGGATGGAAGGAGTACCGGGAATCCGGATCGGTATGCGGCATGCTTCTTCCGCCCGGGCTCGCGCAGTCGGAGCGTCTCGACGAGCCGATCTTCACGCCGTCGACGAAGGCCGACACCGGGCACGACGTGAACGTCACGCTCGCGGAGGCGGAGGGGATCGTCGGCGCCGAGGCGCTGCGGGAGGTCGAGCGGCTGAGCCTGTCGATCTACGGCCGCGCGCGCGAATACGCGGCGAAGCGCGGGATCATCATCGCCGACACGAAGTTCGAGTTCGGATTCATCGACGGTCGCGTCTCGCTCATCGACGAGGTTCTGACGCCCGATTCGTCGCGCTTCTGGCTCGCGGACGAGTATCGACCGGGGATCTCCCCCCCGAGCCTCGACAAGCAGTTCGTTCGCGACTATCTCGACGGCATCGGGTGGGACCACGCTCCGCCCGCGCCTCCGCTTCCCGAGGAGGTGGTGAAAAAGACCGCCGAGCGCTACCGCATGGCGCTCGCGCTCCTGTTTCCGGATATTCACATCGAAAGGCGTGCGCGATGAACGCAGCGATAAAACGGGCCCTCGTGAGCGTCACCGACAAGGGCGGGCTCGATCCGTTCGTCCGCGAGCTGTCGCGGCGGGGCGTCGAAATCGTCGCCTCGGGAGGCAGCGCGCGGGCGATCACGGCGGCGGGCGTGCCCGTGCGCGAGATCGGCGACGTGACGGGATTTCCGGAAATCATGGACGGGCGGGTGAAGACGCTCCATCCGAAGATCCACGGCGGCATCCTCGCCGACCGCGACAAGAGAACCCATCTCGAACAGGCGGAGAAACACGGCATACGGCTCATCGATCTCGTCGTGGTGAACCTCTACCGCTTCGCCCGCGCCGCCGCGAACGCGGCGCTCTCGGAGCGCGAAATCGTCGAGGAGATAGATATCGGGGGGCCCGCCCTCATCCGCGCGGCGGCGAAGAACTACCATTCGACCGCCGTCGTCGTCGATCCGTCGGATTACGCTTCCGTTCTGCAGGCGATGGACGAGAACGCCGGCGGCGTTCCCCTCGAGATGCGCCGGCGCCTCGCGGCGAAGGCCTACTTTCATACGGCGGCCTACGACGCCGGCGTCTCCCGCTGGTTCGAACGCCTCCTCGCTCCCGACGAGCTTCCGGAGCGGCGGGCGGTTGCGTACCGAAAGATCCGCACGCTCCGGTACGGGGAGAATCCGCATCTGCGGGGAGGCCTCTACGTGCTCGACGGGGCCGCGGGCGGTCTCGCCGGCTTCGAGCAGATTCAGGGGAAGGAGCTCTCCTACAACAATATTCAGGATCTCCACGCGGCGTTCCTTCTCGCCCGCGACCTCGGGCGCTCCTCCTGCGCGATCATCAAGCACATGAACCCGTGCGGCGCCGCCGTGAGCGCGACGGCGGCGGACAGCTTCCGGCGCGCGCGGATCACCGACGAGACATCGGCGTTCGGCAGCGTCGTCGCGGTGAACGACGTCGCCGACCGGGCGTTCGCGGAGGCGTGCGCGGATATCTTTCTCGAGGTCGTCGTGGCGCGCGGATTCGACGAGGCGGCGCTCGAGATTCTCGCGAAACGCAAGAACCTGCGGCTCGTGTCCGTTCCGAACGGGGATTGGGACGAGGAGGACCGGAGTTTCGCCGCGCGCGAGATCGGCAACCTTCTCCTGTTGCAGGACCGCGACGAGGGGTTCCCCGAGCTCTCCTCGCTGACCGTCGCGACGTCCCGCCGGCCCACGCCGGACGAGGAGCGGGCGCTCGGCGTCGCGTGGCGGATCGCGAAGCACGTCAAATCGAACGCGATCGTCATCTGCAACGGCGCGGGAACGATCGGCGTCGGCGCGGGGCAGATGAGCCGCGTCGATTCGTGCCGCATCGCCGTCGACAAGGCGCGGCGCGCCGGGCTCGCGATCGAGGGCACGGCCGCCGGCAGCGACGCGTTCTTTCCGTTCCCGGACGGTATCGAAGTGCTCGCCGAGGCGGGCGTGAAGGCCGTCATCCAGCCGGGGGGATCGATCAGGGACGCGGATGTCGTCGCGGCCGCCGACCGCCTCGGCCTCGCGATGGTCATGACGGGACGGCGGCACTTCAGACACTAGGAGACGGGAAACGATGGAAGCATGGGGCGGCGAATCGATCGTCATTCTCGATTTCGGATCGCAGTACACGCAGCTCATCGCCCGGCGCATTCGGGAGCAGAAGGTTTTTTCCGTGATACTCCCGCCGAGGGCGACGATCGCGGAGATCCGGGAACAGCGGCCGGCCGGCGTCATCCTCTCGGGCGGTCCGGCGAGCGTGACCGATCGGGGGGCTCCGACGCTCGACACGGGCGTCTTCTCGCTCGGCGTGCCCGTGCTCGGCATCTGCTACGGGCTGCACCTCATCACGGTGACGGGCGGAGGAGAGGTCGAGAAGGCGGACCGGCGGGAGTACGGCCACACCGTCATCGCCGTCGAGCGCGAGAGCGATCTCTTTCACGAAACCCCGGCCGAGCAGCGCGTCTGGATGAGCCACGGCGATCGCGCGAAAAAACTCCCCGACGGATTTTCCGTGACCGCGACCTCCGCGGAGGGCGTCCCGGCCGCCATGGAGAATCCGGCGAAGCGCGTCTTCGCCCTGCAGTTCCATCCCGAGGTCTATCACACCGCCTACGGCGCGGAGATCATCCATAATTTCCTGTTCCGGGTCTGCCGGTGCAAGCCGAACTGGAACTCCGGCTCGTTCGTCGACCGGGAGGTCGAGAAGATCCGGAACCTCGTGGGCGGCGATCGCGTTCTCTGCGCGGTGAGCGGCGGCGTGGACTCGAGCGTCATGGCGTGCCTCGTCGATCGCGCGATCGGGAAGCAGCTCGTCCCCGTCTTCGTCGACAACGGTCTCCTCAGGCTTCACGAGGCGGAGGAGGTGAAAGAGCTCCTTTCGCAGCACCTCACGACGGATCTCGTCTTCGTCGACGCGTCGGAGATGTTTCTCGGCCGGCTCGAGGGGGTCGTCGACGCCGAAAAGAAGCGCAAGATCATCGGCGCGAGCTTCATCGACGTCTTCGAGGAGCAGAGCCGGATCCACGGCCCCTTCGCCTTCCTCGCGCAGGGCACCCTCTACCCGGACGTCATCGAGAGCCGGTCGACGGTGGGCCCCTCGGCGACGATCAAGTCGCACCACAACGTCGGCGGCCTTCCGGACACGCTCAACTTCAAGCTCATCGAGCCGCTCGATCTCCTGTTCAAGGACGAGGTGCGCGAGGTCGGCCGGTACCTCGGCCTGCCCGACCGCTCGGTGAAGCGGCATCCGTTCCCCGGGCCGGGGCTCGCCGTGCGGATTCCCGGCGCCGTGACGCGGGAGGATCTCGATCTCCTGCGGCGCGTCGACCGGATATTCATCGACGCGCTCCTGCGGGAAGGGCTCTACGACAGCGTGTGGCAGGCGTTCGCCGTGCTTCTCCCGGTGCGCAGCGTCGGAGTGATGGGGGACGAGCGCACGTATCAGCGGTCGGCGGTGCTCCGGGCGGTGACGAGTCTCGACGGCATGACGGCGGACTGGGCGAGGCTGCCGTACGAATTCCTGCAGCAGGTCTCGACCGACGTCATCAACAAGGTCCACGGCGTGAACCGCGTCGTCTACGACATCAGCTCCAAACCCCCGAGCACGATCGAGTGGGAATGAGGCCGCCGGGGCGATTCTTTCCCCGTCTGGCACTCAACTTGCCCCGTATCCTCCGGTGTCCCGGCGTCGCGCCGGAACGATGGAGGGATCGTCGTATCGTGAATCGAATGAACGCTCTCGCCGCCGCGATCGTCGCCGCCGCCGTTTTTTCCGCCGGCGCCGCGAGGGGGGGCTCGCTGTGCGTTCCGGGCCCCGGCCTCTTCGCCGCGGTCGCCGCGTCCCGCGGCGCTTGGGACGGCCCCCTCGACGAGGCCGCTCGTCTCGCCGCGGCCCGCAGGTACGAAGAGGCATTCAACGCGCTCCCGCCCGGTTCGGATTCGCTGCGGGCGGGGATCGTGGCCTCTCTCGCGGGAAGGCACGAGGAGGCGGCCGCTCTCCTTCGCCGCCCTTCGCCCAACCCGTATATCGAGCGTTTCAGAATCTCTTACGCTTCGCGCTCGCTGCTCGGCGCCGGGAGATACGCCGAGGCGTATGACGCGCTTCGAAACCTTCCGTATCCGGAGGGAACGCTGCGGGAGCACGCCGATCGCTTCTACGCGCGCTCGAGGGAGCTCGCCGTGTCGATACTCGCGGAATGCGACAGCCTGCTCTCGGCCGAGGGCATTCCGCCTGACGCGGTGAAGATGCCGGCCAAGACGCGCTACGCCCTCGGCCGCGCCCTGCTGCGCGCGGGGAGAGATTCCCTCGGCGCCGCGGAGATCCGGGGCGCCTGCGCAGGCCGCTGGGAATCCGACGACCGCGAAACCCTCGAAGAGGCGCTTTCGGCGTGCGAAGCGTATTACGGAGATATGATTCCGGCCGATCTTCGAGGGGCCGCGCTCAGCGCGCTCTCGGCGAAGCTTTTCGGTGCGGCTCGGCGGATCGTCGAACACCTTCTCGACCGAAACCCGCGCGATGACGAAACGATGCTGGTCAAAGTCCGGCTCCTCGAGGCGGAGAAGCACTTCCGAGACGCGTCCGCGCTCTGCGATCGGATCCTGGCCTCGGGGGCTTCCGGCGCCGTCAAGAAAAAGGCCCACGCCCGGCTTCCGTACATCGCGTACGATCTGGGGCACCGCGAGCGGGCCGTCGATCTCTGCCGCGAGCACGCCGATCGTTTCGGCGACAAGGAACTTCTCGCTTTCGGCGCGCGCATCGACGTGTCGCTCGGCCGTCTCGCCCGCGCGTTCGACGCCTTCCGCGAGCTCGCCGGCGCCGACTCCGCCTCGGTCGACTTCGGACATCTGCGGGCGGTTGGAGCGCTCGGCTGCGTTCTCGGGCGCCGGGAGGAAGCGCACCGGCGCATCGAAGAATGTCTCTCGCGGTTTGCCCCGAAGGGGGAGCGATACGAAGACGGCGGCCGCGGCGCGTCCCCTTCGATGATGTACTGGCTGTGGAGAACCGCCCCCGACGCGGCGCAGAAGGAGCGGATCCTCTCCGCGCTCCTCCGCTCTCATCCCGACTCGCCGTACGCCGACGCCGCCCGGGGAGCTCTCGATTCCGTTTTCGCCGGCATGCGCGCCGAGCCCGCCGGCGACCTCGTCGCCCGCATGGCCGCCGAAGAGCGCAGGCTTGTCGATTCCCTCGCGGGCGCCCGCGGAAGCGACGGCGCGCTCGCGGGAAACGCCGCGTTCGCCGCGTACCGCTACTTTCTCGACTGCGGGCTCCCGAGCGAGGCGGCGGAGTGCGCCGTCGCGCTGGGAAGAGAGCGCGATGCGAGAAAGACGACCGCCGTCGCAGTATACCGGGAAGCGAGGAACAGAGGCTATCATCGGCTCGCGATGAGAATGATCGACGCGCTGCCCGGGCACGATTTCGACGCCGAAACTGCGGAGCGGCTGCGTCACCCCGTCGCTTTTCCGGGCGTCGTCGCGGCGGCCGCGTATCCGGGTATCCCCGCGGAGCTCGTTCTCGCCGTCATGAGAGAGGAGAGCGCCTTCGACCCCATCGCGGTGTCGCGCGCGGGCGCGCTCGGCCTTATGCAGCTCATGCCCGCGACGGCGCGCTGGATCGCCCGGGAACGGGGTTGGCGCGACGAACACTGCGGCGAGCTTCGCGATCCGGCGTGCAACGTCGCGATGGGATCGCGCTACCTCTCCTATCTCCTCGACCGTTTCGACGGCTCCCTCGTCGCCGCGCTCGCGTCATACAACGGCGGGGAGGGAAGGATGTCGCGCTGGTGGAAGCAGTTCGATCCGGCCGGGGATCCGATGGCCGCGATGGAGCTCATCGGGCCGCGCGAGACGCGCGGATACGTCGCGAAGGTTCTCGATTCCCTGTGGTTCTACCGCACGATCGCCGGGGAGGGGGAGGCGGGAGTGCGATGAAATCCTTCGGCGCGCCGGTTCTCTTCGCGTTCATCATCGCCGTGTTTCCGTTCGGAAGAACGCGCGACGAGACGGGCACGACGTTCGTCACCCCTCCGTGGACGCACTGCCTCGGGCTCCACAAGGTGACGCAATTCCACCTCGACGTCTATTCCGGCTATCGCGAGAAGTTCAACGAGCCGGAGGGGCTGTTCTGCGTCAAGCTCGCGAGCGAGGACAAACCGGATGTTCCGCGCGACGACGACGAGCTCACCGTGTACGGCGTGAACAGCGGAAATCACGACATCATCTACAACAAGAGCCTCACGTCGATCGGCATCGTCGGCGGCGAGGGATCCGGCCGGATGCGCTTCCGCAATCCCCTCGCGCTCACGGGGGACGCGGCGGGTAACCTCTACGTCGCCGACGCGGGAAACAACCGGATCGTCCACCTGCGATACGCCGGCGGCGAGCTCGTATGGGTCGATGAGATCCGCGCGCCGGAAAACAGGCCGCTCCGCGATCCGTCCGGCGTCGCGCTGAGCGGCGGTCTGCTCTACGTCGCCGACAGCGGCAACGACAGGATCGCCGTTTTCCGGCCGGACGGCTCGTTCGTGAGTTCGTTCGGAGCGGAGCGGGAGGGGGCGCGTCTCACCGGTCCGTTCGCGATCGCCGCGGTCACCGCGGGGGACGAGTGGCTCTATTACTCCGATTTCTTCATCGCCGTCACGGACAGCGCGCGGCAGCGACTCTGGAAGCTTTCACCGGACGGGAAACCGATCGGCCTCGTGCGGCGCTCCTCCCTCGGCGGGCGCGGGTCGTTCGGCCACGTCGCGATCGATTACTACGGCGGCATCTACGTCACGGACAGGGAGAGCGGGGCGATCCACAAGTTCACGCGCTATCTCTCCTTCGTGACCACGATCGGGGGAGGGGACGGGGAGGCGCCCCGCTTCGACGAGCCGCGCGGGATCGCATGCTACCGGCGCTTCGGCCAGATATTCGTATCGGAACGAGCGGGCGCGCAGTACTTTTGGATCGGCACGGACATCACGCGCTTCAGCGCCGACAATCTGACGCTCGATCTCGAGCGGGAACGCTGCGGCGTCGCGGTGTCGTTTCTCCTCACCGAGTACGCGGGCATCACCCTGACGCTCGTCGACGAGAACGGCAAGGATCGATTCACCGTTCTTCGCGACTACATCCTGCCTCCGGGCATGTTCAGCCGCCGGATCGAGGTCGATTGCCCCGTCGCCGGCGAGCTTGCAAAATGCAAGCTCAGCCTCGTGATCGCGGCGAAACCCACTTATTCGTCAAGGGAATACCTCACCGTTCGCCGCGAGAGCCGGCTCCTTTCGCCCCGCATCGAGGCTTCTTCCGGGGGAACCCGCTGAACCGTTTCGATTTGGCGCATTCCTTGCTGCATGGCCGTCTCGGGAACAGCGATCGGGCAAGCGACGCTTGAAACGGCGCACAGAAAACAGGGAGCCGAGATGTTCGTAGAACGATTTTTCCGATTCGTGCCGCGCAACGCGCTCAAGAAGGCGCTCGCCAGCTTCAACAGAGGGGATTACCGGAGGGCCTGCAGGGAGTTCGAGGCGTACATCGGGGGCGTCCGCGAGAACGGCGCCGGCCAGGACCAGGAAATGGTCCGGATGTACATGGTCGAATCGTATCTCGAGCACGCGAAACGCTGCGCGGCCGACGGGAAGCACGACGAGGCGGCGCGGGAGCTCGAGAAGGCGGTCGCGATCCAGCCGCGCTACGCGGACGTCCACTCGAGCCTCGGCGTTCAGTACGTCGCGCTCGGCCGCGTCGACGACGCCCGCGCGTCCTTCGCGCATGCGCTCGAAATCAATCCGCGATTTCTCAAGGCGCGCATCATGCTCGCCCGCAGCTACAGCGATCAGGGGGACGACGCGCGGGCTATCGAGGAGCTCGAGACGAGCCTCGCCAACGCGCCGGGGTTCCTCGCCGATCAGGTGAGCGAGCTCATCTCGCTTCATCGCGCGGACGCGCCGCGTGAGGAGCGCGCGGCTCTCTACCGGCGCCTCATCGAGGAGCGTCCGAGCTCGGCCCAGATAAGCAAGCAGCTCGCTCTCGAAGCGATCCAGAACGGCGATCACGACGCCGCGATCAAGGAGCTCGGCAAATCGATCTCCGTGAATCCTCACTATCCCGACATGCACAACCTCCTCGGCATCGCGTACGCGAACAAGGGGATGACCGACGACGCGATCGTCGAGTTCGAGCTCGCGCTCAAGATCAATCCGGACTACCTGAAGGCGCGCCTCAATCTCGCGCTCGCCCTCTACGAAAAGGGCTCCCGCGACGAGTCGATGCGCAATCTCGAGATCGTTCTCGAGCTCGATCCCGAGAACGAGCTCGCGGTGAATCTGCTTCGCGAGCTTCAGCCCGTTCACAAGTAGAGGTGGGACGCTTTGAACTCCGATTACTACTCGACACTGGAAACCTGGCCGACGGCGTCGGTCGACGAGATAAAGCGCAACTATTTCCGGCTCGCGAAGCTCTACCATCCGGACGCGGCCGGCGATACGCCCGAGAACCGCGATCGTTTCAAGAGCATCAACGAGGCGTACGGCGTGCTGAGCGACCCGCAGAAGAGAGTCGCGTACGACGAATCCCTCCGCTCGAACAAAAGCTCGAAGGACGGAGGGACGATCAATGAATCGGACCGACGCTCGGCGAACCTTTCGTTCCAGCAGGCGAAGGAGGCGATGCGCGGAGGGCGGTTCGACAAGGCCGCGCTCCTCTTTAAGGCGGCGTCGAAGTACGACCCGACGAACCCGGCGTATTTCAGCTGGTACGGATTCTGCCTCGGCATTCTCAACACGAGGCTGCACGAAGCGCGCGACGCGTGCCGGAAGGCGATCCAGATGGAGTATTACAACGCCGACTATCACGCGAACCTCGGATTCGTCTATTTCAAGGCAGGACTGAAGCAGGTCGCCGTCAAGCATTTCAAGGAAGCGCTCAAGTGGGATCCGGACAATCCGATCGCGACCAAGTACGTTTCGCTGAGCGGAGAGGACGTCAAGAAGGACGTCGGGCCGCTCGACAAGCTCTTCGGCGGCGTCAAAAGCCTGCTCTCCCGCTCCTGACGGACGGCGCGACGCGCCGCTCCTGCATTACCTGTTGATTTTTCGGCCCGCCGCGTCTACCCTCGCCCTCCGGGGTGATGGAGATGAAACGAAGCTCCTTCGTGTGCCTGGGAGAGCCGGGCGGCAAGGATTCACTCGTCTATCAGGAGATACCGGGCAGGGACGGCGGAGAGGAGTTCTTTCTCTTTTTCGCCCCCGGCGATCCCCGCCAGGAGCCCCTTCTGCGCGCGATGTTCCGCGAGGCCGTCTCGGCCTCGCGTCTCGGATCGCCGCTTCATTATTTCGCGCGGGTCATGGAAACGTTCGGGCGGGAGCCCGCGTTCGCGGCGGAGAACGACGATCCGCTCGTGAAGGCCCTGCTCCTCATCGAGATCCGCCGCGGCGACGAAGTGCATATCCTCTGCAACCGCGACGCGGCGCTCGTCCACTGGAACGGAGAAACGGGCGCTCCCGGGCCGTTCGAGAGCGTGCCGGGGCTCCGGGAGCTCACCCTCGACGGCGGCCGCGGGCAGCGGGATCTCTTCCACCGCGCGCCGGAGGACTATTTCGCGCTCTACCGGTTCGAGACATCGGGTTTTCACACGCTCGCGCTCGTTCCGTCGCGTGACTTCGCGGAGCGGCACGAAGAGACCCTCCGGAACAGCATCTTTTTCCCGTCCTTCGAGATCCCCCGCGAGACGGGGCTCGCGCTCCCGGTCGAGCGGTCCTTTCCCGTTCTTCACTGGCGAAGCGCCGGACGGGCGGACGCGAGGCCCGCGCAGGCTCCCGCGGCGCGCATATTCGCGGCGGCGCCGCGGAAAGGGATCCCCCGGCGCCTTCCGCTCGCGGCCGGAGCCGCGGCGGGCGTCATCGTGATCGCGGCGGCGCTCATCCTGCGGGGCGGCGGAGACCGCGCCGCCGTGGAGCCGGGCCGCTCGAGCCTCGTCGCGGTCGACGCGCCGGGGGACACCGCGACGGAGCGGACGAGGCCCGCGGAGGCGCCTTCCCGCACGGGCGCCGGCGTCCGTGCGGGAGCGACGCTTTCCGAGGCGTGGAAGAAGTCGTTTCGCGCGCCGGTGACCTCGTCCCCGCGCGTAGAGGGCGGCACGGTCTATTTCGGCTGCCGCGACGGGCATCTGTACGCGTACGGCGCCGACGGGGAGCTCACATGGAAATACCGAGCCTCGGACGGCGTCGGAGCGTCGCCGCTCGTGACGGACGGCCGCGTCGTCTGCGCGGACTACCGGGGGCAGCTTTTCTGCCTCGATGCCGCGACCGGGACGCCCTACTGGAAGATCTCCCTCGGGGCGAAGGTCGTGAGCTCTCCGGCCGGCAGGGGCGACGCGCTGTACGCCGCGACGACGGACGGAAGGATCGTCGCGGTCGCGCTCCGCGACGGGAAGCGTCTCTGGGAGAAAAAGATCGGCTCGTCCATGCGCGCGACGCCCGCGGCGGGGAAGAACTACGTCGTCGCGGCGACGACCGACGGCGCGCTCGTCAAGCTCGATTCGAACGGCAAGATCCTATGGACGGCCGCCGTCGGCGGAGAGATCCTCTCGAGCCCGCTCGTGATCGACGAGAAGGAAATCGTGGTCATCGGCGCCCCGAACCGCGCCGTCGAGGCTCGTTCCCTCGCCACGGGAAAAGTGGCGTGGAAGATCGCCGCGGATTCCCCCGTAAACGGCCCCCCCGTTCTCGACGGCGACGCGATCTACGTGGGGGCGCGGAGCGGCAGCGTGTACGCGGTCGGTCTCGACGGCGCGCTGCGCTGGCGATCCGGGGCGGGAGGGGCGGTCCTCTCCAAGCCCGTCGTCACGGGCGGCGTCGTTTTCGTGACGACGTACGGCTCGCAGCTTGTCGCCTTGGATGCCGCGACGGGAGCGGCGGTCGGCCGCTATCGCGCCGATTCGGCGATCTACTCGTCCCCGGCCGTCGACGGAACACGCGTCTATTTCGGCTCGAACGGCGGCGTATTCCGCGCGCTGTGGCTCGTGCCCCCCGCGTAATCGCCATCTTTGCAGCGAGATATCGCAAGCGCGTTCGGCGCGCCCGCCCCTGTGGGACGGGGCTCGGCCTCCTTGCCTTATAGAGCTGTATCTGTTATCTTGTTGCAATAACGGAGGTTTCGAGAGTGCTCAAGGGAGTCATGCACAAGCTGTTCGGCGACCGGAAATCGCGCCTCATCGGGCGTCTCGAGCCCGATATCGCCGCGGTCCGGAAATGGGCGGAAACGTACCGGGAGCTCGGCGAGGCCGATTTTCCTCAAAAGACGGCGGAGTTCGTGGGCCGGGTCGCGAACGGGGAATCCCTCGACGCGATCATGCACGAGGCCTACGGACTCGCGTACGAGGCCTGCCGCCGCCTCGTCGGACGGAGCTGGGAGGTCGTCGGGCGCTCCATCACGTGGGAGATGGTGCCGTTCGACGTTCAGATCGCCGGAGCGATCATTCTTCACCGGGGGATGATCGCCGAGATGGCGACGGGAGAGGGGAAGACGCTCGTCGCGACGATGCCGCTCTACCTGAACTCCCTCGCGAAGAAGGGGGCTCATCTCGTCACCGTGAACGATTACCTCGCCCGCCGCGACGCGGAGTGGATGGGCGAGGTCTACCGCTTCCTCGGCGTGAGCGTCGGCTTCCTCCAGAACGACATGGACAACGAGGAGCGCCGCCGCGTCTACGGCTGCGACATCACGTACGGCACGAACAACGAGTTCGGGTTCGATTACCTGAGGGACAACATGAAGCCCGCCACGCACTACCAGGTGCAGCGCGGCTTCTTCTACGCGATCGTGGACGAGGTGGACAGCGTCCTCATCGACGAGGCGCGCACGCCTCTCATCATCTCCGGCCCGGTGTCTGGATCGGACATCGCCGACAACTACTCGAAGCTGCGCGACAAGGTCGAGAGCCTCGTGCGAAAGCAGAAGCAACTCGTGAACGATCTCATGACGAAGGTGGAGCGGGCGGCGGGCGGCGAGGGCGGCGAGGAGGAGATCGGCGTCAACCTGCTGCTCGCGCGGCGCGGCGATCCGAAGAACAAGAAGTTCATGAAGCTCCGCAAGGAGCCGGGTTACGAGAAGCTCATGCTCTCCGCGGAAGCGGCGTTCATGCGCGACAAGCGTCTCCACGAGCTCGACGAGGAGCTCTACTTCGTGATCGACGAGAAGGCGAACACGATCGACGTGACCGACCGCGGACGGACGAACCTCTCCGCGGAGGATCAGGAGCTCTTCGTCGTGCCGGATCTCAGCATCACGATAAAGGAGATCGAATCGAACGACGCTCTGCCGGCGGCGGAGAAGATGAAAAGGAAGGACGCCGCCTACCGCGCCTACGCGACGAAGACGGAGATCATTCACAACTTTTCGCAGCTCCTCAAGGCGTATACGCTCTTCGAGAAGGACGTCGGATACGTCGTGCAGGACGGCCGCGTGCTTATCGTTGACGAATTCACCGGGCGCCTCATGCCGGGGCGCCGCTTCAGCGAGGGGCTCCACCAGGCGCTCGAGGCGAAGGAGCGTGTGAAAATCGAGGGCGAGACGCAAACCCTCGCGACGATCACGCTGCAGAACTACTTCCGCATGTACGCGAAGCTCGCCGGCATGACCGGCACCGCGGAGACGGAGGAGGAGGAGTTTCACAAGATATACAAGCTCCTCGTCGAGGTCATCCCGACGAACCGGCCCGTTCGCCGCGTCGACTACGACGACGTGATCTTCCGGACGAAGCGCGAGAAGTACAAGGCGATCGTCGACGAAATCAAGCGCATTCACGAACGCGGGCTGCCCATCCTCGTCGGCACCGTTTCCGTGGAGGTCTCCGAAACGCTCAGCCGTATGCTCACGCGCGAGGGGATCACGCACAACGTGCTCAACGCGAAATACCATCAGAAGGAAGCGGAGATCGTCGCGTTCGCCGGAAAGCGGGGCGCCGTGACGATCGCGACGAACATGGCGGGACGCGGCACGGACATCAAGCTCGAGCGCGGCGTCGTTCAGTGCGAACGCTGCTGCATCCTCTGCGAGACGCCCGACGAATGCGCGTCGTGTTCGAACACGAAGAAAGACGCCGCCGCGTGCCGGGACGACGTTCCGTGCGGCCTTCACATCATCGGAACCGAGCGGCACGAGGCTCGCCGGATCGACCGGCAGCTTCGCGGCCGGTCGGGGCGGCAGGGAGACCCCGGCGCGTCGCAGTTCTTCATTTCGCTCGAGGACGATCTCATGCGGCTCTTCGGATCCGAGCGCATATCCTCCGTTATGGACCGCCTCGGCATCAAGGAGGGGGAGGTCATCGCGCACCGCTTCATCACGCGCGCGATCGGGAACGCGCAGAAGCGGGTCGAGATGTACAACTTCGGGATCCGGAAGCGGCTCCTCGAGTACGACGACGTTATGAACAAGCAGCGCGAGGTGATCTACGGCCGCCGCAACCAGATCCTCGAAAGCGACGACCTCGGCGCGATCGTCGCGCAGCTCATCGATACCGTCGTCGAAGCCGCGATCGACAAGTACGCGCCCGAGAGCCAGCCGCCCGACGAATGGGATCTCGACGCCGCGGCCGCGGAGCTCTCGAACCTCTTCCTCGTTTCGTTCGACTTCGCCGGTGTATTCGACGACCGTTCGGCGGACCTTCGGATCCTGTACGACCATTTCCGGGCGCGCGCGAAAGAGGCGTTCGATCTGCGCGTGTCGGTGATCCCGCCCGAGATCATGACGCGTTTCATGAGCTACGTCATGCTCCAGAGCATCGACGAGAAGTGGATGGACCACCTCTACGAGCTCGATTACCTGCGCGAGGGGATCCATCTGCGATCGTACGCGCAGAAGGACCCGCTCATCGAGTACAAGCAGGAAGCCTTCCAGATGTTCACCGCGATGGTCGAGGACATCGACCGGTCGATACTCTGGGCGATCTTCCACGCCCGCTTCGAGCCGGAGCCGGCCGAACGCCGGCGGCGTCCGGACGCGGGGGTCGCGGTGCACCACGTGGCGGACGCCTACGGCGCGGCGGGAAGGGCCGCGGCGCCTCAGGGAGCCCCCGCGGCGCCCGGCGCCGCGGCGCGGGAAGCCGCGCTCGCCCCGCCGCCGAAGCGGGAGCCCGTTCGCGTGGAGCAGCGGGCCGGCCGCAACGACCCCTGCCCGTGCGGAAGCGGCAAGAAGTACAAAAAATGTTGCGGAAAGGGCGCCTGAGCGCCATTATACGCTGAATTGCTCCGGCGGAAAGCGGGCGACGTCGCGATGATGAGCGAACGGATCAAGGAAATTCTCGACTACATCATGGATCTCGATCCGGGCGAGCTCCGGGAATCCGCGCTCGTGCAGGAGGAGCTCGAGGGCCTGGGGTACAACGGATTCGAGATCCGTCAGGCCTTCCGGATGCTGGACATCGGCGCCGCCTCGAGCGATCACGTACCCGACCCGGCCGCCCTCTCGGGAAGCCGCGTGCTCGGGGATTTCGAGAAACAGGGCCTTTCGATCGCGGCACAGGGATATCTCATCAACCTGCGCCGTCTCGGCATCGTCTCCGAGATGCAGCTCAGCATGATCATCGACAACGCCGCGTTCGAATTCGCGCCTCCGGTGTCCCTCGACGAGGTGAAGGAGCTCGCCGGACGATATATCGTCGACCTTCCGGACGACGTGAACCCCGACGCGGCGCGGCGCGACGAACCGCTGCACTGAGAAGGGAGCACTCGTGGATAAGGTTCTCGTCGTCGTCGAATCGCCCGCCAAAGCGCGAACCATCAAGAAATATCTCGGCGCGGGATACGCCGTCAAGGCCTCCGTCGGACACGTGCGGGACCTTCCGCAGCGCGAGCTCGGCATCGACGTCGAGAAGGGTTTCGCTCCGAAGTACGTCACGGTCAAGGGCAAGACGAAGGTCCTCGCGGAGCTCAAGCGGGAGGCCGGCAAGAGCTCGGCGATTCTGCTGGCGACGGACATGGACCGCGAGGGAGAGGCGATCGCCTGGCACCTCAACGAGGTGCTCAAGCAATCGAAGACGCCGATCAAGCGGATCATCTTCAACGAGATAACGAAGAAGGCGCTCGACGAGGCGGTCGGCAGCCCGCGGGACATCGACACGGACAAGGTGAACGCCCAGCAGGCGCGGCGCGTGCTCGACCGGCTCTTCGGATACCTCATCAGCCCCGTTCTCTGGAAGATCTTCTACAAGGGGCTCAGCGCCGGCCGCGTGCAGAGCGTCGGTCTCCGCCTCATCTGCGAGCGGGAGGAGGAGATCCGGGCGTTCACGCCGCGCGAGTACTGGTCGATCGAAGGAACGCTCGAAACCTCGACGGGCGAGCCGTTCGCGGCGAAGCTTCTCAAGATCGACGGAAAAAAGCCCGAGATTCCGTCCGAGGCGAAGGCCGGCGAAGCGCTCGCGGCGATCAGGCGCGAGCGGCTC
>DHHB01000093.1:57273-84741 GCA_002403075.1 bacterium UBP1_UBA4783 | reverse complement strand
GAAGCGGCGACGAGACTCGGCTTCTCGGCGAAGAAGACGATGCTCGTCGCGCAGCAGCTGTACGAGGGCATCGATCTCGGACCCGAGGGGTCGGTCGGTCTCATCAGCTACATGAGGACGGATTCGACGCGCGTGAGCGACGAGGCGTACGGCCGGGGAACGTCGTATCTCGCGGAGACCCACGGGCCGGAAATCCTTCCCGGTGGGCGAAGAACCTTCAAGAAAACGAAGCTCGCGCAGGACGCGCACGAGGCGATCCGTCCGACCGACTGCTACCGCACGCCGGACGCGCTGCGCGCGCACCTCAACAAGGACCAGCTCGCGCTGTACCGGCTCGTCTGGCAGCGCTTCCTCGCCTCTCTCGCGGCGCCGGCGGTGTACGCGGTGCGCGAGGTGGACGTCGCCGCGGGAGAGCGCTATCTCCTGCGCGCCGGCGGTCGGAGGCTCGTCAAGCCGGGTTTTCTCGCCGTCATGCAGGACGACGCTCCCGAGCGCGACGAATGGCTGCCGGATCTCGCCGCGGGGGACGCCGTCGCGATACGGAGCCTCGACGCGTCGCAGCATTTCACGGAGCCGCCGCCCCGCTACACCGAGGCCTCTCTCATCAAGGAGCTGGAGGAGAAGGGGATCGGGCGGCCGAGCACCTACGCGACCATTCTCGGGGTCATTCAGGCCCGCGACTACGTCCAGAAGAAGGGAAGCTCCCTGCATCCGAGCGAGCTCGGAGAGCAGGTCTGGAAGATGCTCGATCGTCTCTTCCGCGACATCTTCGAGGTCGACTTCACGGCGCGCATGGAAATGGAGCTCGACAAGGTCGAGGAGGCGAAGGAGGACTGGCGCGACGTCGTGAAGCTCTTTTACGAGCCGCTCACGGTCGATCTCGCCGCGGTCAAGGAGCGGCGCGCGGAGCTGAGAAGCCTCGTCCAGGAAGAGTCGGACGCGGTATGCGAGAACTGCGGCAAGACGCTCGTCAAGAAATGGGGCCGCAACGGCCCGTTCCTCGCGTGCCCCGGGTTCCCCGAGTGCCGCTTCACGCGGCCCCTCGAGGAGGAAGAGGCGATCGACCGCGCGTGCCCCCAATGCGGCGGCAAGCTCGCGTACCGCAACGGGCGCTTCGGCAAATTCATCGCGTGCACGACATACCCCTCCTGCAAGTACACGGAAGCGGTCACCCTCGGGATTCCGTGCCCGGTCCCCGGTTGCGGCGGCCAGATCGGGGAGAGGCGCACGAAACGCGGCAAGGTCTTCTTCGGATGCAGCAACTATCCGAAGTGCACCTACGCGAGCTGGGACAAGCCGACCGGCCGGCTCTGTCCGGCCTGCTCGAAGGACTACCTCGTCGAGAAGGACAGCAAAAAAAAGGGAAAATACCTCCGGTGTCCGTCGTGCCGCCACGAGGTCGTTCCGTGACGGTTCCGGTCGCCGTCGTCGGCGGGGGGCTCGCGGGCAGCGAGCTCGCGCTGCAGCTCGCCGGACGCGGCGTCCCCGTCACGCTCATCGAGATGCGCCCCGGCGCGACGACTCCCGCTCATGGAACGGGGCTCCTCGCGGAGCTCGTCTGCAGCAACTCCCTGAAATCGGACGACGCCGAGACGGCGTCGGGACTTCTCAAACGCGAGCTTCGCATGGTTGGCTGCCGCCTTCTCGAGGCGGCCGAGCGGACCCGCGTCCCGGCGGGGCACGCGCTCGCGGTGGACCGGACGCTCTTCGCCCAAGCGGTCACGGATCTCGTCGAGCGGGAGCCGCTCGTCGATCTCGCGAGGAGAGAGCAGACGGACCTCGATCTCCCGCCGGTCGCGGCGATCGCGACCGGACCGCTGTCGTCGGAGCTTCTGTCGTCCGCGATCGCGCGCCATTTCGGCGAGGAGCACCTTCATTTCTACGACGCGATCTCGATATCGGTCAGTGCTGAGGCGCTCGACGGGGAAGCGGGGTTCTGGGGCTCGCGCTACGGAAAGGGCGGCGACGACTACTGGAACATCCCCATCGACCGCGAGCGGTACGAACGGCTCGTGGCGTTCCTCCGCGCGGCGCCGGTCATCGAGCGGAGGGGCTTCGAGGACGCGCGCTGCTTCGAGCGCTGCCTCCCCGTGGAGGTCATCGCCTCGCGCGGCGAAGACGCCCTCCGCTTCGGACCGCTCAAGCCGAAGGGGCTCGCCGACCCGCGCACCGGCCGCGAACCGCACGCGGTCCTGCAACTTCGCCGGGAAACGCGCGACGGAGCGCTCATGGGGCTCGTCGGGTTTCAGACGCGTCTCGCGCGCGACGCCCAGCGCGAGCTCCTGAACGTTCTTCCGGGCTTCCGCGAGCCGGCCATCCTTCGCTGGGGAGCGGTTCACCGGAACACCTTTCTCGACGCCCCGCGCCTCCTCGACGGCGCCCAGATGTCGACGAGGCGTCGCGGTCTTTTCTTCGCCGGCCAGATAACGGGGGTCGAAGGATACATGGAATCGATCGCCCACGGAACGATCGCCGCGCTGAACGTCGAGCGGTTCATCCGGGGCCGCGAGCCGCTTCTGTTTCCGCCGGAAACGCTGCTCGGCGCCCTGCAGCGGCATTGCGCCGGGGGAGGAGGCCCCTACCAGCCGATGAACGTCAACTTCGGCCTTCTGCCGGAGCTTTCCGCCCGGCGCATCGAGCGCAAGAGGCTCTATGCGGAGCGCTCGCTCGCGAGCCTGCGACGGTTTCTCGACGGATGCGGTATCGAGCCAAAGTCTTGACGCCGTCGGCGGATCCGGCATAAAATCCGAACCGAGCGGGAGTTTCGGTGTACAACATGGTGGAGGAGTTCGACATGATCCGGAGAGCAATGCGGAGGCTCGTGTTCGCCGCGGCCCTCGTCGGGGCGGCGGCGCTCGCGGCGTCGTGCGCGAAACGCGAAAGCGATCTCATCCCGCTGCGTGCGCTCTTCGACAATCCGGTCATGTCCTACCCGTCGATCTCGCCCGACGGGCGATTGATGGCGTATCTCGCTCCGCTCGACGGTGCGCTCAACATACACGTGCGGGACGTCGACGGCGGCGGAGACCGCCCGCTCACGCACGCCGTGGAGCGCGGCATCAAGAGCTTTCAATGGACGAAGGACAGCCGCCGCATCCTTTTCGTCGCGGATCGCACCGGTATGGAGGACTTCCGCCTCTACGGCGTCGACGTCGAAACGGGGGAGACCCGAGATTACACGCCGTTCGACGGCGTCGCCGTCTCCATCATCGCCCTCTGGAACAACCGGCCGAACGAAGCGCTCGTGCAGATGAACGGGAACGACAAAACGCGTTTCGACGCGTACCGCCTCGATCTGCGGACGGGCGACCTCGTTCTCGCGGCGCGAAACCCCGGGTCGATCGTGCGCTGGTTCGCCGACACGAGCTTCGCCGTGCGGGGGGCTTTCGCCTTCGAGGAGCGCGGGGAATCGGTTCTTCTCGTGCGTTCGAGCGAAAGCGATCCGTGGAGGGAGCTCCGCCGGTGGACCTTGGAGGAGGGAGCGTCGAGTGGTCCGGTGCGTTTCACGCGGAGCGGTTCCGCGATGTACTGCGTCGACGCGATCGGGGCGAACGCAGGGAGACTCGTGTCCGTGTCGCTCGAGGACGGGTCGCTGACCGTCATCGCGGAACATCCCAGCTACGACGTTTCCATGGCCTGGCTCGATCCGCACAGCCACGACGTTCAGGCGGTCTTTTTCGCCGGACCGCGGAACGTTGTGCGGATCCTCGACCCGCGCGTCGAAGACGACATCGAAGCTCTCCGCGGCATAGACGACGGTGATTTCAACCTCGCGAGCCGCGACACGGCCGACGCCGTTTGGATCGTGAGCTACACGAAGGACAACGGCCCGGTATCGTATTACGCATACGACCGCGGCTCTCGGAAAGGGACGTTTCTCTTCGACGACAAGCCGGCGCTGCGCGAATACGAGCTCGCCCGCATGGAACCGGTTTCCATCACGGCGCGGGACGGACTCGAGTTGCCCTGCTACCTGACCCTGCCGCCGCGGTCGAAGCGATCGAACCTCCCGCTCGTCATCCTCGTGCACGGGGAGCCGTGGGGCAGGTATTACTGGGGTTTCAGCGCCGAGGTTCAAGGGCTCGCGAACCGGGGATACGCGTGTCTGCAGGTGAACCATCGCGGAGCGGCGGGTTTCGGCAAGAGTTTCGCGAACGCGGGAAACCGCGAATGGGGCGGCGCCATCACCGGCGACATCGTGGACGCCGCGCGGTGGGCGATCGACCGGCGTCTCGCGGATCCGAAGCGGATCGCCGTCTTCGGATTCGGATTCGGAGGCTATACGGCGCTCTCCGCGCTCGCCGCCGAACCGGACCTTTTCCGCTGCGGCGTCGTGGCGTCGGGGATCATGGATCTTCGCTCCTGGCTCGAGAATCCGCCGCCGTACTGGATTCCGTACCGGAGCGAGCTTTTCTCGCGCATCGGGGATCCGGCGGCCGACGCCGACATGCTCGCCCGCAGATCTTTGATCAACGAGGCGGACAGGATCGCCTCGCCGCTTATGATCGTTCACGGCGCGCTCGACAGGACGAGCCCGCCGGAGCAAGCGGAAAGGATCGCCGCATCGCTTCGCGCGCGCGGCGTTCCGCATGAGTACCTGCTCTTTCCGGACGAGGGGCACGGGATCGCGAAGCCGAAAAACAGGCTCGCGTTCTACGCGGCCGCCGAGCGTTTTCTCGCGAAGCATCTCGGCGGACGCTTCGAGGAAGCGGACGATCGCTAAGGGGGATCATGGGGCATCGGAGAGCCGGGGCCTCGCGCCGCGCCGCGCCGCGGCCGGCGGTCCGGGAATGGCGCCGCGCCGTGAGCACGGCGATCGGCGCCGTCGTCGTTTTCTGGCGGGGCGACCCCGCCGCGCCGCTCGTCACGCGCATTTGTCTCCCCGGTGAATCGCCGCCGGCCGGCCGCGGCCGGGATTGCGCGCCTTCACGTCCGAAATCCTGCGCCCGTATCGACGAGCTCTCGGCGCGCCTGCGGGCGTTTTGCGCGGGGGCCGACGTCGTCTTCGACCTCTCCGTCGTCGATCTCGACCGGTGCGGCCCGTTCCAGCGCGCGGTCCTTCGGGCGGAGCACGGCATCCCGCGCGGCTCCGTGAGCACGTACGGGCGCATAGCGGCGCGTATCGGCCATCCGGGGGCCTCGCGCGCCGCGGGGACCGCTCTCGCGAGAAACCCGTTTCCTCTCGTCGTCCCCTGCCACCGGGCCGTTCGAGAGGGAGGAGCGCTGGGCGGATTCCGGGGCGGCGCCGCCATGAAACGACGGCTTCTCGAGATGGAAGGGATCGCGTTCACGGAACGGGGAAGGGTCGTTCCCGGCCGCTACCATTACGACACGGCTCCGCGGAGAGTCCGCGGGACTCCATCGAAACGAAAGGAGCGAAGATGAAATCGGCGATCCGCATCCTCGTCGCGGCGGCCGTCGCCGCCCTTTCGGGCGCGCCCCGCGCCGCGCCCTGGACGAAATCGGTCGACGCGAGTCTCACCCTGACGCAGGGCGCGTACAGCGACAACTGGGTCGGCGGCGAGGTCGCAACGGTCTCCTGGATGTTCAATTCGAACTCGCTCTTCGAAAAACAGATCGGAACGAAGGTCAATTCGAAGAATACGCTCAAGCTCTCTTTCGGTCAGCAGCACAATCAGGACAAGGACTCGCGGGAGTGGCGCGACCCGATCAAGGTGAACGATCTCGTCGACTTCGAGACGATCGCCCGGTTCACGCTCGGCGGGTTCGTCGATCCGTACGTCTCGGGAAGGGTCGAGTCGCAGTTCCTCGACGAAAGCGACCGGGAGAACGAGAGGCTCGCGAATCCGCTCCGTCTCACGGAGAGCGCCGGCATCGCGAAGGTGCTCGTCAAGGCGGAGCGGCGCGAATGGAGCGTCCGCCTCGGCGGAGCCTTCCGGCAGCTGGTCGACCGGGACCGCCGCGACGAGGCGACCGATCTGCGCGAGACGCACTGGACGAACGACGGCGGGGTGCAGTTCGTGAGCGATTTCACGACGCCGGTCGGAGACACGACGCGGACGTTTTCGAGCAAGCTGTACGTCTACAAGGCCTTCTTCTCGTCGTCCGCGGACGATCTCGCGGGGCTTCCGAACGAGAACTACTGGAGAGCCCCCGACGTCAACTGGGAGAATATACTGTCGGCGTCGGTGACGAAGCATATCGTCTTCGTGCTCTACGCGCAGCTCCTCTACGACAAGGAGGTGGATCTCGCCGGGCGCTTCAAGGAAACGCTCGGGCTCGGGTTCACGTACAAGCTGTACTAGGACGGCCCGAAACGCAGGGAGGGTTCGCATGTTCAAAGAATTCAAGGAATTCGCCATGCGCGGCAACGTGATGGACATGGCGGTGGGGATCATCATCGGCGCCGCGTTCGGCACGATCATCGCCTCGCTCGTGAACGACGTGATCATGCCGCCGATCGGTCTTCTGCTCGGAAACGTCAACTTCTCCGATCTCTACGTCGTGCTGCGGGGAGGCGGGGTGCCCGGACCGTACGCCTCGCTCGCGGCCGCGAAGGAGGCCGGCGCCGTAACGCTCAACTACGGCGCGTTCGTGAACACGATCGTCAACTTTCTCATCGTCGCCTTCGCGATCTTCATGGTCATCAAGAACATGAACCGCCTGAAACGCCCGGCGCCGGCGGCCGCGCCGACGACGAAGGATTGCCCGTTCTGCTTCTCCTCGGTGCCGATCAAGGCGATCCGATGCCCGCACTGCACGTCGGATCTCAAGTGACGCGCGCGGACGCTTGCCGCGGCGATCGAGGGTGTGATACGGTAGGCTCGTGATCGTTCACGCGCTCAAAGCGTACCTCCTGCATCTCGGCATCGAGAAGCGGGTGTCGGAAGCGACGATGAGGGCGTACGAGGGGGACGTCGTCCAGTTTACGGATCACCTCCGCGCCGGATTGTCGCGCGAGCCCGATTTCTCGGACGCGGAGCCGCTCGCCGTGCGCTCGTTTCTGGGGAGGCTCTCTCGGGAGGGCTACTCGAAACGCAGCGTCGCGAGAAAGATCGCTTCTCTGAGGAGCTTCTTCGCGTATTGCGCGGGCCGCGGGCTCTGCGCCGCCGATCCGACGCTCGGCATCGCGGCTCCGAAAACGGGCGGGAGCCTTCCCGTATTCGCGAGCGTGCAGGCGATGAACCGCATGATGGAGATTCCCGCGCTCGACACGATGCGGGGGCTTCGCGATCGGGCGGTCCTCGAGATCCTCTATGGAACGGGCATGCGCCTCTCGGAGCTTGCGGGATGCTCCGTCGGAAGCTGCGATTTCGAGCGCGGGACGATATCCGTCGTGGGAAAACGCAACAAAGAGCGGATGTTGCCGCTCGGCGGCAAGGCCGCGGAGCACCTCCGGCGTTACCTCGAAACGCGCTATCGAGCCGCGCCCGCCGTGTTCGAGAGCCGCGCGGGTCTCGGCGCCTTTCTCGGCCCCGCGCTTTCCGATCCCCTCGTCGCCGGACGGGGCGGCGAACGGATCAGCAAGCGAACGATCCAGAGGATCGTTCGGCGATACCTCGAGCACGCCGCCTCGCTCGCCCGTATGAGCCCGCACGTCCTGCGCCACACGTTCGCGACGCACCTCCTCGACGCGGGAGCCGATCTGCGCGCCGTTCAGGAGCTTCTCGGACACGCGAGCCTCTCGACGACGCAGATCTACACGCACGTCACGACCGAGCGGTTGCGGGCCGTCTTCGACAAGGCTCATCCGCGTTCGTGAGTCGGCGCCGTTCCGGAGCGGCGCGAGGCGAGCGGACGGAGGGAAAGGAGGGCTTGTCCGGCCCGCGGCGAGGAGTTACCTTATGGGAAATGCGCCGTCGGGGCGGGGAGGGGTGAATCGGAAGGGGGGAGGCGGCCTTGGGGCCGCACGACTGCTCGCTGAAACGGATTGCCGTCGCGGGCGCCCTCGAGCGCGACGCTCGAACGGGTCGCCGCAGGCGATGATTCCGTTCGATACATTCTCTGCAAAGGAGCGTGCATGAAGCTTTCGAAAAAGGACTTCCTCTCGCTTCGCGAATTTTCCCGGGAGGAGCTCGATCATATCCTGCGCGTCGCGGCCGCGCAGAAGCCGCTCGCGCGCTCGTTCCGCCTTCCGCCGAGCCACCCGGGGCGGGTGCTCGCGTGCATCTTCCACAAGCCGAGCCTGCGAACGAGGCTCAGCTTCGAAGTGGCGATGCGCCAGCTCGGCGGCTCGAGCCTCTTCGTCACGGACAAGGAGATCGGGATCGAAAGCCGCGAGGCCCCGAAGGACGTCGGCCAGGTGCTGTCGCGGTACGTCGACGCGATCATGATCCGGACCTTCAAGCAGAGCCTCGTCGAGGAGCTCGCGCGCAACGCGTCGGTTCCCGTCGTCAACGGGCTCACGGACCTTCTCCACCCGTGCCAGGTGCTCGGGGACGTCATGACCGTGATCGAGCGCCGCGGCTCGATCGACGGCGCGCGCGTGGTGTTTATCGGCGACGGCAACAACGTCGCGAGGAGCTGGCTCAACGCGGCGGCGCGGTTTCCGTTCACCTTCGTCCTCGCGGCGCCGAAGGGGTACGAGATCGACGAGGCGTTCGTCGCCGGGGCCAAGCGCGACGGATCCCCGGCGTACGAAGTCGTGAACGACCCGCGTGAAGCCGTTCGCGGCGCCGACGTCGTCTACACCGACGTGTGGGCGAGCATGGGGCAGGAAGCCGAGAAGGAGCGGCGCGCGAAGGTGTTCGCCGCGTTCCAGGTGAACGACGGGCTCATGAGGCTCGCCAAGCCGTCCGCGATCTTCATGCATTGCCTGCCCGCGCACCGCGGCGACGAGGTGACCGATTCCGTCATCGATGGGCCGCAATCGGCCGTCTACGACGAGGCGGAGAACCGCCTGCATATTCAGCGCGCCATTCTCTCGCTGCTCGTTCCCGGGGAACGGACGGCTTGAGGGGTCACGTTTCGGACGCGGCCTCCGCGCGGACGGCGGGGGAGGAGCGGCGGATCATGCGTCGTGCCGCCATCTGGATCGGAGCGATCCTCTCGTGTTCGGGCTGCGCCGTTCAGGAGGCGCCGTCGGGCGGGCCGGAAGACAAGACGCCGCCGCGGATCGTATCCGTCTTTCCGAGCGCGGACTCCGCCGGCGTCTCCCGCGACGTGCGCCCGGCGTTCGTCTTCAGCGAGCGGATCGACGGCGAAAGCTTCAAGAACAGGCTCCTCGTTCATCCGCCGCTGACCTTCGACCGCGTTGCGGCGAAGGGGGAGCGGCTCGAGATCAGCTTCAAGAAGCTGCTCCCCGAGACGACGATCTGTCTCACGCTCATGCCCGGCTACCGCGACGTTCACCGCGAGGCGCCGGCCGTCGAGGCGCGAGTGCTCTGCTTCTCAACGACGGATTCGATCGCCCGGGGCGAGATACGCGGCGCGGTGTTCTTCAAGGGCAAGCCCGACTCGGCGGGGGCGGTCGAGCTCTTTCACGCGCGGAAGGACTCTCTGACCGATCTCGCCACGACGAAGCGCGCCCGCGTCGCCTTCGCGGAGCGCGACGGCCGCTTCGCGATCCGCGCGCTGCCGACGAACGACGCGCGTTTCCTGCTGCGCGGATTCATCGACAAGGACGGCGACGGATTCTTCTCGGACGGGAAGGAGTTCGGACTGATCTATCCGGACACGATCGTTCTCTCTTCGATCTCCCCGCTCGTCGAGGAGATCGCGGTCATGGTCATCGACCCGAACGAGCCGGGCGTTCTCAAGGGCGTCGTCGCGAACGAGAGCGGGATCGCGGCCCCGCCCGTCGTCCGTCTCGATCCCCTCGCTCGAGGCGCACGATGGCTTTTCGCCCGCGCCGACTCCAGCGGGGCGTTCGTCGTGAGCCGCGTCCCGCCGGGGGAATACCTCTTCTCCGCGTTCGTCGACGTGAACCCCGATTCTCTCTGCGGGAGATACCGCGACGAGGCCGACTCGACGAGGGTTCTCGACGAACCCTGCGTATCGCTCCCCGATACGCTCCGTCTGAAGCCGGGCGAGATCCGGACGCTCGATCCCGTGACGCTGAAATGAGAGGAAGCCGCATGGAAGTTCCATTCGCGAAGATGCACGGGGCCGGCAACGATTTCGTCGTCATCGACGATCGCGCCGGGCGCGGGCTCCCCGCGGGATCCGTGGCCGCCCTCTGCGACCGGCGCCGCGGCGTCGGCGCCGACGGTCTCATCCTCGTTCAGACGTCCGCCGCGGCCGATTTCCGCATGCGCTACTTCAACAGCGACGGGGGCGAGGCGGATATGTGCGGAAACGGCGCCCGCTGCGCAGCGCGCTTCGCGCGCGACGCCGGGATCGCGGGCACGACGATGTCTTTCGAAACGCGCGCCGGCATCGTGCGCGCCGAGATCGACGGAGCCCTCGTCCGCGTACGGATCGGCCCCGTGACCGGCCTGCGCCTTCGCCTCACGCTCGGGGGAGTTCCCGGGGAAGTTCATTTCGGAATGTGCGGCGTGCCGCACGCCGTCGTCGTCGACCGGGACGCGTTCGCCCTGGCGCGGCCGGAGTTCGCGGCGTTCGCCCGCCGGATACGCGGCAATCCCGGTCTCGGCCCGGCGGGCGCGAACGTCGACGTCGTCTCCGTCGCGGGCAGGGACCGCTGCGCGTACCGGACGTACGAGCGCGGGGTGGAGGACGAAACGCTCGCGTGCGGCACGGGCGCCGTCGTCGTCGCGACCGTGCTCGCGCACCTCGGACTCGCGGACGCCTCCCTCGCCTGCGAAACGTCGGGGGGAGACACCCTCTTCGTGGACTTCGTTCCCGGCCCCGGCGGCGCCGAGGACACGCGGCTCGCCGGTCCCGCCGTCGTTTCGTTCCGCGGATCGTTCTCTCTCGAGGATGACGAGCGTTCATGATCCGCATTCGCGCGCTTCTCATCGCGTTGCCGGCGATCCTCGCCTGCGTTCCGGGGGCCGTCCGCGCCCAGTATCCCTTCGGCAAGAACAAGGTGCTGTACGCGCCGAAAGAGTGGAAGGTCCTCGAGACGGATCACCTCGCGATCTACTTCTATCCGGACGAGCGGCCCGTCGCCGAGTTCATCGCCGGCATCGCCGACGACACGTACCGGGAGTTTTCTCGATTTTTCCGCGTCGAGTTCGACCGGCGCATCCCCGTCGTTCTCTACGGGACGCATCACGATTTCGGCGAAACGAACGTGACGCCCTACCTCGTCTCCGAATCGACGGCGGGGTTCACGGAGTTCGTCAAGGGGCGTATCGCCCTTCCGTTCTCCGGCTCCTACCCGAAGCTCCGCCATGTGTTCAGGCACGAGATGGTCCACGCCCTCATGATCGAAAAACTGCGCGTCGTCATGTCGAGCAGACGCCGGTGGGGATACGAAGGGCCGCCGCTGTGGTTCGTCGAGGGGCTCGCCGAGTACCTCGCCCGCCCGGAGCCGGACGCCGAGGCGCACCTGTTCATGCGGGACGCCGCGACGAACGGCCTCGTGTATCCCCTCGAGGAGCTCTGGCGGATCGAGGGATCATACCTCATGTACAAGGTCGGGGAGAGCGTCGTCGGCTACATCGCGACGCGGTTCGGCGACGAGGCGCTCGTGGTCCTTCTCGGGAACTGGTGGCGCTACGACCGCTTTCCCGTGCTCGTCGAGCGCACGCTCGGCCTTCCGATGCGGACGTTGAGCGATCAGTGGCTCGCGTATCTGCGCCGGAGATACTATCCGGCGGCGCTCGACCGCCGCGGGATGGAGGAGATCGGCGAGTTGCTTTCGTCCGCGAAATCGCCCTACGAGATGCACCCCGTGTGCGCCGGGGGAGCGGACGGAGGCGGGCGCGTGTTCTGCGTCGGGTGGGCGCGCGGCGGCATGAACGTCATGGAGCTCGAGCGGGACGGCGGCGGACGGGCGCGCGGGCGCGCGCTCGTGCGGGGAGGAAGCTCGGTGAGGTTCGAGTCGATCCCCGCGATGCGCAGCCGCCTGTACGCGCGGGGGGACACGCTGCTCTTCGTGTCGAAGGCGGGGGCGGAGGACGCCGTCTACGTCTATGACGTCGAAGCGCGGCGCGTCCTCCGCGCGATCCGCGTGCCCGGTTGCCGCGTACTGAGCTCTCCGTCGCTATCCCCGGACGGAGGCTCGATCGTGCTCTCGGCGATCGACGGCGGGGGAAAGTCGGACCTGTTCGTCTGCTCGCTCGAAGACGGTGCCGTTACGCGGATCACCGACGATTATTACGACGACGCGAGCCCCGATTGGCATCCGGCGCTTCCGCTCGTCGTGTGGAGCTCGAACCGGTGCCGAGGGGACGACGATTCGTACGCGCTCTACGTCTGCGACCCCGCCGGCGGCGGGATCGAGCCGCTCACGGGCGGCGGGTTCCGGGACGTCGATCCGCGCTGGCTCCGCGACGGAACGGGCGTTCTGTTCTCCTCCGATCGCGCCGGGACGCCCGACGCGTACCTCCTGCGCGACGGAGCGTTGACGAGACTGACGAACGCCCTCGGGGGCGTCTACAGCCCTTCCCCCTGCGGCGACGGAGCGTTTCTCTGCACGGCCTACGAGGCCGGCGGGTTCCGGTCGTACCGGGTGCCGCTCCGGGACGGAGCGTCCGCCGCGCCGGCCGGCGGCGCGGCGTGCGACGAGGCGGAATGGACGCCCGGCGCGCTGGACACGGCGTCGAGCGCCGTCGAACGCGACTACCGGATGAAGCTCGGACTCGATTTTATCGGCGCGACGTTTGCCCTCGATCCCGACTACGGAAGCGCCGGAAACGGGGCGCAGCTCTTTTTCACCGACATTCTCGGCGATCACCAGTTCATCGGACTCCTCGGCACCGCCACCGACGATTTCGACGAGGTGCTCGACAAGCTCAACGTCGCGGTCACGTACGTGAACCTCACGCGCCGGCTGAACTGGGCCGTCGGCGCCTTTCGTCTCGCCGGCTATACCGGATCGTCGCAGGATCTCATACGGTACGAACGGCGCACCGGAGTCACCGCGGCCCTCGTGTATCCGCTCAACACCTTCGCCCGCGCCGGGATCACCGCGATCGCGAGAAACATGGAGCGCGAGGACGATTTCACCTGGCTCGGTCTGCACAGCGGCTCGAGCTGGCTCGTTTCGAACTATCTCTCGTTCACCTTCGACAACATACGCTGGCACGTCGGCGGACCGCTCGCCGGGCGGCGCCTCTCCGTCGTCTTCGGCAACACGCTCGACCTCTCGGGCGACCGCTTCGAGAGCCGCACGCTGAACGTCGACGCGCGCCACTACGTTCCGCTCGGCGACCGCGTGGTCTTCGCCCAGCGCTTCGTGTCGAGAAGCGCGTGGGGGAGCGATCTGCAGCTCTTTTACCTCGGGGGCTCGTGGGACCTGCACGGCTACCGCTTCCGCCAGTTCGCGGGGACGCAGACGTGGCTCGTGAACAGCGAGATCCGCTTTCCGCTCCTCGACCGGCTCGTCGTGAAGTTTCCCGTGGGTCTCATCGAGTTTCCGATTCTGCGCGGTTCGCTCTTCCTGGACGCCGGCCGCGCGAGCGGATTCCTCTCCGATACGGGCTGGTTGGGGAGCGTGGGGACGGGCGTCGAACTCAACCTCGGGTACCTGCCCGTCGCGCGCGTGAACTTCAGCCGGGCGACCGACTTCGAGACGATCGAACGGGATTGGCGCGTCGACCTCTTCCTCGGATTCAACTTCTGACGATCTCGAGGGCGCATTCGTAGCGTCCGAACGGCGCGCTGATCTGCACGCCGGCGATGTGGGGGCGCAGCTCGTCGAGGATTTCGCGGGCGATCGCGACGCCTTCCCGGACCGCGTCGTTCCCCGTCGGCGCGCCCCGCATCCTCTCGAGCACCGGCGCCGGCACGACGATACCTGGTATTTCGTTGTTGAGGAACTCCGCGTTGCGGAAGCTCGCGAGGGGCCAGATGCCGGCGATCACGGGGACGCCCATCCCGGCGACGCGCTCGCGGAAGCGATGGAAGACCGCCGGCTCGAACACCGGCTGCGTGATCGCGAAATCGGCCCCCGCCTTCAGCTTCCATTCGAATCGCCGCATCTCCTCGTCGAAGTTCGCCGCGCCGGGATTCACGCCGACGCCGATGAGGAAGGACGTCGGCGGGTCCACCTCGCGCCCCCCGATATCCTCGCCCCGGTTGAGCCCTGCCGCGACGTTCACGAGGCCGATCGAATCGACGTCGAAGACCGCCGTCGCGTCCGGGTAGCTCGCCGCGCGCACCGGATCGCCGGTGACGCAGAGGATGTTCCGCAGCCCGAGGGCGTGCGCCCCGAGGAGATCCGACTGGATGCCGAGAATGTTCCGGTCGCGGCAGCAGTAGTGGAGCAGCGTCTCGACGCCGGTCGCGTTTTGCAGAAGAACGGCGAGCGCGAGCGGGCTCATGCGCGAGGTCGAGCGGGGGCTGTCGGGTATGTTGACGGCGTCGACGCCGCCCGACGCGAGAGAACGCGCCGATTCCAGGATCTTCGACGCGTCGCATCCGAGCGGCGGCACGATTTCGACGAGACGCACGAAGCGGCCGGACGCGATCTTTTCCCCGAGGGCCGACGCCTTCGGGCGCGGCGGGACGGCCGCCGCCGGCCGGGGGCGCCGGGGAACCGGAGCGGCGCCCGTCCGCTCGCGCCTGCGCGGCCGCACGGTCCGCAGCGCGTCGCGCATCGCCCGGATGTGCGCGGGGGTCGTCCCGCAGCACCCGCCGATCACGCGAACCCCCGCCTGCGCGAAGCGGCGCGCGTACTCGGCGATGTACTCGGGGGAGGCGAGGTACATGTTCCGGCCCTCGACGTTTTGAGGAACGCCCGCGTTCGGCTGCGCTGAAAGCGGACGGTCGACGGCGGGGGCCATCATTTCGATCGCCTCGAGCATGATCTTCGGCCCGACGGAGCAGTTGACGCCGACGACGTCGGCGCCCCACTCGCAGAGCCTCCGGCCGAACTCGGCCGGCTCGGTTCCGTACAGGCCGAGGCCGTCGGCGCCGAGGGTCATCTGCGCGACGATCGGCAGCCCGCTCGCGGAGCGGACGCCCGCGATGGCCTCGCGCATCTCGTTGAGGTCGGCGAAGGTCTCGAGCACGAAGAGGTCCACGCCGCCCGAAACGAGCGCGCGCGCCTGCTCGGCGAAGGCGGCGGCGGCCTCCTCGTTCGACGTCGGTCCCCACGGCTCGATCCTGATCCCGAGAGGCCCCACGGCCCCCGCGACGAGCACGTCGGGGCCAGCCGCCGCGCGGGCGATGCGGCCCCCCGCTTCGTTGATAGCCGCGAGGCGGTCGTCGAGGCCGTGAAGCTTCAGCTTGAACCGGTTCGCGCCGAAGGTGTTCGTCTCGATGCATTCGGCCCCGGCGAGGACGTACTCGCGATGGATCCGTTCGACGAGCGACGGATTCGAGAGGTTGACGCCGTCGAAGCAGCGGTTGATGAAAACGCCGTTCTCGTACAGCATCGTCCCCATGCCGCCGTCGAAGAGAACGACGCCCTCGTCGAGCTTTTCGCGAAAGGACGCAGCCATCCGGGACGCCTCCGAAGCCGCCGGGCGGCAGTTCGATATTGCGCTCCCGCCGGGCCTCGCGTAGTATTGTACGAAATCACGGCCGATCGCGACAAGGACGCTTTCACGAAGAGGGATCGATGCGCTGGTCGAAAAGCTGCATTCCGACGTTCAAAGAGAATCCCGCCGAGGCGGAAATCCCGAGCCACCGGCTCATGCTCCGCGCGGGACTCATCCGCAAGCTCACATCGGGGGTCTACACCTTTCTGCCTCTCGGCCTGCGGGCGCTGCGGCGGATCGAGGCGATCGTCCGCGAGGAGATGAACGCCATCGGCTGCCAGGAGCTGCTCATGCCGGTGCTTCATCCCGTCGAGATCTACGAGGAATCGCGGCGCCTCGACAGCTTCGGCCCGGAGCTCTTCAAGCTCCGGGACAGCCGCGACCGCCTCTTCGCGCTCGGCCCCACGCACGAGGAAGTCATCACGATGATCGCGCGGGACGACATGAAGAGCTACCGCGCGCTTCCCCAGTGCCTCTACCAGATCCTGATCAAATTCCGGGACGAGATCCGGCCCCGGTACGGGGTCGTGCGGGCCCGCGAGTTCATCATGAAGGACGCGTACAGCTTTCACCGGACGGAGGAATCGCTCGACGAGACGTACCACGCCATGGAAGGCGCCTACCGGCGGATCATCGAGCGGTGCGGCCTCCGGTACCGGATGGTCGAGGCGGAATCGGGCTACATCGGCGGGAACGAATCGCACGAGTTCGTCGTCCTCGCCGAGAACGGCGAATCCGAGATACTGAGCTGCGGATGCGGGTACGCGGTCAACAGGGAGCGCGCCGCCGCGCGGGAGGGGACGGGCGCGCGGAGCGCCTCACGGGGCGCCGGATACGATCGAGTCGACACGCCGGGGGCGACGACGGTGGACGAGGTGTCGCGGTTCCTGTCCGTTTCGCCGCGCGAGATCGTGAAGACGCTCCTCTATCGCACGGGGGACCGCACCGTCGCGGTGCTCGTCCCGGGGGACCGGGATCTCAACGACATCAAGCTCGTGCGCGCGCTCGGCGATCCGCAGATCAGGTTCCTCGAGCCGGCGGAGATCGAGGCGCTCACGGGAGCTCCCGTCGGCTTCGCGGGGCCCGTGGGGCTCCCGGCGGGGACGGCGATATACGCCGATCATCTCGTCACGGACTACGCGTCGATGATCGTCGGCGCGAACGAAAAGGACGCCCATCTTTCGGGCGTGGTGGCGGGCCGCGATTTCGCCGTCGAGCGTTTCGACGACTTCGTGTGGGCGAGAGGCGGGGACCGCTGTCCGCGCTGCGGCGAAGCGATGGAGCAATCGAACGGGCTCGAGGTCGGCCATATCTTCAAGCTCGGGACGAAGTATTCGGAGGCGATGTCGGCGTCGTTTCTCGACGAGACGGGGGCGGCCCGCCACTTCATCATGGGGTGCTACGGGTTCGGCATCTCGCGGATGGTGGCCGCCGCGGTCGAGCAGAGCCACGACGCCGAGGGGATCGTCTGGCCCGCGGCCATCGCCCCGTTCCCGATCGTCATCCTTCCCGTCAACGTGCACGACGACCTCATTCGCGGCGCCGCCGAGCGGTTCGAGACGGAGCTCGCGGATCTCGGGATCGAAGCGCTGCTCGACGACCGCGATCTCGGCCCGGGCGCGAAGTTCAAAGACGCCGATCTCGTCGGCGTTCCGCTTCGGCTCACCATCGGAAAGAAGTTGAAGGACGGGATGGTGGAGTTGTACGACCGGGCGAGTCGTCGAGCGGAGGAGATCCCCGTCGCGGACGCCGCCGCCCGGATCGTGCAACGTATACGGGGCTAGGCGGTGCGGGTCTTCCGCGAAAGCCGGGACCGCAGGCGCGCGGCCGTCCGAGGATGAATGATCCCCTTTTTCGCCGCCTTGTCGACCTCCGACGATACGCGCGGATACTGCGCCTTCGCCGGTTCGCCCGCCTCGAGACTCCGGAACGATTTGAGTTCCTTGCGAAGATGCGTGCGTTTCGCCTTGTTGACGACGCGGCGTTTTTCGTTTTGCCGCATGCGTTTCTCCGCGGATTTGTGCGTCGGCATGAGCGTTACACCTCCATGAAGCGCTAAACATAACGAAAGGCCCCGGGGATGTCAAGTGCGCAGCAGGGCGATCTGAGGGACCGCGTCGCGGGGTTCCCGGCGTCCCCCGGCGTCTACCTCATGAAGAACGCCGCGGGGAAGGTCATATACGTCGGCAAGGCGAGGAGCCTCTCCGCCCGAGTGCGCAGCTACTTCCAGCGCCCCGAAGCGCTCGAGCCGAAGACCGCGGCGCTCATGAACGCCGCCCGGAGCGTCGACTACATCGCCACCGGCAGCGAGGTGGAGGCGCTCGTTCTCGAGTGCACGCTCATCAAGGAGTACCGGCCGCGGTACAACGTGAGGCTCAAGGACGACAAGCGATATCCCTATCTCAAGCTCACCCTGCGGGAGGAGTTTCCGAGGCTCCTGCTCGTGAGAAGCGTCGACGACGACGGCGCCGAATACTTCGGACCCTTCACCGACTCGCGCGCCGTGCGGAGGACGCTGAAAACGCTCCGGCGCGTCTTTCCGCTCCGGGATTGCGGCCCCGCGCCCGGCCGCGCGGGCGGACGCGAATGCCTCAATTTCCATATCGGGCATTGCCCGGCCCCCTGCACGGGGCGCATCGGGGCCGGGGAGTACCGGGAGACGGCGGAGAACGTCAGGCTCTTTCTGCGGGGGAAACGCGGCGGCCTCGCCGCGACGATGCGCGAGCGGATGTGGCGGCTCTCGCGCGAGAAGCGCTACGAGGAGGCCGCGGCGCTTCGCGACCAGATCGCCGCGCTCGAGTCGGTGACGGAGCGGCAGCACGCGGTGACCCCCGGAGGAGACGACGAAGACGTCGCGGCGATCGCGCGGGAAGGGGCCCGGGCGTGCGGCGTGATTCTCAAAATCCGCGAGGGGAGGATCCTGGGGCAGGAGACGTTCCTGCTTCCGGCGAGCGATCTCGATTGGGACCGGGAGATACTGCAGGCGTTCCTCGAGCTCTACTACCACGGAGCGGCCGACGTGCCGCCGCGCATCGTCGTACCGGAGGCCCTCGAGGACGGCGCCCTCATCGAGCGATGGCTCGGGGAGCGGACCGGGCGGCGCGTGCGGATCTCGACGCCGGCGCGCGGCGACCGAAGGGCGCTCGTCGCGCTCGCCGTGAAGAACGCGGCTTTTCAGATCGCTTCGCTGACGCACACGCGCGCCGCGTCCGTTCCCGCCCTTCGCGAGCTCAAGGAGGCGCTCGGGCTCTCCGAAACTCCGTCCCGGATCGAGGCCTTCGACATCTCGAACATACAGGGGAGCGACGCCGTCGGATCGATGGTGACCTTCGTGCGCGCGTCGCCCCTCAAATCCGGGTATCGCAGGTTCAAGATCCGCGGTGCGGAAGGCGCGGACGATTACGCCATGATGCGCGAAGTCCTGTCCCGGCGTCTCGCGCGTCTCGGCGCGGGAGAAGAACGCCGCCCGGACCTCATTCTCGTGGACGGGGGAAAGGGCCACGTGTCGGCGGCGGGCGACGCCCTCGCGGCCTCGGGCATGCGGCCGATACCGCTCGCGGGGCTGGCGAAGAGGCACGAGGAGATCTATCTGGCGGGGCGCGCGGAGCCGCTTCGCCTGCCGCGCCGGAGCCAGGCGCTCCGGCTTCTTCAGCGGATCCGGAACGAGGCTCACCGGTTCGCGGTGGAATACCACCGCTCGCTGCGGGGAAAGCGGATGCGGAGCTCCGGGCTCGACGGCGTCGCGGGGATCGGGAGAAAGCGGCGCACGGCCCTTCTCGCGGCGTTCGGGAGCGTCGAGGCGCTGAAACGGGCGGACGCGGAGGACATAGCGGCCGTCCCGGGGATCGGCGCGAAAACGGCCGCGGCGATATGCGAGGCGCTCCATGAAAAGAAATGACGATTCGCCGGGACCGCTCGAGACCGCAGCTTCGGCGTACTACGATCATATGCGTGTCGAGAAAGGCCTTAGCGAATCTACATTAAAGGCTTACGAGCATGACTTAAACGAGTACTTCATATTCATGAAGGCCTCCGGGCGGAACGGCTTCGACGGCGTCACGCTCGAATCGACGATCGCGTATCTCGCGTACGAGGAAGGGAGAAAGAGCCCCGAATCGCGCGCACGTCTTCTCTCGGCCATAAAGGGCTTTCACCGCTTTCTCTGCGACGAGGGCGCCGTCGATCGGCAGGGCAGCCAAGGGCTTTCCGCTCCTCGCATCCGCAGGAAGATTCCGTTCGTGCTCGCCCAGCACGAGATCGAGCGGCTGCTCGAGCAGCCCGACAACGGCGTTCTCGGTGTGCGCGACCGCGCCCTCCTCGAGCTCGACTACTCGACGGGCATGCGGGTCTCCGAGCTCTGCGGGCTCGCCCTCGGCTCGGTCGACCGGGACGAACGGCTCGTTCGCGTCAGGGGAAAGGGGGACAAGGAGCGCGTCGTTCCGTTCGGACGCGCCGCGGCGGCCTCCCTCGACCGGTACCTCGCCGGCTCGCGCCCCGCGCTGCTCGGAAACCGTTCGTCGCCGTACGTTTTTCTCAACTACGCCGGGACGCCCCTGTCCCGCGTCGGTTTCTGGAAGATCCTCCGCAAGCACGCGGCGGACTCCGGCCTCCCCGGACGCGTCACGCCGCACACGCTTCGCCACTCGTTCGCGACGCATCTCATCGAGGGGGGAGCGGACCTTCGGGCCGTGCAGGAGCTTCTCGGACATTCGAGCATCGCGACGACGCAGATATACACGAAGCTCGACATGGATTACCTCCTCGAAGTGCACAGAACCTTCCATCCGCGCGGTTGAGGGAGGCGCTCGAAAGGAAAGCATTGACAGGCGGCGGTGATTTCCATAGCATGAATCGATTTTTCTAACCCTTTTGGATTGCGTTCGTTGCGGCGGACCGGCCGGGAGGCGCAGGAGGCGGCTCGATGACATACCACGTTCGCTTGACGCTGTTCGAGGGGCCTCTCGATCTGCTCCTGCACCTCATCCGCCGGGACAAGATCAACATCTACGACATCCCCATCTCGCGAATCACGCGGGAATATCTCTCCTACATCGAGATCATGCAGGAGCTCGAGCTCGAAGTAGCCGGGGAGTTCTTCGTCATGGCCGCCTCGCTCATGCGGATCAAATCGCAGATGCTGCTGCCGAGGCGCGAAGGGACCGGAGAGGAAGAGGAGGACCCCCGCGACGAGCTCGTGAGAAACCTCATCGAGTACCGGACGTTCAAGGAGGCGGCGCAATGCCTCGCCGAGAAGGAAGGGGAGCGGCGCCGGGTCTATACGCGCGCCGCCGCTCCGCCGCCGGAGGAGGCGCCCGAAGTCGAGGAGCCGGAGGGCGTGTCGATCTTCGAGCTTCTCGAGGCGCTGCAGGCCGTTTTCAAGAACATGAAAACGCGGTCGATCTACCATATCGTCCCCGAGGCGGTCACGGTGGAGCAGAAGATCGAGGCGATCGAGGGCGCGCTCTCGGCGCGTTCCGAGGTGCTGTTCTCGGAGCTCTTCGCGGGGGAGTACGCGCGCATCGAGGTCATCGTCACGTTTCTCGCGATCCTCGAGATGATCAAGCTCGGGCGGCTCAGCGCGCGTCAGCTCTCGCACGGGGAGGACATCTGGCTTTACAGGCCGCAGCCGCGAACGTATAGTGAAACGGGTGGTTCAACGGATGAGTGACGAAAACGAAATCGAGACCGAGCGCACGCGGATCGAGCGAGCCGTCGAGGCGCTTCTGTTCGCCTCCGACACCCCTCTGCCGGCGCCGAAGCTCGCCGCGCTCACCGGCGCGCCGTCGGCGCGGTCCGTGCTCGAGGCGCTCGGCGCCCTCACCGCGCACTACCGCGACACGGGGCGCGCCTTCGCGATCGTCGAGGTCGCCGGAGGGTATCAGGTGGCGACGCTGCCGGAATTCGCGCCGCTCGTGACGCAGCTTTTCAAGGGAAAAAGGAGATCCCGGCTCACGCAGCCGGCGCTCGAGACGCTCGCGATCGTCGCGTACCGGCAGCCGATCAGCCGCATGCAGATCGAATCGATCCGCGGCGTCAACTGCGAGGGGGTGCTCCTGACGCTCGTCGAGCGCGAGCTCGTCGCCATCGTCGGGCGCGCCGAGGGACTCGGAAAGCCGTTTCTGTACGCGACGACGAAAAAGTTTCTCGAGTACCTCGGGCTGAAGGATTTTCGCGATCTGCCGAGCATCGAGGATCTCGAACGGCGCTTCGATCTCGGAGAGACCGTCGATCGGCCGCTCGTGCCGCCTCCCGCGCCGGACGCGGACGCCGCGGCGGGCGGCGGCGGGGAATGAGCCCGCGGATGAGGATCAACCGTTTTCTCGCGGCGGCGGGGTTCGGTTCCCGGCGCGCGTGCGAGGCTCTCATACGCGCCGGCGCCGTCTCCCTCAACGGAACGATCGTGGAGAAGCTCGCCGCGGTCGTCGACAGCGAAACGGACACGGTCGTCGTCGAGGGGCGGACGGTCGCGGCGGCGCCGCCGCGACTCGTGTACGTCCTCAACAAGCCGACGGGCGTGCTCAGCACGGTCGTCGACACGCACGACAGGAGAACCGTCGTGGACATCGCCCGCGAACACGGATACCGGGAGCGGCTCTTTCCCGTGGGCAGGCTGGATCTCGACACGTCGGGGATCCTCATACTCACGAACGACGGCGACCTTTCCTACCGCCTCACGCATCCGCGCTTCAAGATAGAAAAAACGTACCGCGTCGACGTCAAGGGGGAGGTCGCGGACGAGACCGCGGACGCGATCGCGGCCGGGGTCGATCTCGGGGGATACCGCACCAAGCCCTGCCGGGTCGAGATTCTCGAGCGGTCGGGAGAGGCGACGGTGCTCCGCGTGCGCCTGCGCGAAGGGCGAAAACGGCAGATCCGGCGGATGTTCGCCCTCCACGGGCATCACGTCGCGGCGCTCGAGCGCACGGCTCTCGGCGATCTCACGTTCGACGATCTCGCTCCCGGCCGGATGCGCGCGCTCACCGCGCGCGAGGATCACAGGCTGCGGGAGCTCGCTGGACTGCTGAACGAGGGGGAGGATCGATCTTCATGTCATTGATGGATCTCATGCAGGCTCACCTGCGAAACGTGAAACCGTACGTGCCGGGAAAGCCGATCGAGGAGCTGCGGCGGGAGAAGAACATCGAGGGGGAGATCATCAAGCTCGCCTCGAACGAGAATCCGTACGAGCCGGTCGAGGAGATCCGGCAGGCGATCATCGACGAGCTCTCGCAGGTGAACCGCTATCCGAACTCCGGGTGTTTCCATCTGTGCAACGAGCTCGCCGCGCACCACGGCGTGAAGCCGGGTCAGATCTTCGTCGGAAACGGCTCCAACGAGATCCTCGATCTCCTCGTGCGCGCGTTCGTGGGCCCGGACGAGGAGATCGTCTATCCGTGGCCGAGCTTCATCGTGTATCCGATCGTCACGCAGCTCGCCGGCGTGCCGGCGGTGGAAGTGCCGCTGCGCGACTACCGGCTCGATATGCCGGCGCTCCGCGCCGCCGTGACGCGGAAAACGAAGATCGTGTTCGTCTGCAATCCGAACAATCCGACCGGCACCTACGTGTCGGCCCAGGAGGTCGGGCAGTTCCTCGACGGGATCCCCGATCACGTGCTCGTCGCGTTCGACGAGGCCTACTATGAATACGTGACGGCGGACGATTACCCCGATTCGCTCGCGCTTCTGCGGGAGCGGCCGAACGTCGTCGTCACGCGCACCTTCTCGAAGGTCCACAGCCTGTCGGGGCTCCGCATCGGCTACTCCGTCTCGCACGAGGATCTCGTCACGTGTCTGCACAAGGTACGGCAGCCGTTCAACGTGAACAGCCTCGCGCAGGCGGCGTCGATCGCGGCGCTCAAGCACATGGACCGCGTCGCGCCGCGCGTCAAGGAGAACCGCGACGAGCTTCGCTGGGTGCGCGAGGAGCTGCAGAAGCTCGGATTCACCGTGCCCCCGTCGCAGACGAATTTCCTCCTCGCCATGCCGCCGCAGGGGTGCGGCGCCGTCGTCGAGCAGCTCATGGACAGGGGCATCATCGTGCGCGGCATGAAGCCGTTCGGGTACGGGGAAGAGAGCTTCCGCGTCACGATCGGCACGCCGTACGAGAACCGGAAATTCGTCGAAGCCCTCAGGGATCTCATCTAGGCGGCCGGCGTGGAGGAGAAACGCAGGGGAGACGCCGCGCCGGGGTCCGGGGACCGTCCCGGGAGAGCCGAGAAGGTTCTGCGCGATTTCGTCGTCACGATCGACGGCCCCGCGGGATCGGGCAAGAGCACGACGGCGTCGCGCCTCGCGTCCCGCCTCGGATTCTCCTATCTGGATACGGGGGCGATGTACCGCGCCGTCACGCTCGCCGCGCTCGAACGCGGCGTCGATCCGGAGGACGGGGCGGCCGTTTCCCGCCTCGCGGAAAGCGTTTCGATCGAGCTCGGCGGAGGACCGGAGGGCGCTTCGGTGCGTCTCGACGGCCGCGACGTCGCCCGCGAGATCCGAGGAGCGGAGGTCTCGCGGTTCGTGTCGCCGGTGAGCCGCCACGAGGGCGTGCGCCGCGCGATGGTGAGACTCCAGCGCCGCGCGGGCGCCGGCGGGGGCGTTGTCGCCGAGGGCCGGGACACGGGCTCCGTCGTATTTCCGCACGCCGCCGTGCGCGTGTTTCTCGTCGCCGACGCGGAGGCGCGCGCGAAAAGACGCGAGGCGCAGCTGCGATCGATGGGGATCGTTCCGGACATCGAGGAGATACGGCAGAACATCCGCTCGCGCGACGAAATGGATTCGGGGCGCGCGGTGAGTCCCCTCGTGCGTCCCGCCGGGGCCTTTCTCGTCGACACCTCCGACATATCGATCGAGGAGCAGGTGAGTCTCGTCGAGGCCGAGGTCAGGGGCGAGGCCGCGAGGCTCGCCGAGGCCGCGATCATGGACGGCGAGCGGAATCCGGCCGCGCGAGCCCGCCCGTACTACCGGGCCTCCCGCGCCCTCGTCCGCGCGTTGTTCCGGGGCCTGTTCGGTCTCGAGATCAGAGGGGGCGAGCGCCTGCGTTTCAGGGAGAATTACATCTTCGCGAGCAACCACGTCTCGTACGCCGATCCGCCCGTCGTCGGGTGCGCCCTCGACCGCGAGATCTGGTTTCTGGCGAAGAAAGAGCTGTTCCGGAACCGGGCCTTCGCTCGGCTTATCGGCGCGTACCACGCGATACCGGTCGACCGCGAGGAGATCGAGCGGAAAACGATGAAGCGGATCTTTTCGATCCTCGAAGGCGGAGGTTCGATCCTCATGTTTCCCGAGGGCACCCGCTCGCGGACGGGGGATCTGCGTCCGCTCAAGCCGGGGCTCGGCTACACCGCGGTGAGCGCGGGGGTTTCGATCGCGCCGGTGTATGTGGCGGGCACGAACGATCTGGGGCGGTGCCTGCTCCGGCGCCGGAGGCTCCGCGTGGTCATCGGGCCGCCGATCAGGATCCGCGCGGACCGGATCGCGACGGACCGGAAAAGCGAGTACCGGATCCTCACCGCCATGGTCGCGAGCGAGCTCGAGATGCTGAGGGATGAAGCGCGAAATTGACATCATCCGTTCCCCGCACACCGGGTACTGTTTCGGCGTGAAACGGGCGATGCGCCTCATCGAACAGGGGCTCGCCGACTACGGTTCCCCCATCTATACCCTCGGCGACGTCATCCACAATCCGCCCGAGGTCGAGCGGCTCCGGTCCCTCGGCGTGATGCCGGTCGCCTCGGTTTCGGAGGTGCCGGAAGGGGGCACCCTCGTGCTGCGCGCCCACGGCGTGCATCCCGAGCTTCTCCGGGAGGCCGAGCGGCGGCGGATCCGCGTGCTCGACGCCACCTGCCCCTTCGTCCAACGCAGCCAGCTCTTCGCGCGCCGCCTCGCCGAGGACGGCCGCGTCGTCGTGATCGTCGGCGATCCGGCGCATCCCGAGGTACAGGCGGTCGCGGGGCACGCCGGCGGCGGCGTGCTCATCGTGCGGAGCCCCGCCGAGGCCGCGGCCGTCGACCCGATCGAACGCGCCGGCGTGGTCATCCAGACGACCTTTCCGCGGGCCGAGGCGGAAGGGGTCGTCGAGGCCCTCCGGGGCACGGTCGCCGATCTCCTCGTGAACGACACGATCTGCGAGGCGACCGAAGCCCGGCTCGAGGCGGCGCTCGCTCTCGCGAGACGCGTCGACGTCGTGCTCGTGATCGGCGGCCGCAACAGCTCCAATACGCGGCGCCTTCTCGAGGTATGCGCCGGCTCCGGCGTGAGATCCCGTCTCGTGGAATCCCCCGCCGAGGTCGAGCCGTCGTGGTTCTCGGGCGTCGAGCGGATCGGCATCGCCACCGGGACCTCCACTCCCGACTGGCTCATCGATGCCGTTCTCGAAAAGATCCCGCGCGATCCGCCCTGAAACCTCCTCCGGCCCGCCCAAGGCCCGCTCAAGATAGCTCTTGCGCCGTTTCGCGTAACCGTTTATCATATCTGGTCATCCGGATTCCATTCAGACGGGAGGAGTGCGAGTAATGTTCGAAGAAAAGAGTGGCGACACAGCCGGCGCCGGCGCACTGCCGGAACAATCCATGGAGAAGGGCGGTGAACGCAACGCAGCGGCGATTTCAAGAGCCTATCTCGGCAACATGTTCGAGAAGGTTACCACGGACGATCTCGTTTCGAGCGACGAAGGGGCCGATTGGGCCAGCATTCTGAGCGACATCAGCCGCAAGGCCGAGGAGCTTCAGGAAGGCAACATCGTCAAGGGAACCGTCTACGAGGTGACGAGCAACGAGGTCATCCTCAACGTCGGGTTCAAGAGCGAGGGTTCGATCCCCATCGCGGAGTTCTCGAACGTCGAAACGGTCGCGAAGGGGGACGTATTCGACGTCTACCTCGAGAAGATGGAAAACCAGGACGGCCTCATCGTCCTCTCGAAGGAAAAGGCCGACTTCATCAAGGCGTGGGACGACATCAAGAACGCGTACGACGACCGCAAGACCGTGAGCGCCTGCGTCGATCACCGCATCAAGGGCGGACTCGTCGTGAAGCTGCTCGGCGTCGACGCCTTCCTGCCCGGGTCGCAGATCGCGCTGCGGCAGGTTCCCGATCTCGACGATCTCATCGGCAAAGATCTCGACTGCAAAATCATCAAGCTCAACAAGCGGCGCCGCAACATCGTCGTTTCGCGCCGCGTCGTTCTCGAGGAAGAGCGCGACGAGAAGAAGAAAAAGCTTCTCGCGGAGCTCACCGTCGGCGAGGAGCGCGAAGGGGTCGTCAAGAACATCACCGACTTCGGCGCGTTCGTGGACCTCGGCGGCATCGACGGGCTTCTGCATCTCACCGATCTCACGTGGGGCCGCGTGAGCCATCCGTCGGAAGTCGTCGCCATCGGCGACAAGCTCAAGATCAAGATCCTCGATTTCGATCGCGAGCGGGAGCGGATCTCGCTCGGTCTCAAGCAGCTCACGCCGTATCCGTGGGAGGGCGTCGATCAGCGCTACTCGAGCGGCACGAAGGTGCGCGGCAAGATCGTGTCGATCACCGATTACGGGGCGTTCGTCGAGCTCGAACGCGGCATCGAGGGCTTGATCCACATCTCCGAGATGTCGTGGACGAGGCACGTGAAGCATCCGTCGAAGGTCGTCGCCATCGGCGACACCGTCGAGGCGATCGTGCTCAACGTCGACAAGGAGCACGAGAAGATATCCCTCGGTCTCAAGCAGCTCGAGCCCGATCCGTGGAAAGCGCTCGAAAACAAGTATCCCCCGGGCACGAGAATGCGCGGCAAGGTCCGCAATCTCACCAATTTCGGCGCCTTCGTCGAGATCGAGGACGGCATCGACGGCCTCGTGCATATCTCGGACATGTCGTGGGCGAAGCGGGTGCGCCATCCCTCGGAAGCGGTCCGCAAGGGGGATGAGCTCGAGGTCGTCGTGCTCGAGATCGACAGCTCGAAACGGCGCATCAGTCTCGG